>CAJAES010000035.1 GCA_903938815.1 uncultured beta proteobacterium
GTGTTGAGGTCTTTGGCATCCACGCCACCATGGTGCTTGAGGGCACGCAGCGTTGCCACCACCACCGCCACGTCAGGCCGCAGGCCCGACTTGCGGCACTTGATGTCGATGAACTTCTCGGCGCCCAGGTCGGCGCCGAAGCCGGCCTCGGTGACCACGTAATCGGCCAGCTGCAGCGCCGCACGGGTGGCGATGACGGAGTTGCAGCCGTGGGCGATATTCGCGAACGGGCCGCCGTGCAGCAGCGCCAGGTTGTTCTCCAGCGTCTGCACGAGGTTGGGCGCCAGCGCGTCCTTCAGCAGCACGGCCATGGCGCCGTGCACGCGCAGGTCCGCCGCGGTCACGGGCCGGCGGGCGCGGGTCTCGGCCACCACGATGCGGCCCAGGCGGTCCTTCAGGTCGCGCAGCGAGGTGGCCAGGCACAGGATGGCCATCACCTCGGATGCCACCACGATGTCGAAGCCGTCCTGCCGGGGGAACCCGTTGGCCGGGCCGCCCAGGCCCACGGTGATGTCGCGCAGGGCCCGGTCGTTCATGTCCACCACGCGCTTCCACACGACGCGGCGCACGTCGATGTCCAGTGCATTGCCGTGGTGGATGTGGTTGTCCAGGCACGCGGACAGCAGGTTGTGCGCCAGCGCGATGGCCTGGAAATCGCCGGTGAAGTGGAGGTTGATGTCCTCCATCGGCACCACCTGGGCGAAGCCGCCGCCCGTGGCGCCGCCCTTGAGCCCGAACACCGGGCCGAGCGAGGGCTCGCGCAGCGCGATCAAGGCCTTGTGGCCGATGTGGTTGAGCGCATCCCCGAGGCCGACCGTGGTGGTGGTCTTGCCCTCCCCCGCCGGCGTGGGGCTGATCGCGGTCACGAGCACCAGGCGGCCGTCCTTCGCGCCGGAGCGCCGTGACAGGCTGTCGATGAAGGGCAGCGAGAGCTTGGCCTTGTGGTGGCCGTAGGGCACCAGGTGCTCGTCGGAGATGCCGAGCCGGTCCCGGGCCAGGGTGACGATGCGCTGCAGGCGGGCCTGGCGCGCGATCTCGATGTCGCTCATGGGCAAGCGTGTCTCCTCATGCGCGCGTCGGGCGCGTCTGCGGCGGATTGTGGGGCCCCGGGGCGCTACCATCCCGGCCCGATGACTGAATCCAAATTCCCCCGGCGCCCGGTGCGCAGCTTCGTCACCCGCGCCGGCCGCATGGGAACCGGGCAGCAGCGCGCCCTGGTCGAACTCGGGCCACGCTTCGTGCTGCCCTTCCAGGGCGCGCCGCTGGACCTGACAGCCACCTTCGGCCGCACCGCACCCTGCATTCTCGAGATCGGCTTCGGCATGGGGGACGCCACCGCGCAGGTGGCCGCCGCCATGCCCGACACCGATTTCCTGGGCGTGGAAGTGCACGAGCCGGGCGTCGGCGCCCTGCTCAAGCGCATCGCCGAGGGGCAGCTGGCCAACCTGCGCATCCTGCAGCACGATGCCGTGGAGGTGCTCGAGCACATGATCCGGCCCGACACCCTGGCCGGCGTTCACGTGTGGTTCCCCGACCCCTGGCACAAGAAGCGCCACCACAAACGCCGGCTCATCCAGGCGGAGTTCGTGCAGTTGCTGCGCTCACGGCTGGCGCCGGGCGGTTACCTGCATTGCGCCACCGACTGGCAGCCCTATGCCGAGCAGATGCTGGAAGTGCTGGCGGCCGCGCCGGGACTGGTGAACACGGCCGAGGGCTACGCGCCCCGGCCGGCCTGGCGGCCCGATACCAAGTTCGAGAACCGCGGCATCAAGCTGGGCCACGGCGTGTGGGACCTGGTCTTCAGACGGCCCAGCTGACCCAGCCCGTGTAGGCGGTCAGCAGCACCAGGCCGCCGAACACGATGCGGTACCAGGCAAAGACCGTGAAGTCGTGCGTGGACACGTAGCGGATCAGCCACCGGATGCACACCAGCGCGCTGAAGAAGGCCACCACGGTACCCACCGCGAACATCGGCACGTCGGCCCATGACAGCAGGTCGCGCTGCTTCCAGACCGAATAGGCGCCCGCGCCCATCAGCGTCGGAATGCCGAGGTAGAAGCTGAATTCAGTGGCCGCCTTGCGCGAGAAGCCCAGCACCAGCGCGCCCATGATGGTGGCGCCGGAGCGGCTGGTGCCAGGAATCAGCGCCAGGCATTGCAGCAGCCCGACCTTGAGCGCGTCGGACACGCTCATGTCGTCGACGGTCTCGACCCGCGCCTGGCGCGTGCCCTCCAGGTCGCGTTCGCCATAGAGCCGCTTGTGACGCGCCTCGATGGCCAGGATCAGGAAGCCGCCCACCACCAGCGCAACGGCCACCGGCACGGGCGCGAAGAGATGCTGCTTGACCCAGCTTCCGAGCAGCAGGCCGAACACCGCCGCCGGAATGAAGGCCACGATCACGTTCAGCGCGAAGCGCTGCGCTACGGGGTCGTGCCCGAGGCCGCGCACGGTGCGCGCGAGCCGCTCGCGGTACTCCCAGACCACCGAGAACATGGCGCCGGTCTGGATGGCGATCTCGAAGACCTTGACCCGGTCCCCCGTGAAATCGAGCAGCGAGCCCGCCAGAATGAGGTGCCCGGTCGAGGAGATCGGAAGAAACTCGGTGAGGCCCTCCACCACGCCCATGACGGCGGCCTTGAGCAGCAGGATCAGGTCCAAGAGGGGTGCACCTTCCGGTCAGCGCAAAGCGCACCATGATATCGGCGGCGCCCCCGGCGCGGCACTGCGGGCTGACACCGGCGGGCTTGCCCGTGCATTCCGCCCGCCGTCAGCGGGCCGGCGCCACCGACAGGACCACGGCAGCCGGCGTGACGGCGATGCGTTCCACGGTGAGGCCGGTGTCGGCCGGCGCGCGCCAGACGACGCGGTCCTCGAACACGCGCGCACCCAGCAGCGCGCCGACGCGGCGCAGCCAGGGCTGCTCGCGGCCCAGGGTCTCGGGCAGGTCCAGATCCACCCGCTCGAGCCGCAGGGTGCCGTCGCTCGCCTGCCAGCGCAGACCCGCCAGGACCCCCAGGTTCGCGTCGAAACGCGCACCCGTCAGGCGCTCGGTGGCCTGGACGCGGAAGTCCGCCCGCACGCGGCTGCTGTCGGGTTCGGTGCGCATGCGGGGGTCGGAGACGCGCACGTCGAACACCTCGAGCAGGCGGCGGTCGACCGGAAACTCGCGCGCCAGGCGGGCCGACATCTCCTGCGGAGTGATCGTCACCGACCGGGGGCCGCCCAGGCCCGCGCAACCGCCCAGGGCCAACAGCAGGATCCAGCACCAGCGTCTCATCGAGGCTCCTTCGGGTTCACCGCACCGTACCAGAACTTCGCCGAGGCACATCCGGTTGACCCCGGCGCGCGCCATTGGCTACATTAATGACCGACCGGTCAGTAAACAGATGTCCACGACACCCGAACCCCGAACCCGACAACGCCGCAAGGAAACACGCCCGCAGGAACTGCTGGACGCCGCGCTCGAGCTGTTCGTCGAGAAGGGGTTCGCGGCCACACGCACCGAAGAGGTCGCCAGGCGCGCGGGTGTCTCCAAGGGAACGCTGTACCTGTACTACCCGAGCAAGGAAGAGCTGTTCAAGGCCGTGGTGCGGCAGAAGCTGTCGAACCTGATCGCCGAGGGGCAGGACCTGGTGGGCAACTTCGACGGCGACACGTCCAGCCTGCTGCGCTCCCTGATGCAGATCTGGTGGGACCGCTTCGGCGCCACGCCTGCCGCCGGCATCCACAAGGTCGTGATCGCCGAGGTGCGCAACTTTCCCGAACTGGCGCAGTTCTACTCGGACGAGGTCATCGTTCCGGCCGACCGGCTGTTCTCCAGCGCAGTGCAGCGCGGCATCGACCGCGGCGAGTTCCGTGAACTGCCGGTACACGAAGTGGCCCACGCGCTGATGGCGCCGATGATCTTCATGGCCCTGCACCGCCACTCCTTCGGCGCCTGCCCGGTTCACGGCATGGCGATGGAACCCACCTCGCTGCTGCGAACGCAACTCGATCTGGTCCTGCGGGGCCTGGAACGCCCCAACCCATGAAGAAGTACCTGCTCTGGGCCGCCCTGGCGGTGGCCGTGATCGTGGCTGCGCTGCTGGTCTTGCGCGGTCGAAGCGCCTCGCAGGCCGCTGCCGCGAGTGCCGCTGCGGCAGCGGCGTCGGCGCCGGCCTCGGTGGAGCTGGCTCCCACCGACCTGGCCCGCGCGAGCACCCAGGCCCTGGTGCGCACCGTCGATGTCTCGGGCGGGCTCGCCGCGGTACAGATGGCGCTCGTGAAGGCACGCATCGCCGCCGAAGTGCGCGAGGTGAGCGTGCGCGAAGGCGACCCCGTGCGCGCGGGCCAGCGCATCGCATTGCTCGACGCCACCGAAGCCGGCCTGCGCCTGCGCCAGGCCGAGGACCAGGCTGCTGCCGCCAAGGCGCAGCTCGACATCGCAGACCGCACGCTGGCCAACAACCGGGCCCTGGTGGCGCAGGGCTTCATCTCGAAGAACGCGCTCGAGACCTCGGACTCGAACGTCTCGGCCGCGCGCGCATCGCTGGCCGCCGCCACGGCAGCCGCCGACCTGGCGCGCAAGACGGTGCGCGACGCCGAAGTCACGGCGCCCATCGGCGGCCTGATTTCGCAACGCTTCGTGCAGCCGGGCGAGCGCGTCAGCGTGGACGCGCGGCTGCTGGAGATCGTCGACCTCTCCCGGCTCGAGCTTGCCGCCGCGCTGGCGCCGACCGACGTGGCTGAACTGCGCGTCGGCCAGACGGCGGCGCTGCGGGTGGAAGGCCTGCAGGCGCCGGTGACGGCGCGCGTGGCCCGCATCAGCCCCAGCACGCAGGCGGGCACCCGCGCGGTGATGGTCTACCTGTCCCTGGACGCGACGCCCGGCCTGCGCCACGGCCTGTTCGCCCAGGGCGCCATCGAACTGGACCGCCGGCAGGCACGCGTGGTGCCGCTGTCCGCACTGCGGGTGGACGGCGCGCGCCCCTACGTGCTGGCAGCCGACAAGGGCGTGGTGCAGCGCATCGAGGTCACCACCGGCCAGCGCGGCCTGGCCACGTTCGGCGGCGCGCCCGAAAGCGCGATCGAGATCGCCACCGGCCTGCCCGAAGGCGCCGTGGTGCTGCGCGGCACGGTCGGCACGCTGCGCGCGGGCACGCCCGTCAAGGTGCCCTGAACCATGTGGTTCACGCGCATCTCGATCGGCAACCCCGTCATGGCCACGATGGTCATGCTGGCCTTCGTCGTGCTCGGGCTGTTCAGCTACCAGCGGCTGTCGGTCGACCAGTTCCCCAACATCGACTTCCCCACCGTCGTCATCACGGTCGACTACCCGGGCGCGAGCCCGGAGATCGTGGAATCCGAGGTCACGAAGAAGGTCGAGGAGGCGGTGAACACCGTCGCCGGCATCGACACGATGTTCTCGCGCTCCTACGAGGGCAGCTCGGTCACGGTGGTGCAGTTCAACCTCGACATCGACGGCCGCAAGGCTGCCGAGGACGTGCGCGAGAAGGTCGCGCTGCTGCGCCCGCTGCTCAACGACGATGTGCAGGAGCCCCGCGTCTCGCGCTTCGACCCGGCCAGCACCCCCATCTTCGACGTGGCCGTGCTCTCTCCCGACGACAGCCGCAGCCCGCAGGAACTCACCACCTGGGCTGACCAGGTGCTGGTCAAGCGCATGCAGAACGTGCGCGGCGTGGGCTCGGTATCCATCATCGGCGGCGTGGAGCGGCGCATCCAGGTGCGCATGAACCCGGCGGCGCTGGAAGCGCAGGGCGTGGGCGTGGACCAGGTCCTGGCCGCGCTGCGCAGCGAGAACCAGGAACTCCCGCTCGGCAACCTGCGCGCGAACGAGCAGGAACGCGTGGTGCAGGTCAACGCGCGCATCCAGCGCCCCGAGGATTTCGCCGGCATCGTGGTGGCGCGCCGCAACGGCGTGGCCATCAAGCTCGGGCAGGTGGCCGAGATCGTCGACGGCCCGCAGGAGATCGAGAGCCTGGCGCTCTACAACGGCCGCCGCACGGTGCTGCTGTCCGTGCAGAAGAGCCAGGGCGAAAACACCATCGCGGTGGTGGACGGCCTGCAGAAGGCGCTCGCCGAGGCCAAGGCCGTCACGCCCTCGGGCATGGCCACCGAGATCAACCGCGACGGATCGCGGCCCATCCGCGTGGGCGTGGCCAACGTGCAGCGCACGCTGATCGAGGGCGCGGCGCTGACCGTGCTCATCGTCTTCCTGTTCCTGAACTCCTGGCGCTCCACGGTCATCACCGGGCTGACGCTGCCGATCTCGCTCATCGGCACCTTCCTGTTCATGTACCTGTTCGGCTTCACGATCAACAACATCACGCTGATGGCCATGAGCCTGTGCGTGGGCCTGCTGATCGACGACGCCATCGTCGTGCGCGAGAACATCGTGCGCCACGTGCAGATGGGCAAGGACGCCCGCACCGCCGCGCTCGAGGGCACCGAGGAGATCGGCCTGGCCGTGCTGGCCACCACGCTGTCCATCGTGGCGGTGTTCCTGCCGATCGGATTCATGGGCGGCATCGTCGGCAAGTTCTTCCACGAGTTCGGCATCACCATCGTCGCCGCGGTGCTGATCTCGATGTTCGTGAGCTTCACGCTCGACCCGATGCTGTCCAGCATCTGGCAGGACCCCGAAGCCGGGCACGCCCACAGCGGCCAGGGCCTGTACAACCGCACCATCGGCCGCGTGACCGGCGCCTTCGAGCGCTTCACCGAATGGCTGGCCGAGGGCTACCAGGCCGTGCTGGGCTGGTCGCTGAAACACCAGATCGCCACGGTCGCGCTGGCGCTGTCCACCTTCGTCGGCAGCTTCTTCCTGATCCCGGTGCTGGGCGCAGAGTTCGTGCCGAAGGCCGACTTCTCGGAGACTCAGGTCAACTTCTACACGCCGGTCGGCACCTCGCTGGCCGTCACCGAGGCCCGGGCGCGGCAGATCGACACCGCACTGCGCGAGTTGCCGGAGGTGCGCTACACGGTGGTCACGCTCAACAGCGGCTTCGCGCGCGGCCGCAACTACGGCAGCGTCTTCGTGCGCCTGAAGGACCGCAAGGACCGCAGCCGCAGCGTCGACCAGATGGCCGTGCCGATGCGCGAACGCCTGGCGCGCATCCCGGGCATCACCGTCACCAACATCGGCGTGCCCGACCTCGGCGGCGGCAAGAGCCTGCAGTTCTCGGTCCAGGGCCCCGATCTTGGAGAACTGCAGCGCCTGGCGCGCGACATCAACGCCGGTCTCGCGAAGATCCCGGGCCTGGTGGACCTGGACAGCACGCTCAAGCCCGACAAACCCACCACCTCGGTCGTGATCAAGCGCCAGGCCGCGGCCGACCTGGGGCTGAACGTCAACTCGGTGGCCGGCGCGCTGCGCACGCTCGTGGCGGGCCAGAACGTGGGCAACTGGCGCGCGCCCGACGGCGAGGCCTACGACGTGTGGGTGCAGCTCGCCCCCGAGGCGCGCCAGCGCACCGCCGACCTGGCGCAGCTGCCGCTGCTGGTGGCCCCGGCGGCCGATGGCAGCCCGCGGCTGGTGCGCCTGTCGCAGGTGGCCGAGGTGAGCGATTCGACCGGCCTCACGCAGATCAACCGGCGCGACCTGAACCGCGAGATCAACTACGACGCCAACACGCTGGGCCGCAGCGGCGGCGACGTCTCGGCCGACATCCGCCGCGTGCTCGACGGCATCGCCTTCCCGCCCGGCTACCGCTACAGTTTCGGCGGCTCCACGAAGAACATGACCGAGTCCTTCCAGTACGCGGTGGGCGCGCTGGCGCTGGCGGTGGTGTTCATCTACATGATCCTGGCCAGCCAGTTCCGCAGCTTCCTGCAGCCGATGGCGCTGATGAGCTCGCTGCCGCTCACGCTCATCGGCGTGGTGCTGACGCTGCTGGCCTTCCGCTCGACGCTGAACATGTTCTCCATCATCGGCATCGTGATGCTGATGGGGCTGGTCACGAAGAACGCCATCCTGCTGGTGGACTTCGCCATCCGCTCGCGCGCCGAAGGCATGGAGCGCTCCGAGGCGCTGCTGCACGCGGCCCGGGTCCGGCTGCGCCCGATCCTGATGACGACCCTGGCGATGGTCTTCGGCATGGTGCCGCTGGCCTTCGCCATCAGCGAGGGCTCCGAGCAGCGCGCGCCCATGGGCCAGGCCGTCATCGGCGGCGTGATCACTTCTTCGCTGTTGACCCTGGTGGTGGTGCCCGTCATCTACTGCTGGCTCGACGATCTGGCGGCCTGGAGCAAGCGCGGCTTCAGGCGAGCCTCCTAGAATCGGGTTTGCCCTGATTCTGATACCCTACCCCGTATAAGCATGAATACCGAACTCGCCCGCTTCAACATGATCGAGCAGCAGATTCGCCCCTGGGAGGTCCTGGACCCCGTGGTGCTGTCGCTGCTGGCCACCGTGCGCCGCGAGGATTTCGTGCCGCCGGCGCATCAGGCGATGGCGTTCATGGACACGCAGATTCCGCTGCCTGGCGGGCAGTTCATGCTCGAGCCGCGGCTCGAGGCTCGGCTGCTGCAGGAGCTGCAGCTCCAGCGCCACGAGAAGGTGCTCGAGATCGGGACGGGCAGCGGGTTCATGGCGGCCCTGCTGGGACACCGCGCGCAGAAGGTGATCTCGCTGGAGTGCGACCCCGCCCTGGCGGCCACCGCCACCGAAAACCTGCGCCGCGCCGGCCTGACCAATGTCACGGTGCGCACCGTCAGCCCCGAGGAGGGTGCGCGCGGACTGCCCGGCGAGGCGCCTTTCGATGCCATCGTGCTGTCCGGCTCGGTCGCGGAGGTGCCGCGGGCCCTGCTGGAGCAGCTCAAGCGCGGCGGGCGCCTGCTGGCCATCGTGGGCGACGAGCCCATCATGCGGGCCCGCCTGTTCACGCGCGCGGGTGACACGGCCTGGTCCGACACCGACCTGTTCGACACCACCGCGCCGCGCCTTCAAGGTTTCACCCAGGCCTCGCGCTTCCAGTTCTGAACCCCATGCAACACCTCCAATGCCCTGAACTCGCCGCGCGCGCAGCCCCAGAGGGGTTCGTCCTGCTCGACGTGCGCGAGCCCTGGGAAGTGCAGACGGCGCGCATCGACCTGCCCGGCGCACCCCTGCTGCACATCCCGATGCGGGAGGTCCCCGCCCGTCTGGCCGAGATCCCGAAGACGCAGCCCGTCGCGTGTATCTGCCATCACGGGGCCCGCAGCGCGCAGGTCGTCGCATTCCTGATGCATCAGGGGTACGAGGACGTGTACAACCTCGCGGGCGGCATCGACGCCTGGTCGGCTCTGGTCGACCCGCAAGTGCCGCGCTACTGAATCTCACCCGGAACCCCACCGGAAAAACCGTCCCATAAGGATCGCCCATGCGTTCGAAGCGTCTCTCAACCCTTGCCACCGCCGCCGTGCTGGCTCTCGGGTGCGCCCCTTCGGCCTTCGCGCAGAACCTGCGCGAGCTCTACGAAGCCGCGCGTGCGTTCGACGCCACCTACCTCGCGGCCCGCGCCCAGGCGCAGTCGGCGGAGTTCAAGGCGCTGCAGGCCGATGCACTGGGCCTGCCGTCCGCATCGCTGGGCGCTGCCGCCACCACCGCCAACGTCGACCCCGCCAACGTGCCCGCCGGCGACAGCAACACCATCAGCGCCACGCTCTCCGGGCGCTACCCGCTGTTCAACCGCGCCAATGCCGCCACGCAGGAGCAGGCCCGCAAGTCGCTGACCGTCTCCAAGGCGGAGCTGGAAGCGGCCGAGCAGGACCTGATCGTGCGGCTGGCGCAGGCCTACTTCGACGTCCTCGCGGCGCAGGACAGCCTGGGAACCACCCGCGCCAGCAAGGCCGCCACCGCCGAACAGCTGGCGTCCGCCAAGCGCAACTTCGAGGTCGGCACCGCCACCATCACCGACACGCGTGAAGCCCAGGCCCGGTTCGACCTGGAACAGGCCCGCGAGATCGCTGCCGACAACGACCTGCGCGCCAAGCGCATCGCGCTCGACACCCTGGTCGGCCGCACCGGCGTGGCCCCGAAGCCGCTGGTGGTGCCGGTGGTGCTGCCCGCGGTGCTGCCCGCCGACCCCGAGGTCTGGGTCGGCACCGGTGACGCACAGCACCCCACCATCCGCCGCGCGCAGGCAGGGCTCGAGATCGCCACGCTGGAGATCGCCCGCGCCCGCGCCGCCGAAAGCCCGACGCTGGACGCCGTGGCCTCGCTGGGGCTGGCCAAGTACGCGGGTCGCTACCCCAGCGGCACGCCCGGCTCGCCCACGCGCAATGCCTCGATCGGCCTTCAGTTCAACCTGCCGCTGTACACCGGCGGCGCCACCGGCAACCGCATCTCGGAAACCATCTCGCTCGAGGAGAAGGCCCGCAACGACCTCGCCGCGGCCCGCCGGGGCGTGGCCCAAGGCACTCGCGTGGCCTACTTCGGCGTGCAGTCGGGCATCGCGCAGGTGAAGGCCCTGGAAGCCGCCGAATCGTCCACCAAGCTGGCGCTCGAAGCCACGCAGCTGGGCTATCGCGTCGGTGTGCGCGTGAACCTGGACGTGCTGAACGCCCAGACGCAGCTGTTCCAGACCCAGCGCGACCTCGCCCGGGCACGCTACGACGTGCTGGTGGGCGGGCTGCGCCTGCAGCAGGCCTCGGGCCAGCTGGACGTGGGTGACGTGGATGCGGTCAACGCACTGCTGGCGAAGTAGTCCCGCCATCTGGCGCACACTGGCGGCATGAGTCAAGCCGCCGCCATCGCCGCGCACCGCTTCGGGCTGGGCGAAGCCTCCCTCGGCGTGGTCGGGAACGATGGGCCCGGCTGGCTGCTGGCGCAGATCGGCCCGGCCGACGCGCAGTCGGGCGCCGACCTGCCGGACACCGCTGCCGCGCTGGCCCGCTACACGGCCCTGTTCCAGCAGCAGACGCAGGCCCGCCTGGCCGCGCCGCCCGCGCCGGACCCTCAGGGTGCGGCCAGCGGGGCCGCCCCGCAAACCCCGGTCGACGACATCAACGCGCAGTTTCGCCTGATGGTGCAGGCCGACCAGCGGGCGCGCCTGGCAACGGCCGCTGTCACCACGCGCCCCTACCCCGAGCGCCTGGCGCTGTTCTGGTCCAACCACTTCTCGGTGTCCACCGGCAAGGGCACGGTGCGCGGTCTGGCGGGCGCATTCGAGCGCGATGCCATCCGGCCGCACGTCGCCGGCTCCTTCGAAGCCTTGCTGGGGGCTGCCGTGCGCCACCCGGCGATGCTGCGCTACCTCGACAACGACTTTTCGTCCGGGCCGGCATCGCCGGCCGTGCGGCGGCTGGAACGGCTGGGCACCTTCGCACCGGGCACCCGGGGTCTGAACGAGAACCTGGCGCGCGAGGTCCTGGAGCTCCACACGCTGGGCGTGAACGGCGGCTACACGCAGGCCGACGTGACGGCATTCGCGGCCGTCCTCACCGGATGGCGCCCCGCCGGCTTTCAACCCGCCTGGCACGAACCTGGGCCCAAGACCGTTCTCGGACGCCGCTACGCCGAGGGGCCGCAGGCGCTCGGGGAACTGCTGCGCGATCTCGCGCTTCATCCGTCCACGGCACGCTTCATCGCGACGAAGCTGGGCCGCCATTTCCTGGCCGATGATCCGCCGGCTTCACTCGTGGATCGGCTGGCTGCCGTCTGGCAGCGCACCGAGGGCGACCTTCAGGCCGTCGCGACCGAACTCGTGCGCTCACCCGAGGCCTGGCGCGGCGGGCCGTCCAAGCTCAAGACCCCCGAGGAGTTCGTCATCTCGAGCGCCCGCCTGCTGGGTCTCGGCGGGTCGGCCTTCGAGCGTGCCTCGGACGGCGGCACGACCGCCATGGGGCAACGCCCCCAGGGTGCGCCTTCACCGGCCGGCTGGTCCGATCGGGCGGCCGACTGGCTGGGGCCCGACGCCGTGTGGAAGCGCGTGGAATGGGCCAACCGTGTCGGGGCGCGAGTGGGCGGGCGCATCGACGGCCGCATCCTGGCCGCCGACGCGATGGGTCCGTGGCTGAGCCCGGACACGCGGCGTGAGCTCGAACGAGCCGCCGACGGGCAGCAGGCGCTGACGCTGCTGCTGCTGGCGCCGGAGTTCCAGCGGCGATGAACAAGGGGACAGCGATGATCCGACGCCGCAGTGCGCTCCTCGGCCTGGCCACACTGCCCTGGGCCACGCTGAGCCTGGCCACGACGCCGGCGCCCGGCGACCGCCGGCTGGTCCTGGTGGTCCTGCGGGGCGGCATGGACGGCCTGTCGGCCGCACCGGTGCCCGGGGATCCCGCCTTCGCCGAGGCACGCGGCCTCCTCGGCCAGTTCAGCCAGTTCAGCCAGTTCGGGCAGTTCGGCACCGGGCCGCTGCCGCTGGACGGCCCCTACGCGCTGCACCCGCAGCTGACCCGTCTGCATGCGATGTACGGCCGCGGCGAGTTGCTGGTGCTGCACGCCACCGGCCTGCCCTACCGCGAACGCTCGCACTTCGATGCGCAGCAACTGCTGGAGTCCGGCGGCCTGAAGCCCTACGATCGCGACGACGGCTGGCTCGGCCGGGCATTGGCGGTCACGGGCGGCGGCGCACTCGGCCTGAGCACCAACGTGCCGCTGGTGCTGCGCGGCGCGCCGGCCGTCGACACCTGGGCGCCATCCGCCCTGCCGGACCCGGCGCCCGACCTGCTGTCGAGGCTGGAACGCCTGTATGCGGCCGATGCGGCGCTCGGCCCCGCGCTGGCACGCGCCAGGACGCTGCACGCCGCCCCGATGGCTGGCGGCATGGCGAGCCCGGGCAGCGCCGCGGTCGAGGCGCTGGCCGCGAAGGCGGCGGAGTTCATGGCGCAGCCGAACGGCCCGGGCACCGCGGTGCTGGAGATAGGCGGCTGGGACACCCACGCCAACCAGCATGCCCCGCGGGGCGTGCTGGCCCAGAACCTCGGCCGGCTCGACGCCATGCTCGGCGCGCTGCAGGCGGGGCTCGGCGAGCGCTGGGCCACCACGGCCGTGCTGGTCGTCACCGAATTCGGGCGCCAGGTGGCCATCAACGGCACGAACGGCACAGACCACGGCAGCGGCGGCGTGGCATTCCTGGCCGGGGGCGCGGTGCGGGGCGGGCGCGTGCTCGGCGATTGGCCGGGCCTCGCCCCCAAGGACCGGTTCGAGGGACGCGACCTGCGCATCACCACCGACCTGCGCGCCCTGCTGCACGGCCTGCTGCACGAACACCTGCAGGTGCCGCGCGCCACGCTCGACGCTTCGGTGCTGCCGGGCGTGGGCACGCCGCTGCGTGATCTGATCCGGTCCTAGGCGGCGCTTCCTACGCGCCCGACTCGTAGCCGGCCAACAGCGCCGGCCAGTCGGATTCAGCCCAGTGCCAGGCCGCGAGTCGGCCGCGCTCCTTGCGCAGCGAGCGGCGCAGCCGCTCCAGGTTGGCCTGCTGCCAGGGGCCGGGGGCCCGCACCTCGCACTTGTCGAAGTCAATGATCCACACCCGGCCTTCGGCGTCGCGCATCAGGTTGTGACAGTTCAGGTCGGCGTGGCAGACCCCCGCCGCGTGCAGGCGCGCGATGGCGGCACCCACGGCCTGCCAGGCGGCAGCGGGCAGCGGCGCCTGCTGCAACTGCTCGCTCAGATCCTCGGCGCCGGGGATGCGCTCGACCAGGATGTCGGCTCGATAGAACGCCCCGGCCCGCTGCCAGCGGGCGCCCGCCGCGCGCGGCACGGCCAGGTCCCAGCCGGCCATGCGCTGCAGCAGCGCGAACTCGGCCATGGCGCGGCTGCGGGCCGGGGGCTCGCGCAGGTAGCGGTCGGCGATCAGGCGGCCCATCAGGCCGCCGCGTCGGTAGTGGCGCAGCACCAGCGTGCGCAGACCCGCCGGCACGAACCACACCGTGCCGCGCCCGCTGCCAGCCGCACGCGCCGTGCCGGCGGCCGGGTCGAACAGCCGCGCCGAAGGCTGCGGCAGCAGGGCGGGGTCGGTCCACACGACGCCGTCGGCCACCGGCGTCTGCACCCGACCGGCGCGCCGGTCGAGCAGGTCGAGCAGGGGCTCGAGGGTGCGCGCGGTGGCGCCGCCCCGGCGCGCATGCAGCGCGCGGCCCCGCTCGCCCATCGCACGGGCGGCAACCGGGTCGCCGGACAACTCGGCCAGCGCCGGCGCCAACCCGGCTGCGGTGTCGATGCGGCGCACCGCCGCGGCCGCGTCGAGATCGCTGAAGGCCTCGGCGAAGTTGTAGACATGCGGGCCGGCCACCATCGGCACACCGAACTGCATGGCCTCGAGCGGGTTGTGCCCCCCCACCGGCGCGAGCGTGCCGCCCACGAACACTGCTTCGGCCAGCGCCAGCCAGGCCGTGAGCTCGCCCATGCTGTCGGCCAGCAGGACGGCCGTGCCCGCGTCGACCGGGCGACCATCGCTGCGGCGCTGGAAGGGAACGCCGCGCGCAGCCAGCAACGCCGCCACCGCCTCGAAGCGCTGCGGGTGGCGCGGCACCAGCACCAGCAGCCTGCCGGGGTGCTGCGCCTGCGCGTCCAGCACTGCGGCCTCCTCGCCGTCGTGGGTGCTGGCAGCCACCCACAGCGGCCGGGAGCCGACCCAGGCGCTGAACCGCGCCACGCGCGCCGCGTGGTCGCCCGGCAAGGGCGTGTCGAACTTCAGGCTGCCAGTGACCACGGTGCGCGCCGGTGCGGCGCCCAGGCGCAGGAAACGCTCGCGCACGGCGTCTTCCTGCACCAGCAGCAGGTCGGTGGCGTTCAACAGGGTCTGCGCGAGCGCCTGGAACCGGCCGTAGCGGCGCGCCGAGCGTGCGGACAGGCGGGCATTGGCCAGCACCACGGCCGTGCCGCAAGCCTGCGCGGCGGTGAGCAGGTTGGGCCAGAGCTCGGTCTCCAGCACCACCAGCGCACGCGGCGACAGCGTGTCCAGGAAGCGCCGCACCGCGCCGGGCGTGTCGAACGGCAGGTAGACGTGGAAGACGGCGTCGCCGAAAGTCTCGCGGATGCGGGCCGAGGCGGTGGGCGTGGTGCACGTGAAGACCAGCGGCAGCCCCGGCCGCGCGGCCAGCAGCGCACGCACCAGCGGCACCGCCGCAGCCACTTCGCCCATCGAGACAGCGTGCACGACGATGCCGCCCCGCGCGGCAGGTGGCAGGCGCACCTGGCCCCGCCGTTCGCTCCAGCGCTCGCGGAAGGCGGGCACGCGGCGCCCGAGCCACCACAGCACCGGCCACGCCACGGCGCGCAGGGCGTGCGCCGCCGCCGAATACAGGCGCAGTGCCATCAGGCGCGGGCGCTCAGCGCCAGTGCTCGGCCACCCAGGCGGTCGGCAGCACGCGCCGGTACCACTTGCCGCTGACGCCCGCGATGGCGTCCGGCGGGTTGGGCTTGCCGTGGAAGGCGATCACCTTGGCGCCGGGCGGAATCTGCGGCGGCAGGAACCACTGCAGCGGGCCGCGGCGCACGCAATGGCGCTTGAAGCTGCGGCACCAGGCATCGGGCCAGTAGCCGAGCCGGCCCTGCTTCGACAGCGCGCCCGTGACGTACTCCTGCTCGTTGCGGACCTCGCGCAGCACCTCGTCCTTGTGGGCCGCCAGGTGGGAGATCAGCTCGGGGTGCGCGCCGATCGTGAAGCGGTACACCGAGGTGTTGCCGGTGCCGTCGGACTTGTCCCACTCCTTGATGACCAGGAAGTCGCCCGGAACGTCGAAGAACGGCCCCAGGTCGCCGACGATGACCACGTCGAGGTCGATGAAGAGCGTGGGGCCGCTCAGGTCGTACAGCGGCGACGCGAAGCTCGTCACCTTCAGCCAGCCGTGGCCCTTGCTCCAGGGCAGCCGCTGGTCGAAATCGGCGAAACCCACCTGCGGGATGTCGAAGACCTCCACGTCGGGCCCGATGCCGGCGGCATCGTCCGTGAGGCAGACGAAGCGGAACGGCCGGTTCAGGTGCCGCCCGACCATCGAGCGCAGCCGGTTGACATAGTCGGCACCGTACTTGGTGCCCCACTTGATGCAGAGGATGTTGACGGGCTGCATCTCAGTGAGCGGCTTCGGCCACCTGCGCATCGGGCTTGACGGCGCGCAGGGCGGCCATCATGGTCTTCTCGATGCGTTTCAGGGCCTTCCGGTCGTGGCCCTCGAAGCGCAGCACGAGAACCGGCGTGGTGTTGGAGCCGCGCACGAGGCCGAATCCATCGGGCCAGTCGACCCGGATACCGTCGATGGTGCCCACCTCGGCGCCGTCGAACTTCAGGCGGCCGTCGGCCACGCGGGCCTGCAGTTCGGTCACCACGGCGTGGTGTTCGCCTTCGGCGCAGCTCACGTTCAGTTCGGGCGTGCTGTGGCTCGTGGGCAGCGCGTTCAGCACCCGGCTCGGGTTCTTCGAGCGCGAGAGGATCTCCAGCATGCGGGCGGCCGTGTAGGTGGCGTCGTCGAAACCGTACCAACGCTCGCCGAAGAAGATGTGCCCGCTCATCTCGCCGGCGATGGGCGAGTTCACTTCCTTCAGCTTGGCCTTGATGAGCGAATGGCCCGTCTTCCACATCAGCGGCACGCCGCCCGCGGCGCGGATGGCCGGGGCCAGGCGCTGCGAGCACTTGACGTCGAAGATCACCGTGCCGCCCGGGTTGCGCGACAGGATGTCCGTGGCCAGCAGCATCAGTTGCCGGTCGGGGTAGATGATGTTGCCCTGCTTGGTGACCACGCCCAGGCGGTCGCCGTCGCCGTCGAAGGCCAGGCCCAGCTCGGCGTCGCCGTTCTTCACCGCCGCGATCAGCTCGGCCAGGTTCTCGGGCTTGCTGGGGTCGGGGTGGTGGTTCGGGAAGTCGCCGTCGACCTCGCTGTAGAGCTCCTGCACGGTGCAGCCCAGCGCGCGCAGGATGCCAGGCGCGGATGCCCCAGGGATGCCGTTGCCGGAATCCACGACGATCTTCATCGGCCGGGCGAGCCGGGCGTCACCGGTGATGCGCGCCGCGTACTCGGGGCCGATGTCCATCTTCGCGCTGCGACCGGTGCCCTTCGTGTAGGTCTCGGTCTCGATGCGGCGGCGCAGGGCCTGGATCTCGTCGCCATAGATGGCGCGCCCGGCCAGCACCATCTTGAAGCCGTTGTAGTCCTTCGGGTTGTGGCTGCCGGTCACCTGGATGGCGCTGCGGCAGCCGTGAGCCCCGCGCGTGGCGGCCACGTAATAGACCATGGGCGTCGTCACGGCGCCGAGATCGACCACGTCGAGCCCGGTGGACTTCAGGCCGGCGATCAGCGCCTTCACGAGCCCCGGGCCGGAGAGCCTGCCATCACGCCCCACGGCCACGGCCTTCTCGCCCTCGGCCAGCGCCTGCGAACCGAAGGCCCGCCCCAGGTGCCGCGCGAAGCGTTCGTCGATCGTCTTGCCGACGACGCCGCGGATGTCATAGGCCTTGAAGACGGAAGCGGTGACTTTCATGGGTGGCACTTGGCGTGGAGACCGGCGGATTGTAGGGAGGCCGCCCCGCCCTGCCGTTCGTCGCGCTGGCTCGCCATTCGTCGCAGGCGCCGACCCTCCCCGTACGCCCGTTCCTACACTTGCGCCCCATGAACACCCGACGTTTCCTGCTCCGCCAGTCGCTCGATGCCTGGGTCACCAGCGACACGACTCCGCCGGGGCCGGCCTGGCTGCAGTGGCTCTGGACGCTGATCTTCGCGCTGGCCGTGGGCCTGGTCTTCACGCTGGTCGGCATGGCCAACGCCGGCGCCCGAAGGCCCGAGATCTGGCTGGACGGCTGGGCCTGGATGCGCTGGTTCCGGGTCAACTTCGCGATCTCGCTCACCATCTCGGTGCTCATCCATCTGCTGTTCAGCGCCGCCATCGCCGTGGTGGGCGTCCAGCGCATCCGGGCCTTCAGCAATGGGCAGCGCGGGATCTTCTTCTCGTCGATCCCGATCCTGGGCGTGCTGATCGGCTGGCCGCTCGGCGTGTGGCTCGTGAGCGAGGAAGGTGCGGGATGGATCCGCATCGATGCCGCAAGCCTGGTCGGCAGCGCCATTCTCGGCATTCTCATCAGCACCGTGATCTACCTGGTCTTCAACGCGCGGGCCCAGAAGGCCGAGGCCGAGAAGCGCGCCGCCGAAGCGCAGCTGCGCCTGCTGCAGGCACAGATGGAGCCGCACTTCCTGTTCAACACGCTGGCCAACGTGCTGACCCTGATCGACATCGAACCGCAGCGCGCGAGGCAGATGCTCGAGTCCTTCACGGACTACCTGCGCGCCACGCTGGCCAACCTGCGCAAGGACGAGAGCACGCTCGGCCGCGAACTGGACCTGGCCGACGCCTACCTGCGCCTGCTGCAGTTGCGGATGGAAGACCGCCTGACATTCACCATCGACGCCGATGCCGAGTCGCGGCAGGCCGTGCTGCCGCCGCTGCTGCTGCAACCGCTGGTGGAGAACGCGATCCACCACGGGCTGGAGCCCAAGCTGGAGGGCGGCAGCATCGCCATCCGCGCCCGCGTGCAGGAAGGGGTGCTGCTGCTGTCCGTCACCGACGACGGGCTCGGCCCCGACGCGCCGAAGCGGCGCAGCACGGGCCACGGCATTGCGCTTGACAACATCCGCCAGCGCCTGCGCGCCCGCCACGGAGACGGCGCATCGCTCTCGCTCGAGGCGCTTCAACCCGGCACCCGTGCCACACTGCGCCTGCCCTTCACCAGGAGCCCCGCATGACCCTGGCGCTGATCGCCGACGACGAGCTTCCACTGGCCCGCCACCTGCAGCAGCAATTGGCCGCGCTGTGGCCCGGACTGCAATTCGCACCCCTGGCGCGCAACGGCATCGAAGCGGCGGACCGCATCGCCGAGTTGCAGCCGGACATCGCATTCCTCGATATCCAGATGCCGGGGCTTACAGGCCTTGAGGTGGCGCAGGGCATCGAAGGGAACACCCGCGTGGTCTTCGTCACGGCCTACGACGAATACGCCGTGCGGGCCTTCGAGCAGGAAGCGCTGGACTACGTTCTCAAGCCCGTGAAAGCCGACCGGCTGCAGCGCACCGTGGAGCGCCTGCAGCATGCACTGCTGCAGGCCGAGCCCGATGCGGCCGACGCGCACCTGGCCGGCGCGCTGGCGCAGTTGCAGCCGCGCGCGCAGGGCGAGCGCCTGCGCTGGATCCGCGCGAGCGCCGGGGACCTGATGCACCAGATCCCGGTCGAGGACGTGCTCTTCTTTCGCGCCGACGACAAGTACACCTGCGTGCAGACGGCCAGCAACGAATTTCTGATTCGCACGCCCATTGTTGATTTGATGTCTCAACTGGATTGCGAGTTGTTTGTCCAGGTTCATCGTTCGACCATCCTCAACCTGAATCATCTGGCGGGCACGCGACGCGACGAATCCAGCCGGCTTTATCTGCGTGTGCGCGGGCATCCGCAGGAATTGCCGGTGAGTCGTGCATACGTTCACCTTTTCAAGGCGATGTAGGCTGGAAACTGCACTTGGCTTGATTCAAGTCAGGAACTCCATGCACCGATAAATCCGGGACGACTCCGATGGGCGGAGTCGAATCAATTTCTCCCGGACAGGATTCGCCATGCGTTTCACCCGCTTCGTGCTTGCCGCCGCCGTGCTGGCCGGCGCCGCCGCCACCCACGCCGCCCCCGACCCCAAGGCCACCATCGCCGATCTCGACGGCCGGCTGAGCAAGATCGGAGCGCCGCGCCTGGAAGGCACCGACAGCGTCGCAGGCAAGACCGTGCCCGCCATCTACTTTGGCGAGCGCAAGATCAACAACAACTTCGACGTCGTCGACGGCATCCGCAAGTCGCACCAGGCCACGGCCACGGTGTTCGTGAAGGACGGCGAGGAGTTCGTGCGTGTCAGCACCAACGTGCTCACGCCGGAAGGCAAGCGCGGCATCGGCACGCAGCTGGCGCGCAACGCCGCCTACGCAGCCGTCTCCAAGGGCGACCAGTACTGCGGCCCGATCGACGTGCTCGGCACCGCCTTCGACGCCTGCTACAACCCGATCAAGGACGCCGGCGGCAAGATCATCGGCGTCAGCTACATCGGCCACAAGAAGTAAGCCAGGGGCCCCCGATGAAGACCTCCTTCCGATGGGGTGGCTGGCTCGACCGCATGACGGTAGGCCGCCAACTCCTTGCTGCCTTCTCCGTCGTGCTGCTGCTGACCACCGCCGTCGGCGGGACGGGTCTCTTCGGCCTGAGGGCCGTCGATCAGGAAACTGTCGCCTTGGCCGAAAAATGGCTCAAGGGCGTGGGCGACCTGTCGGACGCCCGCGCGCTCGTCATCGAGACGCGTGAGTTCGAGGTGAAGCACAGCCGCACCGACGACAAGAGCTATCACGCCGAATACGAGGAGAAGATGGCCGCTTCGGCCAAGAGCCTGGCGGCCTTGTCCGAACGCTATGCCGCCCGCGTGCAGGGCGCCGAAGAAGGCGAACTGCATGCCGCCGTGACGAAGGCCTGGGCGGCCTACCGCCAGTCCCAGGACCGCGTCATCCAGCTGGGCCGCGCGAAGCAGCAGCAGGAAGCGGCCGACATCACCGACGGCGTGTCGAGCATGGCCTTCGACGATACGGTGAGCTCGCTGAACAAGCTCATCCAGTTCAACTACGACGGCAGCGACGCGGCAGCGGCGCATGTCGAGACGGTCTACCAGAAGGCCCGCTGGACGCTGATCGGGCTGCTGATCGGGTCGCTGGTGCTCGGGGCGGCCTTTGCCGCGATGATCACGCGCAATCTGCTGCGCCAGCTCGGCGGCGAACCGCGCACGGCCGTCGCCGTCGCCCGCGCCGTGGCGCAGGGTGACCTGACGACGTCCATCGCGCTGAGCGCCGGCGACGGCGAAAGCCTGCTGGCCTGGCTGGACAAGATGCAGCACAGCCTGGCGCAGGCCGTGACCGAAGTCCGCCGCGGATCGGACCACGTCGCGCATGCCAGTGGCGAGATCGCCGCCGGCAACCAGGATCTGTCGGGCCGCACCGAGCAGCAGGCCGGTGAACTGCAGCAGACCGCTTCCACGATGGACCAGCTGGGCGCGACAGTGCGCAACAACGCCGACAGCGCACGCCAGGCCAGCCAGCTGGCGCAGGGCGCGTCCACCGTCGCGGTTCAGGGCGGCGAGGTGGTGGGCCAGGTCGTCGAGACCATGAAGGGCATCAACGCCAGCAGCCGCAAGATCGCCGACATCATCGGTGTCATCGACGGCATCGCCTTCCAGACCAACATCCTGGCGCTGAACGCCGCGGTGGAGGCCGCGCGCGCCGGCGAACAGGGCCGCGGCTTCGCGGTCGTGGCCGGCGAAGTGCGCAGCCTCGCGCAGCGCAGCGCCGAAGCCGCCCGGGAGATCAAGGGCCTGATCGGCGCCAGCGTCGAACGCGTCGAGGAAGGCTCCGCGCTCGTCGACCGCGCGGGCGTGACGATGCAGGAGGTGGTGGCCTCGATCCGCCGCGTGAGCGACATCGTCGGCGAGATCAGCGCTGCCAGCGCCGAGCAGAGTGCAGGCGTGGCACAGGTGGGCCAGGCCATCACGCGGATGGACCAGGGCACCCAGCAGAACGCGGCGCTGGTGGAACAGAGCGCGGCTGCGGCCGAGAGCCTGAAGCTGCAGGCCGTGCAGCTGGTCAAGGCCGTGGCGGTGTTCAAGATCGGGCAGGACACGGCACCCGGGCGGGCGCATTCGCCCGCGCCGGCAACGTCGACCGCCTCGACGGCCGGGACGACAGCCAGGACGGCAGCCGGGACGACGGCGTCAGCGCCGAAGGCCCACGCGGCAGCGCGCCCGGCGGCGTCTCGCAACGCCCCGGCACGTGCGTCCACGCCTGCCCAGATGCCCGCCCAGACGCCGAAACCTGCGGCGCGGGCGGCAGCGCCGGCAGCCCCTGCCGCGCCCGCCGCCCTGGCCACGGCCGGCGCCGACGACGAGTGGCAGAGTTTCTGAGCAGGCGGCCCCGGCGGGGATCGGGCATCATCACGGCGCTGCTGCGGGAACCTTTCGTGTCCGCAGCGGTCCATCACCCAGGATGAACATGCCCTCCCCCGACCCGACTCCCTCCGCTCGCTCCGGCCCGGGCTTCCTGGGTGCCCTGCTGGGCATCCTCTTCGCCATCGTCGGCTTCGTGCTGATGGTGGGCGCGCTGCTGCTGGGCCTGGTCGTGGCCATCGCCGCGCTGCTGTGGTCCCTGGTGCGCGGCCGACGCCCGGCACCGGTGCGGTTCGAGTGGCGCCAGGCCACCGCCCGCGCATGGCGCCCCGCCTCGGGGCGGCCTACCACCGACGAAGTAGTCGATGTCGAGGTGCGCGAGATCCCCGACCAGCGCAAGGGCTGAGCTTCGGCCGGGTGGACATGTCCGAAAGCGGCGAGTCTGCCCGCATCGGCGGCCTAAGATGGCCGAATGTTCCCCGATGACGATGCTGCCTACCTGGCCCTGAAGGCGCGCGATGCGCGCTTCGACGGCCGGCTGTTCGTGGGCGTCACCTCCACCGGCATCTACTGCCGCCCGGTGTGCCGCGTGCGCACCCCCCGGCGCGAGAACTGCCGCTTCTTCGGCAGCGCCGCGCAGGCCGAGGCGCAGGCCTTCCGGCCCTGCCTGAAGTGCCGGCCGGAGATCGCACCCGGCCTGTCCGCCATGGATTCGTCCGACGCGCTGGCGCACACGGCGGCGCGCTGGCTGCAGCACGCGGTGCATGCCGGCGAGCCGCTGGCCCTGCCGGCCCTGGCCGCGCGGCTGGGCGTGACGGACCGCCACCTGCGCCGCATCTTCCAGGCCACGCACGGCGTGACCCCGCGCGACTTCATCGCCACGCAGCGTCTGCTGCTGGCCAAGCAACTGCTCACCGACACGGCCGCCCCCGTGACCCAGGTGGCCCTGGCCAGCGGTTTCGAGAGCCTGCGGCGCTTCAACGCCGCATTCGCCGAACGCTACCGACTGAGCCCGAGCCGCCTGCGCCGGGAAGGCCCCGGGCCGGCCGTCGGCACGCCGCTGCGCCTGGCGTGGCGGCCGCCCTACGACATCGAGGCGATGCTGGCCTTTCATGCGCGCCGCGCGATGGCCGGCATCGAGCAGGTGGTCGGGCTGGTGCTGCGCCGCACGATCGCCCTGCCGACTGGCAGCGGCGCCCTGGCCGGCTGGATCGAGTGCCGGTTCGTGCCCGAGCGGCACGAACTGCACCTGGTGGCTTCGCCTGCGCTGGGCCCGGCGCTGGGTGCGCTGATGCAGCGTGTGCGGCTGGCCTTCGACCTGGACGCCGACCCGGCGCAGATCGACCCCGTGCTGGCGCGGCTGCCCGTGCCGCCCCGCCCGGGGCTGCGGCTGCCCGGGTGCTTCGACGGTTTCGAGTTGGCGCTGCGCGTCGTCCTCGGCCAGCAGGTGACGGTGAAGGCCGCGCGCACGCTCGTGCAGCGCATGGTGCAGCAGTACGGCCGCACCATCGAGACGCCGTTCGAGGGGCTGGACCGCCTCTTCCCCGACGCCGCCACCATCGCGCAGGCCGACCCCGAGGCGCTGGGCCGGCTGGGCATCGTGCGCCAGCGCGTGCGCGCCCTGCAGGCGCTGGCGTGCGAGGTGGCGGCAGGTCGGCTGCCGCTGTACCGCGGCGCGCCGCTGGAATCCACGCTGGACGCCCTGCGTGCCCTGCCCGGTATCGGCGACTGGACGGCGCAGCTGATCGCGATGCGCGCGCTGGCCTGGCCCGATGCCTTCCCCGCCACCGACATCGGGCTGCTCAACGCCCTGGGCACGCGCGATGTCGCCGCCACCACGCGGGCCGCCGAGGCCTGGCGCCCCTGGCGCGCCTATGCCGTGATCCGCCTGTGGCACTCGCTGGAGAATCCGCCATGATCGCAACCACCGCCATGACCCGAACCCCGGAGCATCTCGTCGCGCAGGCCACGCTGCCGTCCCCGCTGGGCCCGCTGACCGCCGCCGCCACGGCGCGCGGTCTGGCGCTGCTGTGGTTCGACGCGCCCGAAGTGGGGGCCGTTCCCGTCGACCCGGCGCAGCCGGTGCTGGCGCATCTGGCACGCGAGCTCGCGGCGTACTGGCTGGACCCCGCCACGCCCTTCACGGTGCCGCTGGACCTGCAGGGCACGCCATTCCAGCAGGCGGTGTGGCGGGCGCTCACCGCCATCCCGGCGGGCGAGACCTGCAGCTACGGCGACATCGCTTCGCGCATCGGGCGGCCTGCGGCGGTGCGTGCAGTGGGCGCGGCGAACGGCGCCAACCCGGTGGGCATCGTCGTGCCCTGCCACCGTGTCATCGGCCGCAACGGCACGCTCACCGGCTATGCGGCCGGCCTGCCCCGCAAGGCGGCGCTGCTGCAGCACGAATCGGCCCAGCGGTCGCTCGCCGCGGCATGAAACAGCGCGACTTCGCCGAGCTGCTTCTGCTGGCCGCCATCTGGGGCGCGTCATTCCTGTTCATGCGCGTGGCGGCGCCCGATTTCGGCGCCTTCCCGCTGGTCTTCGTGCGCGTGGCTCTGGCAAGCCTGGTGCTGCTGCCGATGCTGCTGTGGCACGGGCAGACGGCCTCGCTGCTGAAGCACTGGCGGGCCATCGCGGTGGTGGGGGTGCTGAATTCTGCGCTGCCCTTCGCGCTCTTCACGGTGGCGTCGTTGGCCATCAACGCCGGGTTGTCGGCCATCTTCAACGCGACCACGCCCCTGTGGACGGCCGTCATCGCGTGGCTGTGGCTGAAGGACCGCCCGGAACCCATGCGTGCGCTCGGCCTGGCGGTGGGGTTCGCGGGCGTGCTGGCGCTGGCCGCCGGCAAGGCCAGCCTGCAGCCGGGCGAGCACGGCATCAGCCCGGCGCTGGCCATCGGCGCCTGCCTGCTGGCGGCCCTGATGTACGGCATCACGTCCAACTTCACGAAGCGGCACCTCACGGGCGTGCCCTCGCTCACGCTGGCCATCGGCAGCCAGATCTCAGCTGCCATCGTGGTGGCGCTGCCCGCCTGGTGGACCTGGCCCGCCGTCAACCCGCCGCCGATGGCCTGGGGCGCCGCGGTGCTGCTGGCAGTGCTGTGCAGCGGCGTGGCCTACATCCTGTATTTCCGCCTGATCGCGCGGCTGGGGCCGGCCGGCGCCAGCAGCGTGACCTTCCTGATCCCGCTCTTCGCCGTGGCCTGGGGCGCCATGTTCCTGGGCGAGACGCCGACGCTCGCGATGCTGGGCGGCGGTGCGGTGATCCTGCTGGGCACGGCGCTGGCCACCGGCATGCTGGGCCGGGCGCGGCCACGCTGAGCCCGGCGCGGCTACAGTGCGCGCATGGACACCTCCCGCAGCGCCCAGGGCTATCTGGACGACCCCCGCAACGAGCAGGTGCTCGTCTACGTCAACGGCAGCTTCGTGCCGCGCCACGAGGCCAGCGTGTCGGTGTTCGACAGCGGCTTCGTGCTGGGCGACGGCGTCTGGGAGGGGCTGCGCCTGGTGCGCGGCCGGCTGATCAGCCTGGAAGCCCACCTCGACCGCCTGTTCGAGGGCGCGCGTTCGATCGAGCTCGACATCGGCCTCACGCGGGCGCAGGTGGCCGACGCGCTGCATGCCACGCTGGCTGCCAACGGCATGAGCGACGGCGCGCACCTGCGGCTGATGGTCACGCGCGGCATCAAGAAGACCGTCAACCAGGACCCGCGCTTCGTGATCGGCGCCGCCACCGTCGTCATCGTGGCGGAGTACAAGGCACCGCGCCCGGAGGTAAAGGCGCGCGGCATGTCGCTGTTCACGTCCGCCTTCCGCACCAGCGGGCCCGACGTCTTCGACCTGCGGCTGAACTCGCACAGCCGGCTGAACCTGATCCAGGCGCTGATCCAGGCCATCCACGCCGGCGCCGACGAAGCCCTGATGCTGGACCCGCGTGGCTTCGTGGCCAGCTGCAACTCCACCAACTTCTTCATCGTGCGCGGCGGCGAGCTCTGGACGAGCACCGGCGCCTGCAACTTCAAGGGCATCACGCAGGCCAGCGTGCTGGCCGCCTGGCGCGCCGACGGCGGCGTCGCGCGCGAGTGCGATTTCACGTTGGCCCAGGTCTACAACGCAGACGAAGCCTTCGTCACGGGCACGCTGGGCGGCGTGACGCCCGTCGTGCGCGTCGACGGGCGGCCCATCGGCAAGGGCGAGCCCGGCCCGCTGACGGCGCGCGCATCGACCCTGTACCTCGCAGCCGTGGCGGCCGTTTGAGCCGCCGTTTGAGCCGCCGTCTGAGCCGCCACCTGAGCCGCCGCTTCAATTGCCGTTCGAACCGCTGCCTGAACTGCCGCTTGAAGCCCCGCTCGCCGCAGCAGCCTGTCGTCAGGACGCGGCGACCTTGAAGTTGGCCATCGCGCGCTGCAGTTCCTCGGCCTGCTGACGCAAGCTCGCCGCCGCTGCGGCACTTTGCTCGACCAGGGCGGCGTTCTGCTGCGTGGCCTGGTCCATCTGGGTGACGGCTTCGCCCACCTGGGCAACGCCAGCGTTCTGCTGTTGCACCGCAGCGCTGACGGCAGCAATCAGTGTCGAGACGCGGCCGATCGAGCCCACCACTTCCTGCATGGTCGAAGCCGCCTCGCTGCCCCTGGCGCTGCCGGAAGCGACACGCTCCTGGCTGGTGGCGATCAGGCCCCTGATCTCGCGTGCCGCCTCGGCGCTGCGCTGCGCCAGGGCGCGCACCTCGCTGGCGACGACGGCAAAGCCGCGCCCCTGCTCGCCGGCCCGCGCCGCCTCGACCGCCGCGTTCAGCGCCAGGATGTTGGTCTGGAAGGCAATGCCGTCGATGGTGCTGATGATGGCGGCGATCTGCTGCGAGCTTTGACGGATCTCCTCCATCGTGGCCACCAGGCCGGAAACCGCCTCGCCACCAACACCAGCCACGGCGCTGGCCTGCTGCGCCAGCTGGTCGGCCTGGCGCGCGTTGTCGGCGCTGTGGCCCAGCGTGGTCCGGAGTTCCTCCATCGAAGCGGCTGTTTCCTCCAGCGCGCTGGCCTGCGATTCGGTGCGCTCCGACAGGTCCTGGTTGCCTTGTGCGATCTGCGCGCTGGCAGTGGCGACCTGATCGGCGTTTCTCAGGACCGTGCTCACAACGCCACCCAGCTGCTGCGACATCTTCGAGAGCGCCGAGACAAGCCTTGCGCCCTCGTCACGGGATCCGGCGTCGGGGGCCGGCCCACGCCGGGTCAGATCGCCGGCCGCGACCGCCTCGGCCAGCGCGATGGCGCGCTCGATCGACCGGGTGGTGCCGCTGGCGACAGCCCAGAGCAGCCAGGCGCCCAGAGCCGCGAGTGCCAGCACCAGCGCGGCCGTCCCAGCCAGGGCCATCAGATCAGCCTTGCGGTGTTCGGCGAGGTCGGCTTCCAGGGCGACCATCGCGGCGTCACCCAGCTTGACCTGGTCGTCGATGGCGCCGGACATGCGGGCCCACCAGTCGGCGGCGGGGTGGGTGGGCGTGGCGGGCTCGATGATGCCGGCGCGGGCCAGGGCCAGCGCTTCGTCGAGCGACTTGCGGGCCTTCGCAGGCAGGTCGCCCAGGGCGGCAGCGAGGCCCGGCTCCGCCTCGATGGCGAGCGCCAGCGAACGCTGGCCCACCTCGGCGTCGCGCAGGGCGACCTCGGCCAGCACCGCCAGGCGAACCCGATCGGGTGTGGCAGCCTCGCCCTTGACCAGCAGGCCCATCCCGCGGCCGCGCAACTGCCCCAGGGATTCGGCCACCAGGGGCAGGTGGTTCAACGCGGAGTCCTGCAGGTGGTAGCCGGACGCCCACGGGTTCAGCACCAGCTCCGATCGAACCGTCACATCGTAGAGAAGGTCGAGTTGCGCACCGATCAGGCTGCTGTGGCCGGCAAAGCTGTCGGCGGCGGGCAGGGACCCTGCCTTCACGGCGGCGGCCAGCGCCTCCTGCTTCTGCCAGATGGCGGCCATGCGTCGAACCAGGCTCTCGTCGCCGAGAGACGCGACCGCCTGCTCTGACACGGCCCGCAGCTCCTGCAGGGTCTGCCAGAGCTGCTCGCGCTTCGGCTGAGCCGTGGCGTCACCGTTCAGCACGGCATTCGACAAGCCCCGATGCTGTGCCGACAACCGCGCGAGCTGGACCAGCGCCTTCGCGGGGGGCATCCCCTGGATCTCGTGGTCGATCTGCCGCAGAGAGGCGGCCACCCGCTCCAGGAACATGGCGGAAGGGATGCTCAGCATGACAAGTGCCAGCGCTGCGATAAGCCCGAATTTCTGGCGAAAGCTCAGGTTCTGCAAAAAGGACATAGGACACTCCGTGATGCAGGACGTTTTAGTCCTCGACTTCGGATGTCGGCAACGGGAGAACAGACTTGAGGTTCAATGCACTGTTGTTGATGCGTGTCAGGCTCACGCGCCTGCCGGCATGACGTACATCAGAAGCCCGGGGCGCGGGTGCCACTAGGGTTCGACATCCCTGCATCCGTCACCCCACACGATGAACGTCGAAGCCATCCCCACCGACCTGCTGCCGGCCCTGGAGCGCAGCGGCCTTGCTCCCCTGCGACTGGGCGGCCGCCGCTTGCTGCCCATCGTGCAGGGCGGCATGGGCGTTGGCATCTCGGCGCAGCGCCTGGCTGGCAGCGTGGCGGCGCTCGGAGGCGTCGGCACGCTCTCGTCGGTCGACCTGCGCCGCCAGCACCCGGACCTGATGGAACGCACCAGCGGCCTGGACATGGGCGACCCGGCGCGTGCCAAGGTGCTGATCGACGCGGCCAACCTCGAGGCGCTGGCGCGCGAGATTGCCGGCGCCCGCGAACGCAGCCAGGGGCGCGGCCTGCTGGCCGTGAACGTGATGCGCGCCGTGAGCGAGTACGGCCCGTCGGTGCGGACGGCGCTGGCCTGCGGCATCGACATGGTGGTGGTGGGCGCCGGCCTGCCGCTGGACCTGCCCGACCTGGCACAGGGCCATCCGAAGGCGCTGCTCGTGCCCATCCTGTCGGATGCGCGCGGCGTGCAGTTGCTCGTCAGGAAATGGGAGCGCAAGAAGCGCCTGCCGGACGCCATCGTCATCGAGCACCCGGGCCTGGCGGGTGGGCATCTGGGCGCTGCGAAGATCGCCGACCTGCGCGATGCCCGCTTCGAGTTCGAGAACGTGATCCCCGCCGTGCGCCAGTTCCTGCGCGACGCCGGCGTCGAGCGCGAGATCCCGCTGATCGCCGCCGGCGGCGTGCGCAGCTTCGACGACATCCGCCGCCTGCAGGCGCTGGGCGCCGCAGCGGTGCAGCTGGGGACGCCCTTCGCGGTGACGCTGGAATCAGACGCCCACGCCGAGTTCAAGCGCGTGCTGGCCGAGGCGCGCGACGAGGACATGGTCGAGTTCACCAGCGTGGCCGGCCTGCCCGCCCGCGCGGTGGGCACGCCCTGGCTCACCCGCTACCTGAAGGCCCTGCCTAGGCTGCAGGCCGCCGTGCACGCCAAGCAGCGCTGCACCAAGGCCTTCGACTGCCTGTCGCAGTGCGGCCTGCGCGACGGCCTGCCCGGCTGGGGCCAGTTCTGCATCGACCACCAGCTCGCCGCCGCGCTGCGCGGCGACACCGCGAAGGGCCTGTTCTTCCGCGGCAAGGGCGAGCTGCCCTTCGGTGACCAGATCCGCCCGGTGCGCGAGCTGATCGAACGGCTGCTGGGCGCCGGGACCGTGCCCGCAGGCACCTGAAATCCCAGCCCCGGCCCATAAGCCGCCACGGCACCACGGCCGCCGCGGCTGCAACATGGCGCATGATGCGGGGCCAGGCTGAAGAAGGACAACCCATGAACGACTCCACCCTGCGCGCACGCACCCTGCCGGCTCAGACCATCAGCGCCGAAGTGCTTCTCGAGAAGTACGCCAAGGGCGAGGAATCCACGGTCGAAGCCGTCCGTCGCCGTGTTGCGGCCGCACTCGCCGCGGTGGAGCCCGAGGCCCAGCGCGCCGCCTGGGAAGCACGCTTCCTGGACGCGCAGCAGCGCGGCTTCGTGCCCGCAGGCCGAATCGCATCGGCGGCCGGCACCGGGCTGGGCGCCACGCTGATCAACTGCTTCGTGCAGCCCGTGGGCGACAGCATCCGCGAACCCGAGGACGGCCACCCCGGCATCTACACCGCACTGGCGCAGGCCGCCGAGACCATGCGCCGCGGCGGCGGCGTGGGCTA
>CAJAES010000036.1 GCA_903938815.1 uncultured beta proteobacterium
CAGGAAGCTGGGTGGCGCCAGGCGCACCAGCGCCGTGCTGGCCGGCAGCAGAACCACGTCGACCTCACCCTGCAGCACCCGCCACAGCGTGGCCAGGCGCTCCGAGATCAGGTCCTGGTGGGGGCTGAAGGTGTCGTAGGGCAGGGTCTCCCAGTCCGGGAACTGCGCGACCCGCAGGCCAGGCTCGAAGAAGGGCAGTTCATCGGCCAGGCGCTGGGCGTCGGCGGGTTCGGCCGCCACGATGGCGAGCAGCCGCCGCGCGTCGGCATGACGGCGTGCGAGGCGGGCGAGGAGCAGTGCGTCGGCGCTGCCGGTGGGGCGCGGCAGCGTGAAACGCTTGCCCGGCGCGATGGTGGGAATCTGCATGGGATGGGTGAATTCTAGAATCGACTGCATGACTTGCTACGCGCTGATCCCTTGCGCCGGTGTCGGCGCCCGATCGGGCGCGGCCGGACCGAAGCAATACGAGCCCCTGGCCGGCCTGCCGCTGGTGTCCCACACGCTGGATGCGCTGGCCGCCGTACCCCGGCTGGCGGCCACGCTGGTGGTGCTGGCGCCCGGTGATTCGGTGTTCGAGGCCCTGGTCCCGGCGCGGCCCGACCTCTGGCTAGCGCACACGGGCGGCGCCACCCGGGCGGCCACTGTTCGCGCCGGCCTGGTGGCCCTGCGGGCACGCGGCGCGGTCGACGACGACTGGGTGCTCGTTCACGACGCCGCCCGCTGCCTGCTTCGCCCTGCGATGGTGGAGCGTCTGCTCGATGCCTGTGCCGACGACCCCGTGGGCGGCCTGCTGGCCCTGCCGCTGGCCGACACGCTGAAGCAGGCCACGGACGGCCGCGTGGCGGCCACGGTCGACCGCGCGGGCAAGTGGGCAGCCCAGACGCCGCAGATGTTCCGGCTGTCGTTGCTGGAGAGGGCGCTGGAAACCGCCGGGCCGGCCGTGACCGACGAATCCAGTGCCATCGAGGCCCTGGGTCTGGCGCCGCGCCTGGTGGAGGGCGGCATGGACAACTTCAAGATCACCTGGCCGGCGGACTTCGCGCTCGCGGCTGCCCTTCTGGAGACGCGCATGAACCCCACTTCGATCCGAATCGGCGAGGGCTGGGACACGCATGCGCTGGTGGCCGGCCGGCCGTTGGTGCTGGGCGGCATCACGATCCCGCACACCCACGGCCTGCTGGGCCACTCGGACGCCGATGCGCTGCTGCACGCGATCACCGATGCGCTGCTCGGCGCTGCCGGGCTCGGGGACATCGGCCGGCACTTCCCCGACACCGACCCCGCCTTCAAGGGCGCCGACTCGGGCGTGCTGCTTCAGGAAGCGGCCCGTCGAGTGCGCGCTGCGGGCTGGGCGCCCATCAACGTGGACAGCACCATCGTGGCCCAGGCGCCGAAGATGGCGCCGCACATCGGCGCGATGCGGGAGCGCATCGCCGCCCTGCTGGGGCTGCCGGCCGATGCGGTGAACGTGAAGGCCAAGACTGCCGAGAAGATGGGGCCCGTGGGGGAGGGGCTCTCGATCGAGACCCGCGCCGTGTGCCTTCTGGCGCGGGCCCCCTGAGGCCCTGACTGGCGGCTCAGGCCACCTGCACCTCGATGCGTCGCGGTTGCAGGTGCGCGGCCTTCGGGATGCGCACGTTCAGGACACCGTTCGAGAGTTCGGCGCTGATGCGGTCTGCATCGAGTTCCTTGCTCAACGTGAAGGCGCGCCTGTAGCGTGACAGCGGAACTTCGATGTGCGAGGCCGTCAGCTCGGCCGGCATCGGTGCCAGCAGTTCGGCTTCGATCAGCAACACATCTTCCTCCACCCGCAGTTGCAGCCGCTCGCGCGGCACACCGGGCAGGTCGGCCGACAAGGTGATGCCGGTGCTGTCCTCGATCACGTCCACGGGCGGGCGCAGCACGGCCGCATTCCGGTCGGCGGCAGTGGGAGTCGGGGTGTTGGCGGCGTTGGCGGCAGGGGTGGCCGCAGGGGTCGCGAGGTTGTTCATGGAGCGCTCCTGGTTCATTGCACTTCGATGCGGCGCGGTTGCGCTGCGGCACGGCGCTGCACGCTGACGTGCAGCACGCCATCGCGGTACGAGGCCGACACGCCGTTCGGGTCGATGTCGTCCGGCAGATTCACGACGCGCCTGTAGCGGCCCGCAAAGCGTTCGTTGACGTGCACGGTGGTCCTGGCGTCGCTGCCCGGCAGGGAGGCCGCGCGTTCGCCGGCGATGCTGAGAACACCGCGGTCGAGACTCACCTCGATGCTGGCGGGGTCCATGCCGGGTGCGAACGCAACGACTTCCACCGAGTCGGGCGTGCTGCTCACGTTGACGGCCGGATAGCCGCCGCGACCTCGGCCGCGGATACCCGTTGCGGGGTCGAACGCCGTGCTCAGCTCGCGCTGGAGTCGATCGAGATCGGTGAACATCTCTCTGGGAAACAGGCTTCGGTACATGCTGCGCTCTCCATTCCTGGGGTCATCGGGGAGGGCATCGTCAGCGCCCCATGCCCATGAACTTGGGATGCGGTGCGCGGGTTTCAAGAGCGACTGGTTGCTGGCTGCCTGAAGGGCCGCGTGCCGCCGCCGGCCCTGCAGGGGCAGTTCCAGCCGTGCTGGCAGGTGAGGTCAGGGCGCCCGGCGCAGCCGCAGGTGCGCAATGAAGCCGCCGTCCTGCGCGTTGGACAGCTCCAGGTTGCCGCCCATGCGCTGCATGGCCTTTTCCACGATGGCCAGGCCCAGGCCCGCGCCCGTGGCGGCGGTGCGGGCGGCGTCGCCGCGGAAGAAGGGCGTGGTCAGCTGCGGCAGCTTCGACGGCGCCACGCCAGGCCCGCGGTCACGCACCGAGATGATCACCCACGGCCCCGTGCGGTTGTAGCTGACGCTGACCTCGGCGATGCCGGTTTCGTCGCCGCGACCGTAGCGCCGCGCGTTCTCGAAGAGGTTGGCGAAGACGCGCGAGAGCTCGGTCTCGTCGGCCAGCACCTTGAGGTCGATGGCCACGCGCGACTGGATGCGGATCTGGGACGGGTCCCGGAACGCCGAGGCCTCGCGGTCGATCAGCTGAGCCACATGCACCGGGTGCAGCTGCGTCTCGCCCGGCCGCGCGTAGTCCATGAACTTGTCGATGATGGCGTCGAGCTGGTCGATGTCCATCACCATGTTGCCCTTGGCCTCCTCGTCGGCCACGCTCATCTCGGTTTCCAGCCGCAGGCGCGCCAGGGGCGTGCGCAGGTCGTGGCTGATGCCGGCCAGCATCACGGCGCGGTCTTCCTCGACCTTGGCGAGCTCGCGGGCCATGCGGTTGAAGCCCATGTTGACCTCGCGAATCTCGCTGGTCAGCGTGTTCTCGTCCAGGCGCGAATCGAGGTCGCCTTCGCGGATGCGGCTGGCCGCGAACGAGAGCTGCTTCAGGGGCCGGTTGATGAGCCGTGCGATGCCGACCGAACCCAGCGCGGTGGCCAGCAGCGCGATGCCGATCCAGACGAACCAGGTGTAGCCCGCCATCTGCCCGGCCTGCGCTGACTCGGCCTGCAGCCAGTAGCCCTCGTCGTCGATCGTGAAGCCCACCCAGAGGCCAGGTTCACCGTTCACGCTGCGCGCGATCACGGTGCCTGGGCCCAGGCTGGTGCGCAGTTCCTGCCCCACGCGCTGGCTGAAACGGTCGATCTCGAAGGGCTCGTAGCGGTCGTTGCGTTCCTGCGGGGCCACGCGCACGGCGTCGTTGCCAAGGGACTTCATGAGCGTCACGCGCTGGATGTTGTCGGCCTGCTGCAGCGCGCTGCGCGACAAGCCCACCAGCCCCGCGATCTGCTGCGCCGTCTGCAGCGCACGCGGCTCGAACTCCAGTGCGCGCAGCGTCTGCACCCAGGCCACGATGCCGCCCGTCAGCAGGATGGCAAGGTAGAAGAAGGTGCGCCAGAAGAGGCTGAGGGCGACGGGCTGGCGCGACATTCAGGCGACGATCAGTTGGCCCCGTCCGGCACGAAGACATAACCCACGCCCCAGACGGTCTGGATGTAGCGCGGCTGCGCGGGGTCGGGCTCGATCATCTTGCGAAGGCGAGAGATCTGGACGTCCAGGCTGCGGTCGAAGGGCTCGAACTCACGGCCGCGCGCCAGCTGCGCGAGCTTGTCCCGGCTGAGCGGCTGACGGGGGTGGCGCACCAGCGCCTTGAGCATCGAGAACTCGCCGGTGGTCAGCGCGATCTGCTCGCCATCCTTGGTCAGGCGGCGCAGCGAAAGGTCGAACTCGAACGGCCCGAAGGTCACGGTCTGCGCCTCCTTCGAGGGCGCGCCCGGCGCCTCGGGCGGCGGCCGGCGGCGCAGCACCGCATGGATGCGCGCCAGGAGTTCGCGCGGGTTGAAGGGCTTGGGCAGGTAGTCGTCCGCGCCCACTTCCAGGCCGACGATGCGGTCCACGTCTTCCACCTTGGCCGTCAGCATGATGATGGGGGTGACGTCGTTGGCTGCGCGCAGGCGGCGGCAGATCGACAGCCCGTCCTCGCCCGGCAGCATCAGGTCCAGCACGATCAGGTCGACGGTGTCGCGGGTGAGCACGCGGTTCAGCGCCTTGGCGTCCTCTGCCAGGAGAACCTCGAAGCCTTCCTGGGAGAGGTAGCGCCTCAGCAGGTCGCGGATGCGCGCGTCGTCGTCGACGACGACGATGCGGTCGGGGCGGCTGTGGGGAGCTGTGCTCATGTCGGGCTTTCGGAAAATGTAACAGCCGCATTGTGGGGGTCTGGCGCCCCCGCATTCGGCACCGTCTGACGGTCTGTTACATGTCTTGCGCAAACCAATCGAAGCATCCTTTGTCAACCCGTGACATGGTTGGCGCGCTGCATGTATTCCCACCCTTGAGGACACCCGATGCCCATTCGCACTTCCAGCCGCGCCGCACTCGCCATCTTTCCGGTGCTGTGGCTGATCGCCCAGCCGGCGGGCGCGCAGATGCTGCCCCCGCCCGAGAACGTCGTCAGCCTGAACGCGAGCGCCACGGTCGAAGTACCCCGCGACTGGCTGAGCGTGACGCTGTCCACCAGCCGCGAGGGGCCCGAGGCGGCTGGCGTGCAGACCCAGCTGAAGCAGGCGCTGGACGCCGCGCTCGCCGAGGCACGGAAAGTGGCACGCCCGGGCGAGCTCGAGGTGAGCGGTGGCAACTTCTCGCTGCACCCGCGTTACACGCCCAAGGGCGGCACCAACGGCTGGACGGGCAGCACCGAGCTGCTGGTGCAGGGGCGTGACATGACGGCCATCGCGCAACTCACAGGGCGGATCCAGACGCTGACGATCGCCCGCCTGAACTACTCGCTCTCCCGCGCCGCCCAGGAGCGTGTCGAGGCCGACGTCACGGCCCAGGCCGTGGCGCGATTCCGCACCAAGGCCGACCAGACCGCGCGGCTCTTCGGCTTCACCGGCTACCTGCTGCGCGAGGTTCAGCTGGGCGGCAACGAGCCCTCGGGCGGCTATGTCCCGATGGCGATGAAGGTGCGCAGCGCCGGCGCGCCCATGGCGGACGAAGCCCTGCCGGTGGAAGCCGGCAAGGCCAGTGTCACGGTCTCCGTGAACGGCAGCATCCAGCTCACGAAGTAGGCGGAACCCGGCGTTCCCGAACGCCGGGACTGCAGCAGTTTTCGAGGCTTGCCCGGCTCCCGGAGGGCCCGGCGCGCACGATGCCGATCGCGCCTACTGGGCGACCCAGCCGCCGTCCATGTTCCAGGCCACGCCACGCACCTGATCGGCGGCGCTCGAGCACAGGAAGACGGCCAGGCCGCCCAGCTGGTCCGGCGTGACGAACTGCAGCGAGGGCTGCTTCTCGCCGAGCAGGCGCTTCCTGGCTTCCTCGCCGTCGACACCGTCCTTCTCGGCCCGCGCGTCCACCTGCTTCTGCACCAGCGGCGTCAGCACCCAGCCGGGGCAGATGGCGTTGACGGTGATGCCCGTCGTGGCGGTTTCCAGGGCGCCGGCCTTCGTCAGGCCGACGATGCCGTGCTTGGCCGCCACGTAGGCGCTCTTTCCGGCCGATGCCACCAGCCCGTGGGCCGATGCGATGTTCAGGATCCGGCCCCAGCCGCGAGCGCGCATGCCCGGCAGCGCGTGGTGCATGGTGTGGAAGGCCGAGCTGAGATTGATCGCGATGATTGCGTCCCAGCGCTCGGCCGGGAAGTCCTCGATGTTCGCGACGAACTGGATCCCGGCGTTGTTGACGAGGATGTCCACGGCGCCGAATTCGGCCTCGCAGGCCGCCACCATGGCCGCTATCTCGGCCGGCTTGCTCATGTCGGCGCCGTGGTGGCTGACCTTCACGCCCAGCGCGGCGATCTCGGCCCGGGGGCCTTCGACGTCGCCGAAGCCGTTGAGCATGATGTCGGCGCCCTGGGCCGCCAGGGCCTTGGCGATACCGAGGCCGATGCCGCTCGTCGAACCCGTGACGAGGGCGGTCTTTCCTTTGAGCATGGGGAATCCTCCTGGATGTTGCTGGCATCATCATAGGAGACGGAGCCTGACAAGATGACCACCGAAGCCCAACCCCGCCTGCTGGATGTCCAGTGCCTGGACAGCCGCGGCCTGCACCGCATGGCCTATTGGGAGTGGGGCGACCCGCGCAACGAGCGGGTGCTGGTCTGCGTTCACGGGCTGTCGCGCCAGGGCCGGGATTTCGACACGCTCGCCCGTGACCTGGCGCAGGAGTACCGCGTCGTCTGCCCCGACGTCGTCGGCCGCGGCCGAAGCGACTGGCTGGCCGATCCCATGGGCTACTCCGTGCCCGCCTACGTGGCCGACATGGTGACCCTGCTCGCCCGGCTCGACGCCGGGCAGGTGGACTGGGTCGGCACGTCGATGGGCGGCCTGATCGGGCTGGGCGTGGCGAGCTTGCCGGGCAGCCCGCTGCGCAGGCTGGTCCTGAATGACGTCGGCCCCACCATCCAGTGGCAGGCGCTGCAGCGCATCGGCACCTATCTGGGCATGCCTGCGCACTGGCGCACGCTGGACGAGGCCGCCGATGCCCTGTGGGCCATCAGCCAGGGGTTCGGGCCGCACACCCGCGAGCAATGGCTCTCGCTGACCCGCCCGCAGCTCAAGCCGGACGGCGACGGCTTCCAGCCCCACTACGACCCGGCCATCGCGGTGCCCTTCCGGGCGATCACGCCCGAGATCGCGGCGGCCGGCGAGGCCATGCTGTGGCAGAGCTGGGACCGCGTGCAATGCCCGGTGCTGCTGCTGCGCGGCGCCGAGTCGGATCTTCTGTCTGCCGAGACGGCCGACCGGATGATGCAGCGTGGCCCGCGCACGCGGTTGCAGGCCTTCGCGGGTGTGGGCCACGCGCCGATGCTGGTGCAGACCGAGCAGCGGCAGGCCGTGCGCGAGTTCCTGCTCGCGCCATGAAGACCGGGGCGGCGTCGGTCCGGGAGGCGGCGCCGATCGTCGAGCTCTCGGGGGCCGACACGGCCCCCGCGCTGGGCGGTGAGGACGGCGAAGCCGCCCTCACGCGCGCCCGCGCCTTCGCGGAGCCGCTGCTCACCGGGCGCCTGCTGGACACCGGCGAAGAGGCCTTCGGCCATGCGCAGGGCGTGGCCGATCTGCTCGCCGCGATCGGCGCAGCGCCCAGCGTTCAGGCGGCGGCCTTTCTGGTCTACGCGGGCGACTGGCTCACGAAGCCGGAAGAGGTGGTGGGCAAGGCCTTCGGGCCTTCCTACGCTGCGCTGGTGGCCGGCACGCGGCGCCTGGTCCAGGTGCAGCGCGCTGCGCGCGAGGCGCAGAGTTCGCAGGTCGATGCAGGCCAGCGGCAGCAGCAACTCGAGCGCGTGCGCAAGATGCTGCTTGCGTTCTCGCGCGATCTGCGCGTGGTTCTGCTGCGGCTGGCCTCGCGCCTGCAGACGCTGCGCTGGTTTGCCGCCACCCGCACGCCGTGCCCCGACGCCCTGGCCGCCGAGGCGCTGCAGGTGTTCGCGCCGCTCGCCAACCGGCTCGGCATCTGGCAGGTGAAGTGGGAGATGGAGGACCTGGCCTTCCGTTTTCTGCAGCCCGAGGCCTATCGCGGCATCGCCGCCCTGCTCGACGAGAAGCGCACCGGGCGCGAGGCCGGCATGCAGGCGGTGCAGGTTGAGGTGCAGGCGCTGCTGGCCGATGCCGGGCTGCAGGCCGATGTCGTGGGCCGACCCAAGCATCTGTACAGCATCTGGAAGAAGATGCAGGGCAAGCAGCTGGACTTCGACCGGATTTTCGACGTGCGCGCGCTTCGCGTGATCGTCGACGACGTGCCGGCCTGCTATGCGGCGCTGGCCCGCGTGCACGAGCGCTACCGGGCGCTGCCCGAGGAGTACGACGACTACATCGCGCGCCCCAAGCCCAACGGCTACCAGTCGCTGCACACGGTCGTCCTCGGGGACGACGGCCGCACACTCGAGGTGCAGATCCGCACGCGGTCGATGCACGAGCACGCCGAGTTCGGCGTGGCGGCGCACTGGGCCTACAAGGAGGCGGGAACGCGCGGCTATGCCGGCGTCACGGCCGCCGGTGCGTTCGAGGAGCGCGTGGCAGAGGCGCGCAAGGCCGTGCTGCGCCAGCTTCTGGCCTGGGAGCGTGACCTCGCCGAGCCGGCAGCAGCCGACGCCGCCTTCGACGAGCGCATCTACGTCTTCACGCCTCAGGCCACCATCATCGAGCTGCCCGCGGGCGGCACGCCTGTGGACTTCGCCTACCACCTGCACAGCGAACTCGGGCACCGTTGCCGGGGCGCCCGCATCGACGGCGCCCTGGTTCCCCTGAACACGCCGCTGGCCAGCGGGCAGACAGTGGAGATCGTCAGCGCCAAGGAGGGTGGCCCTTCGCGCGACTGGCTCAACGTCGAACTGGGTTACCTGAAGAGCCCGCGCTCGCGCGCCAAGGTGCGCGCCTGGTTCAATGCCGAGCAGCAAGGGCAGACCATCGCGCGCGGCCGCGAACTCGTCGAAAAGCTGCTGCAGCGCGAAGGCCGCACGGCCATCAAGCTCGACGCGCTGGCCGACCAGTTGGGCTTCAAGGGCGCCGATGCACTGTTCGAGGTGGTGGGCAAGGACGAGTTCTCGCTGCGCCACATCGAGCAATTGCTGCGTCCGGCGGAACCCGCTGCCGACGAGGACCTTGCCCCCGCGCTGCGCCGCTCCCGCAGTGCCGGTGGCGGCGTGCTGGTGGTGGGCGTCGACTCACTGATGACTTCGTTGGCGCGCTGTTGCCGCCCGGTGCCGCCGGATGTCATCGGCGGCTATGTCACGCGTGGCAAGGGCGTGGCCATCCATCGCCGGGACTGCAGCAACTTCCGCCACATGGCCGCCACCGAACCGGGCCGGGTGATCGAAGTCGAGTGGGGCAGTTCCGACCGCGAGGCGGTGTACCCGCTGGATGTCTCGGTGGAGGCCGCTGACCGCCCCGGGCTGCTGCGCGACATCACCGAGGTGTTCGCCAAGGAGCGGCTCAACGTGACGGGTGTGCAGAGCCAGTCCTCGCACGACACGCGTGGCCGCACGGCGCGCATGACCTTCACGGTGGAAGTGCCCGATGCGGCACGCCTGCAGTCGGCACTTTTGCAGGTGGCACGCATCCCGGGCATCCGTCACGCGAGAAGGCGCTGAAGAACCACATTTCATCGTGTATAGTCTTGGGCTCTTAGGCGCGTAGCTCAGCTGGTTAGAGCACCACCTTGACATGGTGGGGGTCGTTGGTTCGAGTCCAATCGCGCCTACCAAATCCGGTAGGAAGAACAAGCACCTGGTGGCAACACCAGGTGCTTTTTTCTTGGCCCGGCGGCCTTCGCTTCAGGCAAGCCTGCAGCCATCACCGCAGCTATCACTCCAGCCGTCACTCCAGCCGTCACTCCAGCCGTCACTCCAGCCGTCACTCCAGCCATCACTCCAGCCAAGAGTCTCCCATGCGCGCCAGCGCACGGCGCCGCCAGTGAATCGGTGCGAGACTGGTCCGATGCGATCCCTTCTCCGCCACACCGAACGCCACCGCACCGACCGCATAGGCTGGCTGCGCGCCGCAGTTCTGGGGGCCAACGACGGCATCGTTTCCACCGCCAGCCTGGTGGTGGGTGTCGCCGCGGCGCAGGGCAACCCCCAGAGCGTCCTGGTGGCGGGCGTGGCCGGGCTGGTCGCCGGCGCGATGTCCATGGCCGCCGGTGAATATGTCTCGGTCCACTCGCAGGCCGATACCGAGAACGCCGACCTTGCCCGCGAGCGGGCTGAGATCGAAGCCGATCCCGTCGCGGAGCAGCGCGAACTGGAGGCCATCTATGTGGCCCGCGGGCTGGAGTCCGGGCTGGCCCGACAGGTTGCCGCGCAACTGATGGCGCACGATGCACTGGGCGCGCACGCACGAGACGAACTCGGCATTTCCGAGGCCTTCGCAGCACGCCCGGTGCAGGCGGCGCTGGCGTCGGCCGGCAGCTTCGCGTTGGGCGCCGCGCTGCCCCTCGCGGTGGCCTGGCTGTCGCCTCAAGGCCAGTTGATCACCTGGGTGAGCGCCACGTCCCTGTTTTTCCTGGCCTTGCTGGGCGCGATATCCGCCAGGGCAGGGGGTGCGGCCATCGGCGTGGGCGCCTTGCGGGTGACGTTCTGGGGCGCACTCGCGATGGCGGTGACGGCAGGCATCGGCGCGCTCTTCGGCACCGTGGCCTGAGCCACCACAAGCAAGCTTCCTCCACAGCGCGCCAGACCCGTCACCAGGAGTTCCGAACATGACTGTCGTCGAATCCTGCCGTCGTTTCTGTGGTTGCACCCGCAGCCGGTCCCGCGATGCTGTGCGCAGTCTGGCTCGAAGCGTGGCCCCCCTTCACTGCGTCGCATGGATGCAGGCCGTGCTGCTGGCTGGTGCAATGGCGATCGGGTTTTCCGCCCACGCCAGCGAAGGAGAACATCTCGCGAGCGACCAGGGTTGCTTCAACTGCCACTCGGCGAAGGCGCGCCATGCGCCCCCGCTTGGCCGCCTGATCGACGAGATGAAGCGCAAGGGCGATCAGGACGAGGAACTGCAGCATGTATTGCGCGAGATCCGTGGCCAGAAGTCCATCCACTCGCACCAGATGATCAGCGACGAATCGGCACTGCTGGTCCTTCGCTGGCTTGCGCAGGGCGGCAAGTAGGGCAGTCAGGCCGCGGCGCCGCCACGACTCGAAGCCAGGTCACCCGCCTCGGCCCGAAAGCGTCGAACCCGCCGTTGGAAACTCTCGGGGCCGAATGGCTCAGACTCGAAACCCGCACCCTGGAGCCTCGCCATGCAAGCCGACCCTGAAGTCGTCGAAGAACCCGTCTCGTTGCCCACGCCCATCAACGTGCGCAGTGTCTCGCTGGCGGTGCTGGCCCTGCTGGGCTGCGTTTTCGCATTGCAGTGGGCCAGCGATGTCTTCATCCCGCTGCTGCTGGGGGTGGTGCTCAGCTACGCGCTCTCGCCCGTGGTCGCGCAGTTGCACCGATGGCGGATTCCGCGAGCGCTGGGTGCCGCGCTCGTCCTGCTGGCTTCCGTGGGCGGTGTCGGCTCGATGCTTTACAGCGTCAGCGACGATGCGGCCGCGATGGTCGAATCCCTGCCCGCGGCCGCAGAGAAGCTGCGACAGGCGCTGAGGCCCACGCGTGGCGCGCCGCAGAGCGCCTTCGACAAGGTCCAGGAAGCAGCGGCCAAGCTCGAGCAGGCGGCGGAAGAGACCGGTGGTACCGTCGCGCAGATCCTCGCGAAGGGCGTGACCCGGGTGCAGATCGAGCGGCCCCGCCTGAACCTGAAGGACTACCTCTGGAGCAGCACCCTCGGGCTGGCCGCGATTGCAGGGCAGGCCGCGGCGGTGTTCTTCATTGCCTTCTTCCTGCTCAGTTCGGGGGACGGCTTCCGCCGCAAGGTCGTCAGGATCGCCGGGCCTACCTTTGCCCGCCGGCGCATCACGGTCCAGGTGCTCGACGAGATCACGGCGCAGATCCAGAGCTACCTGATGATCCAGGTGTTCACGAGCGCGCTCGTCGGCCTGGCCACCTGGGCCGTGCTCCTGTACCTCGGGCTCGAGCGTGCCGCAGTCTGGGGGCTCGTGGCAGCCGTGCTCAACCTGGTGCCCTATCTCGGCGCTCTGGCAACAGCCGGCGGACTGGCGCTCGTGGCCTTCCTGCAGTTCGGCACCTTCGGGATGGCGGCCCTGATCGGTGGCGTGTCGATGATGATCAACACGGTCGAAGGCAATCTGCTGACGCCCTGGCTCTCCGGCCGCGCGAGCCGGATGAACCCGGTCGTGATCTTCGTGGGCGTGCTGGCGTTCGGCTGGCTCTGGGGCCTTTGGGGGCTGCTGCTCGGCACACCGCTGATCATGGTGGCGAAATCCATCTGCGACCGCGTCGATGACCTCAAGCCCGTGGGCGATCTGCTGGGCGAGTGATTCGCCCGGCAGGCCTTCAATGCCGCGTGAACGGGAAGAAGATCGGCACCGCCACGAGTGCGACCATCTGGAACACCAACGCTATCGGCAGGCCCGCGCGGACGAAGTCCTTGAGCGTGTATCGCCCCGGGGACATCACCATGAGGTTGGTCTGGTAACCGTAGGGTGTCATGAAGCTGCAACTGGCCCCGTACAGCACGGCCATGATGAAGGGCAGGGGGTCCAGACCCGTCTTCTGCGCAACGCCCAGCGCGATCGGGAATGCCAGCGCGGCCGCGGCGTTGTTGCTCATCAGCTCGGTCAGGATCCAGGTGACGACCAGTATCAGGGCCAGCGCGCCGTAGGGGCCGAAATTGTCCACCCCCAGCAGCATGTAGCCGGCCAGAAGCGTTGCGGCCCCGGTCTGCACCATGACTTCGGAGATCACGAGGGACGAAGCGATGATGACGATGATCTCGTAGGGCATGTTGCGCCGGAGATCGGCCACCTTCGCAAAGCCGAAGGCCAGGAAGGCCGCCAGCAGCACCAGCAGCACCTTGAGGAAATCGACCACTTCGAATGCCGCCAGCAGGATCGCGCCGACGAAGCCGATCATCGCGAACACGCCCTTGCGCGGATCGGTGAATTTCTGCACCTCGCGCCTGGAGACGATGACGAAATTGCGCTGCAGGTTGTTTCGCTTCTCGAAGTCCTTGCCCACCACCAGCACCAGCGTGTCGCCGATGTCGAGCGGCAGATTGGCGATCTGGCCGCGCAGGCGTTCGCTGCCACGGCGCACGGCGATGACGGCGGCGTCGAACTGCGAACGGAAGTCCACTTCCTTGATGGTGCGGCGCGCCAGCGGCGAGTTGGCCGCGACCACCACCTCGACCAGGTTGTCCAGCGGCAACTGGTAGTGTTGCCCGTGCGTCTCGAGCCCCTGGAATCGCAGCAGCAGGTCGAGTCGGGTCAGGTCGCCGGTGAAGACGAGAACGTCGCCCGCCTGCAGTGCCTGATCGGGCTGCACGGGCGCGATGATGTAGCCGTCGCGCACGATCTCGGCCACGAACAGGTGCGACAGCTGCCGCAGGCCGGCGCTTTCCACGGTGGAGCCGACCAACGGCGACCCTGGCATCACCGTGGCTTCGAGGAAGTAGTCCGAGAGTTCTTCGTCCGCGGGCGGCTGCTCCTTCAGGATGCGCGGATACAGAAGCACCATCGTGAGCCCGCAGGCCACCACGATCATGATGCCGACCGGGAACAGGTCGAAGATCTGCAGCGGCGGCAGCTTCTGCCCGATGACGAGGCTGTTGACCAGCAGGTTGGTCGAGGTGCCTACCAGCGTGAGGATGCCGCCGAGCGACGCGGCAAAGCACATCGGCATCAGCAAGCGCGATGCCGCGTGCGTGCGCAGGGTACGCAGCGGCCCGATCAGCGAGGCCACGACCGCCGTGTTGTTCAGGAAGGCGGAATACACCGCCGTCGCCACGTACAGCTTGGTCAGCGCCCAGCGGTAGTTGCCGCGCACCAGCTTGTCCGCCATCACCTCGAGCAGCCGCGACTTGTCGAGCACCACCGACAGCAGCAGCAGCACGACCACCGTGACCAGGCCGTTGTTGGTGACTTGCGCCAGGCCCTTCTGCAGGCTGACGAAGTCGAGCAGCATGAAGGCGAAGGCCACGGCTGCGAACACCGTGGCCGGCGAGCGCCGGCCACGAAGCAGTTCGAAGATCAGCGCGGCCAGCCCCAGGAAGACGGCGGCCTGCTGGAGGGTCATGAAGGAATCATGCCCTTGGCACGGAGCATCGCGATCACCTGGTCGGCCGCTTCATCGGACGTCAGCTTCGTCGTGTCGATGCGGATCTCCGGGCTCTCCGGGGCCTCATACGGCGAATCGATGCCCGTGAAGTTGGAGAGTTCGCCGCGGCGAGCCTTCTTGTACAGGCCCTTCACGTCCCGGGCTTCGGCCACGTCCAGCGGGGTGTCGACGTGCACCTCGATGAACTCTCCCTCGCCCACCAGGCTTCGTGCCAGCGCACGCTCGGAGCGGAAGGGGGAAATGAAGGCCGTCAGGACGATCAGGCCGGCGTCCACCATCAGGTGAGCTACCTCGCCCACGCGCCGAACGTTCTCGATGCGGTCGCCTTCGGTGAAGCCCAGGTCCTTGTTCAGGCCGTGCCGCACGTTGTCGCCGTCGAGCAGGTAGGAATGGCAACCCGCAGCGTAGAGCTTCTTCTCGACGAGGTTGGCGATGGTCGACTTGCCCGCACCCGACAGGCCGGTGAACCAAAGCACCACGGGCTTGTGGCCCATCAGCTTGGAGCGCGCTTCCTGGTTGACGTCCACTGCCTGCAGGTGGATGTTGTGCGCCCGGCGCAGCGCGAAGTGCAGCATGCCCGCGCCGACCGTGTTGTTGTTCATCCGGTCGATCAGGATGAAGCCGCCGGTGTCGCGGTTGAAACTGTACGGATCGAAGGCCACGGCACGGTCGAGCGCGATGTTGCACACGCCGATCTCGTTCAGTTCGAGCTTCTTCGCCGCCAGGTGCTCCATCGTGTTGACGTTCACCTTGTACTTCGGCTCGGTGATGGTCGCGTTCACCGTGCGGGTGCCGATCTTCATCAGGTACGGACGGCCCGGGAGCAGGGCATCGTCGGTCATCCAGACGATCGTGCACTCGAACTGGTCGGCCACCTCGGCCGGCGCGTCGGTGCAGGAGATCAGGTCGCCGCGCGAGATGTCCACCTCGTCGGCCAGGGTGATGGTGACCGATTCGCCGGCAACCGCCTGCGTGCGGTCGCCATCCAGAGCCACGATGCGCGCAACGGTCGATTCACGCCCCGAAGGCTGCACGCGGATGCGGTCGCCCGGCTTCACACGGCCGCTGGCGATGAGGCCGCAGAAGCCGCGGAAATCGAGGTTCGGCCGGTTGACCCACTGCACCGGCAGTCGCAACGGGCCGGCCTGCAGACGGGTCTCGTCGATCTCGGTCGTCTCGAGGAACGCCATCAGCGTCGGCCCGTGGTACCAGCGCATGCGGTCGCTGCGCTCGACCATGTTGTCGCCCTTCAGGCCCGACAGCGGAATGCTCGTGATGTCGGCCAGCCCGATCTGGGCAGCGAACTCGCGGTACTGCTCGTCGATGCGGCGGAAGGTGGCCTCGTCATAGTCGACCAGATCCATCTTGTTGATGGCCAGGACGACCTTGCGGATGCCGATCAGCGACACGAGGAAGCTGTGCCGGCGCGTCTGGGTCAGGACGCCCTTGCGGGCGTCGATCAGGATCACCGCGACGTCGGCTGTCGACGCACCGGTGATCATGTTGCGCGTGTACTGCTCGTGCCCCGGGGTGTCGGCGACGATGAACTTGCGCCGGTCGGTGCTGAAGAAGCGGTACGCGACGTCGATCGTGATGCCCTGCTCGCGCTCGGCGGCCAGGCCGTCGACGAGCAGCGCGAAGTCGATGTCGCCGCCCTGCGTGCCCCACTTCTTCGAGTCGGCCTCGATGGCGGCCAGCTGGTCCTCGAACAGCATCTTCGATTCGTACAGCAGGCGGCCGATGACCGTGCTCTTGCCGTCGTCGACGCTGCCGCAGGTGATGAATCTCAGCAGGCTCTTCTTTTCGTGCGCCAGGAGGTAGGCCTCGATGTCGCTGGCGATGAGGTCGGAAACGTGCGCCATGTCAGAAGTACCCCTCTTGCTTCTTCTTCTCCATCGACGCCGCTGCGTCGTGGTCGATCATTCGCCCCTGGCGCTCCGACGTGCGGGTCAGCAGCATTTCCTGGATGACGGACTTCAGCGTGTCGGCCTCCGACTCCACGGCACCCGACAGCGGGTAGCAGCCCAGGGTGCGGAAACGCACCTTCTTGAGCATCGGCACCTCGCCGGGGCGCAGCTTCATGCGGTCGTCGTCGACCATGATCAGGGTGCCATCGCGGTCCACGACCGGACGTTCCGCAGCGAAGTACAGCGGCACGATGGGAATGTTCTCGAGGTGGATGTACTGCCAGACGTCCAGCTCGGTCCAGTTGCTGATCGGGAACACGCGGATCGACTCGCCCTTGAGCTTGCGTCCGTTGTAGAGGTGCCAGAGCTCCGGCCGCTGCGCTTTCGGGTCCCAGCGGTGCTGCGCACTGCGAAACGAGAAGATCCGTTCCTTGGCACGTGACTTTTCCTCGTCGCGGCGGGCGCCGCCGAACGCGGCGTCGAAGCCGTGGAGGTCCAGCGCCTGCTTCAGACCCTGCGTCTTCCACATGTCGGTGTGGATCTGCGAGCCGTGGTCGAAGGGGTTGATGCCGAGCGCCTTCGCCTCGGGGTTCTGGTACACCAGCAGTTCCATGCCGAGTTCGCGCGCCATGCGCTCCCGCAGGGCGTACATGTCCCGGAACTTCCAGGTGGTGTCCACGTGCAGCAGAGGGAAGGGCGGCGGCGCCGGGTAGAACGCCTTCTTGGCCAGATGCAGCATCACGGCGCTGTCCTTGCCGATCGAATACAGCATGACCGGGCGTTCGGCCTCGGCCACCACCTCCCGCAGGATGTGGATGCTCTCGGCTTCGAGCCGCTGAAGGTGGGTCAGGCGCGTCGGCGCCACGATTTCGCTCATGGAATGGGTGTTCCGAGGTGCTGGAGGTGTTCCAGGGGGAATGGCAAGCTTCGTGCCAGGTCACGCAGACGGTGGTCCGGCAGGGCGGGAGTATCTCGCATCGGCCTGACCCGACACCCCACCGCGCTCCCCCTAACTCCGGTCAGATGCGCCGGAATTGGCGGTGATCGGCAATGTTATTCAAGCCAACGTCCCATCCGTTCCCAGGCAAAGATCCCCGCTCACTTCCCAGAAGGAGCCCCGATGACGACGATCACGACCTCAGCGAGTTCCGCGCCGTTCGCCGGTGTACGTCCGCAGCCTGCCAACCCCGAGGGGCGGCAGGCGGTGAAGGATCTGACCGTGGCGCTGAAGAACGAGGATCTCGCGGCGGCGAAGACGGCCTACGCGCAGATGATCAGGAGCGCTCCCGAAGGCACGAACTGGAACACCAACGGCCCGGTCGCCGATGTGGGCCGGGCGCTGATCCAGGGGGACATCGTCGCGGCCAAGGAAATCGCCAGGGCTGCACTCCAGACGCTGAAGCCGGAACGCCCCGTGAACACCACCCCGGGTGAGCCTTCGGCCCCGAAGACGGTCTCTACCACAGGCGGAACAGCCGGCACCCTGCTGAACGTGGTGGCCTGAGCTCACATCGCGGCGGTTACAGTTCCCCCCGGGCCGGTTGCGGCCGCAGGAGGAACTTGACGTGCAAGACTGGCAGAGCCATCGCGAAGCGTGGCTGAAGGAAATCGAGCGCATCGTGCGTTCGGCGGGCGACCTCATCCTCGAGATCTACGCAACCGACTTCGCCGTCCGCGGCAAGGGCGACCAATCCCCGGTGACCGAGGCCGACGAGCGTGCCGAGGCCCTGATCCTGCCGGCCTTGAGAGCGCTGGCTCCCGAGATCCCCATCGTCGCCGAAGAGGCGGTCGCTGCCGGTTCGACCCCCGAGGTCGGCTCGCTGTTCTGGCTGGTGGACCCGCTCGACGGCACGAAGGAATTCATCAGCCGAAACGGCGAGTTCACGGTCAACGTGGCGCTGGTGCAGGACGGCGTGCCCGTGCTCGGCGTCGTGCTGGCGCCTGCGCTGGGCCGCCTGTTTGCCGGCGACGTGGGCCGCGGCGCCTGGCTGGAAGACGCCTCCGGACGGCGCCCCATCCGTTGCCGTGCGGTGCCGGATGAGGGCCTGACCGTGGTTGCCAGCCGGTCGCACGGCGATGCCGCGGCACTGGACGCGTTCCTGGCCGGCCGAAAGGTGGCGGCGCTGGCCAATGCCGGCTCTTCCCTGAAGCTCTGCCTGATCGCCGCCGGCGAGGCGGACCTGTACCCGCGCCTGGGCCGGACCATGGAATGGGACATCGCAGCCGGCAACGCCGTGCTGCTGGCCGCCGGAGGCGCAGTGCGTGACCTCGCGGGGCAGACCCTGCGCTACGGCAAGCCGGGTTTCGACAATCCCCACTTCGCGGCGTCGGGCGCCGCCTGATCGCCCAGGCCCATTTCGCGAGTACCGCACGGAATTCCCCAACTCTTGGGGGCTGTCGGCATCGATCTTGCTCGGGCTTACCCTTACCATCGATCGCGCTCTCGCCGGTCGTTCACGTCCTGCGCACCGAGCGCTGACGTTTCATTGAAAAGGATCTGGTGATGGCATTCCGGGGGCTGGCCGCAGCGGCTGCAATGGGCCTGGCAATAGTGCTGGCAGGCTGCGGTTCGGGCAGCGGGCGCTCCGGCACCGACCTCGCGGTCTCCGGCGTCGGCCCCATCGTGGCGGCGAATGGCGGCGATCGCCTGACATTCGTCATGACCGTCAGCAACCGCGGCGACTTCGACGCCAGCGACCTCCTGATCCGCAATGCGACGCTGCAGTTGTCGCAGCCGGGCCTGCTCATCGTGTGCAGCGCAAGCGGCGGGGCCGTCTGCCCGGCCCAGACTGGCGCCTCGATGGAGGTCCCCTCGCTGCCTTCCGGCGGAAGCCTCGTCTTCGAGATCTCCGCCAACGCCAATGTCGGCGCCAGCGGCACGATCAGCAACACGATGGTCGTGTCCTCCGACACGGCGGACATCAACAGCGACAACAACAGCGCCACGGTGTCCGTCACGGTGGCCAGCAACGACGTCGGCGTCATGGGAACGGCGCCTCCCGGCCCGCTCGTCGATGGGCCGGCCACGTTCACGATGGTGGTCAGCAACGCAGGCCCTGACACCGCTCAGGGCGTCTCCCTGGCCACCACGACGAGCCCCAACCTGACCCTGGTGCCGTCTGCCATCGCCTGCCTGGCCGAGGCGGGCGCGCAGGTTCCTGCCCTCCAGCCCGACAACACCCTGCTTTCGGCCGCCATTCCGGTGGGTGGCGTGCTCACCTGCACCATCCCCGTGACCGTGACCGCTGGCACCAACGGTGTCACCGCGGTCTCGATGACGGCCACCGCCATCGGCGATTCGCGGGCGAGCAACAACACCGCGACGGCGTCCGTGAGCGCTTCGCTCATCAACGACCTGAGTGTCGCGGGCACGGCAGCAGCACCTTCGGTGATCGGCGGCCAATCCTCGTCGTTCACCATGGTCGTCGGCAACGCGGGGCCGTCGACGGCCTACGACGTCGCCCTGGCCAACACCCTCAGCACCGATCTGACGCTGTCGGGTGCGATCGTCTGCACGCCCAGCGGTGGTGCGCTGGCTCCGGTCGCCACGGTCGACGGCGGCCTGGTCTCGCCTGCGATTCCCCCGGGCGGCGCGCTGAGCTGCTTCGTCCCTGTGACCGTCGCTGCGGGCGCCAACGGCGTGGTCTTCAGCACATTCACTGCGACGGCAGTTGGCGAGCAGCGCCCCGCAGACAACACGGCTTCTGTGACGACGGTCGCGGTCACGTCGAACCTGGGCGTCTCGCACACCGGATCGGCTCAGGTGAGCGCGGGCACGCCCGCGACCTTCACCGCGCGGGTTGCCAACCCCGGCCCTGGAACCTCCAGCAATGTGCGTGTCACGTGGTCCTTCACCGCGCCGCCTGGCGTTGCATTCGACACGCCATCGTGCACCGCGCTGGGCGGAGCCACCTGCCCGGCGGTCCTGGGCCCCACCATGACCGTGCCCAGCCTCGGGGCAGGGCGGACCCTGGTCTTCACTTTCACCGCGACGCCTGAACTCGCCGCCCGCGGCGCCATCGTCAATGCGGTGGCAGTGACCTCGGACGAAGACACCGATCTGTCCAACAACTCGGCCAGTGCCACCACCTCGGTCGTGGACCCCCGCAACGGCAGCTACAAGGCGTATGCCGCCGACGGTCGGCAATACGACATGACGCTCGACTTCGACGCGGCGTCCTACACGATGAGCGGCAATGGCTCGACTGTGGTGCGGTCATTCGCGCCGGCGAGTGGCGGCTACACCGTGAGCGGCAACTCACGATTCCGCGCCGCGGCAGACATCCTCGTGGGCGGCCACGACTTCGGCGCAGGCGTTCTGCCCTACATCGCAGCACGCAGTTTCACGAGCGGGCTCACCGCGCTGGCCGGCTCCTACAACCTCGCGACGCGCATCGTGGGGGCCGACGGTGTCGCGCGGACCTTGCCCGGGACGGCCTTCATTTCCGGCAACACGCTGTCGATCTGCGAAAGCGAAACCGCCACCGTCTCGACCGTTCGCCTCTGCGCGGCAGGCGCACGCAAGGACTTTCTGAACCTCACGGTCAATGGCAATGTCGTCACCGGCACGGCAGGCAGCGGAGAGTCACTGACCTTCAGCGTCGCCAACAGCGGTGCGGCCAAGTTCCTTCTCAGCACGGGCTCGCCGGCATCCGGCGAACAGCGGCTTCGGGTCGGTGTCATCGACTCGACGGCCGGCCTGACCTTCGGCCCGCCCCAGCAAGGGGCCAGCACCACCGGCGACTGGGTCACGACAACCGTCGTCGACACCCTGCCGGTGGGTTACACGGCCGTTGGCACCAGCGGCACCGATACCGCATCGCTGGTGGCCGTGACGAACAGCGGGTCGGGTCCGTTCAGCATGCTGACCGGCACCAGCAGCACCTTCAACGGCAGCATCTTTCTGCTGCAGAGCTATCCGCTGATGGTCGTCGTGGGGGGCGCCACCGCGTTCAGCCCTGCCAGCGGCCTGCTTCAGCTTGCACTGCCATGAGCCATCAACGCGCTGGCATCGTTCTTGCGCCGCACAGGCGTCGACTTCGGGAATCCGCATGAGCTTCAACCATATCGTCTTCATCGTGATGGACAGCTGCCGCTACGACAGCTTCACGGCGGCCAAGACGCCGAACATTGATCGCCTGGGCCAAGCCGAGCGTCGCTATTCGTACGCGTCGTGGACGGCCCCTTCTCATCACGCCTTCGCGATGGGGATGCTGCCGCACTCGAGTCCGAAGGACGTGTTCGCGTCCGAGGTCTACAAGGACGAATACGCGCAGTGGCGTCACCGCACGGGCAACACGGAGATCGCCTTCAAGGAGTTCCTGCCGGATCTTTCGCTGCCCAAGGTGCTGCGCAAGATCGGATATCGCACGGTCGCCAAGGTCTCGATGCCCGTGTTGAACAAGAACACGCTCATCAGCCGCGACTTCGACGACTACAAGCTGATGAAGCATCACAACGACTTCGCCGGAATGATCGAGGAAATGGAGTTCCCCGATGAGCCCCATTACTACTTTCTGAACCTCGGCGAGACGCACTACCCGTACATGCTCTCGGGTGCCGACCTTCCTCACATTTCAGGCTTGCACGGCGCACTGAAGTCGATGGACACCACCCCGGCCACGTCGGGCAAGCAGGGCTTCGACCCGGGACAGATGGAGATGCTGCGCCTGCAGCAGATCAAGTGCGTCGAGTACGTCGACAGCCAGATCGGCAAGCTCATGGAACTGACGCCGCCGAACACGCACTTCATCGTCACGGCCGATCACGGCGAACTGTTCGGCGAGGACGGCTACTTCGGCCACGGGCCCATCATGCACGAGAAGTGCTTCGAGGTGCCGTTCGTCGAGGGTCGTCTCGGCTGAGGCTGGGCAAGCGCACTCGCAAGATGGCTGCACCCCTGTTCCTGCTGGCCCCACCGAGGTCTTACACCTCGTTGGTGAACGCCATGCTGGGCCAGCATCCGCAGGCCTTCGGCTTGCCGGAGCTGTGCCTGTTCAACGTCGAGAAGCTCATCGACCTCTGGCGCGGCTCCCAGCAGGGCGAGGTGGCCGAGAACGGCTCGATGGTCCGCCACGGGCTCATCCGTGCGCTGGCCGAGATCTACTGCGGCGAGCAGTCGTCGGCCACCAGCAACATGGCCCTGCGCTGGTGCTGCGCCCGCGAGCAGTGGACCACCGCGCAGGTGTTCCAGGAGATCGTGGCTCAGCTGGACCCGCTGGTCGCGGTCGAGAAGAGCCCGTCCTACACGATGTCGGTGCTGCGCATGCAGGCCATGTACCGCGCCTTCCCCGATGCCCGCTTCCTGCATCTCGTGCGGCACCCGGTCGCTCAGGCGAAGTCGGTCATGGCCATCAACGACGGCGCCTTCACGATCAAGGTCAACGCCTTCGAGATCGGCGAGGACTACGCGATGCTCGAGCCGCAGATCGCGTGGCACGACATCAACCTGAACATCCTCGACTTCCTCGATGAAGTGCCGGCGTCCCAGCAGCTGCGCATGCGCGGAGAGGACATCATGGCCGATCCGCGACGCCATCTGGCCGAGATCGCCCGGTGGGCCGGCCTGCGCGACGACGAGGTCGCCGTGGACGACATGATGCATCCCGAGCGCTCGCCGTTCGCGTGTTTCGGCCCCATCAACGCGCTGTTCGGCAACGACCCCAACTTCCTGGCCGGGCCGGCGTTTCGCCCGCACAAGCCCAAGGTGCCTTCGCTGGAGGCCCCCGTGCCCTGGCGCAACGACGGCAAGGGCCTGTACCCGGAAGTCAAGGCCCTGGCCCGCGAGTTCGGATATGCATGAAGCCCACACAGAAGCGGCAGGAGTCTCGACATGAGTGAAGCCAGCCCGCCGGGGAACAGCCCCCGCAAGCGCATCACGCCGGTGCCGGAAAACCCGGTGACGCGTCGGCCGGATCCATCGCTGCTGTCGCCGCATCAGCGCGCGCTGCGAGCCGCGGTGGTCGACGCCTTCAACGCGAAGAAGGCCCGCCGCTTCATGGAGCGGCACGTCAATCACATCAGCGTCAATCGCGACATCGCCGACGGCATCAAGTTCCTGTTCGACGAGCACGGCCGGCCGCCGTCGAACGCGCCGCTGGAGGACATCGTCGACGAGCGACGCAAGGTGGAGTACCAGATCCGATGGTTCGAGGCTGCGTTGCTGGAACTGCGCAACCGCCTCGTCCGTGTGAAGGAAGTCGAGGACTACGCGCTCGAGATGCTGTCGCGCGCGGTCCCCGAAGAGTGAATGACAAGATCATGAGGATCAGACTTCTGGCGCTGGCAGCCGCCGCGTGTCTTTCGGCCTGCACGATGGGCCCGGACTATCGCCGCCCCGACCTGCCGCTGCCGCCCGCCTGGCGCATGAGCATGCCCGACGCGGCCGACCTGGCCAATGCCGATTGGTGGAAGGCCTTCGGCGACCCGCAGCTCGACGCGCTGATCGAGACCGCGCTGCAGGCCAACAAGGACTTGCTGCTCGCGACGATGCGCGTGGAGCAGTACGACGCACGCCTGCAGGTGAGCAGCGCTGCCAAGTACCCTACCGTCGGGTACACCGTGGCCGGCCAGCGTGAGCGTCGCAGCCAGGAGCGCCCCAACGGTCTGAGGCCGGGCGACAGCCCCAGCCTGAACAACTACGAGATCAGCGGCAACTTCACCTGGGAACTCGACCTCTGGGGCCGTGTCCGGCGCGCCAACGAGGCTGCCCGGGCCGAACTCCTGAGCACCGAGGAAGCACGTCGAGGCGTGATGCTCTCGGTTGTTTCGGGCGTTGCCACCACCTATCTCAAGCTGGTCGAACTCGACGAACGCCTCGCCATCGCCCGCAAGGCCCTGAAAAATCGCCAGGATGCGCTCGAGCTGACCGACCAGCGCTTCAAGGGTGGGTCGGGTACGCGCATCGCCGTCGAGCAGGCGCGTGCCGCCGTCGAGACCGAGGCCGCCCGCATCCCGCCGATCGAACGCGACATCGGCGACCTCGAGAACGCCATGTCGGCGCTGCTCGGCACCAACCCCGGCCCCGTCCAGCGCCGGCGCATCGAGTCGCTCGCGACGCCCCAGATGCCTCTGGGCGTTCCGGCCGATGTGCTGACGCGGCGCCCCGACATCATGGCGGCCGAGCAGGATCTGATCGCAGCCAACGCGCGCATCGGTGTCGCCAGGACGGCCTACTTCCCGGTGCTGTCTCTGAACGCGATCCTCGGCCTGGCCGCGGACGACGTGAAGTGGCTGTTCGCGGAGACCGCGCGCACCGGCAACTTCGGTGGCGGCCTTGCCGGCACGGTGTTCAGTGGCGGGCGCATCGAAGGCAACATCCGCGAGGCCGAGGCCTATCAGAAGGAAACGGTCGTGCGCTACGAGCGCGCGGTGATGGGGGCCCTGGTCGAGGTCGAATCCTCCCTGGTGGCGCGCAGCAAGACCGGCGAGCGTGAAGCCGTCGATGCCCGGCGCGTGCGCATCCAGCAGGAACTGGCCAGGCTCGTACGTCTGCGCTACGAGGGTGGCCAATCCACGCTGACCGATGTGCTGGACGCGGAACTGAAGGTTCTGGACATGCAGGAGCAGCAGCTGCAGAGCAGGCGGGACACGCTGCTCTCGCTGGTCTCCGTCTACAAGTCGATGGGTGGGGGATGGATGGTCGAGCGGGACAAGCGCCGTGAAGCGGCGAGCGGTGATCTGGCCGCGCAGGTCAGGTCGGAAACCGAGCTTGAGGCGAAACGATGAGTGAAGAAACCAAGAAGATCGTCCTCCCCGCGTATCTCACGCGGCGGTTCGAGGCGTTCAGGATCGTCAAGAACAACGAACACAGCTACCTGATCCGCGACAAGATCCAGGGCAAGGTCTACGACTTCGACCCGTGGCAGTTCTTCATCCTCGAGGTCCTGCCCGGCTGCGAGACTCTGGAAAAGCTTCAGGTGGTGTTCAAGGACCGCTTCGACCGCGACCTGAGCCCGCGCGAACTGGACGAGTTCCTGGGCTCGCTGGCCGACCGCAAGCTGCTGGACGAATCCGCGACGAAGCATCCGCTGCTGGCGCCTTTCATGCGCCGCACCTACGCCGTGGAAGACGGCAAGGCCATTCCCCGGCCGGCGGCCGAGACGGCCTCCGTGACCGACAAGCCCGCAGCGCCGCCGCCAGCGGCGCCGGCCGGAACGCCGCCGCGCGACAAGGACTTGCCACCTGGGGTGCAGGACGCACTGGGCATGGATTGGCGCACCGCCGAGAACATGATCCCGCTGTTCGATCCGCGGCCCATGCTGCGGGTCCTGGCCCCCGTCCTGCGGCCGCTGAGGCACGGCATCTATGCCGTGCCGCTGCTGCTGCTCGCGGCGCTGCTGATCATCTTCGACTACAGCCACCTGATCGCGGCCGACCTGGCCAAGCTCACGCTGGACGTGACCCTGATCGAGCACCTGCTGCTGATGTTCGTCACCATCCACGTGGCGACGAACTTCACCGCTGCGATGGTCGCCGATGCCTACAAGGTGGCGGTCGACAAGGTCGGCATCAAGCTCACGTTCGGCTTCATGCCGCGCTGGGTGCTGAAGATGACCGGCGCCGAGCGCCTGACGCGCATCCAGACCATGTGGCTGCACGGCGCCACGCTGCTCGTGCGCCTGGTGGTGTTCTCGATCGGCGTGCTGGTGTGGTTCAACACCCGGGACAGCCAGAACCAGCTGTCGGACTTCGGCATGATGCTGGCCTTCGGCTCGGCCGCGGGCCTGATCCTGGAGTCGGGCAACCCGCTGGTCAAGTCCAACTGCTACTACCTGATCTCGGCCTACCTGAACGAGGCGCACCTGCGCGGCAAGGCCTACGCCTCGCTGCTCAACAAGATGCGCGGTGGCGTCTACCGTGCGTCCGACAGCACCTTGCTGGCGCTGTACGCGCTCCTGTCGTCCACCTACGTCGTGGTCGTCATCCTGATCGTCGGCTGGATGATCGCGAAGTTCGTGCTGGGAGACCTGCGCCTGGGCGGCTCGGCAATGCTGCTGACGCTGGGTTTCGTGGCCTTCATGGTCTGGCGCAACTATGCCGGCCTCAAGAAGTTCGGCGAGACCTACGAGCGGCAGGTGCAGTTCGACCGCTGGCGCAACCGCACCTTGCCGGTCGAGGCCGTCGAGGGCGAGGTCAAGACCGTCCGCACGAACTACTGGAGCCGGGCGATCGTGGTCTGCCTGGTTCTTGCGCTGTTCGTGCCTTACCCGTATGACGCGGGAGGGTCGTTCCTGACCTATCCCGCCCAGCGTCAGGTGCTGTCCACCGATCAACCGGGCCTGGTCGAGGAGGTGTTCTTCAGCGGCGGTGAATCGGTCAAGAAGGGCGTGCCCATCGCGCGGCTGTCCCACGCGGACTACCTGTCCGAGATCCGCGTCATCACGGCGCGCATCGACGAGCAGAAGGCAGTCCTGCGCAACCTGAAGACACTGCCGCGCCCCGAGGACGTCAAGCTCGCCCAGCAGGCCCTGGACGTGGAGCGGACCCGGGAGCGCTTCAGCGGCGAGCGGGTCCCCCGGCTGGACAAGCTGTACCGCATCGGGGCGGTCTCGCTGGAGGAACTCGACAGCGCCCGCAAGGAGCACATGACCGACCAGGCGCAGGTCTCCCAACGCGAAGCCGAGCTGGCGCGCGTCAAGGCGCCCATCACGGTCGATCAGATCGCAGCGGCCGAAGCCAAGCTCGCCAGCCTCGTCGAGGAGCGTTCGAGCCTGGAGAGCAAGGTTGCCCGCACCGAACTGCGCATGCCTTTCGACGGCAACATCCTGACGCTGCACCTGAAGGACAAGATCAACACGTTCCTGGAGAAGGGCGCGCCGCTGGCGGTGCTCGAGGACACGGGCTACGTGACCATCGAGATCGGCGTCTCTGAGGCCGACATCCGGTACGTGAAGATGGGTGCCCCGGTGCGCGCGCGCGCGGTGTCGTTCTTCGACGACCGCGAGTTCCAGGGCAAGGTGACCCTGATCGACCGCAACGTCACGACGCAGTCGACGGGCAATGTGATCAAGGTGATCGCCACCATCGACAACCGCGAGGGTCTGCTCAAGACCGGCATGGCCGGCCGTGCAAAGATCGCTGGCGAAGATATGCCGGTCTGGAAGGCTTTCTCGCTGGGCATCGTGCGCTTCTTCGAGATCCAGGTCTGGTCGTGGCTGCCTTGAACATCCGTGGCGGCAATGCCGGCGCTTCGGCGCCCGGCATCTCTGCGTTTCGCCGGCTCCGATCACTCCGCAAAGGCCGCTTCCGGACAGGTTCTGGCATCATTCCATTGATGTCTTGCGAGTCTCGATGTCGGGCAGTCGTGGCGTCCGTTCCCCGAGTTGGAGGTTCTATGAGTCTGCAGTCGATTCAGCGCTTTTCCGGTCTCTGCACCGGCGCATTCAGGGCGTTCTTCGCCGTGTGGCTGGCGCTGGCAGCGTGCCTGGCTTCGGCGCAGGTGGAGCAGATCCCTGCGAACTTCACCACGTTGGCCAGCACGGCCGACCGCATGATCTCCTACCGATCGCAGAACCACATGTGGCAGACGGCCGACGGCGCCACGCATGTGGTGATCAACCGCGGCCCCGGACTGTCCGGCCAGAGCCTGACACTGTTCTCCACCTTCGACGGCGGCTCGACCTGGGTCAACAGCGGCGTCAACCTTCCCAAGAGCAACGGTTCCTCCACTTCGGACGGCTACCTCGTCGACAACCGCCTGTTCATGACCTATGACGTCGGTACCGGGATCATTCGTGCCGCCGAGTTGCAGTACGACGCAGCGTCCACGACCTGGACGTTGCAGAAGGTCGAGACGGTCTTCTCCTCGGGAACGAACCTGGCCTTGACACCTGCCATGGCCGCTGATGCGCTGGGGCGCCGCTGGCTGACCTTCACGCACCAGGATACGGTGACGTTGAACTTCAGCATCAAGATGATGGTGAAAGCGTCAGCCGACGCTGCCTGGGCCGACACGGGCCTGATCTTCGGCAACGTTGACAATGTCTCCAACGAGCGCAGCGGCCGCCCTGTGACAACCCGCCGCGGGGTCGGCGTGGTCTACACGGTCAAGGCCGATACCTTCTGGGCTGAGCGCAACAACAAGTGGGCGCTGAACGCCAACTGGAACAAGCTGCCCGTCTACACGAAGCAGACCCCGTCTAACGACCCTTACGGCACGCATTTCAGCGCAATCGTCGATGCGGGTTCCAATGTCCATCTCGCTTCCGTCGATGGTGGCAAGGTCGTCTATTCCCGCTGGATGATCGACCAGAACACATGGACGACCCGCGTGCTCACCGATGACATCAAGGCGAGCTACCTGCAGGCGACGATCGTGGATGGAAAGCTGATGATCGTGACCAACAGTTACACCAATCTGAGCGTCTATCAGAGCACCGACAACGGCGCTTCATTTGTCCGGACACATGCACTGACCCATCCCCCGCCGGTCGACTTGATCAACTATGACCGGCCGCGCCTGGAGACCCCCGGCATCTCCACCAGTCCGGTGCCCGTGCTGCAGCAGTATGTCGATGGCAAGGTTCAGCGCGCGATGTTCTTCGCCGTACCCGTCAGTCCGACGCCACCCTGATCAGAGTCATCGTGTCTGGACCGTGAGGGGCGTCTTCAGCAGATTGAGCGCGAACCGGTTCGAACCATCCGATACCGTCACGTAGACGAATAGCCCCGACGGCGTGACCATCCACTCCGGTTCGGTGCGTGACAGGTTGCGCCGTGCCGGGTCGCTCAGCAGCAGTGGGGGCAGCCCCGTGGCCGCCATTTCCACCATCCAGATCTCGCTGTAGCCGATTCGTTGCGAGGCGAGCTGCATGACGACGAAGGACCGTCCGTCGTAGACGACGGGCTCCGGCGAGAAGATCAACGGCCGGCGCGAGAAGTCGTTGGCCTTGATCTCGCGCGTGACCTGCCAGATGCCGGCAACCTCGCGATAAAAGCGCAGGCAGCAGCCATCGACGACCGTCATCATCGCCAGCGCGCCTGCGAATTCCGGGGCGGGCCACAGCCAGACGTGGTCCTTGTGGCCAGCGTCCGTGGTGAGCGTCCGGAGCATGCCTGTGTCCACGTCGTAGAGCGTTGCCTGCCGCGTACCGCTCGAGTCGGGCAAGCCCAGGGTCAGTGTCCGGCTGCCTGCCAGCCACCGCGGCGCACCACCGGTGCCCGTGTCCACCACGCCCGGCACCACGGCTTCGGTTTCAGGACGGCCTGCTTCACGCCATGCGAGTTCGTAGTTGCCGGTGTTGCCGATGGTGTGCATGTAGACCAGGCGTGGCTCGGCGTCCGTCGCATCGTCCGACACCAGGGCCAGCCCGCGGTCCGTGCTGTCTGCAAGGTTAGAGCCACGCCAGGCTCCGTTGCTGAACCTGACGCGCGCCATGTAGGCGCGCCCTGCGGAGTCGGCGCGCGTGAAGTACAGCTCGCGTCCGCGTTGGCTGCCGCCCCATTCCGGGCCGTTCTTGAACGGCAGCCCCGGCAGGCTGATGACCACATTCTTGGAGACTATCGTGCCGAGGCAGCCTGCCGAGGCGATGCTGCCGTCGGGCGCCACCGGTGCGACCCTCAGGGCGCCAGCGCCGTCGAAGTAGGCCATCTGCTGGCTGTTGCGGTCGAACTCCGGGTCCGTTACCCGAGCGGAAGCCGGGCAGACCTCGGTCTCGTTCGGAACGAATTGCGCATGAGACTCCCGCGCCAGCATTGCAGCGACGAGAACGCTGGACAAGGTCAGACTGTCCAAGGCCCGCTTGCTGATCATCCGCCCGCTCCAAAAGCCGAATTGCATGGCAAAGCAGCCCGGGAGACCGGGCTGCGTGTGTCAATTCGATTGGAGCCGCCAGCCGCCCGACGCGGAACCCCACGATCGTGGGATGTCCCGCGCCGTGCCGGACCCTCAGGGCGCGGGGGTCGGTGCGCCGCTGGTGACCGCCACGCCTGTCACCCAGGCTTGGCGGATCAGGCGGCCACAACGCGCGGAGTTGTAGCCCGCATTGCTTTCCACGCCGTCCGAGCGCCTCGACAGGATGCCGTACAGCGTCTTGGTACGGTCGATCCAGGGGTAGAAGCCCAGCGCGCCAGCGCTGCTGAATGCATGGTCGCCAACGACCGGATCGTCTTCCACCCAGTGGCCGAGCGAATAGTTCCAGCTCTCCGCGTCGATGGGCGTGGCCACCGCAGTGCCGCAGGTTGACGGGTTGGTGCAGACCTTGTTGGTGCCGAGCGCTGCACCCATCGCGAGTTCGCCGCGCAGGATCTTGCGCAGGAAAGAGGCGTAAGAAGAGGCGCTGCCCACCAGACCGCCTGCCAGTTGCGGTTGCGTGTAGAAGAGTCCGAAGTCGCCCAGCGTCGAATTCAGTTCCGTCGTGAGGGCGTCATTGCCCAGGGCGCCCAGGCCCATGGCCGCGACGGCATGCTGCTGCATGTGGCCGCTGTCGTAAAAGAACTTGCCGATCGTGTTCTGGTTCAGTCCGTCGTTGCCGTCGAGGCAGCTTCCAACCGTGTCGGACACCTGGCAGAGCGGCAGGAAGAACATGCTGTAGCCGCTCGTGAAGTTCAGGTAGGGCACGTCGCTCGGCCGGACGCCCACTTTCTGCACCACGTAGGAGGAGTAGAGCCACTTGGAGGCGGATGCAATGCTGAACTGGGTCGTTGCGCCTGGCGCCCCGCTGCCAACGGATGAGCCCGCGCGCGGGCCGTTCGCATCACCGATCTCCCAGTAGAACGACCCCAGCTTTCCCGTGTCGCAGTCCGGGTGCGTCGTCGCGGTGGTCGATGCTGCCGTGACGCGTTCGGAGTCCGTCGGGTCACTCGGAATTTCGCTGGAGGAGTTGCTGCCACCGCCGCACGAAGCCAGTACGAGCGTCGACAGCAGGGTCGCTGTGACTAGGGTTTGACGTTGGTTCATATTGGCTGTTGACTCATGGTGAAGTGGGCCCCCGGAACGATCCGTGCGCTTTGCAGTGCCGGGTCGCACATCTGGTGCAACCGGGTGTTCGCACACGATGAATGGTAGTGCTGGCCAGTGGCCGCAAGACGCCGTTTCTTCTGAAGCAGGACATTACCGCCTCGCAATCCTGCTTCACAGCCAGCATTGCGCCAGAAACAAACGACAGGGGCTGTCAGGCCGCAGACTGCCAGTTTCGGCTCGATCAGGCTGCGTACCGGAACGAGGATACCGGTTCAGGGCTCGCCGATGAAGAACGTCGATGACGTGGTGCCGCGAAAGACCACGCGCCGGGCGCCGGCATGGTTGGTGACGATCGGGTATTGGCCGGTCGGAGCGAGGCGAGCGGCATTGCTGGAGACGCGATATTTCCAGAGCTGCGAGCCGGTGGCGCTGGTGCTGACATCGATGGCCGCGACGTGCGGGCCGATGCCGACCGAGTTGCTCTTGTTCTGGGTACCGAATGTCACGACGACGGCGCCGCTGGGCGACGCGCTGATGGAAAGAGCCGTGACGGGTGAGTAGCCGGCATCCAGGCCCAGCACGGTACTGACGTTCACGGTCTGCTGCACCGCGCCAGTGCGCTCGGCCACCCTGAGCAGGTTTCCCCCTTGCCAGGGAAAGAACCAAAGGCCGCCCCTCGGATCCTGTGCCGCGCTCGACCCGAAGCGGCCGGTGAACTTCTTGACCCACGCCTGGGCGGGTGCGTTTCCGAGGTCGTCGACTCCGTAGAACAATCCGGTCGACTTGCCCCGAAGGCCGTCGAAGAAGACGCGCTGTCCAATCAGAAGCGGGCTCGCACTGGAGGGGCCGTCGAACGGGTGATTCCAGACCACCTTCAGCTTGCCGCGGCCGCCGCAGGCATCTGATTCGCAGACGTCGATGGCGTACAGACGGCCGTTGTCAGGCATCCCGACCCCGGCGGCCAGCACGTACGCACGGTTGCCCTTGACCGCAGGGGTGTTGATCGTCGCGAAGAGCACTCCGGTGACGGGATCGACGATGGGCTGGTGCGACAGGAGCGCGCCGGTGGAGACATCCCATACGGAGAGTTCCGGTGTGCCGACGCCCGCGTCCGCCTTCGTGGCCAGCAGGATCATGCTGCTGGTGGCGCCGATGAGGACCGGGCTGATCGGCGTGCCGTCGTCGGGTTTGGCGGATTGCCACAGGATCGTTCCGGAAATCGGGTCGGCGCGATACATGCGCTTCTGGTCTGCAGCGATCACATGATTGGATTCGCTGATCATCGCGGCGGAATACCACGCCGTGGCGTCCAGCCGCCCGCCGTCATCCCACAGGCGATTGCCGTCGGCGTCGTAGACGGTCAGGTTCGATTTCAGCGCCGGGTCGGAGCTTCCTGTGCACGCGACCAGGCGTGTGTTGGACACACAGCCCAGCCCCCCGACGGCCCCGGAGCTGTTTCGATCCACGGCGACTTCCACCGCCACCGACGGGCTGACCTGTGCGACGTTGTCGGACATGCGCGCATCGCAGTGCGCCATGCCGCATCCTGCGGCCGGCAGGATGAACGGGCCGGCCTGCGCCAGTGCCATCGCGGGTGCCGTCAAGGCCAGCATTGCGGCCATGAGGGAAACGATGCGCCGGGCGTGGCCGGATCTGGCAGGGGCGGCGTGCATGCGGTGGTGCTCCGTGGGGCTAGGCGTTCCGGACCGGTGGCTCAGCGACGATTGAGGCGGTCCAGCACGGTGCGTGAAAGCGGCGACTTCGCATCACCGATGGCCTGGTTCAAGCGGGCGTGTCCGAGGTCGATCCGTGTGACGGCCGCTTCGTTGCCCGAGGCGCGGATGGCCTTCGCGAAGGCCTCGCTCTGTTCGACCGCATCGGTTCGCTTGCTGCCGACAAAGATGAAGAAGGGTGAGACCGTGCCTGGACCGGCCTTTGCGACCACCAGGGTGGGCGAGGCGGCCGCGTACACCGCGCGATCCGTTCCGAAAGCGTCCTCGCGGATCTTTTTCTGGCGGCCGACGAACCAGCCGTAGGGGTCGACGAGGAAGTTGAAGCTGGCGGTGTCAACCGGCACGATGGCCCTGAAGGTGTTCAAGGCCAGGCCCTGGCCCTTCAGGAACTGCGGGTCGGTTCCCAGCAGCGCGACCAGATGCGCTCCCGCAGAATGGCCGACGAGCACCATGCGGTCCGGGTCGCCCCCGTAGCGCCCGATGTTGTCCTTGACCCATCGCGTTGCAGCGGCGAGGTCATGGAGAAAGGCCGGGTACCTGTTCTGCGGGGCGAGTCGATAGTTCACGCTCACGAAGAGGGCGCCGTTTTCAACATAGAGCGCCGCCATGCTCTTGCCCAGTCGCTTGTCGCCCCGGCCCCAGCCTCCGCCATGCACGTAGACCACCACGGGTCTCGGCGCTGCATTGGTGCCGGTGGAGGGGTGGTAGATGTCGAGTGTGTGGTCTTCGTCCCTGGACCCTGCGACGTAGGCAATGTCGGCAGCCACCTGCCCCTCATCCGCCGCCTGGGCGAACACCGGCAGCATGCACAGAGCGCTGATGAGCCATCTGGCCAGCGTGTCGATCCGTTTCATCGGGCATTCCTCGTTCGAACGATCATTGCGGGACGCCTGTCTTCCAGGCGAGCCGGATCATCCTGCCACACTTGACCGACGCGTGGCCTTCATCCACCCCCGTGAACGCTTCCGTCTGACGCGCCACGACGCCGTAGACGTTCCGATCCGTATCGACCCAGGGATAGAAGCCGAAGGACCCGGGGCTGCTGTAGGCGAAGTTGGAGGACGGTGTGGTCGCCGGGTCGTCCTCGATCCAGTGCCCGACGGAGTAGTGCCAGGCTTCCGGCACGGCGGCAATCTTGTAGGCAATGCAGCTGGCGCTCGGCATGGTGCACACCGGATTGGTGCCGAGTTGCGCCCCCAGCTTCAGAGGGGAGGCCGCGCCGACGAGCAGCCTGCGCAGGAATGCCGAGTAATCCCGCGCAGTCGTGCTGATTCCCCCGGCGATTCCGGGCTGAGCGTAGGTGATAGGGGGCTGAGTGCCCAGGATTGACGAGATCTCGACGCCGAGGCCGACGTTGTCCAAGGGGCCCAGCCCGATGTTGATGGCGTGCTGCTGCATGTGCCCGCCGTCGTAATGGAACATCTTGGCCGTCGATTCCTTGCGATTGCGGCTGCCTGGCAGGCATTCGGCCACCGTCCCATCGGTCGGGCAGTCACTGGTCCTGAAGTTGCTGTAGCCGCTGGTCAGGTTCAGGAACGGACGAGCCGACGCGGTATTGCCGAACCTCTCTATGGCGTAGGCAGCAAACACCCATTTCGAGGCGGACGCGACGCTCAGCACGGTGTCGGCCGTGATCGTGACGGTCGACCCCCGCGGGGTGACGCTGCCGGATACGAGCGTTCCTTCCCGCCGCCCGATCTCCCAGTAGAACGGACCCAGCACCCGAGCCCCGCAAAGCAGGTTGGTACTGGCTGTCCGGGTGGCTGCCGCAGCGCGCTCCGCATCGGTCGGTTGGGCCTGCGCCAGACCCGCCAACGAAACCCCGGCATGAATGACCAAGGCAGGGACTGCCATCCGGAGGATTCGACTGCGCGCCATCTTCGAGTGCTCCATCACATTTCAGCAAACACATAGATCGAATCACCGGGGCCGGATTCTATCGATGCCCGCGTTCCCGCACACCCCCAAGATCGAATGTTGGAGTCTTCAAGAACTGCTTGTTTGTGGGGTGTGCGTCGTCAATTGGCCCACCTAGACTGCGCACGTCTCCACGCGACGCAATGCGTGGTCCTTGGTCCACGCTGTGAGTTTTCCGATGTGGATTTCCCGGTCGCCTTCGAGGTTTCAGGTGCGTATTCAACATCGACTTGCACCATGGTTGTGCGCGGCCCTGCTGGCTGTGACGATGCCGGCGCCTGCTGCTCCAGCGACCGAGGTCCTGGTGACCACGTCCCGCTTCGGTGACATGGAGTTCGATTGGGGGCGAGACGGCGTCCATTGCCCCAGTTGCAATGGCGGTGACGGAAACGCCCGATTCAATTGGGTCGATCGCCAAGGCCGACTTTGGATCAGCTACATCGACCACAACACCGGTTTCTTCTATCCACCCAATGGCCGGGCGGTATTGGTCGATTCAAACGCTGCGTATTACTCCGACTATGGCAACGGGCCCGAGTGGGTTTTCTCCCAGCACGGTTCGCAACTCATCTACACGCGGTACGAGCCGGGCCAGGCGCCGTCGGACGCCACTGCCGGCATCGGTCTGGCGAAGTTCGTCAACGGCGCCTGGACCGCCGACTTTCTGGACGCCAACCGGGGACGCATCACGCCCGGACCCACTCAGTCCGTCGGCGATGCGGATCCGCTCGTCACCTACGCCAGCGCGCTGGACAGCCGGGTTTACTGGCGCAAGCTGGGCAACCCCGTTCAGGCCGAACAACAGGCGCCTTGGCGCAGCACCGGGCTGAGCGTGCGGTGGGTTCCGAACTCCGGCAAGCTCGCGTTCGTGAACGGTGCGGACCATGAGGACGGCACGCGCTATCAGCAGGTCTTCCTGTTCGACACGCAGAGTGGCTCGGTCGAGCAACTGACCTTCGACCCGACCGAAAAGCGGGGGGTATTCATGTTCCCTGCGCCCGAGTTCGGCGGCGACATGGCCTTCTTCACGGTGGCCGCGCGAACCGAACTGCGCATCTTCCGCCATGCGCTTGGTTCCGACGGGCGGCGCCGGTGGACCTTGGTCAACACGATCACGGCTCCTGCGAAGGTGCCCTACATCGCGACCCCGGAACCCTTCTTCCACAGGAACAAGACCTATATCTACATGACGCTCAGCACCAGCAAGGGCGCGAGCGACGTGACCGTGCCGACGCAACTCGCCATCACGGGCATCGATCCCCAGAAACCGACGTTTCGACGACTGACGACCGAGCAGTCTCCTCAGCGGCTACGCCAGGATCCGGAGTACTACATCACAGCAGCCGGTCCGTTCCTGTACTACTCCCGCGCCGTTCCCGGTACGGCAACCGCGGGGCCGGTGAACGAGGGCGTGTTCCGGGTGGATCTCGGGTTGGGGCCCCCCAACCCCTGAAGAGCGCAGCGGCGCCCGTTGGCACTGCCCTTGCTTTGCCTTGATCAGTCGCTCCACAGCCCCGAAAACGGGGTTTCCCTTCCTACGACGTCATGGCGGTCCTCGCCGATTCGTGCGGTGTTCCCGAATCTTGCCGCAAACACCCCTTTTCGGTGGTTTTAGGGGCGGTACATAGGGGCTGTGGGGCGCGAAAACTCATGCTACCGTCCCCGCTGAGGGTCTTTACCCCCACCTTTCGATCATTTCTTGCGCCGGTGCCATGACTTCATTCATCCAGTTCGTCTTCACTCCCGCTGGATTGGGGGATGTCACGCTCGCCATATCGGCCAGTCGGGCCGGAGCGGTCGGGGTGTACAACGCCGAACTCGACCATGACCCGCGCGAGATCCTCGTCAGGCTCGACGCACTGGCCCGCCAGGCTCGCGGCGAATACGGCATCAAGCTCGACGCGATCGATGCCGCCGTTTCGGCCCGTCTGCCCCATTTCGCTGCGCGCGGCCTGCGCTGGCTGATCCTCGACCGCTCGCTGTGCACCGCGCATGCGCCTCTGACGGACGCACTGCGCCAGGCTGGCGTGCGCGTGCTGGCCGAAGTCCATTCGCACGAACCGCTTCCGGCGGCAGATCTGGCCCGCCTCGACGGCGTGATGGTCAAGGGCAACGAGGCCGGTGGCTTCGTCGGCGAGGACGCCAGCTTCATCCTGCTGCAGAAGTGGCTCAAGCAGGCCACGGTGCCGCTGTACCTTCGCGGCGGCCTGACGCCCCACGTGGCGGCCGCCTGCCACGCCGTCGGTGTGGCCGGCGGCGTGCTCGAATCCCAGCTTCTTCTGCTCGATGAAGTCAGGCTGCCCGACGCCCTTCGCACCGTCATCGGCAATCTGGCCGGCAGCGAGACGGTTGCTGTCGGCGACGGCGAGCGGGGCGAGTATTTCCGCATCCTGGTCCGGCCCGGCCACACCGCTGCCCGCGCGCTCGTTGCCGAGGGCGATGGCCTGGGGCGCGAGGATCTGCGAGCGCGGGTCGAGGGGCGCCTCGGCTGGTCCGACCCGACCAAGGGCGTCCTGCCCATCGGCCAGGAAGTCGCCTTCGCGGCGCCTTGGCGCAAGCGATACGTGCACCTCGGCGCGGTGCTGGCCGCGGTGGATCACGCCGTGGCCCATCACGCCGCAGCGGCGGCGCGTCAGCCGACGGTGATCGAGGGCGGGCAACTGGCCCGCACGCTCGGCGTGCGCTACCCGATCGTCCAGGGCCCGATGACGCGCGTGTCGGACACCGCGGAGTTCGCGCTGGCCGTGGCAGAAGGCGGAGCCTTGCCGATGGTGGCCTTCGCCATGCTGAAGGGCGCCCCGCTGGAAGCCCTGCTGGAGCGCACCGACAAGCTGCTCGGCGAGCGGCCCTGGGGCATCGGCCTGCTGGGTTTCGCGCCGCAGGAACTGCTGGACGAACAACTCGCGATCGCGGCGCGTTTCAAGCCGGACTACGCCATCATCGCCGGCGGGCGGCCCGACCAGGCCGTCCACCTCGAGCGGGCCGGGGTGCCCACCTTCCTGCATGTGCCGGCTTCCAGCCTCATCGGCACCTTCCTGACCGAAGGTGCGCGCCGCTTCATCTTCGAGGGCCGCGAGTGCGGCGGTCACATCGGGCCGTTGAGCAGCTTCGTGCTGTGGAGCTCGATGGTCGACCGCCTCATCGACGAGCTGGCCACCGGCAAGGTGCCGGCGGCCGAAGTCCAGTTGCTCTTCGCCGGCGGCATCCATGACGCGCTGTCGTCGGCGATGGTGCAGGTCCTGGCCGCGCCGCTGGTCGAACTGGGCGTGCAGGTGGGCGTTCTGATGGGCAGCGCCTATCTGTTCACGAAGGAAATCGTCGAGTCCGGCGCCATCGTGCCGCAGTACCAGCAGGAAGTCCTGGACTGCGTGCACACGGTGAACCTGGAGTCGGGGCCGGGCCACGCCAGCCGCTGCGCGTATACCCCGTTCGCCGAGGGCTTCTTCCGGCAGCGCCAGGAAATGAAGCGCGACGGCGTGCCGGGCGACGAGAGCCGGCGTGTGCTCGACGACCTCATCCTCGGCCGCCTGCGCATTGCCTCGAAGGGGAGCAAGCGCGACGGCCTGAACGCGCCGCTGCAGAAACTCGACGCCGCGCAGCAGCGGGAAGAGGGCATGTACATGCTCGGCCAGGTGGTGACGCTGCGCGATGCCCTGACCGACATCCAGGCCCTTCACACCGAAGTCACCCAGGGTGCGGCCGATCTGCTCGAGCGCTTCGCGGATGAACCGTCCGTCGTCGCCGCCTTGCCTGCCGCTGCCCCGGCGGACATCGCGATCGTCGGCATGTCCTGCGTGCTGCCCAAGTCCAAGGACCTGCGCGAGTACTGGGAAAACATCCTCGCCCGCGTGGACGCGATCACCGAGATCCCGCTGCACCGCTGGGATTGGCGCCTGTACTTCGACGCCGACCGCACCGCCAAGGACAAGGTCTACTCCAAGTGGGGCGGTTTCCTCGACGATCTGGTCTTCGATCCCACCCAATACGGCATGCCGCCCAAGTCCATCGAGTCGGTCGATCCGATGCAGATGATGGGCCTCGAGGTCGCTCGTCGCACGCTGGTGGACGCCGGCTACGGCGACCGTGAATTCGATCGCGAGAATGCATCGGTCTTCATCGGTGCCAGCGGTGGTGCGGGCGACTTCGGCCTGCAGTACGGCCTGCGTTCGGAAATGCCCCGTTTCAACGGGCAACTGCCGGCCGACGTGGCCGAGCGACTGCCCGAGTGGACCGAGGATTCCTTCGCCGGCATCCTGCCCAACGTCGTGGCCGGGCGCATCGCCAACCGCCTCAACTTCGGCGGCGTCAACGTGGCCGTCGACGCCGCCTGCGCCTCGTCGCTCGCGGCCGTCTATCAGGGCGTGGCCGAACTCGTGGCGGGCCGCAGCAACTTCGTCATTGCCGGTGGCGTGGACACCGTCCAGGGGCCGTTCGGCTACCTGTGCTTCAGCAAGACGCAGGCCCTGTCCCCGCGCGGCCGCTGCTCCACCTTCGACGCCGCCGGTGACGGTATCGCCATCAGCGAAGGCATCGCGATGGTCGCGATGAAGCGCCTGGCGGACGCAGAGCGCGACGGCGACCGGATCTATGCGGTGATCAAGGGCGTGGGCGCCAGCAGCGACGGCAAGGCCAAGGGCCTGACCGCACCGCTGCCCGCCGGCCAGTTGCGCGCCATGCGGCGCGCCTATCAGATGGCCGGTTTCGGCCCCTCGACCGTGGGCCTGTTCGAGGCGCACGGCACGGGCACCGTGGTCGGCGACACCGCCGAACTCGAGAGCACCACGCGACTGATGAAGGAGGAGGGCGCTGCGCCCCGCCAGGCCGTGATCGGCTCGGTCAAGACGAACATCGGCCACACCAAGGCCAGCGCAGGCGTGGCCGCGATGGTCAAGGCGGCGCTCGCGCTACACCATCGTGTGCTGCCCCCGCACCGCAACTTGACGGTCCCGAACCGAGTGCTCGCGGACGCCGACGCGCCGCTGTACCTGCTCGACGAGGCCATGCCCTGGATCGCCCGCGAGGACCGGCCGCGCCGCGCCGCCTGCAGCGCCTTCGGCTTCGGCGGCACCAACTTCCACGCCGTGATGGAAGAGTACGCCGGCGAATACCGCGAATGGTTGCGCCCACCCGCCAGCGATGTCTGGACGGCCGAACTGCTGGTCTGGAGCGAAGCCGATCGCGGCGCGTTGCTCGGCCGCGTGCAGGCGCTGAGTGCACGCCTGGAGGGCCTGGACGCGTTGGCGCTGCGCGACCTCGCCGCGAGCCTGACCGCCCGCTGGCGCCGCCGCGGCGAGACCCTGGCCATCGTCGCCAAGGGCATCGACGACCTGCGTGCCAAGCTGGCCGCTGCGGCGTCGTTCCTGGACGGCAAGGCAGGCAGCCTGCCGCCTGGCGTGTTCCACGGCACTGCGACGCAGGCCGCTGGCAAGGTGGCGCTGCTGTTCTCGGGCCAGGGCTCGCAATACCCCGGCATGGCACGTGAGGCGGGCCTGCACTTCGAGCCGGTGGCGCAGGCTCTGGCTCTGGCCGACGCTGCGCTGAGCGGTCCGTTCGCCGAGCGCTTCGGCGCCGGTACCCGCCTGTCGCAGTTCGTGTACCCGCGTGGCGCCTACGACGAGGAATCGAAGCTTGCGGCCCGCAAGCGGCTCACCAGCACCGACATCGCGCAGCCCGCGCTGGGTGCGGTCGAGGTCGGCCTGCTGGGGCTGATGCAGTCGCTCGGCCTGCAGGCCGACATGGCGGCAGGCCACAGCTACGGCGAGTTCGTCGCGCTGTTCGCTGCCGGTGCCATCGACTTCGACGCACTGATGCAGTTGTCTGCGGCACGTGGGCGGTTCATCGTCGACGCCGCAGCCGATGCCGGGGCGGAGCTCGGCACCATGGCGGCCGTGAACGCGCCGCGCAAGGTCGTCGAGGACGCCATTGCCGACATCGACCAGGTCATCATCGCCAACCACAACGCACCGCTGCAGAGCATCATCTCCGGCACCCGGGACGGCGTGAAAGCCGCGACGGCCCGGCTGGCGCAGGTGGGTGTCGAGGTGACGGAGATTCCGGTTGCCGCCGCGTTCCACTCGAACCTCGTCAAGCCGGCCCAGCAGGCGCTGAGCGACATGATCGAGGCCACCCCGTGGCAGCCGACCCGCATGCCGGTCTACTCCAACACCACGGCGCGCCCGCACGCAGCCGATGTGGCGCGAGTCAAGAAGCAGATGGCCGAACATCTGGTGCGGCCGGTGGAGTTCGTCGCCGAGATCGAGGCGATGCACAAGGATGGTGCGCGGATCTTCATCGAGATCGGGCCCAAGGCCGTGCTCGCACGCCTGACCACCCGCATCCTTGAAGGGCAGCCGCACTCGGCGATCGCCATCGACGACGGCAGCGGCCTGGCCGGCCTGCTGGCTGGCGTGGCCCAGATCCTCTGCGCCGGCGTCAACCTCGACCTGGCGCGGCTGTTCGCCCGCCGCGACTGCCGCATCGGGGACCCGGCGGAGCCCGCCGGCCTGCTGCGCACCCAGACCATTCCGAAGAACGCCTGGCTGCTCAATGGCAGCGTGGCCCGCCGCGCCGCCGAACCCGTACGCCAGGTGGGCGTGACGCTCGAGCAGGCGAACGAGCGAGCCGCAGAGCAGGCTTCACAGGCGGCAGCCGTTGCCGCCGCCTCCGTGGCTGCCGCACCCGTGCAGGCGGTCACGCAGGCCGTGGCGCCAGTGGCATCGCTGCCCGCGCGCGTCGCGGCCGAGCCAGGACAATCCGTGCAGATCAATCAATCGTGGAGAAGGAGCCGTCCAATGGATGAACGACGACCCGGGCCGGGCATGGCGGACTCCGTCATGTCCCAGTACTTTGACACCATGCGGCAGTTCCTGGAGACCCAGGAACGCGTGATGTCGTCCTACCTCGGCGAGGGCGGCGCAGCGCGGCCCGTCCAGCGTGCACGGCCGATGGCCATGCCGATGGCCTTGCCGCGGATGTCCGAAGCCGTGCCGGTCGCACCGGTGATCGCACCGCCCGTGGCGGTGGCGGTTCCTGCGCCCGCGCCGGTGGCCGCACCCGTGCCGGCACCCGTCGCGAAAGCGCCCGAGGCCGCGGCACCCGTCAAGGTGGCTGCGCCCGCAGCAGCGCCCACACCTGCACCGGTGGCCAAGGCTGCCGAGCCGGCGCCCGCCGGTGAAGCCCTCAGCCGCGAGAAGCTGGTCGACATGCTCCTGACGATCGTCGAGGAGAAGACCGGCTACCCGCGCGACATGGTCGGGCTGGACCAGAACCTCGAGGCCGATCTCGGCATCGACTCGATCAAGCGCATCGAGGTCGTGGGGGCCATGCTGCAGTTGCTGCCGGCCGCCCACCGCGAAGCGCTGACCGAGAGCCGCAGCAAGCTGAATACCCAGCCCACGCTGAACGGCATGGTCGACCTGATCGCGCAAGCCAAGGTGGGGGCGGTCGCCGTCCCTTTTGATTTGGCCGGGGTGGGAGCAAAGGCTGAGCGCATCAGCCACCCGCCCCGGCTGATCATGCGCCCGCTGCCCGAGCCGATCGCATCCGATGCGGCTCGGTCTCTGGCGGCGGGCCGTTTCATCCTGACCCGGGACAGCCTGGGCGTCGCGGACGCCCTGGCCGGGCTGCTGCGGGCCCGCAAGGCGGAAGTCGTCCTGCTGGCACCCGAGTTGCCCGGTGATGAAACCGCAATCATGCAAGCCTGCCGCAGCTCCGAACTGGCCGCACCGGTGGCGGGCTTCGTCCATCTGGCTGCCCTGGGCATGCCTGCGCTGGCGGCGGATGCCGGCCCCGCGCAATGGCGCGCTGCCCTGGATGCCAACGAGAAGAGTCTCTTTCTCTTCGTTCGTGAACTGAGCACTGCCTTCGTCGAGGGCGCCCATGTGGTGGCCGCGTGCGGCCTGGGCGGCCTGTTCGGTCGCGAAGGCACGGCTGCGCCCGAGCTGAGCCTGGTCTCGGGTGCCGTCGGTGCGCTGAAGTCCCTGCGCGAGGAGCGCGAGGGTCTGCGTGTGAAGGCTGTAGATCTCGACACCCGGCGCACTGCGGCCGAGATGGCCGCGGACCTGCTGTCGGAGATCGAGCTCGAAGGCGGCCGCCAGGAAGTGGGTTACCCCGAGGGTCGCCGCACGATATTCCGGTCGGTTGCCGAGACGGTCAGCACCGATGCCGACCGCGAGGCGGCCCTGTCGAATCTGGTGGTCCTGGCCACCGGCGGCGCCCGCGGCATCACGGCCGAGGTGCTGCGCGAACTGGCGCGCCCCGGCAACACGCTGGCGCTGACCGGCCGCAGCGCGCTGGTGGCCGAAGAGCCTGTTGAACTCGCCGCGCTCCCCGATGCGGACAGCCTGCGCAAGCACTTCGTGGCGCAGGTTCGCGGCGGCGTGCTGAAGCTCACGCCCGGCGAGATCCAGCGCCGGGTGCAGCAGTCGCTCGACCAGCGGGAGATGCGGGCCAACGTGGCCGACCTTCGTGCCGGCGGCGCGACGGTGGAGTACCACGCGGTCGACGTCACCGACGAGGCCGCGATCAGCGCCCTGGTGGCCGATCTGCGCCAGCGCCACGGGCGCATCGACGGCGTGGTGCACGGTGCCGGCGTCATCGAGGACAAGCGCCTGGCCGACAAGAAGAGCGACAGCTGGTCGCGGGTGGTCGACACCAAGGTCATCGGCCTGCTGCTTCTGCAAAAGCACCTCGACCCCGCCACGCTCAAGTTCTTCACCGTCTTCAGCTCGGTGGCCGGGCGTTACGGCAACAGCGGGCAATCCGATTACGCCACCGCGAACGAATTGATGAATCGCCTGTGCATGTCGCTGCAAGCCCGCTGGGGTGAGCGCGTGGCGGTCAGCGCCCTGTGCTGGGGCCCCTGGGGCGCCACCAAGTTCGGCGCTGGCATGGTGACGGCCGAAACCGAGGCCAAGTTCGCCGAGAAGGGCGTGTACCTCGTCTCCGCCGAACTCGGGCGTCGGCTGTTCCGCCAGGAAATCACCCGTCGTGCCGGTACCGGCGTCGAAGTGGTGTGCGGCGAAGCGCCCTGGGAATCACGGGAAGCCGAATTGGGCGCCATCCACCGCGCTGTCGCGCCTGAAGCCCCGGATCTCGGCGCACTCGTGGGCCGCAGCGCCGTCACGTCGCGTCCGACCGGCGAGCGCATCGTCCCGGTGCGCCTGGACCCGGCGCGGCATCTCTACCTGCACGAGCACGCGCTCGACGGCAAGCTGGTGCTGCCAGCCGCCGCCGCGCTCGAGATCATGGCCGAGGCAGCCCGTGCGCTGTGGCCGGGTTGGAGAGTCGTCGAGGTCCGCGAGCACAAACTCATGAAGGGCATCGAGGTCGATCCTGCGGGCCGTGACATGCAGGTCTTCCTGAGCCCTCCGCCCTACGGCAGCAGCGAGGGTTTCGAGGTCAGCGCCGCGCTCCAGAGCGATCTGGGCAACGGCCGCGCCATGACCCACTATCGCTGCGTCGTCCGGCTGGAGCACGCGATCCCGGCAGCGATGCCCGCCGCTCGCGGAGACCACGGCGACAAGGCGTTGAGCGTCCAGAAGGCCTACGGCGAATGGCTGTTCCACGGCCCGCGCTTCCAGGTCATCGAGCACATCGAAGGCCTGTCCCGCGCAGGGTCGGGGGCCCGCGTGCGTTCGACCACGCCCACGGCGTGGCTCGGCGCCTCGGCTACCGACGAACCCGGCTGGCTGTTCGATCCGGCGCTGCTGGACGCTGCCGCGCAGATGGCCTGGTTGTGGTCGCGCGCCTACCGGGACGAATCGGCCCTGCCCACGCGCTTCGGCCGCGTGGTCCGTTACCGCGACAAGCTGCCCCAACGCATGCACATGGAATACGAACGCATCGAGGTCGATGACCCCACGCTGATCCGCGGCAACGTCACCTTCTTCGACGAGCAGGGCGAGCCCGTGATGGCGATCGAGGAACTCGACAGCGTGGCAAGCGCCGCACTGAACCGCCTGGGTGGCACGGCGCGTGCCGCCGAGAGTGCCTCGGCATGAGCCCGGCAAGGAAACTCGAGACCGGCGCGCCGACGACCCGTACCGCACCACAGGCACCCGCGCCCATCGCCATCATCGGCATGGCGTGCATCTTCCCGCAGGCGCCGGATCTGGGCGCCTTCTGGAACAACATCATCGGCGCCGTCGATGCCGTGGGCGAGCCCGTGGCCTCCTGGGACGCGCAGCGCTACCTCGATTCGGGCCGCATCAAGACGCAGTTCGGCGGCTACCTGAAGGATCTCTACCGCTTCGATCCGCGCGAGTTCGGCATCATGCCGAATTCGATGGACGGAGGTGAGCCGGACCAGTTTCTCGCCCTGAAGGTCGCCCGCGACGCCCTCGCGGACGCCGGCTATCTCGGCCCGGAGTTCGATCACACCGACACCGGGGTGATCCTCGGCCACAGCACCTACCTGCATCGCGGTCAGGTGACCGTGATCCAGACCGACATCGTCGTCGACCAGACGCTCGAGGTCATCCGGGCGGCCATGCCGCACCTGGACGAGGACGCGCTGGCGCAGGTCCGCGACATGCTTCGCAAGAAGCTGCCGCCGATGAACTCCGACACGGCGCCGGGCCTGGTGCCCAACGTGATGACCGGGCGCATCGCGAACCGCCTGAATCTGCGCGGGCCGAACTACCTGGTCGACGCGGCGTGTTCGTCTTCTCTGCTGGCCGTTGGCTCCGCGATAGACGAACTGCGCGCCGGGCGCAGCCGCATGATGCTGGCCGGCGGCGTCAATGCATCCCTGCCCGCCGATGTCACGACGATCTTCACGCAGCTCGGCGCCCTGAGCGCGCGCGGGAAGGTGCGGCCGTTCGAAGCCGGCAGCGACGGCACCCTGCTCGGCGAGGGGTTGGGCGTGGTCGTGCTCAAGCGGCTCGACGACGCGCTCGCGGACGGCGACCGCATCTATGCTGTTCTGCGTGGTGTCGGGCAGTCCAGCGACGGCCGGGGCACCGGCCTGCTGGCGCCCAGCCACGACGGCGAGACGCTGGCCATCCGCCGCGCCTATGCCGCCAGCGGTGTCGACCCGGCCAGCATCGGCCTGATCGAGGCCCACGGCACCGGTATTCCTCTGGGCGACCGCACCGAGATCGCTTCGCTGAAGTCGGTGTTCGGCGAGCGCAGTGCGCCCATCGGCACCAAGGCGCTCGGCTCGGTCAAGTCGATGATCAGCCATTGCATTCCGGCTGCCGGCATCGCGAGCCTGATCAAGATGTCGCTGTCGCTGCACCACCGCGTGCTGCCGCCGACGCTGTGCGATCAGGTCAACCCCGAACTGGGCATCGACAAGACCCCGTTCTTCATCAACACGCAGACGGCGCCCTGGCCGGCACGCCTGGACGCACCGCGCCGCGCGGCCGTGAATGCCTTCGGCTTCGGTGGCACCAACTCGCATGCCATCGTCGAGCAGGCGCCTGCTGCCGCCAAGCGTCCGCTGTCGCTCAACGACTGGCCTTCGGAGCTTTGCGTACTCTCCGCCGACAGCGTCGAGGCGCTGTCCGGCAAGCTCGGCGAGCTGGCTGCGGCACTGGCCCGCCACCCGGAGTGGCGTCTGGCCGAAGTGGCCAAGGCGCTGCTGGCCGCCGATGCGTCGGGCGAACACCGCATGGCGATCGTCGCCAAGGACCCGGCAGGCCTGGCCAAGAGCATCAGGCAGGCGCTGACCCGCCTGGGCGAGGCGCGCGAGTCCGACGGCGGCGCGTGGTCCACGCGCGGCGGGGTGGCCTACAGCGCCCGGCGCGTCGAGGGCAAGCTGGCCTTCCTGTTCCCGGGCGAGGGCTCGCAGTACCCGACCATGTTCGCCGACCTTGCGCAGTGCTTCGACGAGGTTCAGCACTGGCTCGATTTCTGGCACGGTCTGTACGACCTCCCGGTCGGTCAGACGCGCACCGACATCGTGTTCCCGAGCTGCGAGATCGGCGCCGAGCAGCGCAAGCAGCTCGAGCAGCGCATGCACGACATGGACGTCGGCTCGGAGTCGGTGTTCATCGGCGGCATGGCCATGAACGAGCTCCTCGTCGCGATGGGCGTCACGCCCGATGTGATGATGGGCCACAGCTCCGGCGAGTCTGCCGCGCTGGGCGCGTCGGGCGCCAACCCGGCCGACACGCCGCAGGAGCGCGCGGCCTGCATCAGCCTGCACTACGCCGTCTACGAAGAACTCCTGAAGGCCGGAAAGATCACGACGGGCGCCTTGCTCGCCGTAGGCGCCTTGCCGCCGGCCACGGTGGAGGAGCAGATCGCCGCGGTGGGCCAGGACGTCGTCGTGGCGATGGACAACTGCGGCAACCAGATGGTGCTGTACGGGCAGCCCGACGGCATTGCGCGCGTGCAGAAGGCGCTGACGACGCTCGGCGGCATCTGCCTGCCGCTGCCGTTCGACCGGGGTTATCACACGCCTGCCTTCGCGGCTGTCAGCAAGGCGTTTCTGCAGTACTACAAGGACGTCAAGCTCGGCCGCCCCAAGGTGCCGCTGTATTCCTGCGCGTCGGTCGGCCTGTTTCCCGAGACGCCCGCTGCCGTGCGCCAGCTCGCTGCGGCGCAGTGGTCGCAGAAGGTGCGCTTTCGCGAGACCGTGCTGAAGATGCACGACGACGGCGTTCGGGTCTTCATCGAGGTGGGCCCGTCGGCCAACCTGACGGCATTCGTCAACGACATCCTGATCGACCGCGACTATGTCGCCGCGGCCACCAACGTGCGCCGCAAGGGCGGTGTGGAGCAGTTCCTGGGCGTGCTCGGGCAGCTCTACCTGGTGGGTCGCCCGCCAGCGCTGGACCGCCTGTTCTCTCGCCGCGCCATCGCTGCGCTGGATCTGCAAGGCGGTGTCGTGCAGCCGAAGGGCGTGTTGCTCGACAACACCATGCCCATGGTGCGCCTGACGGAGGCCGACCGCAGCCTGCTGCGTGGGCTCATGCCGGCGGCTGCGGCGTTCACTGCCACGGAACCGTCCGCACGGATGGAACCTGCCGCGCCTGCAGCGGCCGAGGCCATGCCAGACGGCTCTGACATCGAGTCTCCCGAGGCCGCTGCCCAGGCGCGCGTCATGGCCGACTACTTCGACGTCATGCGCGGATTCCTGGATCAGCAGCGCAGCGTCGTCGAGAGCTGGCCCGTCGAGGCGGATGGCGAAATCGCCTCCGCGGGCGGCGGCTCTCCGACCTCGACCTGGCCGTCCACGCACACGGTCGACCATCGCACGCCGCTGCTCGACGAGATCGTCTCGCTCGGCGGCGGGCGGGTGCACGCCAGGTGCCGCGTCAGCCTGATCAACGACCGTTTCATCCGCGACCACGTCATGTCGGGCCCGGTTTCTGGCACCGATCCCACACTGTTCGGGCTTTCCTGCGTGCCGTTCACCGTCAGCCTCGAGGTGATGGCCGAAGCCTGCACGCTGCTGGCCGGCCGGCACGATGTCCATGTGATCCAGAACGTCAAGGCGTTCGACTGGGTGACGCTCGACGACGAGGCGCTCGAATTCGAGGTGCACGCCGAGGTGCTGGACGCTGCGCTGGGCCTCTATGCCGCACGCGTTGTCACGCCGCGCGGAACGGCCCTGTCGGCGGAGTTCGTCTTCGAGGCCGATTGGCGCCTGTCCGGAGTGCCCGAGCTTGCCGAGCGCAGGGAGTCCTGCCTGAACTCCCCGAACCTCTACGCCACCGGCATGTTCCACGGGCCCGTGTTCCAGAGCATGAGCTATGTCGAGGCCTGGGACGACAGCGGTATCGACGTGCAACTCACGGGCTGCACGCTGGACGGCTTCTTCGCCGAAGGCCAGCGACCCCAACTGGTGCTGAACCCGGTGTTGCTGGACGCCATGGGGCAGGTCGTCGCGTGCTGGCTGGTGCAGTACGTCGGCACCTCGTTCCATGCGTTCCCGTCCACGATCGACCGGCTGGAACTCTACGAGGCCTGCCCAGCAGACCGCCAAGGCATCGTCCTGCGCATGCGTCAGCGCCCGAGTGACGGCGTCTCGACGGACATCACCGCACCGCGTGCGTGGCAGTTCGACTGCGTCGATGCCGAAGGCCGCGTGCTGATGCGCGGTCACGACCTCGTGAACCTGTTCTTCGTGGCCCCCCCGGCGTACCACGAATTCCGCTGCGACCCGCTCGGCGGTTGGCTGGGCCGCCCGTCGGCAGTGGTGCTGGCGCCCGAAGTGCAGCTCTGGGAAGTGCCGCTGATGACGGAGGAGTTCTGCTCGCAGTCGGGTGCGATCTGCCTTCGCATCATGGCGCACGCGCTGCTCGCGGCCTCGGAGCGCGCCGAGTGGCGGGCCCTGGCTGCAACGCCGCTGCGGCGCCGTCGCGAATGGCTCTTCGGCCGCGCCGCGCTCAAGGAAGCGACGCGCGCCTGGGTGCAGGGCATGACCGGCCAGTGGCTCTACCCGACCGACATCGTGGTTCGCCACGACGCGCAGGGCGCGCCATCGGTGGACGGCTGGTGGTGCGAACACGTGATCCCGGCCCCGCGCGTGTCACTTTCTCATGACAGCCGCGCCTGCCTGGCCGCGGTGGCGCCGTCAGACCTGCCCGTGGGGGTGGATTTCGAGGCCTTCGGGCGCGTACGCCAGCCGGAACTCATCGTCGACAGCCTGGCGCCGTCCGAGCGTGGGTTGGTCCAGGGCTTGCATGGCGTTGCACTGGAAGAACGCGTGTTGCGTTTGTGGTGCGCCAAGGAAGCGGCAGCCAAATGTCTCGGAATCGGCCTCCAGGGCCAGCCCGAAGCCTTCCGTGTCATAGCAGCAGACGAAGGGTTCGAGACATTGGTCGTGGAACACGAGTTAGGGACAGTGGAAACCCGCTTGGCGCGCCAGGAGAGCACGATAATTGCGCTGGCCGTGATGGGCGGCGTTGAGGTTGATGGATGAGCAATTTGAAGAAGGACACCACGATCGATACCGTGGTCGCGATCGTCGAAGATCTGACCCAGGACTGGGGTATCGAACTGGAGGTGCCCTGTGGCGCCCACACGCGAGTCGTCGCGGACCTGGAGTTCGCTTCGGTCGACATCATCCAGCTGTGCGTGGCGCTCGAGCAGTGCTACGGGCGTCGTTTCGGTTTCCAGGATCTCCTGATGAAGGACGGCAGCTACGTGGGCGATCTCTCGCTCGGCCAGCTCGCCGCGTTCGTCGATGCCAAGCTCAAGACTGAAGGAATGACGCAATGACCGTGAAGACCCTTTTCATTGGCATGGATGGTGCCACCTTCACCGTCCTGAACGACCTGATCAAGCCGGGCGAGGGCGGCCCCGTGATGCCCTTCCTGGCGCGCATCTTCGCCGATGGCGTGCGTGCCAAGCTGCGCTCCACGCCGAACCCCCTGACGCCCCCGGCCTGGGTGTCGCTGATGACCGGGCGCGGCCCGGGCCACCACGGCGTGTTCGACTTCATCCGTGCCGAGGAGCGTGGCGACGAAGTCTTCTTCACGCTCTACGACTCGCGCGACTGCCGCGTCGAGACGATCTGGTCCATTGCCAGCCGGCAGGGCAAGAAGGTCGCGGCGCTGAACTTCCCGTTCACCGCGCCCCCGCCGAAAGATCTCAACGGCTTCATCGTGCCGGGCTTCATCCCCTGGCGCCATCTGCGCCGCAATTCGTATCCGTCCGACGTGTACGACCGCATGAAGACCATTCCCGGCTTCAACGCGCAGGAGCTGGCCTGGGATTTCGAGCAGGAAAAGCAGTCCGGCAACGAACTCAGCGATGCCGACCGCGAACAGTGGATCAGCTACCACCTGCCGCGCGAGAAGCAGTGGTTCCGCGTGGCCGAGCACCTGATGAGCGAGGAAGCGCCCGAGCTGATGGCCGTGCTGTTCGACGGCGTCGACAAACTGCAGCACCAGGCATGGCCGTACGTCGATCCGGCGCTGCAGCAAGGTGAGCTCAGCGGCTTCCACAAGCGCATGCGCGAGCTGTCGCTGGGGTATTTCCGCCAGCTCGACGGCTTCATCGAGAGCTTGGTCACGGCCGCTGGCCCCGACGTGCAGGTGTTCTTCGCTTCCGACCACGGCTTCACGGCCTCGACCGAGGTGGTGCGCATCAACGCCTTCCTGGCCGAGAAGGGCTACGTTCACTTCCGTGAACTGCCGGAAGGCGATGCCGGCGAACGCCGCGACAACAGCTACTTCGCCTACCTCGACTGGCAGAAGACGACGGCCTATTGCCGCACGCCCTCGTGCAACGGCATCACGATCCGCGTGGCCCGCGCCCCCGGCGAGACCGGCATCGACCCGTCGGAATACGAATCCTTCCGTGCCCGCCTCATCGCCGACCTCGAATCCCTGGTCGACCCGGAAAACGGCGAACGGATCATTGCCGAGATCCACAAGCGCGAAGACGTGTTCCCCGGTTCGGCCATGAAGGAAGCCCCCGACCTGCTCCTGGTGCTGCGCGATTTCGGCTTCGTGTCGGTCAAGAACGTGCTGCCCGTCGTCGAGAAGCGCAACTACCCGATCGGCACCCACCACCCGGACGGCGTGTTCCTGGCCTACGGCCCGGGCATCGAGTCCGGCAAGATGCTGGGCCGCCGCCACATCACCGATGTCGCGTCCACCATCCTGTACAGCCTCGGGCTGGACGTCCCGTCCGACTTCGAGGGCGTGGTGCCGCCGGCGATGTTCACTGCCGACCACAAGGCCGCACATCCCATCAAGATCGGCGCGCCGACCGTGCGAAACCAGCAGGACGGCGTGATCGAGGCGATGGACGAGGACGAGAAGAAGCAGATCATGGAACAGCTGCAGATGCTCGGGTACATGGAGTAAGACGGATGCCCGTGGCGATCGTCAATGGTGTCAGGCTGAATTACGTCCAGATCGACGACGGCGAGGGCGATGGCGCCGACCGCGAAGATCTGGTGATGGTTCATGGCCTGGCCACGAACCTGGCGTTCTGGTACCTTCAGTACGCGCCGGTCGCGGCCAAGCGCTTTCGCGTCACCTTGTTCGATCTTCGCGGGCACGGGCGCTCCGAGATGCCCAAGTCCGACTATTCGCCTGCCCACATGGCGCGCGACATGGCGGGCCTGATGGATCACCTGGGCATCGGCAAGGCCCACTTCCTGGCCCACAGCTTCGGCGGCGTGGTCACGATGAACTTCGCCTGCCAGCACCCGGACCGTGTTCGCAGCCTGGTGCTGGCCGACAGCCACATCTCCGCCGTTCGGCACGTCGAGACCCGACGGGAGTGGGCCTACGGCGAAAACCTCCAGGGAATCCTGGACCGCCACGGACTGGACCTCGACACCCGCGACCCCTATTTCGGATACCGCCTCCTGACCCGCGTCGCCGAGTGGCAGACGCGCGGCCTGGCGGTGCCCCCGGAGATGGCCGAAGTGGTGAGCCCTCTGATGGGCAAGACGGGTTCGCGCACGGCCGCGCAGTGGCTGCACCTCATGAGTTCCACGTCGGCATCCGCCGAGATGATGGGCGACGACGGCCTCAGCCTGGAGCGCCTGCGGAAGTTCCGCTTCCCGATCCTGGCCATGTATGGCGACAACTCCCAGGCGCGCCTCACTGGCAGCGAGTTGCTGGAGGTCTGGCCGCACGCCGAGTTCCAGCGCGTTCGCGACGCCGGGCACTTCTTTCCCACCTCGCGGCCCGAAGAGGTGCTCCTCGGGTGCGAGCGGCTCTGGGGCGGCGAATACGCTGCCCATGCCAGGCGCCACCGCAGCGGTGAGGCCGGGAAGCGGTTCTTCCGCAGCGACCGTGTCTACGCCACGGCGGGCAACTGGTACTTCACCACCCGCGAGACGCATCGCGTCGGCCCGTTTCCCTGCCGTGACGAGGCGCGCGCCGAACTCGCGAGCTTCATCCTGTCCGTTCAGCCCTGACGATGCCCCCAGCGAACCGACTCGGCGTCCACAGGGGGCTGGGCCAGAAGGACTTCAAGCTGGTCGCCTACGGCGGCTTCGGCGATGGTCACAACTCCTACGCGCACTCGATGGCGTGGTTCAACGACCGCCTGTACGTCACGACGATGCGTGGCGCGTTCGCGCTGATGCGTTCGCGCCTGTCGCTCGGCCTCGACACCTGGCCGGTCGAAGGGCCGCCGGACCCCTTCGAGATCGATCTCGCCGCCGAGATCTGGGCCTACGACCCCCGCACCGACATCTGGGAGCGCGCCTTCAAGGCCCCCAGCATCATCGGCAGCCACGGCAAGCCGATCCCGCGCGACATCAGCTACCGCAGCATCGCGGTGCACCGCGAATCCCCCGGCGGCCCGCCCGTGCTGTATGTCAGCACCTGGTCGCCGGCGCGCGGTCCCGGCCCGGTGATCATGCGTTCGGAAGACGGCCGCAAGTTCGAGGTCACCTGCGAGCCCGGCCTCACCGGCCTGCCGGTCACGACCATCCGCTCGCTGATCTCGTTCAAGGGGCGGCTCTACACCACGCCCGCAGGCTCGCGGGGCGGCAACACCAACATCTCGGGCCACGTGGTGGTCTACGAGAGCCGCGACCCCGCCACCGGCAACTGGGAGCCCGTGAGCGACCTCGGCTTCGGTGACCACACCAACAAGTCGCTGCACGAGATGTGCGCCTGGGGCGACTACCTCTATGCCGGCACGCTGAACCTGGAAGGCTTCCAGCTCTGGCGCAGCCGCTGCGAGGGCGAGGCCCCTTACGAGTGGGAGAAGGTCATGGAGAGCGGCGCCTATCGCGGCAAGCTCAACCAGGGCGTTCTCAGCATGATGCCGTTCAAGGGCCACCTGTACATCGGCACCGGGATCCAGGGTGGCGGCATCGACCGCGCCAACAATGTCGGCCCCGCCGCGGCCGAACTGATCCGGCTGCACGAGGACATGACCTGGGACCTCATCGTGGGCGAGCCGCGCGACACCCCGGTGGGCCGCAAGGACCCGCTGTCGGGCCGCATGACCGGCTTCGACAACTTCTTCAACGGCTACTTCTGGCGCATGTGCGTGCACGACGGCTGGCTGTACATGGGCACCTTCGAGTGGAGTTCGGTGCTTGGCTATGTCAAGCACAGCCGCTGGCCCGGCGCGTTTTCCAACATGCTGGCCTACGTCACCCCCAAGGCGCTGTTCGAGAACCAGTCGGGCTTCGACCTGTACCGCAGCTTCGACGGCGAGAACTGGGTTCCCGTCACGGTCAACGGCATGGGCAACCCCTACAACATGGGCCTGCGGGTGCTCGAGTCCACGCCCTACGGCATGTTCATCGGTACCGCCAACCCATGGGGCCCGCGCATCATGCCCCTTGACAGCGACCACTACGTGTTCAACCCGCGAGGAGGCTGCGAGGTCTTCCGCGGCAGCCTCTAGACCGCGCATGCGACGCCCTGGCCTGCTGGCCGCGTTCCTGGCCGCCCGTTTCGGCGCCGGCGACGGCGACGAGCCCGCTGCGCAGGACGACGACGAAGGCAGCGGCGGCCCGCAGTTCGACCCGCCCGAGGGCATCGGCGTCGAGCGCGACCTGGCCTACGGCGAGCACCCGGCGCAGCGGCTGGATGTCTACCGGCCGAGGACCGCGCCCAACGGCGGCGTGATCGTTCTGGTGCACGGTGGCGGCTGGCGGCGAGGCGACAAGGCCGGCCAACGCCTGGTGCGCAACAAGGTGTCGCACTGGGTGGGGCGCGGCTGGATCCTCGCGTCCATCAACTACCGGCTGCTGCCGGATGCCGGCCCCGTGGTGCAGGCCGATGACGTGGCACGTGCGCTGGGCTTCATTCAGGACCGCTGCGCTGCATGGGGCGCAGACGCCGCCAGCTGCGTGCTGATGGGCCATTCGGCCGGTGCCCACCTGGTGGCGCTCCTTGCCGCAGACGGCGCCATCGCCGGGCGCCAGGGCGCCAGGCCCTGGATGTCCACCATCGCCATCGACACGGCCGCCTACGACCTCGTTGCATTGATGCAGGCCCGGCATTTCGGCCTGTACGACGAGGCATTCGGCGCCGACTCGCAGTACTGGCGGGAGGCCTCGCCGATGCATCGCCTCCAGGCGCCGCCGGCCGCGCCGCTGCTGATGGTGTGTTCCTCCCGCCGCGACGATGCCTGCGGGCCGGCCCAGGCCTTCGCCGGGCGCATCCAGGCGCTGGGTGGCCAGGCGAGGGTGCTCCCGGTGGACCTCGGGCACTTCGAGATCAACCGGCAACTCGGGCTGGACCCCGCCTACACCGCGGCCGTGGACGCGTTCCTGGCCGGCGACTGAGCGGGAAACTCCCCAAGGTAGGCCGGGCCCGCGCGGCCTAGAATGATTTCTTTCGAACCAGGAGCGTCACGCATGCCGTCCCACCGGAACGTCCCGCCCAAGGGGGACGAGGCCACCGCCGATGCGGGACCGCGTACGCTCAAGAAGTACCCCAACCGACGCCTCTACGACACGCGCACCAGCAGCTACATCACGCTGGCGGACGTCAAGCGGATGGTGCTGGCCGGCGAGGTCTTCGAGGTGCGCGATGCCAAGACCAGCGAGGACCTGACCCGCAGCATCCTCCTGCAGATCATCCTCGAGGAGGAATCGGGCGGCGTGCCCATGTTCTCCTCCACGATGCTCGCCAACATCATCCGCTTCTACGGCCATTCGATGCAGGGCGCCATGGGCAGCATGCTCGAGCGCAACCTCCAGGCCTTCGCCGAGGTGCAGAGCCAGCTCGTCACCGGGCAGGCCCCGTTGATGCAGAACCTGATGGGCAGCTACCTGGAGCAGTCGCGGACGATGTTCGAGAAGATGCAGGAACAGATGACGCAGGCCGGCGCCATCTTCCCGGGTTTCCCGCCGAAACTCTGAATCTCCCGGCGCGGCGCCGGCGATGGGCGAAAATACCGGGATGTCAGAACACATCCCCACCGTTGGTTTCGTCTCGCTCGGCTGCCCGAAGGCGCTGACCGACTCCGAGCTGATCCTCACCCAGCTCCGCGCCGAAGGCTACGAGACCTCCAAGACGTACGCCGGGGCCGACCTGGTCATCGTCAACACCTGCGGCTTCATCGACGATGCCGTCAAGGAAAGCCTCGACACCATCGGCGAAGCCCTGGCCGCCAATGGCAAGGTCATCGTCACCGGTTGCCTCGGTGCGAAGGCGGGGGAGGGCGGCGGCAACCTCGTGCGCCAGATCCACCCGAAGGTGCTCGCCGTCACCGGCCCGCACGCCACGCAGGAGGTGATGGACGCCGTGCACCTGCACGTGCCCAAGCCGCACGACCCCTTCATCGACCTGGTGCCCGCCTACGGCGTCAAGCTCACGCCCCGGCACTATGCCTACCTGAAGATCAGCGAAGGCTGCAACCACCGCTGCAGCTTCTGCATCATCCCGAGCATGCGCGGCGACCTGGTCTCGCGCCCCATCGGCGATGTGCTGAACGAGGCTCGCGCGCTGTTCGAGTCGGGCGTGAAGGAACTGCTCGTCATCAGCCAGGACACCAGCGCCTACGGCGTCGACGTGAAGTACCGCACCGGCTTCTTCGACGGACAGCCTGTCAAGACGCGCATGCTCGACCTCTGCGAGCGCCTGGGCCAGATCGCCGAGCCCTACGGCGCCTGGGTTCGGCTGCACTACGTCTACCCGTACCCGCACGTCGACGACGTGGTGCCCCTGATGGCCTCCGGGCGTGTGCTGCCCTACCTCGACGTGCCCTTCCAGCACGCTCACCCCGATGTGCTGCGCCGCATGAAGCGGCCCGCCAGCGGCGAGCGAAACCTCGAACGCCTGGTGCGCTGGCGCGAGATCTGCCCCGAGATCGTCGTTCGCTCGACCTTCATCGCCGGCTTCCCCGGCGAGACGGAAGCCGAGTTCGAGACCCTGCTCGATTTCCTGCGCGAAGCCCGCATCGACCGCGCAGGCTGCTTCGCCTATTCGCCCGTGGAAGGCGCTGCCGCGAACGAGCTTCCCGGGCTGCTGCCGCAGGCCGAACGCGAGGCTCGCCGCGCTCGCTTCATGGAGGTGGCCGAGGCCGTCTCCATCGCCAAGCTTCGGGAGCGCGTGGGCGCGACGATGCAGGTGCTGGTCGATTCGGCGCCGGCGCTGGGCCGCAAGGGCGGTGTCGGGCGCAGCTATGCCGATGCGCCGGAGATCGATGGCACGGTGCGCCTGCTGCCGCCGGAAAAGGCATCGAAGACCTTGAAGGTCGGCGAGTTCACGCGGGCGCGCATCGTCGCCGCCGAAGGGCATGACCTGGTCGGCGTGCCGATCTGAGGAGCAGGGTTTGAGCGAGCATTCCACCACCGGCCTGATCCACCACCCCTACGTGCCGCCCGCGGGCTTCGAGGCACCGCAGGTGGGGGTGCACAAGGCATCGACCGTGATCTTCCCGAACGTCGCGGCGATGCGCGCCCGGGACTGGCGCTACAAGAACGGCTACACCTACGGCCTGCACGGCACGCCCACCACCTTCACGCTGGAAGAGCGCATCGCGCACCTCGAAGGCGGGCTGCAGTGCGTCCTGGCGCCCAGCGGCCTGTCGGCCATCGCGCTGGTGGACCTGGCGCTGCTGCAGCAGGGCGACGAGGTCCTGATCCCAGCCAACGCCTACGGCCCCGGCAAGGACTTCGCAAAGCACGAACTCGCCCGCTACGGCGTCTCGCACCGGCTCTACGACCCGCAGGACCCGGCCTCGCTGGCGGCCCAGATCACGCCCGCCACCCGGCTGGTCTGGCTGGAGGCTCCGGGCTCGGTGACCATGGAGTTCCCCGACCTGAAAGGTCTGGTGGCCGTGGCCCGGGCCCATGGCGTGACCACAGCGCTGGACAACACCTGGGGTGCCGGCATCGCCTTCGACGGTTTCGCGCTGGGTTGCGACATCGTCATGCATGCCCTGACCAAGTTCCCGTCCGGCGGGGGCGATGTGCTCATGGGCTCGGTGACCACGCGCGACGAGGCGCTGCACCTGAAGATCAAGATGGCGCACTCGCGCCTGGGCCTGGGCGTGGCGGCGAACGACGCCGAACTGGTGCTGCGTTCCCTGCCCAGCACCGCGCTGCGCTACCACGCGCACGACCGCACGGCGCGCGCTCTCGCGGTCTGGCTCCAGGGCCGGCAAGAGATCAGCCGCGTGCTGCACCCCGCGCTGCCGGGGTCGCCGGGCCACGCGCACTGGCAATCCACCTGCAGTGCCGCAGCCGGCTTGTTTTCGGTGATGGTGGATGCCCGCTACGGCGGCGCGCAGGTGGACGCCTTCGTCGATGCGCTGAAGCTGTTCAAGCTCGGGTACTCGTGGGGCGGGCCGGTCAGTCTGGTCGTGCCCTATGACCTGCCTTCGATGCGCAGCCCGGCGCCGTATGCCGGCACGCTGGTGCGTCTTTCCATCGGCCTGGAGGCCGAGGCCGACCTTCGGGCCGACCTAGAGCAGGCGCTCTCAGTGCTTTGACGAGACCTTGTGCCGCATCAGGCGGCCCTTCTCGCGTTCCCAGTCCTTGGCCTTCTCGTGCTCGCGCTTGTCGTGCTGGGCCTTGCCCTTGGCGAGCGCGATCTCGGCCTTCACGAGGCCGCCCTTGTAGTGCAGGTCCAGCGGCACGAGCGTGAAGCCCTTCTGCTCGATCTTGCCGATGAGGCGCCGGATCTCTTCCTTGCGCATCAGCAGCTTCTTCGTGCGGTCGGGCTCCGGCAGCACATGGCTGGACGCGGCCCGCAAGGCGTTGATGCGCAGTCCGATCAGGTGCAGTTCGCCGTCGCGGATGACGACGTAGCCATCCGTCAGCTGCACCTGCCCGGCGCGGATGGCCTTGACCTCCCAGCCCTGCAGGACGAGGCCGGCCTCGTACCGCTCCTCGATGTGGTACTCGTGTCTTGCGCGGCGGTTTTCGGCGATGGGCTGCATGTGAAGGGAACCTGGGGGCGGACCCCTACAATTCCAGCATTGTGAAGCACGTGAAGAAGTCGGTCCTGCTCTGGTACTCGCCGCAGGAGATGTATGACCTGGTGACCGGTATCGAACAGTACCCGGCCTTCCTGCCTTGGTGCGACCGCGCCGAGGTGCTGGAGCGCCACGACACTGGCATGACCGCTCGCCTGGGCCTGCACTACATGGGGGTGCGCCACGCATTCACCACCCGCAACGAGCATGTCGGCTCGCAGTCGGTGGTGGTGCGGCTCGTGGACGGCCCGTTCTCGCTGCTCGACGGCACCTGGCTGTTCCATCCGCTCGGCCGGCCCGGCAGCGAGGCCGAGGCCTGCAAGATCGAATTCGACCTGCGCTATGCCTTTGCCAGCCCGGCGCTGGAGGCTGTCGTCAGCCCCGTGTTCGACCGGGTCGCCAACACCTTCGTCGATTGCTTCGTCAAGCGCGCCGAGCAGGTCCATGGTCCGCGTTGAGGTCGTGTATTGCCCCTCGCCGGGCGTCATCGACCTGACACCGCTGGAACTGCCGGACGGCAGCACCGTGGCCGATGCCGTGCGGGCCAGCGGCGTGCTGCAGCGGCATGCGCTGGCGCCTGAGTCGGTGGATGCCGGGATCTGGTTTCGCGCCTGCCCGCCCGAGGCGCCCCTGCGCGAGCGCGACCGTGTGGAGATCTACCGCCCGCTCACGGTCGACCCGAAGGAGGCGCGCCGCCTGCGCTACCGCCGGCGGACGCCGGTCAGCGGCAGTCCGCCGCGATGACGTCGCGTGCGCGCCGGGTCTCGCTGGCGCGCTGCTTGTCGTCGAGGATCTCCCGCTCGCCCTTGTCGTTGTAGCGGGCGATGCGTTGACCGGTATCCAGCGCCGCCAGGTGGGAACGCGCGCTCTTGCAGTTCTCGGCGCGCTGCGCGTTCAACCGGTCGGTGTCTGCCTTGACGCGGGCGGCCTGCTCCTGGTCGGCGGCCTGCTTGCGAGCCTGGAGTTCCTTGTCCACCTGCGGCTTGGCGGGGGTTTCCAGCGGGCCGGAGGCCGCGGGTGCCGGTGCGGGCCGCGCGATGGCGGCCGGGTCGGGCCGCTGGAGGATGTTCTGTTGCGGCACGTCGCGCGGCGGCGGCAGGTCGCTCACGGTGATCTGGCCGTTCTTGTCGCGCCACTTCCACTGGGCGGTGGCGGGCGCCGACAGCGTGGCGATCAGCAAGCCGCAGAGCAACGCGGCGAAGGGGCGGCTCGGGAGAAGGCGGCTCGAAATCATCGTTCCAGTGTATGCCGCGACCGGCGCCCCTGACCTGTGCAATCCTTCACGGTGAGCGGTGCGGGCAGTAACCGTCCGTATAATCGCGCTTTGCGTCTGGAGCCTTCCGAATGCGCCTTCTTGGCAAAGCGCTCACCTTCGACGATGTGTTGTTGGTGCCCGCGTTCTCCCAGGTGTTGCCGCGCGACACCAGCCTTTCCACCCGTCTGAGCCGAAACATCGCGCTGAACCTGCCGCTGGTATCAGCGGCGATGGACACCGTGACGGAAGCCCGCCTCGCGATCGCCATCGCGCAGGAGGGCGGCATCGGCATCGTGCACAAGAACCTCACGCCTCGTCAACAGGCGGCCGAGGTGGCACGTGTCAAGCGCTACGAATCCGGCCTGTTGCGAGACCCGATCACGGTCACGCCAGACCAGACCGTTCGTCAGGTGAAGGAACTCTCTCAACTGCATGGTGTCTCGGGCTTCCCGGTGCTGGACGGCAAGACCGTCATCGGCATCGTGACCAACCGTGACGTCCGCTTCGAGACCCGCCTCGACCTGCCCGTTCGCGAGATCATGACGCCGCGCGAGCGGCTCATCACCGTGACCGAAAGCGCCACGCTCGCCGAAGGCAAGGCGCTGATGCACAAGCACCGCCTCGAGCGCGTGCTCGTCGTCAACGACGACTTCGAACTGCGCGGCCTGATGACCGTCAAGGACATCACCAAGCAGACGAGCTTCCCGAACGCCGCGCGCGATGCGCAGGGCAAGCTGCGCGTGGGCGCCGCCGTCGGTGTCGGCGAGGGCACCGAGGAGCGTGTCGAACTGCTGGTCAGGGCCGGTGTCGACGCCATCGTGGTGGACACCGCGCACGGGCACAGCCACGGCGTGATCGAGCGCGTGCGCTGGGTCAAGCGCAACTATCCGCAGGTCGACGTCATCGGGGGCAACATCGCCACCGGCGCTGCGGCGCTCGCGTTGTGCGAGGCCGGCGCCGATGCGGTCAAGGTCGGCATCGGCCCCGGTTCCATCTGCACCACCCGCATCGTCGCTGGCGTGGGCGTGCCCCAGATCACCGCCATCGACAACGTGGCTACCGCGCTGCTCGGCAGCGGTGTGCCGCTCATCGCAGACGGCGGCATCCGCTACTCGGGCGACATCGCCAAGGCCATCGCCGCAGGCGCCAGCACCGTGATGATGGGTGGCATGTTCGCGGGCACCGAGGAAGCCCCCGGGGAAGTGATCCTGTTCCAGGGCCGCAGCTACAAGGGCTATCGCGGCATGGGCTCCATCGGTGCGATGAAGGCCGGGTCCGCGGACCGCTACTTCCAGGAAAACGACGAGACCACGAACCCCAACGCCGACAAGCTCGTGCCCGAGGGGATCGAGGGACGCGTGCCCTACAAGGGCTCGCTGATCGCCATCGTTCACCAGATGGGTGGCGGCGTGCGGGCATCGATGGGCTACTGCGGCTGCGCCACCATCGAGGACATGAAGGAGCGCGCCGAGTTCGTCGAGATCACCACGGCCGGCATCCGCGAGAGCCACGTGCACGACGTGCAGATCACCAAGGAAGCACCCAACTACCGTGCCGAGTGATTCCGGGCTGCCCGACGTGAAGGTGCCCGCAGCGCCCGGCCGTCGGGCTGCGGCCATGCCCTTCATCATGATCGTGGTGCTGATCGACATGCTGTCGATCGGCCTGATCGTGCCCGTGCTGCCGGCGCTGGTGGGGCAGTTCGCTGCCGATCCCACCGAGCAGACCTACTGGTACGGTGTCGTGACGTTCTCGTTCGCACTGGCGAGTTTCTTCGGCGCGCCCCTGCTCGGTGCCTTGTCCGACCGTTTCGGGCGGCGGCCGGTGCTCCTCATCGGCTTCTGCGGCCTGGCGCTGAACTTCTTCGCCACGGCCATGGCCAGCGCGCTGTGGATGTTGATCGCGTCGCGTGTGGTCGGCGGCGTCACGCAGGCCAACGCCGCCGTCGCGAATGCCTACGTGGCCGACATCACGCCGCCCGAGGAGCGCGCCCGCCGCTTCGGCCTGCTGGGTGCGATGTTCGGCATCGGCTTCATCCTCGGGCCGGTCATGGGCGGCATCCTCGGCGGCATCGACCTCCGCCTGCCGTTCTTCGTGGCGGGCGGCCTGACGCTGGTGAATTTCGTCTACGGTGTGTTCGTGCTGCCCGAGTCCCTGCCGGTCGAGAAGCGGCGCGCCGTCACCTGGCGCGCAGCCAACCCCCTGCTGTCGCTGAAGGCCCTGACGCAACTGCGTGGCATCGGCCCGCTGGTGGTGGTGCTGGCGCTCAGTGCGCTGGCTCAGTTCACGCTCTACACCACCTGGGTGCTGCACAACAGCTTCAAGTTCGGCTGGGGGCCTACCGAGAACGGCTGGTCGCTGTTCGTCATCGGCGTGGTGTCGGCGGTAGTGCAGGGCGGCCTGATGGGCCGCCTGCTCAAGCACTTCCCGGCCTGGCGCCTGGCGCTCATGGGGCTGGCCTCCTCCACGCTGGCCTACATCGGCTGGGGTGCCGCCACGGCCGGCTGGGTGATGTTCGTCGTGATCATCGCCAACGTGCTGGGCAACACCATCTCGGCGGCGATGAACAGCATCGTCTCCGGGGCAGCCGATGCCTCCGAGCAGGGCCGCACCATGGGTTCGCTGAGCTCGCTCAACAGCCTGATGGCCGTGGCTGCGCCGCTGATGGCGACGCCGTTGCTCGGCCTTGTCTCGCACCTGCCGCGCGGCGACTGGCGCCTGGGCGCGCCGATGTTTTTCTGTGCCTTCCTCCAAGGCCTGGCCCTGTTGCTTGCCTGGATGCACTTCCGGCGCAGCGGCATCGCGCGCCAGGCTCATCCGCTTCCTGCCGCCTGAACCCGTCATGCACGACAAGATCCTGATCCTCGATTTCGGCTCCCAGGTCACGCAGCTGATCGCACGCCGTGTGCGCGAGGCGCATGTCTACTGCGAAATCCATCCGAACGACGTCAGCGACGAGTTCATCCGCAGCTTCGCGCCCAAGGGCATCATCCTGTCGGGCAGCCACGCCAGCACCTACGAAGAGCAGGAGCTTCGTGCGCCGCAGGCGGTCTGGGACCTGTCCGTGCCTGTGCTGGGCATCTGCTACGGCATGCAGACCATGGCCGCACAGCTCGGCGGCACCGTGGCGTGGAGCGATCACCGCGAGTTCGGCTACGCCGAGGTTCGCGCGCACGGCCACACCCGGCTGCTGTCGGGCATCCAGGACTTCGCCACGCCCGAAGGGCACGGCATGCTGAAGGTCTGGATGAGCCACGGCGACAAGGTCACCGTGCTGCCGCCGGGTTTCAAGCTCATGGCCAGCACGCCCACCTGCCCGATCGCCGGCATGGCCGACGAGGTGCGCGGCTACTACGGCGTGCAGTTCCACCCCGAGGTCACGCACACCGTGCAGGGCGCGGCGCTGCTGAACCGCTTCGTGCTGGATGTCTGCGGCGCGCGCGGCGACTGGGTCATGCGCGACCACATCGCCGAGGCCGTGGCGCTCATCCGCGAGCAGGTGGGTGACGAGGAGGTCATCCTCGGCCTCAGCGGCGGCGTCGATTCCAGCGTGGCCGCGGCACTCATCCACCGCGCCATCGGCGATCAGCTCACCTGCGTCTTCGTCGACCACGGCCTGCTGCGCCTGAACGAGGGCGACATGGTGATGGACATGTTCGTCGGCAAGCTGCACGCCAAGGTGCTGCGCGTCGATGCCACCGCCGAGTTCATGGGCGCGCTGCAGGGCGTGAGCGACCCCGAAGCCAAGCGAAAGATCATCGGCCGCGAGTTCGTCGAGGTCTTCCAGCGCGAGGCCCGCAAGCTGCAGAACGCCAAGTGGCTGGCGCAGGGCACCATCTACCCGGACGTCATCGAGTCGGGCGGCGCCAAGACCAAGAAGGCCACCACGATCAAGAGCCACCACAACGTCGGCGGCCTGCCCGAGACGCTGGGGCTCAAGCTGCTGGAGCCGCTGCGCGACCTGTTCAAGGACGAAGTCCGCGAACTCGGCGTGGCCCTGGGCCTGCCGCCGGGCATGGTGTACCGCCACCCCTTCCCGGGCCCGGGCCTGGGCGTTCGCATCCTGGGCGAAGTGAAGAAGGAATACGCCGACCTGCTGCGCCGCGCCGACGCCATCTTCATCGACGAGCTGCACGCGTTCAAGGACGAAGCCACCGGCAAGAGCTGGTACGAGCTGACGAGCCAGGCCTTCGCGGTCTTCCTGCCGGTGAAGAGCGTGGGCGTGATGGGCGACGGCCGCACCTACGACTACGTGGTGGCCCTGCGCGCCGTGCAGACCAGCGACTTCATGACCGCGGACTGGGCAGAGCTGCCCTATGCGCTGCTGAAGAAGGTCTCCAGCCGCATCATCAACGAGGTCCGGGGGATCAACCGGGTGACTTACGACGTTTCTTCGAAGCCCCCCGCCACCATCGAGTGGGAATGACAGGTCGACAAAAAGTGCTTGATAATCAATAGGATAGAGAATCCTATTGATGATGCGGCCGCATCGTCAACGAGCGTGAAGACTTTCACTGCACCGTAGGCGTCCTCCACGCGGCTGCGCAAGGAGTTGAACGTCTGCTCGATCAGCATCGGCATCCGTCGAAGACGCGGCGTCGCTCGCTGCGCCGCGGTGGTGGCTGCAGGACAGGGCGTTCGGCTCTGAGCGCATTGAACGACTGCTCTTGCAAGAGAGCTACTGCCGGACTCGACCCGTTGCGGTCAGTCGCCCAGCACAGACTGCTGTCAGTTGCGCTGTGCCCAGAACAACGCGCACCCCCTCAGAAGGTCTCCAAGCGACTATGTAAAGCCCATGTTGCAGCTTCGTACGGACGCTGGCCGGCCGTTTGAGTCCCCACGACAATCCGCGGATGCTGATCGACGCACCCGCCTCGTCTCACACCGTGCTGGTCGTCGACGACGATCCCGAGATCCGGGAGTTGCTCCGCCAGTACCTGCAAACGTGTGGACTGCGACCTCTCCTCGCGGCCGATGGCGCCGAGATGCGCAAAACCTTCCAGGAACACGGCATCGACCTCGTGGTGCTCGATGTCATGCTTCCCCAGGAGGACGGCCTGGACCTCCTGCGATGGCTGCGCAAGCACACGAATGTGCCCGTGATCATGGTCACGGCACTGACGTCTCCAATCGATCGCGTGGTCGGCCTGGAGCTCGGGGCGGACGACTACGTGTGCAAGCCTTTCGAGCCGCGCGAGCTGGTGGCCCGCATCCACTCCGTTCTTCGACGCGCGCCGGCTAGGGGAGGCCCTGCTGCCGACGGCTTCCTGCCGACCCAGCTGCGGTTCGGGGCCTGGCGCCTGGACACGGGATTGCGGGAACTGCGACACGACGACGGTGTCCTGGCACCGCTGTCGACGTCAGAGTACCGACTGCTCTGCGTCTTCCTCATGCACCCGCGGACCGTGCTGTCGCGGGAACGCCTCGTCGAGATGGCGCACAAGCGCGATCTGCAACCTACTGATCGCACGGTCGACATCCAGGTGCACCGACTGCGCCAGAGGCTGAGAGACACCCGCGACGGCCAGCTCGTCAAGACCGTCCGGAACGACGGCTACGTGTTCAACGCCGATGTGTACACAGTGCCGACCGATGCTTGAGTGCTTGCGGCGAGCCTGGGAGGGCGTGTCGCTGCGTGCAAGGCTGGTCCTGCTTTTGCTGGCCGGGGTATTGACCATGCAGGTCGCCAGCCTATGGTGGGCTTTGTCGGATCGTGCCGCCACTGCGCGCCGAGCGGCCTTGGTGCAACAGGTCCAGCGCGCAGCGGACGTCGTCGCGGTGATCGACGCCGTTCCGAGCCCGGATCGCGCCGCAGTTGCGGCGGCTGTCCGCTATCCTGTCGTGTGGCTCGATGAAGAATCCGTGCCGCAAGATGCGCCGCGAGGCGCACCGCTCGACTTGAACACCGCGGTTCGCGAGGTCTGGGAACGGCGTCTTCCCGGTCGCGTGATCACGGTGACGGCGACGCGCGGATCTGTGCAACGTGCGCGCGATGCCTCAGGTTCGCAGGGGCTGCGCATCGTCATGGCGACACGCCTGCATGACGGGCAGCCCGTTCGAGTCGAAGTGGAGGTAGGCCAGCCGAGGTTCCGCACCGACGGTCTGATCGGGCCGTTCCTACTGCTTGCCGTGACGACCTCGTTGCTGGTCCTGCTGGCGATGCGCTCGGCGTTGCGCCCGCTGGAGCAACTCGCCAGTGGTGCGGACGCGCTGGGCGCGGGCCTGGAGGCCGAGCCGCTGCCGCAGCGTGGCCCGCCCGAAGTACGCCGTGCGGCGGAAGTCATGAACGGCCTTCATCGGCGACTGCGGGAGCATGTGCGGGGGCGCGTGCAGTCGCTGGCGGCGATCTCGCACGACCTGCGCACGCCGATCACACGATTGCGTCTGCGCGCCGAGTTGCTGCCGGATCCCGAGAGCCGGATCTCATTCGCTCGCGACTTGCGCGAGCTCGAAGACATGGTGCAGGGCACGCTGGACTACTTGCGCGGCATCGGGGAGACGCAGCCGTTGGAGCGAGTGGACCTCGACGGGCTGCTGGCCCAGGCCGTGGAGGACGTGGAGACGCCGGGCGTCGTGGTCGCAGCGCCAGAGCCCACCGGCCAGGTGGTGCGCGGACACGCACCTTCCTTGCGCCGCGCGCTCGTGAACCTGCTGCGCAACGCATTGGTACATGCGTCCGAGCCGAGTCTGTTGGTGCAAGCCGAGGGTGGGCGAGTGCAGGTGCATGTGATGGATCGCGGTCCCGGCATCCCGGCGTCCGAGATGGCGCGCCTCATGCAGCCGTTCGAGCAACTCGATCGCTCTCGCGGCAGCGCTAGCGGTGCTGGGCTGGGCCTGTCCATCGCCAACGAGATCGCCATTCGCCACGGCGGCCCGCTGCTGATCAGCAACCGTGCCGGGGGCGGCCTGCGCGTCACACTGGCGTTGGCTGCGGCCTGAGTGGTCGCTTCACACTCTTGCAACCCGCGGGACAACCTCCGCGCAGCGTTCACTGGGAAGATGAGCCCATGACACCTCCCGCCCTTGCCCTGAACCGCTTCGGCCTCGGCGCGCTGCCCGACGACACACCACCAGTCGATCCGCAACGCTGGCTGCTGTCGCAGCTGGAGGCCTACGAACCGCTGCCGTCGGCGTGGAAGCAGCTGCCACGTACCCTGGAACTCGTCGATGTCTGGAACACGATGCAGCGCGCTGTTCGGCAGGCACCGGAGGGCCAGCGCAGCGGCATCCGCGAGAACTACCTGCGCGTCGGCAGCAGGGTGTACCAAGCCGCGGTCGGCGCGCGTACCAACAGCGCGCTGCAGACGTCGACGCCGTTCGTCGAGCGGCTGGTGCACTTTTGGTCCAACCATTTCGCAGTGTCGGTTGACAAGCTGCTGATCGTTGGTCTGGCCGGCAGCTTTGAGGCCGACGCGATCAGGCCGCATGTCCTGGGCCGCTTCGAGGACCTGCTGCTGGCGGCCGTGCGGCATCCGGCGATGCTGCTGTACCTCGACCAGGCCCAGTCCACCGGTCCGGGCAGCATGATGGGCTCGCGCGGCCGCGGCCTGAACGAGAACCTCGCGCGTGAAATCCTGGAACTGCACACGCTGGGCGTGCGCAGTGGGTATACGCAGGAGGATGTCAAGGAATTCGCGCGCGCGCTCACCGGCTGGACGCTGCCCGGTGCGGGTGGTGCAGGCGGTGGCACAGGCGATGGCGCAGGCGACGGCGCAGGCGGCAGCACCCGTGAAGGTGCCAGCCGTGGCTCCGGCAGCGGAGCCACCTTCCGGTTCGTGCCTGCGCTGCACGAGCCCGGCACCCGGACCGTCCTGGCCAAGACATACCCGGATGCCGGCGAAGCGCAGGCCCGCGCAGTGATCTCCGATCTGGTTGCGGCGCCAGCGACGGCGCTGCACATCGCACACAAGCTCGCTCGCCACTTCGTCGCCGACGAACCACCGCAAGCCCTGGTCCAGCGCCTGGCCGACACCTTTGTGCGCACGCGGGGTGACCTCGCGAGTGTCTACCGCGAACTGGTCGCGTCGCAAGAGGCCTGGCAGCCCACCGCCACCAAGTTCAAGTCGCCCTGGGACTGGTCGGTCTCGGCCTTGCGCGCGCTGGGCCATCGCAGCATGGCACCGATGCAGGCCACCCACTTGATGACGCAGCTGGGGCAGCCCGTGTGGCGGCCCGGCTCGCCCGCGGGCTACAGCGACACCGCCGCGGCCTGGGCCGCGCCCGATGCACTGATGCGGCGCGTGGAGGTCGCACAGCGGCTCGCGCAGGCAGCGGGCGACGCAACGGACGCGCGCGCGCTGGCCCCGCGTGTGTTGCCCGGCACGCTCAGCGCGGCCACGGCGACGGCCATCGCGAGGGCAGAGAGCAACGGCACGGCGCTCGCGTTGCTGTTGGTTTCCCCCGAGTTCCTGAGGAGATGAGCATGAGCCTGGATCGACGCGGCTTCCTGGGCGCGGCCACGCTGCTGGCTGCGCCGACGATGCTCTTCGCGCGGGCAGCCACCGAGCTGCGCTTCGTCTTCATCGTCCAGCGCGGCGCGGCGGATGGTCTCAACATCGTCATACCCTATGCTGAGCCGGCCTATGCCAGCCTGCGCGGCGAGCTGGCCATCGATCCGGCAACGTCATTGAAGCTGGACGGCACCTTCGCGCTGCACCCGGCGCTTGCCGGGTTGCGCGAACTCTACGCGGCCAAAGAGGCCACGTTCCTGCACGCAGTGGCGTCGCCGTACCGAGACCGCTCGCACTTCGACGGGCAGAACGTGCTCGAGACGGGCGGCCGGTTGCCCTATCAGCTGAAGGACGGCTGGATGAACCGCCTGCTCGGCATGCTGCCGCGCGCGGGCAAGGACGCGATCGCATTCTCGCCAGCCGTGCCGCTGGCCCTGCAAGGTGCGGTGGAGGTGACCACGTATGCACCTTCAACCTTGCCTGAAGCGAACGAAGACCTGCTGATGCGGGTGCAGCAGCTGTATGCGCCGGATCGCCAACTGCAGGCGCTGTGGGCCTCTGCCCTGCAAGCGCGCGGGATGGCCGGCGAACGGATGGGCGGCGGTGGAAACCGTCAGGATGTTGTCGCGCTGGGCCGCATGGCTGCGGGCTTCCTGGCACGTGCCGACGGGCCGCGGATCGCGATGATCGAGACCAGCGGCTGGGACACGCACAGCGGCCAGGATGCACGCCTCACACGACAGCTGCTCGGGCTCGACGGCATGATCGCCGGACTGCGCGATGGCATGGGCGCCGCGTGGGCGCAGACGGTGGTCGTGGTCGCCACCGAGTTCGGACGCACGGTCGCCATCAACGGCACCGGCGGCACGGACCACGGCACCGGCGCTGCCGCCATGGTGATCGGCGGTGCAGTGCAAGGCGGAAGGATCATTGCCGACTGGCCGGGCCTTGCGGCCGGCCAGCTGCTCGATGGCCGAGATCTCAGGCCGACATTGGCACTCGACGCGGTGCTGGCTTCAGTATGCGCCGAGGCGTTCAGTCTGGACCCGGAGCGCGTGGCAAAGGTATTGTTTCCAGACGCAATTCGGGGCAAGTCGATACCGCCACTTCTGCGCGCCTAGCCGCTGACGGCTGTTCGCTTCTGGTCGAACGTGAAGTTGACCGACTGCTTGTTGGAAGTCAAGCCGAACGTCTCGTTATGGCCGATTCCGGGTACGAGCGCGCTGCGCCGGCAGCTGACATTGGCTGCCGGCGAAACCGGCTCGATTCCCAAGTCCAGGATCGAGTGTGGCGCAATTGCGATACACTGAATGCATGAAGACGACCACCATCCCATCGATCCGCGTCGAGCCCGACTTTCGTGCCGAGGTCGAGGCGGTGCTGGCTGAAGGCGAGACGCTCTCCCAGTTCGTCGAAGCCTCGGTGCGCGCCAGTGTCGAGCGCCGTCGCATGCAGGCCGAGTTCATCGCGCGTGGACTGCGTTCGCGCGACGAGGCGCGGCGCACGGGTGACTACGTCGATGCCGACGTGGTGCTCGGCAACCTGCAACGCAAGCTCGACGCGGCGCGCACGCGGCTGGGAAAGAAGGGCGAGTGACGTTCAAGGTTCGGCTGACCCGGGATGCCGAGGCGGACCTGGATCAGCTCTTCGACTTCCTGCTGGAGCGTGAGCTGTCCCGTGACGGCGGTGACCTGAGCTTGCCGACGCAGGCCATCGCGGCGCTGCAGTCCGGCATCGCCACGCTGAAGACGTCGCCCTTCACATGCCGCAAGGCCGGCCGGAGCCCGTTCCTGCGGGAACTGATCGTTCCTTTCGGACGATCTGGCTACCTGGCACTGTTCGAGATCGAGGACGACACCAGCGTCACCGTGCTGGCCGTTCGCCACCAGCTCGAAGACGACTACCACTGACGCACACCCCGCCCTGGCCTTGGCTTTGCCGGTCATTGGCTCACATCTTCAAAAGCGTTCGCAGCCGCGCTCGGCCAGGTGTCGGCCTGTGTGCGTTGCACTGAAGCTTCGCAAGAGGACGATGGCTCGCGCAGTGCCTTTGCGCGCGCTTCGGGCGGTGCTCAAGTGCCGTGACCGCCTTCCCGGGACATCACGCCCGGGCATATCGGAAACTGCCCTTTCCATGGCGCTTGGCTTCGTACATCGCCGCGTCTGCCATGCGTCGAAGTTCGGCGCCGGTCAGCCCATCGTCCGGGTAGATCGCGATGCCGATGCTTGCGCCGATGGACACGGTGTTGCCGCACGCCGGGTAGGGCGCGGAAAGCGACTCGATCAGTGACCTGGCGATCGGCCCCGCTGCGGCTGCATCCTTCATGTCCGGCAACAGGATCAGGAATTCGTCACCCCCGATCCGGGCCACGGTGTCCGATGCACGCAGGCGAGCCAGCATGCGGCTCGCCGCAGCGCACAGGATGGCGTCGCCCGCGTCGTGGCGAACACGACGAACAGGAAGATTCCCGTCACCACGAGAAGCATGGCCAAGGTTGCGGGCAGACGCTGATAACAAGCCCGATAGCCAGCCTTGACTCAATCGCCGTCTGCCGCGGTAGACCAGTGCAACGCCGACGCCGAGTGCGACCTGGAGCGAGTAGACGTCCAGCCAGCCCGTACTCCAGGCCCGGGAGACCGAGATCGGCACGCCGACGGCCGCCAGCAGCAGCATGCCGGACCACAGTTTCTCGACGAACGCGCGGCGTATCGACGCTAGCCTGACATCCAGTGCTTCGTTCTCCGTGGCGACGCCAGGGGGCAGGGCGTCCGTGTCGGCTGGCGCGATCAAGATCCGTGTCCGGGTTGCGTGCAGACCATGCGAGCTTCAGCGCAGCCCGTCGGTGGTGTGGCGTCGTGTGGTGCCGGGCGACGTCCCGCAGTGGGCACCTCGTCATGCCTGGGCCGGAGCCGCTGCACACGCTGCTGATGCCATCGATCGAGAAGGCTTTCGCACATTCCTCGTTATCGGTCGCCCCACTCTGGTGCTTTAGGGCACGCCGATGCGGGCGCGACCCCAGGTAACGCCATCGTCTAGACTTCCCGGCAGGCGCCGAGGCGCCGAGGCATCATCGCCGGGCCCGGCCGCGCGGGCCTGGGTCAACAACGGGTGGCTTGTGCAGAGATCGAGCGAGCGGGAATGAGCTCCCCACAGGATGAGTACGCCATGCGGCTGGCCCTCGACCAGGCGCAGAACGCCTGGCTTGTCGGCGAGGTGCCGGTCGGTGCGGTGATCATGCGCGACGGGCAGGTCGTGGCCACCGGCTACAACCGGCCGATCACCACCCACGACCCCACGGCTCACGCCGAGATCGTGGCGCTGCGCCATGCGGCGACGCTGCTCGAAAACTACCGCTTGCCGGATTGCGAGCTCTACGTGACGCTGGAGCCATGCGCCATGTGTTCCATGGCATTGATGCATGCGCGATTCAGGCGTGTCGTCTTCGGCGCTCGGGATCCGAAGACGGGCGCCGCCGGCGGCGTGATCGACTTGTTCTCGGACACGCGCCTGAACCACCACACCCGGATCGAAGGCGGCGTTCTGGCCGACGCCTGCGGTTCGGTCTTGCGCGACTTCTTTGCCGAGCGCCGCGCTGCGAGACGCAGCGCGCGCGAAGCGTCGATCCCCACAGGCGATGCGATCGAGCTCGATCCTCCACTGACCCCCACATGACCCTTCATGAGTCGAACATGAGCCGAACATGAGTGATACGCTGACCATCTTCTCTCCGTCCGGTGTGGTGGCACGACCCGTGGCCCTGCGCCGCGCCGTGAAGCGCCTGCGAACGCTGGGCTACGACGCGCGCCTGGATGCCGATGCGCTGTCGCGCCGCCAGCGTTTCGCGGGCGACGATGAGCTCCGTCTGGCCGCGCTGCACCGGGTCGCGTCGGAGGCGCCGTCGATCGCGATGGCTTCACGCGGCGGCTACGGTCTCACGCGCCTGCTGGACCGCATCGACTGGCCGCTGCTGGCCCGCAGCGTGGAGCGTGGCACGCGCTGGGTGGGCCACAGCGACATGACGGTGCTCCAGATGGGCCTGCTGGCGCACGCCAAGGCCGGGAGCTGGGCGGGCCCGATGGCCACCGAGGACTTCGGGCGGGAAGACGATGCCGGCGGCCTGGATGACGTGACGGTCGACTGCTTCCGCGAAGCCATGGGCGGCGAACTCGAGGCCGTGGGTTTCCGGACCGAGAAGGGCTTCGACGGCCTGTCCGTCCGGGGCCCGCTGTGGGGTGGCAACCTCGCGATGCTCTGCTCGCTGCTGGGCACGCCGCACTGGCCGCGCGTCCGGGGCGGGATCCTGTTCGTCGAGGAGGTCAACGAGCACCCCTACCGAGTGGAACGCTGCCTGTTGCAGTTGCTGCAGGCCGGCGTGCTGCAGTCGCAGAAGGCCGTGCTCGTCGGTGCAGTCTCGGCCTTCAAGCCTTCACCCCTGGACCGCGGCTACGGCCTGAAGCAGGCCATCGCGCACCTGCGTAGCCAGACCACGGTGCCCATCCTCACGGGCCTGCCCTTCGGCCATGTGCCAACCCTGGTGACGCTGCCGCTCGGCCGTCGCATGGATCTGATCGTCCAGGGCCGCGACGCGCTGCTGGGCTGGGGCCACACGGATGTCTAGGCAACTGGCCCGCTGGCGTCTTGCCTCGTGGCGTCCTGCCCTCTGGCTTCTTGCCGGGCTGCTCGGCAGCCTCGCGGCGGGTTGCAACAACAGCCCGTACCCGGCAGGCGCCGCGGGCGAGAACACGCTGTACTACACGTTCGACGAGCGGTCCCCGCGCTACCTCGATCCGGTGGCGTCCTACTCGAACCCCGAGTCGGTCTACACGTACCAGATCTACGAGCCGCTGTACGGCTACCACTACCTGAAGCGCCCCTACACACTGGTGCCCAAGGCGGCCATGGCGGTGGCCAAGCCCCGCTTTCTCGACGCCCACGGCCAGCCGCTGCCCGAGGACGCCGCGGCCGACGCCATCGCCGAGAGCGTCTACGAGATCCGCATCCGGCCCGGCATCCTGTACCAGCCGCACCCGGCCTTCGCGAAGGACGCGCAGGGCCAGTACCGCTATCACGCGCTGACGCGCGAGCAGGTGGGCGACAAGCGCACCCCCTGGGACTTCGAGCACACCGGCACGCGCGAGCTGGTGGCTGACGACTACGTCTACGCGCTCAAGCGCCACGCCACCACGCGCATCGAGACGCCCGTGGCCGCGATCTTCTCCGAGGCCGTGGTGGGCCTCAAGGAGTACATCGCGCAGATCCGCGAGGAAGACAGGAAACTGCTCGCCGGGCTGCCGGCCGATGTGCGGGACAAGCCGTTCCTCGATTTCCGCCGCTGGCCGCTGGCGGGCGTGAGCGCGCTCGACAAGTACACGCTGCAGGTGCGCGTCAAGGGCAAGTACCCGCCCTGGAACTTCTGGATGGCCACACCCTTCACCGCGCCCATGGCCTGGGAAGTCGAAGCGTTCTATGCCCGGCCCGGCATGAACGACAACGGCCTGACCCTGAACCAGTGGCCCGTGGGCACGGGGCCCTACATGATGAAGACCTTCCAGCGCGACCGTCTTCACGTGATGGTGCGCAACCCCAACTACCGCGGCGAACCCTACCCCTGCGAGGGCATGCCCGGCGACCGCGAGGCCGGCCTGCTGGACGACTGCGGCAAGACCATGCCCTTCATCGACACCCTGCACGTGACCATCGAGAAGGAAAAGATCCCGCGCAAGGAGAAGTTCAAGCAGGGCTACCTCGACGTGCCCGAGATCGAGCGCTCCGAGTGGGGCGTCGAGTTCCGCGTGGACATGGACGAGTCCGACGAGGTGAAGCAGCTGTTCGAGCAGCGCGGCTTCCAGTTTCCGGTCATGACCGACATCTCGAACTGGTACCTGGGCTTCAACATGCTCGACCCCGTGGTGGGGCGAGGCGACACGCCGGACCGCCAGGAGAAGAACCGCAAGCTGCGCCAGGCGGTGTCGATCGCGATCGACTGGGAAGAGGGGTACGGACGCATCTTCAAGCACAAGGGCGGCGTGGCGGCGCACTCGCCGGTCCCGCCGGGGCTCTTCGGCTCGCGCGAGGGGCAGGAGGGTTTCCACAACCCCGTGACGCACCGCTGGGTGGACGGCAAGCCCGTGCGGCGCAGCATCGAGGAAGCCCGGCAACTGCTGGCCGAGGCCGGCTACCCGGGCGGCCGTGACGCGAAGACCGGCCAGCCGCTGGTGCTGAACTACGACTTCCAGCGCGCCGTGACGCCCGAGTTCAAGGTCGAGAACGACTGGATGATCAAGCAGTTCGCCAAGCTCGGCATCCAGCTCGAGGTCCGTGCCACCGACTTCAACCAGTACCAGGACAAGATCCTCAAGGGCCGGCACCAGGTCTTCTTCGGCGGCTGGTTCGCCGACTACCCCGATGCGGAGAACTTCCTGTTCCTGCTCTACGGCCCGAACGCCAAGAGCAAGACCGAAGGCGAGAACAACGCCAACTACGAGAGCCCCGACTACGACCGGCTCTACCGCGAGGTGAAGACGCTCGACGACGGGCCGGCCAAGCAGGCCGCGATCGACCGCATGGTGGGCCTCGTGCAGCAGGACGCACCCTGGGCGTTTGGCTACGTGCCCTGGGGCGGCCTTGCGTTCCAGCCGTGGGTCCACAACGGCAAGCCCAGCATCCTGATCCGCGACATGGCCAAGTACTACCGCGTCGACACGGCCCTGCGCGAGAAGCGCCAGGCCGAATGGAACCACCCGGTCCTGTGGCCGATGGCACTGCTGATCCTGCTGCCCCTGGCCGCAGGGTGGGCCGCGTGGCGCGGCTGGCGCCGCCGCGAACAGGCCAGTGGCCGGACGGAGAACGCCTGATGTTCAACTACATCCTGCGCCGCCTGGGCTATGGCGTGCTGATCCTCATCGGCGTGAACCTGCTGACCTTCTTCCTGTTCTTCACCGTCAACACGCCGGACGACATGGCCCGCCTGAACATCGGCGGCAAGCGGGTCACGCAGGAGCAGATCGACAAGTGGAAGTCGGAGCGTGGCTATGACCGCCCGCTGTACATCAACCGCGCCGCCGAGGGCGTGGCGCAGGTCACCGAGACCGTGCTCTGGGAGCGCTCGGTGTCGCTGATGCTGTTCGAGTTCGGCCGGTCGGATTCGGCGCGCAGCGCCGACATCGGCCACGAGGTGGCCACGCGCATGGGCGTGAGCCTGCAGCTGGCGGTGCCGCTGTTCATCCTGCAGGTGATCGCCAGCACGGCGTTCGCGCTGCTGCTGGTGTTCTTCCGGCACACGCGCATCGACTTCTGGGGCGTCGTGCTCTGCGTGCTGATGCTGTCCATCTCGAGCCTGTTCTACATCATCGTCGGGCAGTTCTTCTTCTCGCGCGTGCTGCGGCTGGTGCCGATCTCGGGCTATGCGCCGGGCCTGGATGCCGTGCGCTTCCTGGTGCTGCCCATCCTGCTGTCGCTGCTGTCCCGGCTCGGCACCGAAGCGCGCCTGTACCGCGCGATGTTCCTCGAGGAAATCGGCAAGGACTACGTGCGGACAGCGCGCGCCAAGGGCCTGTCGGAGATCCGCGTGCTGTTCCGCCACGTGCTGAAGAACGCGCTGATTCCCATCATCACCAGCGCCGGCGCCTACCTGCCGTATGTCTTTCTCGGCAGCCTCGTCTTCGAGAGCTTCTTCGGCATTCCGGGCCTCGGCGCCTACGTCATCGAGGCCATCGCCGGCCAGGATTTCGCCATCGTGCGCACCATGGTGTTCCTGGGCTCGATGCTCTACATCGCGAGCTACCTGCTGGTGGACATCGCCTACAGCGTGGTCGACCCCCGCGTGAGGCTCCAATGATCGTCCTGCTCTGGACCGACATCGTCATCCTCGGCCTGCTGCTGCTGGGCCTGGGCTACGCCTGGCACGTGAACCGCCACCCGGCGCTGCGCGCCACCTGGCGCCGTGTCTTCGCGAGCCCGGCCGCCATGGGGGCCAGCGTGGTGCTGGCGGCCGGCTTCTCGCTGGCCGTGCTGGACAGCCTTCACTTCCGCCCGCAGCTCAGCGGGCCCGGCGTGGTCTACGACTCCCGCACCTGGTCGGTGCTGGACAAGCTGCTGGGCGGTCTGGTCGAGGCGCGCGAGACCACGTACTCCGCGCCGCTCGCGTGGCAGGGCTTCGCGAAGGACGCGGTCGAGGTCGACGGTGTCGTGCAGCGCGCCTACCCGAGGCTGCAGCACGGCGGGGCAGGGCTGCAGCGCCCGGCCGAGCAGTGGGCGGGCGACCTCGCATCGCGCGCGGCCGTCGGGCTCGCGGGTGGGGCCGTCCTGGCCGGCCTGGGCTGGCTGGCCTTCGCTGCCGCGCTGCGGCGCAGCGGCCTGCCGTGGCGCACGGGGGCCGCCGTGTTCGGCGTCATGGCCCTGGCGGGCGGTGTGGCAGTCTCGTTGAGCCAGGCGTATCACGTGTTCGGCACCGACCGCACCGGCAACGACGTGCTCGTGCAGGCGCTCAAGAGCGTGCGCACGGCATTCGTCATCGGCAGCCTGTCGACACTGGCCACGCTGCCGCTGGCCGTCGGGCTGGGCATCGCTGCGGGGTACTTCAAGGGCTGGGTCGACGAGGTGATCCAGTACCTCTACACGATGCTGTCGTCGATTCCGAACGTGCTGCTCATCGCGGCCTGCGTGCTGATGATGCAGGTGTTCTTCGACAAGAACCCGGAGATGTTCGAGACGGCCGCCGAGCGGTCCGACCTGCGGCTGTTCATGCTCTGCGCCATCCTCGGCCTCACCGGCTGGGCCGGCCTGTGCAGGCTGCTGCGCGCGGAGACGATGAAGCTGCGCGAACTCGAGTACGTGCAGGCCGCGCAGGCGTTCGGCATCAGCCACTGGCGCATCATGGCGCGGCACATCTTCCCGAACGTCGTCCACCTGATGCTGATCACCACCGTGCTGGATTTCTGCGCGCTCATCCTCTACGAGGCGGTGCTGAGCTATGTCGGCGTGGGCGTGGACCCGTCCATGAGCAGCTTCGGCGGCATGATCAACCTGGCCCGCAGCGAAATGAGCCGGGACCCCGTCGTGTGGTGGTCCTTTGCCGCCGCGTTCGGCTTCATGGTCACGCTGGTGCTGGCGGCCAACCTCTTCGCCGACGGCGTTCAGGACGCCTTCGACCCCCGCGCGCGCACCTTCCGCCCGCGCCTGAAACCGGCGAAGGGCTGAGCATGCTGCACATCGAAGACCTCCGGGTGGAACTCGACGCCGAGCCGGCCCTGCTGCGCGCCATCGACGGCCTCACGCTCAGCATCCAACGCGGCGAGACCTTCGCGCTCGTGGGTGAATCGGGTTGCGGCAAGAGCATGACCGCACTGGCGCTGACCCGCCTGCTGCCCGACATCGGCCGCATCTCCGGCGGCCGGATCCGCCTGGACGAACAGGACCTGCTCGACCTCAGCGAAGCCGGCATGCGCGGCGTTCGCGGCGGGCGCATCGGCATGATCTTCCAGGAGCCCTCCACCAGCCTCAACCCGGTGCTCAGGGTGGGCGAGCAGATCGTCGAGGCCATCGAGGCCCACACGCCCCTGCGCGGCGCTGCCGCTCGCGCCAAGGCCATCGACTGGCTGCGCCGCGTCGGCATTCCGGAGCCCGAGCGGCGCATCGACGAATACCCGTTCCGCATGAGCGGCGGGCAGAAGCAGCGCGTGATGATCGCGATGACGCTGGCCGCCGAGCCCGAGTTCCTGATCGCGGACGAGCCGACCACCGCGCTGGACGTGACCATCCAGGCCCAGATCCTGGACCTGCTGCGCGACCTGCAGCGTGAGCGCGGCCTCGGCATGCTGCTCATCACGCACGATCTGGCGGTGGTGGCCGACATGGCGCACCGCGTGGCCCTGATGTACGCAGGGCAGATCGTCGAGATGGCGGACGCCGCGGAGTTCTTCGCCGGTCCACTGCACCCCTACGCGCAGGCCCTCCTGCGCGCGCTGCCGGACGCCGCGCACCGCGACGAGCCTCTGGCTGCCATCGCCGGCTCCGTGCCGCCGCTGTCGCTGCGTTTCGAGGGCTGCCGCTTCGCGCCGCGCTGCGATCGTGCCCTGCCCGAGTGCACCAGCACCGTGCCGCCCCTGATGACCGTGGCACCCGGAAGGGATGTTCGCTGCGTGCTGCACCGTCCCGGCGCGTTGGCGCCGGCGTATGCGCCACCCCGTCCGGCGTCATCCGCTCCTTCGGCGATGACGGCCGGAAAGTCTTTGTTGCAAGTGCGCGATCTCAACGTGCGTTTCCCGCTGAAGGGCGGCCTGCTTCAGCGCACGACAGGGCACTTCGACGCGGTGCGCGACGTCAGCTTCGATCTTCGTTCGGGCACGACCCTGGCTCTGGTGGGCGAATCCGGCTGCGGCAAGACGACCACCGGCAAGGCGATCGTGCAGTTGCTCCGCACCAGCGCCACGATCACCGGGCAGGCGCTGCTCGACGGGCAGGATCTGTTCACGCTGCAGGGTGACGCTCTGCGCAGTGCAAGGCGCCGCCTGCAGATCGTCTTCCAGGATCCCTTTGCGTCGCTGAATCCACGGATGCGGGTGTTCGAGTTGCTGGAGGAGGGCATGGTGGCCCTGCTGCCCGATGTGGATGCGGCACAGCGGCGCGACCGCATCGAGCGCCTGGCCGAGCGCGTCGGCCTGCGGCGCGAGGCCCTGGAGCGCTTTCCGCACGAGTTCTCCGGCGGTCAGCGCCAGCGAATCGCCATCGCCCGGGCGTTGGCGGTCGAGCCCGCGCTGATCGTGTGCGACGAGCCCACCTCGGCCCTGGACGTGTCCGTGCAGGCGCAGATCCTCAACCTGCTGCGCGAGCTGCAGCGCGAGATGGGGCTGTCCTACCTGTTCATCACGCACAACATCGGTGTGGTTTCCTACATCGCCGACGAAGTGGCGGTGATGCAGGCCGGGCGCATCGTCGAGCATGGCGCCTGCGCGGACGTCCTGGGCGAACCACGGCACGACTACACGCGCACGCTGCTGGCCTCCGTGCCCCGCCTCGCCCCCCCTGTTACAGGGTGATGTTGCGAGTTCCCAACGCAGCGTGATCGGGTCGGTAGGGACTTGTCCTTAAACTGACGCAAGTCGTGGTTGCTGGAATGCGGCTTTCGCTCGGGATAGGCCTTTGAAATCAACGGCTTCTGACACGTTCATGCCCTGGTCGCAGACACCTGGACACGGCCGGCGGCGAACGGTCATGGATTTCCCGAGGGGGGGCCGATTTCCTGCACCCGTGACAATCCGACTACATGTTTCGGGCAGCGATTCATAAACGGTTCACAAAGCCGGCACGCGCCTTGCTCCCGGAACTGGGTCTATCGATCAACCATTCATCAGGAGTGTGGTTCATGTTCAAGAGGACGAAAGTCTCTACAGGAGTGCTGCTGGCACTGGGCGGCGTCATTGCGGTTCCTGCCTCGGTGCAGGCTCAGGAATCGCAGCGCATCGAGGTGACAGGCTCGCGCATCAAGCGTATCGATACTGAAACGTCTCAGCCGATCTTCTCTCTCAGTCGAGAGGACATCCAGGCCCAAGGCCTGACTTCTATCGGGGATGTCATCCAGAACCTGACCGCCAACGGGTCAGCTCTCAACTCCACCTTCAACAACGGTGGCAACGGGGAGACACGCGTTAGCCTTCGCAACCTCGGTTCGGCCCGTACTTTGGTGCTCGTGAACGGCAAGCGCTGGGTGGGCGGTACTGGCTTGGGCGGCGCGGTCGACCTGAACACGCTGCCGACGGCTGCTGTTGAGCGCATTGAAGTTCTGAAGGACGGCGCATCGGTGACCTACGGCTCTGACGCCATCGCCGGCGTCGTCAACGTCATTCTGCGCAATGACTTCGATGGTGCGGAAATCAATGCCTACGTGGGCCAGTTTGGCCAGGGCGATGGGCGCCGCTCGTCCTTCGACATCACGATTGGGTCCAGCGGCAAGAAATTCCGCAGCCTGCTTGGTATTGGTTATACCCGCGAAGATCCGGTGATGGCCGGTGATCGGACCATCTCTTCCGAGCCGATCATTAACACTGGGACGGCGTTTGGAAGCTCCACGACGCCGTTCGGCCGCTTTGCGGTGTGCAACGGCACCTTCACCAGCAACACCGCGTCTTGTTCTGGAACGCAAACCCGACCGGACGGGTCCGCGGGTCAGTTCACCTACGATCCAGGCAAGTCTGGCTCGGAGTTCCGTCCATTCACTTCGAACGATTTCTACAACTTCGCTCCGGAAAACTATCTCCTGACGCCCCAAGAGCGCACCACCATCTTCGGTCGCGCCAGCGTCGACATCACCGACAATACGGTCTTGTCGGTGCAGGCGATCTTCAACAATCGTCGGTCAGAGCAATTGCTGGCCTCTATGCCTATCGTGCTGGGTACAGGTCCTGGCGCTGGTGCAGTCGCCCGGACCGTCTCCATCAGCCCCGACAGCATTTACAACCCGTTTGGACAGACGGTTTCGCGAGTTCAGCGTCGCGCCACGGAGACGGGCGGACGGTCGTTCAATCAGGACATCAACACCTTCGCAGTCTCGGCAGAACTGCAGGGTACAGTGACCCTTGCGGGCAAGGACATTTCCTGGGATGTTGGCGCAACCTATGGCCGTAACAGCCAGAGCGACGTGACTTATGGCCTTTTCAACGTTGTTGCTCTTCGGAACGCTCTGGGGCCGTCGATGTTGGATGCCTCGGGTAAACCCGTCTGCGTTTCGACACCTGGCAATCTGAGTTCCTTGATCGCTGATTGTGTCCCGATGAATCTGCTTGGCGCGTCGGGCTCGATCACCCCCGACATGCTGAATTACTCTGGATTCGTCGCTCACGACACGCTCGGGTACACGATGCGCCATCTCTACGCAAACGTGTCCGCCGATCTGTTCAAGCTGCCTGCTGGCATGGTGTCCCTCGCTGCCGGTTTGGAGAGCCGCAGCGAGTCTGGCTTCGACTCTCCCGACGCCCTGATTGCGTCCGGCAACACCACCGGCAACGCCCGCACGCCTACCACTGGCGGCTACGACGTCAAGGAGGCGTACGCTGAATTGGCGATTCCGCTGTTGAAGAACCTTCCGGCCATTAAGGCGATGGACTTGTCTCTGGCAGTTCGGTCGTCCGACTACAGCAACTTCGGCAAGACCACGAACTCCAAGGTCGGTCTGCTGTGGAAGACCAACGACAGCCTGCTGGTCCGTGGTAACTGGTCGCAAGGCTTCCGCGCTCCGTCGATCACCGAGTTGTACCAAGGTTTGTCGGATTCATTCCCGCAGATCAAGGATCCTTGCTCGACGACCTTCGGTGGTGGTTATGCCGGTCTGACCGCTGAACAGCGAGCCCGCTGCCATGCCGCAGGCGTGGCGGTCGGTGGGTATGATCAGGGCAACGCTCAGATCCGTACTAGCACCGGTGGCAACCCCTTCCTGAAAGCAGAGAAGTCCGAAACCGTCACTCTTGGCTTCGTGGCCAGCGTACCGATGGTGCAGAACCTTGATTTCTCGGTGGATTACTGGAAGATCAAGCTGAAGGACGGTGTTTCGGGCTTTGGTGGTCAGACCATCCTGAACCGCTGCATCATCGACGGTGACTCGAACGCTTGCCAACTGGTAACTCGTGGTCCAGGCGGTGACATCACGTCGCTGATCGAGTCGAGCCTGAACTTTGGGAAGATCGAAGTTCAGGGTTATGACCTCACGGTGAACTACCGGCTGCCCAAGACTGCCTACGGCAACTTCGGTGTGACCTGGGATCTGACGTACATGAGCAAGTACGAGAACAACAGCGATGGTGACAACCTCGTTGGTAAGTACTTCGACCGTGACAACTACTGGCGTGTCCGCAGCAACATCGCGGCGCGCTGGGAGAAGGGCGACTTCGGTGCCAACTGGGGCGTGCGCTTCTTCTCGTCGCAGATGGAAGAGTGTGACTTTGGCGATCCGGGTGGCTTCGATAACCTTTGCTCGAACCCGACCGAATATGATGCGAATGACAAGGTCGTGAAGGCCGGCAAGAACAAGATCGGTGCCACAACTTACCATGACATCTCCGCCTATTGGAAGACGCCGTGGAAGGGTCGTATCACCGTTGGCGTGAACAATGCCTTCAACAAGGCGCCGCCGACCTCGTACTCGACTTTCGCCAACAGCTTCGACCCGCAGTACGAAGTTCCTGGCCGATTCGTCTACGTGCGCTACTCCCAGTCCTTCTGAAGCCAGATTTGGCAACGGGCGCGCCGCCTCAAGGTGGTGCGCCCGACAGCAGGAATGCACAAGGGCCCCGCGAGGGCCCTTTTTTTGTTAAGTGCCTCAAGGTCCTGCTCGACGGTTGCTGCGTAAGCGCGGCCTCAAGGCCCTATTGCCCGGCGCAGTCCGGATGAGCAGGATCGCGTGATGGAGCGCGCCTGCGATGGTGTGCATCAAGCCGCTAATGCACATCATGGACAAGCCAGTCGTAAGGAC
>CAJAES010000037.1 GCA_903938815.1 uncultured beta proteobacterium
CCGGCCTGGCCACCGATGCCGCCGGCGACGAGCGCGCCCTGCAGGCTCCGTGGGAGCCCGTGACGCGCGCCTGGCTGGAAGACGCCGCCTCCGCCGTGGCCCTGGCCGTGGACAGCGCCGCCTGCCTGCTGGACCTGGAAGCCGTGATCCTGGACGGATCCTTCAGCCCCGCGCTGCGCGACCTGATGCAGGCCAGCGTGCAGGCCGCACTGAACCGCTACGACTGGCGGGGGGTGGTCCGGCCGGCCGTACTGGCGGGGACCATCGGGTCGGATGCGCGCGCGCTGGGTGGGGCGCTGCTGCCGCTGTATGCGAACTTCGCGCCGGATCGGGACTTGTTCCTGAAGACGGCCGTGGGGTAGCGAAACCTATCCCCTGGCAGATCCTCAAGCCTGGCGGGCATCGAAGTCAGTCATGCCGACGAATTCGTTCTCGAAGAAGAGGCCAGGCGGCTTGCGGTTGGAGAGCAGAACCTCCTGGGCCGGCCGGTTGCGGCCAGCCACATAGACAACAAGATAGTCAGGCATGTCTTCCGGCCAGTTTGTCCAAGTGGGCAGCATCAACTGACGTCGACAGGATCGCATGGCCCGGGGCGATTCACCGCCCGCGCAGCTGCTGGGCGTGGCGTCGCTGCTGAACCTGAAGCAGGCCTGGGCGGCAGCCGGCCTGGCCACCGATGCCGCAGGCGACGAGCGCGCCCTGCAGGCCCCGAGGGAGCCCGTGACCCGCGCGTGGCCTGAAGACGCCGCCTCCGCCGTGGCCCGGGCCGTGGACAGCGCCGCCTGCCTGCTGGACCTGGAAGCCGTGATCCTGGACGGATCCTTCAGCCCCGCGCTGCGCGACCTGATGCAGGCCAGCGTGCAGGCGGCGCTGAACCGCTACGACTGGCGGGGGGTGGTCCGGCCGGCCGTACTGGCAGGGACCATCGGCTCGGATGCGCGCGCTGGGTGGGCCCACGGCGGCCTTACCGGTGGGCGGCGGAGTCGCGCACCGCCGCAGGCCCCCAACCCCGTCAAAACAGGCCGCTCGGAAGCTCGCCAGGGCGAGCACCGGCGCGCGCAAGGCACATCGACGCTGAGGCAGGCGCTCCCGCCGACTCCGCGTTGGATCACCTGCCCGTCAGCGCACAGTGGTACAACCACGCGCGCTCTCAATAGACGCGTTTTGCTATTTTTTCAACAACTTTAAACGGTTCATCGATCGACGTGATACCGATGATTTTGCGAGCGCTCTTCGCAGGCCCCAGGCCAGAACAGCAGCGTTGACACCATCAACACAAGTCATAAGTGAGCTTTTATGCGAATATCTGTCAAGAACTATTCATTGAACGCCGACATGTTGGAGTCCAGTTGATGTCTTTACACTTGGAACATCACAGGCTTGGTTTGCGACAGAGGCCCCGCGCCCCACGAACCCCCAGCAGCGATAATGTCTGGACAAGTCCAAGCCGATCTCCGAATCGAACCCCAAATTCTCCAGAAGTACCAAATCATGTTGACTATTCCTTCGTCAAATGGACTCTTTCAGGACGGTTGGACAGGCAGGACGGCCTCGCTCTTCTTCGCCAGCGAGAAGCCGCTGTACTTGTTCTTGTTTCTGCCACGAGTGCAGGGCATCGAGCCGACGAAGACCGTTCATCTCTACTGCAACGGCTCGAGCCACACCATGGAGGTCAAGAGAGGTGAACTGACCCAGACTGCGACGCTCGAACCCGTGGATGGTGGGCTCTCGCTGCAGATCGTCTGCGAGACCATCGAACCGCCATCTGACGACTATCGAGAGCTGGGCGTCTTCATCGCGAGGGCCGGGCATGCCGGGGAAGACTCCATCGAGATACGGGAGATCCTGCGAGCATCCAAGGAAGCCCTGGCTACGTCAATGCCAGAGATTGCACAGACGCCAGAGTTGGCGTCAGCACTTCTTAAGGAGCCTGCTACGAAGTCGGCAGGTGGTGTAGAGAGCCCTCCCCCTACACAGGTTGGCGCCCGACCTGCTCATTCACCCGTCAGCGACTTTGAGCGCAAGGCCCTTGCCACGCTTTTCGACATCGAGTTCTACCTGTCCGGGTTCTCGCCTGACAAGGCCCCCGAGGACCCGGTGTGGCACTTTCTGACAGTCGGATACGGAGAAGGCCGGAACCCGACACCGTGGTTCTCGAACTGGCATTACCTATCGATGCATCCAGACGTAGCACGGACCGGAATGAATCCATTCCTGCACTACTGCCTTGCAGGGCACAAAGAAGGGCGTGCATTGCCACAACTTGGAAGGCAGCCGGGCGGGGACATTTATGCCGCTCATGCGTTCGCCGTTGCTCCGGGGCCGGAGTTTGAGGAGTTCGATCCGAATATCGGAAAGGGTCGACCCAAACGCGCCAAGGTCTTGGCGTACTACCTACCACAATTTCATGCTGTTGATGTAAACGACCAGCAATGGGGGAAAGGTTTCACCGAGTGGAGAAACCTTCCACGCGGCATGCCAAGATACCAGGGTCACATTCAGCCACGGATTTCCCGCGATCTCGGTTGTTACTCTCTGTCAGACGGCGATGCAATGCGCAGCCAAATTGAAATGGCGAAGGCGGGTGGAGTCTATGGTTTCTGTTTTTATCACTATTGGTTTGATGGGCAGCGCGTGCTGGAAACACCGATGGAACGGTTCCTGACCGATCCGACATTGGACATGCCGTTCTGTCTGATGTGGGCCAATGAGAACTGGACCCGCACCTGGGATGGCTCCGAAAAGGATGTGATCCTCAAGCAGAGTTACAGACCCGAGGACGACATGGCCTTCATCGACGATGTAGCTCGTCACATGCGAGATGATCGTTACATCAGGTTATCTGGTCGACCTGTGTTCTTCATCTACCGGCCAGCAGAAATACCGGAACCTCGCGTAACAATTTCGCGCTGGCGCGGACTCATGCGGGAGAGGCACAATCTGGAACCATTGTTCCTGATGGCGCAAGCTTTCGGCGATCTCGATCCGAGAGTGCATGGTATGGATGGCGCGATCGAATTTCCGCCTCACAAGATTTGCCAAGGATTCAAATCGATCGCCCATGAGTTGGATCTGATTGACAGAGGTTATTCAGGCCATATTGTCAGTTATGACGCCGCGATCGAACGCTCGCAGGCTGAAAGATCGAGTCCATTTCCATTGATTCGCACCGTAACACCCACTTGGGACAATGAAGCGCGTCGCCCAGGCCGCGGAATGATTCTGCATGGATCAACGCCCGCCAAGTTCGAAGCTTGGGTTCAGGAGATGGTTGCATTTGCTGAGGCCAATCCGGTTCATGGTGAAAAGTTGATCGCGGTAAACGCTTGGAACGAATGGGCAGAAGGTGCGGTTCTCGAGCCGGATGTTCATTATGGTGGCGCATATCTCAACGCGCTCTCCCGAGGGATCCACGGGCGTGTTCAATCCTCGGGCGAAAGAAAGTGGCAGATACTCATCGTAGGGCATGACGCCCAACGCAACGGTGCACAGATCCTTGCACTCAACATCGGCAAGACACTTGCATCGAAATTCGGCGTCAATGTGCGGTACCTGCTCTGCGGTGACGGCCCACTAGCTGCTGAGTATCGCGCCATCGGTCCAGTTGAAATTATCCCGGCCAACCAGGTGGACGCGACGAAGTTCCTAGAGAGCATCGCGGATGACTGCGACCGCATCGCAGTGACTAACACCACACCGTCGGGACGGGTGCTTTCTGCACTAAAGGCTGCTGGATTTTCAGTGGTGTCGCTTATCCACGAGCTGCCAAATCTGCTTCGCAGCTACGGTCTCGAAAAGGCTGCGTTGGATATCGCCGCGCTCTCGGATCATGTCATCTTTCCTGCAAAGGTTGTCAAGGACAAGTTCGAGTCCTTCGCAGGGCCGATGACAGGGCACACAGAGATATTCCCTCAAGGCCTGTACAACGCCCAGATTCTCAGCCTGACCAGAGGCGACCATGGCCTGCGAGAAGAGCTTGGGATTGACGCGGCTACCAAGATCGTTCTCGGTGTTGGCTATGCTGATCTCCGAAAAGGGATCGACAGGTTCGTATCCACAGGTCTGTCGCTTTGTGGACAGCGTCCAGATCTAGCCTTTGTTTGGGTCGGGGCACCCGCCGGCGAAGCAATCCACTGGTTTCTTCCGGAGGTTGCCGCGGCAGGACTGTCCGACCGTATACGCATACTGGGTCACCGAGACGACATCGCGCGGTTCTTTGCCGCGTCAGATGTTTTTTACTTGTCCTCACGCGAAGATCCATTCCCATCAGTGGTTCTGGAGGCCATCGCGGCTGGCCTTCCAGTGGTGGGGCACGAAGGCAGCGGTGGCTGTGAAGCGCTGATCCGCGATCATGGTTCTCTGGTTCCACAGAGCGACCCGATGTCTGTTGCAGAGGCGATCTTGCGGTGGGTGAATAATTCAATCAGCGAGTCAGACGCGGATGCCCGCCGCACCGAGATTCTACAAAACTATAACTTTGACAATTATGTTTTTCAAATCGTAAAACGGTTGAAGCCAGAACTTGCCAGCGTTTCTGCCATTGTTCCTAATTACAAGTACGAAGCTTATATCGGCGAACGCCTGAGAAGCATCTTTGATCAAACCTATCCCTTGCACGAAGTCATCGTACTTGATGATGCTTCGCCAGACGGAAGCGTGGCAGAAATTTTGCGCAGCGCCGAATCTGCGCGTCGAGTCGTCGACCTTTATATTAATGAAACAAACAGCGGCTCACCCTTCCCCCAGTGGCGCAAGGGCGTCGAGCTGGCAAAAGGTGATTACGTGTGGATCGCCGAAGCGGATGATCTAGCGGAGCCGACCTTTGTGACCCGCCTGATGGAGCAAATGTTGCGGGCGGGCAGCGTTTTAGGATTCGTTGACAGCCGCCAGATTGATGAGATTGGCAAATCCCTTGGTGATAGCTATCGGCCATACGTCAACGAGATCGAGTCTGGAGCTTTCGATCGGAGTCTGGACATGGACGGAGCAGAATTTCTGGCCCGCTTTCTCGCAGTTAAGAATGTCATTCTGAATGTGTCGGGCGTCTTAGTCCATCGACAAACTTTACTTTCCGCCTTCGATACGGTCGGATCTGATCTCTTCACCTACAATGTGGCTGGCGACTGGCGGCTTTACGCGGAAATATGTGCGCACCCCGGAAACAAAATTAGCTACCTCGCCGCGCCGTTGAATTCTCATCGCAGACATCCCATTAGCGTTACACGTGAACTAAATGCGCAAAAGCATTTAGCTGAAATAAAACAAATGCATCTGCTGATAGCGAGATCAGTAGCACTCAGCAAAAGCACTCTAAAACTACAAGAACGACATATACAAGACTGTCGCCGCCATCTCTCACTATAGAACCTGGAAAAGGATGATTAGCAATGACAAGAAAAGACGCAAACAGACCTAATCTTTTCATTGTGGGGTCCATGAAGTGTGGGACCACTATCCTTTTTGATTTTCTAAGGTCGCACGAGCAAATAACTGGGGGTTCTGAGAAGGAGTCCCACTACTTCTCTTTGTATTACGATCTCGATGAAGAATGGTATCTAGAAAACTTTCCCGCAGCCGTTCGGCAGAAATACGTCCTGGATGCAAGTCCGACGTATTTTGATATGTGCCTGTCGGCCCCGACTGCGGAGCGAATAAAAGACTTCTCACCAGACGCAAAGATCATAATACTGATTCGAAACCCCGTCCAAAGAGCGATATCTCATTTCCTTCACAAGAAGAAGATTAATGAGATCACTGCACTTCAGGATGTGTCCTTCGACGATATGGTCGAGCGTCGTTGGGAGAACGCAGATGATGTCGACGAGCTAGAAAGTATTCGCGAGCTTTTGATTGACTTTTCTCTTTATTCCAAAAAGATTGAAAAGTTTGTTGATATTTTCGGTTATGACAATGTATTGGCCGTCAATAATGACGACCTCAGAAACCATGGCGATATAGTCGTCAAACAAATCTTCGACTTCTTGGGGCTAGACACTCCCGAAGGTCGGGATTTTTCACATCAAGACTACCTTAATGGTAGTGACGCAATCAATGTCAAACCGAAGAATTATTTCGACTTCCTAACCATTTTTGGCGACGATTACTACCGCGCGTGTCGAATTGTCCAAGTAAAGCGCCCTAACGCCCCGGCGGGTATGCCCGAATTCAACCAGCCAATCGGTGGACTTGTTGGTGAGGTGGGCATTGGGGAAAATGGTTGGCTGTTTCTGGCGGTAGGTTCCAATTGTGTAGTTCAGATGTACACCGAGCCGGAACACGAACAAGAGACTGTTGTCGAAGCTTGGCACCAGCTTGTGGCTGACAGAACGAGAAAATTAAGTGCACTCGGGTCAAAGTACTATCATGTCATGTTACCCGAGAAGTTAACACTTCTCGGAGATAAGCTGCATTGGCCAATCGACACAACACGCAGCCGCGGTTTGAAGTTTAATCATACTGCACCAACTGAAGTCAAGAATAATATAATTGATTTAATTGGGTATCTTATAAAACTCAATAACTCAGAAACATACTTTTTAAAGACTGACAGTCACTGGAACCTCTACGGTGCGTTCATTGCTTATCAGTTGATATTTTCAACTTTAAACCTACATATTCGCAAAGATCTACTTGGCAGACCGAGGAGCATGGCGAACATCGTGCTTGATCTTGGATCTAAGCTTCCGGACAACCCTGCAGAGGACGTGTCATTCGCACAATTCCGCGAAGAGGCGGAAACTGTCAGTGACGAGGGATTAGTACGGTATAAACGCGAGAACGGCCTGCTAAATGAAGGCTCTCTTCATGTGGGGTCCTATGTTGAATTCAAGAATCCTAGAGCGCCGAATTCACAGAGAGTTTTATTATTTGGAGACTCGTTTTCAGAGTATCGAGATCACCTGATAACCGCGCTATTCGCGGAATCTTTTAAGCATATGGCCTTCATCTGGTCGACGAGCGTTGATTTTTCAGCCTGCGAAAGATTTCGTCCAGATATCGTCTTTTGTTTGATGACAGAACGATTTATGAACAGAATACCGACTGACGATTTTGATTTTAGAGAGCATGCCCGGCTCGCCATAGAACGAAGAACTTCAATTCTTCAAGGTAAAAATTAGGATTCCCTCTGTACGGTCGGTAATATTCAGCAGCACATCGAAATATCGGCGGCGGCCGCTGATAACTTTTGTGCTTGCGGCGCTTGAGGCGCTTGAGGCGCTTGAGGCGCTTGAGGCGCTTGAGGCGCTTGAGGCGCTTGAGGCGCTTGAGGCGCTTGAGGCGCTTGAGGCGCTTGAGGCGCTTGAGGCGTGATGATTCTTAATCACAACCTCACTTCCGAACTGCAGATCTAATTAATATGCCAAATTACTGATAGTCAGATAGCATCCCAATTCTTGGCTAATTAAATCATTTCGTCGTCGATTCCGTACAAACCCGAATCACCAACCCGGCTCTGTTCAACAGCACCCGGTCATCGGCCAAAAACCCACCGATACCCAGAATAATATATTCCGTCGGTAACTTTCTAGCTTGAAGTGCGATTCACCTGGGCGATTTTCCATCGATTTAACGGCACAAGCAAAGGCCCTCGTTTCGCAACCAAACATTAGCGATTTGAAAATTACACCGAACGGAACGGTTTAGGTACACAAGCGCCCAAAGCTTAACTGCCATAAAACTCGACTTTAAAAGCCAGACTTTGTAATAAAATATCTATTATTAGAGATAATATTTATTATGAGCAATTACGCGGAAATCATAAACTTAGTCATCGGTGTCCACCGATCCGGCACATCCCTGCTGACACAGGGCCTCGTCGAGGCTGGCGCGCGATTAGGCAACTTTTCAGACAGCTTTGATTTAGATAACCCTCGGGGTTATTTCGAACATAAAGAAGTAGTGCGTTTCAACGAACGCCTGCTTTCTCATCTAGGCGTCTCATGGGATAACTGGGGGTTTCGCGCTAGCGAATTGGACATCAGGGCGCCTGCCCTCGCGACTTGGCGAGAAGAAGCTGCGGATATCCTCCGAGCGGCCTTTGTAGGATCGGGTCCCTTCATTCTGAAGGATCCGAGGATCGCCTCTCTCGCGTCTTTCTGGGAGCGTGTTGTCCCTGATGCGGGTTTCAAGTTGAGGCGCATTCTGATTCTGCGGGACCCTGCAGAGGTTGCCGAAAGCCAACGCCAACGCGTCGTGCGCCGACCACTCGAGTTTCCTGTGATCGCTGACGTCGAACCGATGGCTGCGCTCTGGGCCGTGACCATGTCGGAGGTTCTGGGAGCGTTATCAGATGACGAAACGTTGCTAGTCAGCCACGCGTCCTTGCTGACCGATCCCGTGCCAACGCTTTCTACTGCTGCTGCGTTTGCGGGCTTGTCCACCAACCCGCGCGAAATCACTCGGTTTGCGGCGGAAGGCGTAAAGAAAGACCTGTATCGATCGCGGCCACCAACCGACCAAAGCGCCAGGGGGGCGTGGATGAACGTGGCGCAAGCCTTGTTTAACGACCTGATCCGCGCCGGCACGCCGCGACAGCTATCGATGGCCGAGGCTCGCGCCATAGGTGAGAGTCAGCGAGAACTAAGCTCGCTGTTACTAACGCTATCAGCTGTTCGTCCCACCATTACACGAATGCAGCTATCGCAGAAGAATCGGGAGCAGCAGCAGCAGCGGCAGCAGGAGCAACTCGCTGCGCTTGCCAGTTTTATCTGGGCCATTGCGCCTCTAGGCGGCTACGCTCCCAAACCTATGATCAGAACGGCTATAGAGCGGTCGTGGCAATTGGCCGAGGAAAGCGATCTGGCCAAGTCGAGTTTCGCGTTTTCGCACACATTGGGTCGGCTACTACTGGTGGCGGGCGGAACAGGAGAAGCATTGGCATGGCTTGACCGAATTCGCACGCAGTTCGGACATGCTCCGGCCTACCTGCAACTGGAACAGGAGGTCTTAAAACTGCCCAACACCCAAGCAGAGCGACCTCCCTAAGACGGGGTTATGCCCAACACGAGTCCATCCATTGGCTAGGCAACGCCACGAAATTGCCTAGAGGCAACCTCAGCCTCTACCGCCACCCAGCAAAGACGCCACCTTACGCTTCGCCCGGATATTCGGCGCCCGCGATGGCGAAGGCGTGCCGCCTGGGGCCGACTTCTCCCACGACGGCGGCTCGTCGGAGGCGCGGGCCTCGTACGGCTTGTCGAAGAACGGGTCCGACGACGCCTGCCGCCGCGGCGCGTAACGCTCGGGCGAGCGCTCACGCGGGCGGTCGGACGCGTACTCCGCCACGGGTTCGGGGGCACGTTCGGCAGCGGCCGGTGCGGCTGGCGCCACACGTGCGGGTTCGTCATCGAACTGACGGCGCGGGGCCCGGCGCGGGCGGTCGTCTTCCAGCTCGAAGGGTTCGATCTCGATCGGCTTCTTGATCAGCTTCTCGATGTCGGCCACCAGCCGGTTGTCGTCACGCGTGACGAGCGTCACCGCCAGGCCGGAGGCACCCGCGCGGCCGGTGCGGCCGATGCGGTGCACGTAGTCTTCCGCATTGAACGGCACGTCGAAGTTGAAGACGGCGGGCAGGTCGGCGATGTCCAGGCCGCGGGCGGCCACGTCGGTGGCCACCAGCAGGTCGACTTCGCCGGCCTTGAAAGCGGCCAGCGCCTTCAGGCGCTCGTCCTGGCTCTTGTCGCCGTGCAGGGCCTGCGTCTTGAGGCCGTCGCGCTCGAAGGTGCGCGCCAGGCGGGCGGCGCCGAGCTTGGAGTTCACGAAGATGATGGCCTGCGACAGCTCCCGCTTCTTCAGGATCTGGCGGATCACGGCGCGCTTGTCGTCGTCGGTCGTGCTGTAGAAGCGCTGCTCGACGTTGGTGGCCGTCGCGTTGGGCCGGGCCACTTCCACCAGGAGCGGATCCTGCAGGTAGCTGGAGGCCAGCTTCTTGATCTCGGGGCTGAAGGTGGCCGAGAACAGCAGGGTCTGCCGGGTCTTGGGCAGGTAGGCCAGGATGCGCTGCAGGTCAGGCAGGAAGCCGATGTCGAGCATGCGGTCGGCTTCGTCGAGGACGACGTACTCGACCTGGTTCAGGATGGCGTTCTTGGCCTCGATGTGGTCGAGCAGACGGCCGGGCGTGGCAATCAGCACCTCGACGCCGCCCTTGAGCACCAGGGTCTGGGGCTTCATGTCGATGCCGCCGAAGACCACCGTGGAGCGCAGCTGCGTGTGCTTGGCGTAGGTCTTGACGTTGTTGGCCACCTGGTCGGCCAGCTCCCGCGTGGGCGCCAGCACCAGTGCGCGCACCGGGTGGCGGGCCGGGGACATGCTGGCGTTTTCGTGCCGCAGCATCTTCTGCAGCAGAGGGATGGTGAACGCGGCAGTCTTGCCGGTGCCTGTCTGGGCGGCACCCATGATGTCGCGGCCTGCAAGCACCAGAGGGATTGCCTTGGCCTGGATGGGCGTCATGCCGGTGTAGCCGGAATCAGCCACTGCGCGAAGCAGCTTGGGGTCGAGCGGGAGGGTGTCGAAACGCGGCGCCGGGATCGGGGCGCCTTCCGGGGGTAGGTCTGTCATGTCCCCCGATTATCGCCCGCATCGAGCGGAACGGGGCGGGAACCCAGAATCCGCAGCAGACGGGGGGACCGGAAGCGCACGATGCGCCAGTACAGGACCACGTAAACCAGCCCGAACAGCAGGAGGAAGACGGCGATGGCGCCACTGTTCCCCCAAAACAACAGCGCCGGCATGATGGAGGCCATGCACAGGGCCCACAGGACCGGCGAAGTCATGGAATTGCGCCGTGTCAGCGCCTTGGCGCTCTTGTCGCCCACGGCCCAGCGCATCACGCGCCGGTAGACCAGCGAGTGCAGGTGGATGCCGTCGGGCATGTGCGGCGGCGTGGCCCGCAGGAACCGCCGCCGGTAGATGGAAAACAGCGTCTCGAAGACCGGGTAGATGCACGCCAGCAGCGGAAACAGCGGCGAGACCTCGGGGTTGCGCACCAGCAGCAGGATGGAGACCTCGGCCACGTAGAAGCCCAGGAAATAGGCGCCGCCGTCGCCCAGGAAGATCAGGCCTCCGGGGAAGTTCCAGACGAAGAAGCCCAGCACCGCGCCGATACCCGCCAGCGCCAGCGTGCCGACGAGCGGGTCGCCCACCTGGAAAGCCACGTAGGCGATGGCGCCCAGGATGATCATCACGCACATCGAGGCCAGGCCGTTGAAGCCGTCGATGATGTTCACCGAGTTGGCGATGCCGGCCACGGCCAGCAGCGTGAGCGCCGCGCCGCCAACGGTGAACGACGCCACCCAGTCCAGGCCCGGAATGTCGGTGCGCGTGATGATGGCGCCCAGCAAGGCCATGGTCAGCGCGGCCGACAGCATGGTGGCCAGCAACCGCCACCGCGGGCTCACGCGCTTGGTGAGGTCTTCTATGACGCCCGCGCCAAATGCCGGCAGGCCGCAGGCCAGCAGGACGAGGCCGACCCGGGCCACGTCGTTCTGCACGAACCACAGCACGCCCATCGCCCCCAGAAGGCCCACGACGATGCCGATGCCGCCCACACGCGGCACGGCGCGGGCATGAAATTTCTGCGGTCCTGAAAGATCGTTGTCGAGCGAGAAGCGCGCGTGCTTCTTCACCGATCGGATCACGAGGAGCGTCACCGCCAGGGAAACCGCGAATGAAATCAGGATCGAGAGCACCCACAGATTGTAGGAGCCGGCCCGGATGGCTCGGCGAGGGTGCCGCATAGAATCGTGGGCTGCCCGGTGGATGGGCCTGCCCCGCTCTGCCGAGCCGATCGATCTGGCCGAAACGTGATGAAACCACTCCGTATACCGACGACGACGCAGACCCTGGCCAGGATGTTCGCGGCGCTTGCGGTCTGCATGGGCCTGATCGGGCCCGCCGCAGCGCAGACTTCCGCGGCATCGCCTTCCCAGGCGGCGTCGAGCCCTTCGTTCGCGGGCGACGACATCTATCCCGCCACGACCCGGCTTCAGCAGCAGCAGCAGCAGCAGACGATGCAGCCCGGCGGCAAGCTCCCAGCGCAGACCCAGCCGGTCGCGCGCCCTTCCCTGCCTTACCAGCCCGGCGAGTTCGAGCGCTTCGTACAGGCGCTGGCGGGGCGGGAGGCGCGCATCCGGCGCTTCGGCGCCGAGCTCGTCTCGGAGTTGCCCGATGTACTGGCCCAGGACATCAGCCCGATGGCGCCGCCGGACTACGTGCTCGCCCCTGGCGACGAAGTCCTGCTGACCTTGTGGGGCAGCGTCGACGCCGACCTGCGCCTGATGGTCGACCGCGGCGGCCGCATCGCGGTGCCGCGCGTGGGCAGCATCCAGGTCGCGGGGGTACGGCAGGCCGAACTGGCCGCCGTGATCGAACGGCGCGTCGCGCAGGTGTTCCGCAATTTCCAGGTCAGCGTCTCGCTCGGGCAGCTGCGCGGCATTCGCGTCTTCGTCACGGGCTTCGTCGTCAAGCCCGGCACCTACACAGTGAGCGCGCTGTCCACCGTGGTGGGCGCCATGATGCAGGCGGGCGGCCCGTCGGCGGCGGGCAGCTTCCGGCAGGTGGAGCTGCGCCGCAACGGCGCGCTCGTCGCCGGCTTCGACCTCTACGACCTGCTGCTCAAGGGCAACCGGTCGGCCGACCGCACCCTGCAGGGGGGCGATGTCGTGCACGTGGGCCCCGTGGGCACCCAGGTGGGCGTGATCGGCAGCGTCAACCAGGCCGCCGTGTTCGAGCTGGCCCCGGGCGAAGGCGTGGCCGACGCACTGCGCATGGCCGGCGGCTTTTCGGCCGTGGCCGACCGGTCCCGGCTGTCGGTGGAGCGGCTGCAGGAGCGCACTGCGCGCCGCGTGGCCGAGCTGGCGCTGCCGCGCGACGCGGCCATGCCGCTGTCCAACGGCGACGTGCTGTTCGCGTTCAGCGCCGCCGAGGTGGTGCCGTCCACGCAGAACCAGAACAAGCGCGTGCGTGTGGACGGTGAGGTCCTGCGGCCCGGCGAATACGTCCTGCCCCCCGGCAGCACGCTGCAGGAAGCCCTGCGCGCCGCGGGCGGCCTGACGAGCGCGGCCTTCATCTACGGCACGCAGTTCACGCGCGACAGCGTGCGCCAGACGCAACAGGAAAACTACGACCGTGCGCTGCGCGACCTGGAGACGGACATCACGCGTGCGGCGGGCACGCAGCGCGTGTCTTCGGCCGAGCAGGCCGCCAGCAGCGAGGCGCAGGCCGCTGCCACTTCCCGCCTGCTCGAACGCCTGCGGGCGCTCAAGCCCAGCGGCCGCGTGGTGCTGAGCATGGCCACCGACAGCAGCGGGCTGCCCGAACTCCTGCTCGAGGACGGCGACCGGCTTTACGTTCCGCCCAAGCCGTCCACGGTGGGCGTGTTCGGCAGTGTCTTCAACACCGGCAGCTACCTGCACGGCGACGGCCGCACCTTGTCTGACTACCTGCGGCTGGCGGGCGGGCCCACCAAAGGTGCAGACGAGAGCAGTATCTTCGTCGTCCGCGCCAACGGCCAGGTCATCAGCGGCCGTCAGCGCGGGGGCGATTCCTGGTTTCGGGCCGACACCCTGCAACAGGTGCGCGCCGAGCCCGGCGACACGCTCTTCGTGCCCGAGGAAATGGACAAGACCACATTCGTCCAGGCCGCGAAGGACTGGACGCAGATCCTCTACCAGTTCGGCATCGGGATCGCCGGCATCGTGAGCGCGTCGAGATGAGCGAACAGGCGCTCGAAGAACGCCCCGAGGCACGGGGGGCCGAAGACGAACTGCCGAGCTTGCTCGACCTCGCCGTGCCACTGGCCGCCCACCTGCGCCTGCTTGTCATCGGGCCGATCCTGGCCGGCCTGCTGGCGCTGGGCGTCAGCTACCTGATCGCACCCACCTTCACGGCACGCACGCTCTTCCTTCCGCCACAGCAGCAGCAGAACATGGCGGCCTCCGCGCTCGCGTCGCTGGGTGCCCTGTCGGGCTTGGCCGGCGCGGTCGGCGGCATCAAGAGCCCCATCGACCAGTACGTGGCGCTCATGCAGAGCAGGTCCGTTGCCGACCGGATGATCGACGAGTTCAAGCTGATGTCGGTATACGACGAGAAGTACCGCAGCGAGGCACGCAAGGAACTCGCACGGAATGTCCGCATGGTGGCCGGCAAGAAGGACGGCTTGATATCGGTCGAAGTGGACGACGAGGATCCGGCTCGCGCAGCCCAGATGGCCAATCGCTATGTCGATGAACTCCGCCGACTGTCCACCCAACTGGTGCTGACCGAGGCCCAGCAGCGCCGGTCTTTCTTCGAGGGCGAGGTCGCCAAGACGCGTGAGAGGCTCACCAAGACCCAGACAGAGCTTCAGGCCAGCGGATTCACGCCGGGTGCGCTGAAGGCCGAACCACGAGCGGCCGCCGAGACCTACGCGAAGCTTCGCGCCGAGGTCACTGCCGCAGAGGTCCGTCTTCAGACGCTCCGCCGCGGCCGGGCGGACACATCCCCCGAAGTCCAGCAGCAGCAGACTCTGCTGATCGCACTGCGCGATGCGCTGTCCAAGATGGAGGCGAACACGGGGGCAGCACCAGAGACCGGCTACATCGGGAAGTACCGGGACTTCAAGTACCAGGAAACGTTGTTCGAACTCTTCTCCCGCCAGTACGAACTCGCCCGCCTCGACGAAAGCCGCGAAGGCGGGCTGATTCAGGTCGTCGATGCTGCGACACCGCCCGACCGCAAGAGCAGCCCGAAGCGCGCGATCATCGCCGTAGTGACGACCCTGGTGTCGTTCCTGCTGCTGATGGGGGCCGTGATGGCGCGCCACTGGTGGCACCTGGCTTCAGCCAACCCGTTGACTGCCCGAAAACTGGACAGCCTGGGCGCGGCGCTCAGGCACGGAAAGCGTCGCTGACGCGCCACCGGCCCGCAGGCCGTGGCGCCATAACCGCCCACTCATGGAACAGCAGCCGCACTTCACGATCATCATCCCTGCGAAGGATCGGGCGGAGTACCTGCGCCACACCCTTCGCACGTGCAGCCTCCAGGACTATGAAAACCTGGAGATCATCGTCTCCGACGACGGCAGCACGGATGGCACCCGACAGGTCGTGGAGACGGCCTCGCTGTCCGACCCTCGGATCCGGTACGCGACACCCGGTCAGGGTGTCGGCATGCGGGACAACTTCGAATTCGCGCTGAAGCAGGTCAGGCCCGGCTATGTGCTTGCACTCGGCGCAGACGACGGTCTACTGCCGCATGCAATTTCCGGCATGCTCCAGGTTCTGCGCGAAACCGGGCAGGAGATGCTCGCGTGGCCAGCGCCGGTCTATTCCTACGCCGGCGCCCGGACACCCGGAAGCCAACTGCTGCTGTACCGGCGCAGCGGCACCCGAATCGTCGACTCGTCCACCTTCCTGAAGCGGCAGGCTCTCGACCTGAGCTATCTGGGCGACACCGAATCCCCCATGTTCTACGTCAAGGGAGTGGTGTCGACCCGGTTGGTCGATCTCGTCCGCAGCCGCTCGACCGACGGGCGTTTCTACGCCTGCTCCACGCCGGACGGCTACTCGGGCATCGTGCTGGCCGGTGAAGTCAGTTCCTATGCGTACTCGGGCAAGCCCTTCTCGATCTATGGCGTCTCGCCCACATCCCAGGGCATGAGCTACCTGGCGGGCGACGAACAGGCGCGACAGCGCTCGGAGGCCTTCTTCCGCAACGTCGCGAAGGCCCCGATGCATGCGCGACTGGCCTCGCAGCCCTACTCGCCCCTGATTTCGCTGATGACCGCCGACTACCTGTACACGGCGGCCGACCAGCGGGGGTGGCCCGGGCCGGCACCCGTGATCGATATGGAACGCTTGCTCCAGAAGTCTCTGGACGAACTCGCCCATGGCCTGTTCTCCGAGAATCGCATGGCTCGCGAACTCAACATCCTTGGCGAGATTGCGGCGAGTTGCGGCCTGACAGGGCGCTTCCGGGAGATGCTCCGCCGCACGCGGCGCTTCGCGCGCAAGGACCCCTTCTCGGGCAACGGCATCAGTCCCAGCCAGGTCTTCCTCGACGGCGATCAGTATGGGTTGCGCAACATCTTCGATGCAGCCTACTTCGCCTATTGCGCGCACGAGTTCGTTCCCCGGCTGTCGCTGTCCGCCATCGGGCAGGCACTGGGGAATTCACTGCGCTACCGGCTGCAATCGATGCGGCGCGGCGAGCCCTTTCCCGATGAGTCCCGCTGGCGCGAACAGGCCGCGAAGACATGAAGGCACAAGGGCGCGGCACAGCTCCGGCAATCTGGATCGGGAGCCTGGTGCTGTCGTGCCTCGTCCTGCTGGCTGTGCCCGACCGGCAGCTCGTCATCTTCGCGCCGGCCTGGGCCGCGCTCTATGTCTTCTTCGCGTTCTCGCTGATCCTGCATAGCCGGGTGGGCGACAACATGTTCGGCGAAATCGGCTTCCTGTACATGAGCCTGGCCATCGCCTATACGGTGCTGCCGGCCTTCACCTTTCTGGCTCTGGACCTCGACCTTGCCAGCGGCTGGGTCTGGGAGAACCTGGCACTGCTGCTGCCTGACACGTCCGAGCTGGGCAGGCACCTGTGGCGGCATGTCCTGTTCGTGTTCGGCGTCGCACTCGGCTACCTCCTGCTGCGCAGGCCGATGCCGGCCCAGATGCGCCGGCCGGCCGACTCATCGCCCCCGGCTGGCGATGGCATCGTGCTGCTGATACTGACGGGATTGATTCTTCTGTCCGTGCTGGCAATCGCGGGCCTGTCAGCGCCGGTCGAGTCCTACATCGACCACTACACGAGGTACGACCACCTGCCGCGCCCGCTGCTGCTGCTGGTGTACGTCTTCTTCATCCTGAAGACCTCGTGCTACTACATCCTTCTGACCCTGATGTTCCGCGACTATCGCCGCAGGAAGTTCTGGATCGTCCTCGCGGTCGCGGCGATCTCAGGCTACGAGACGGTCTACTCCTTCGGCTCGCGCATCGAGACTCTCAGCATCCTGCTGGCGACCATCTGCCTGTACCACTACCGGGTCGGACGCATCTCCCTGAAGGCCGGCGCCCTGACCTTCCTCGTCATTGCGTCGCTGTTCTCCGTGGTGGAACTGTTCAGATCGCTTGAATTCGACCTGTCGGATGCGCAGGCCGCAGTGGCAGCTGAGGGCGCCGGGCCGGCATCCGAGTTCGGTGCCGTGTTCTTCACAGGCTTCCACCTCTATGCAGAGCGGGCCCAGGGCGCGCTGCCGCCCGTCGACCTGCGGATGTTCTTCAACGATCTGCTGGCGCTGATCCCGTTCGTCGACCACTACACCTGGAACCCGCAGTACTGGTACGCACGCTACTACTACCCGGATGCCGCCGTTCCGCCGCAGACCATGGGCCTCATCGCGGACAGTGCCATCTGGGGCGGCGAAGTCGACCTGTTCCTGCGCAGTCTGGTGAACGGACTCTGGTACGCGGCGCTGATGCATTGGTTCCTCGCACGGAGGGACCGGTGGTGGGCAATGGTGGTCTATGCCTTCCTGTTCGCCACCTGCGTGATGACCTTGAAGTACTCGGTCTTCTACCAGCTGGCGCCGCTGTTCCGGATCATCGTTCCAGGCCTGCTGCTGGTGGCAGCCCTGCGGTGGGTCCTTCGGCAAATGGCTGTCGGGATCGAGCCTGGGGGGCGAACGGCACGCTGATCAACGGGTGCGCCCAAACCGCCTTGCCGCTGCGACGCCGAGCGCCAGGGCCACGCAGGTGCCACCGACCCAGCCCCCGAGCGCCACCCGGCCCAGATCGGGAGGCAGCAGAAAGCGCGACAGGAGAACCACGGGCAGCGCCATCACCAGTGGCGTGAGAAGGACGTCCCGGTACCAGCGCAGGTTCGCACCCGGAAAGCAGACGCGATTCATCAGCCAGAGGCCCAAGGTGATCTCGACGAATCCGTGCAGGAGCATCAGCGCAGCGGCGCCCGGCAACCCGAAGCGTGCGATCAACAGCACGAGCAAGGGGACGCCACACAGCACCGTGACCGCCATCAGCGTCGCGTGCATGCGTGTCCAGCCTATCGCCTGCTGATAGGCGGCCGGCAGCCACATCACGCCCGACAGGACAAAGCCGAGAACCAGCAGCCGCGACACCAGGACGGCGTCAGTATCGGTCCACCCCAGCCACACGGTGTAGATCTCCGGTGCGAACACTGCAAAGAGCAGCCCCACGGGGACCAGGATCAGACCCACCAGCGCGCAAGCCTGCTCGTACACCCTCTTGAGCCGCTCAGACTCTCCGGCTGCGTGCAGTTGGGCGAAGCGGGGGAAGTAGGCGCGATGAAAGGCAAAGACCAGCGTCTGCAGCAAGCCGATGGCCGTCAGCGCAATGGAGTAGTGGCCCAGAGCCTCGGCGCTCATCATGCGGCTGACCACAAGGCGGTCGGCATTGGTCAGCAGGGCGCCGCACAGCGCAGTGAAGAACATGCCGCCCGAGAAGGCCATGTACTTCTTCAGCGAAACGCCCGAGTCAGCGTATTGCGGCGGGACATCGACCTCGGCCACGGATGCGACGGCGCGAAACACCGCCCAGCGCGCAAGCGCAAGACCCAGCAGCGCAGCAAGCACCTGGAACACAAAGAAGCCGACGATGCCATCAGCAAGCAGCAGGACGACAGAACCGCCCAGGTAACGCATGCTGTTGTTGAAGATCTGGACCGCGTTCATCGCCACCATGCGCTGCATGCCGGCCAGGGCATTCAGATGAAACGCGGCGATGAACTGCAGGCCGACCGAGACCGCCATCAGACGAATGATGACGGTCACCTCTTCTTCCTGGTACCCCCGGACATTCAGCCAGGACTCAGCCACCCACGGGGCGGCAACCGCGATCAGCAAGCTCAGGACGACGCCCACCGAGACAATCGGCCGCTCGAATACGGCCAACAGACTTCGATAGCGCGCCCTTCCAGGATTCAGCCCGGTCGAGCGGGAGAGTTCGCGCGCGCAGGCGGCGCCGAGCCCGAAGTCGAATATCAGCGCAAAGTAGAACAGCAGTTGCCAGATGCCGACCAAGGCAAAGCCCTCGAGCCCGAGGTCGGACACGAACCAGGGCGTCGTCAGCACGATCAGGATGCCGAGCCACGCACCGCCGATGAAATTGATGATGACGCTCTTGTGCATCTGGGAGGGGTCTGCTGCGGGCGCGAGCAGTGTTGCACAGGCAGCAGCCTCGCCGACGCCCGCGTTGGATAATGCGGCGAGGGGTACGCCGAGTGAACTGGAGTCCGCGAATGAAATCGGTTGATTCGACCAGGGTCCTGGTGCTCGGCGCATCGGGCATGCTGGGTCATGCCGTCTTCCGGCTGCTGGCCGGCAACCCTGGCTTCGACGTGCGCGGATCGGTCCGGTCGACCGGCGCACTCGGGCACTTCGCACCCGCCTTGCGACAGCAGATCACCTGTGGTGTGGACGTCGAGAACCATGACAGCCTGATCGGTCTGATGACGACCCACCGGCCCGAGGTGGTCATCAACTGCGTGGGGCTGGTGAAGCAGCTAGCCGCTGCAGACGACCCCTTGGCCGCCCTGCCGATCAACGCCATGCTGCCGCACAGACTCGCACACCTGTGTGGTCTGGCGGGCGCGCGCCTGGTGCATGTCAGCACGGACTGCGTCTTTTCCGGCAGGCGGGGTGCCTACCGGGAGGAGGACGAGGCGGACGCGCTCGACCTGTATGGCCGCAGCAAGCACATCGGCGAGGTGGACTACCCGCACGCCGTCACGCTCAGAACGTCCATCATCGGGCATGAGCTCGGCACCGCGCATGGTCTGGTCGGTTGGTTCCTGGCCCAGACCGCCGGAGTCAAAGGCTACGGCCGCGCCGTGTTCTCGGGTCTGCCCACGGTGGAACTGGCGCGCGTCATACGCGACTTCGTCATTCCCACGCCGAGCCTGCACGGCGTGCATCACGTCTCGGCGGACCCCATCAACAAGTACGACCTGCTTCGCCTGATCGCCGAGTCTTACGGCAAGTCGCCCGACATCCTGCGCGACGACACGTTCGTCATTGACCGTTCGCTCGATTCGACACGCTTCCGGCTGGCCACCGGTTACACCCCGCCCCCGTGGCCAGAGCTGATCAGCGCCATGCGGCAGTTCGGCTGAGGCGGGCGACCTTCCGCGCTCCATCCATCCATCCATCAACGCAACAGCGACGCGCACGTGTTCAAAGACAAGGTATTGCTCATCACAGGGGGCACGGGCTCGTTCGGCAACGCAGTCCTCCAGAGATTCCTGCACACCGACTTCTCCGAAATCCGGATCTTCAGCCGGGACGAGAAGAAGCAGGAGGACATGCGGATCGCGCTCAAGAGTGACAAGGTCAAGTTCTACATCGGCGACGTTCGCCAGTACGACAGCATCCACGACGCTCTCGACGGGGTCGACTACGTGTTTCATGCGGCCGCACTCAAGCAGGTCCCGTCCTGCGAGTTCTATCCCATGGAAGCCGTGCGGACGAACGTGATGGGCGCCGAGAACGTGATCCGGGCAGCGATCGCCCAGAAGGTGAGCCGCTGCGTCGTCCTGAGCACCGACAAGGCCGTCTACCCCATCAACGCGATGGGAATGTCGAAGGCCATGATGGAGAAGGTCATGGTGGCCAACTCCCGGCTGTGCGGCCCGGGCAAGACTGTGCTTTCCGCCACGCGCTACGGCAACGTCATGGCCTCCCGGGGATCGGTCATTCCTCTGTTCCTGCAGCAGTTGCGCGACCACAAGCCCCTGACCGTGACCGACCCGGACATGACGCGGTTCCTGATGTCGCTGGAAGAGTCGGTCGACCTCGTCCTGTACGCGTTCGAGCACGCTCGCCCGGGCGACATCTTCGTCCAGAAGGCGCCTGCCTCGACCGTGGGCGATCTGGCCCAGGCGTTGCTCGAACTGACCGGCAGCAGCAGCGAGCTGAAGATCATCGGAACCCGGCACGGCGAGAAGCTCTACGAGTCCCTGGTCAGCCGGGAGGAGATGGTTCGGTCGGAGGATCTCGGCGGCTACTACAGGATCCCGGCCGACTCGCGGGACCTGAACTACGACAAGTACTTTGTCGAAGGCGACACCGAGATGTCGCGCTTCGAGGACTACACGTCGCACAACACCCGCCGCCTCGATGTGGAACAGGTCAAGCAGGTCCTGATGCAGCTCGACATCGTGCGAGAGGCCGTCCGACATGCTTAAGGTGATGACGATCGTCGGCACTCGGCCTGAAATCATCCGGCTGTCGCGAACCATCGACAAGCTTGACCGGCACTGCGAGCATGTGCTCGTCCACACCGGGCAGAACTACGACTACGAGCTAAACGGGGTCTTCTTCAGCGACCTGGGGATCCGAAAGCCCGACCTGTTCCTGGAGGCCGCAGGCAGCACACCCGCAGAGACGATCGGCAAGGTGATCATCGGCGCCGACAAGGTGATGGAGGAACACCAACCCGAGGCTCTGCTGCTGCTGGGCGACACCAACAGCGCTCTGGCCGCCATCGCAGCCAAGCGTCGCAAGATCCCGATCTTTCACATGGAGGCTGGAAACCGATGCTTCGATTTCCGGGTACCGGAGGAGATCAACCGCCGCATAGTCGACCACATCGCCGACATCAACCTCACCTACAGCGAGATCGCGCGAGGCTACCTTCTGCGCGAGGGTCTGCCGCCCGATCAGGTCATCTGCACAGGCAGCCCGATGCGGGAGGTGCTGGAACACTACCGAGCGGGGATCGATGCCTCGGATGTACTGCAGAGGCTGGGCTTGCGGGACGAACACTACTTCGTGGTCAGCGCGCATCGGGAGGAGAACGTCGACTCGCCCGACAACCTGCGGCGGCTGTTCGGCATCCTGAATGCGTTGGCCGAGCGGCATGGCGAACCTGTCATCGTGTCCACCCACCCGCGCACGCGCAAGCGCATGGAAGCGCTCGCATTGACCGCGCACCCTCTGGTTCAGTTTCACAAGCCTTTCGGCTTTCTCGACTATGTGAAGCTGCAGACCTGCGCACGCGCCACGCTTTCGGACAGCGGCACGATCACCGAAGAGTCGTCGATCCTCAACTTTCCCGCATTGAACCTGCGAGAGGTGCACGAACGCCCCGAGGGATTCGAGGAAGCCGCAGTGATGCTCGTCGGCCTCGACGTCGAGCGAGTGATGCAAGGGCTTGCGGTGCTTGAACACCAGCCACGCGGCGCTACTCGGGCACTTCGGATGGTCGGCGACTACCAGCCGGACAATGTCTCCGAGAAGATCCTGAGGATCCTCCTGAGCTACACCGATTTCGTGAATCGCCGCGTTTGGCGCAAGTAGATCGGACGTGATGGGGCTTCAGATCGACGGCATCATCTTCTCGCTGCAGAAGCACGGCGGGATCAGCGTGTACTTTCGCGAATTGCTGAACGGCCTGGATCGCTGGGCGGAACCTTATGTCCTGACTTTGGAGTCTCCGGCGGTTCAGGACACCTCGGGACTGAGCTCGCGTGCAGACGCCATCCTCGCGCGACCGGCACGCCGCCTGGAGCGCATCCGCCGTTGCCGCCCGGCGCCTGGCGTGTCGCTGTTTCACTCCAGCTATTACAGGCTGCCGGCGGACAAGCGTCTGCCCAGTGTGGTGACCGTACACGACTTCATCCACGAGCGTTTCCGGCACGGATGGTCCCGGCGCGCCCACATGATGCAAAAGCATGCCGCGATCAAGGCGGCACAGGCTGTCATATGTATCTCGAATGCCACGCGCGACGATCTGCTCGATTGGGTGGGTGAGACGCCGGGGCAACAGATCCACGTGATTCACAACGGCGTTTCGGACGTGTTCCGACCCTTGCCGCCATCGGCGCCCGCGCGGCCGTACCTGCTGTTCGTCGGTGAACGAGCTGGCTACAAGAACTTCTCGCTGGTGCTTTCGGCCCTGGCGCGTCTGCCCGACCTTGAGCTGCACTGCGTGGGTGGAGGGCCGCTGCGCGCCGATGAACTCGACGCAGCTAGTCCGGAGGTTCGCGCACGGGTCAAGCACCTGGGCTACGTGACCGACGAGGCACTGAACGTGCACTACAACCGCGCCGCATGCCTCGCCTACCCCTCTGCCTACGAAGGATTCGGCATTCCGGTCCTGGAAGCCATGCGGGCAGGTTGTCCGGTCGTCAGCCTCGACTGCAAGGCGGTTCGCGAGGTAGGCGGCGATGCGCTGACCGTGGCCGAAGAGGCAAGCGCCGAAGCCCTGGTGCGTGCCATCACCAGCACCCTGGACGTCAATCGCAGAGCGACCGTCGTACAGGCCGGTCACAGGACCGCAGCGCGGTTCGGCTGGCAGGCCACTCATCGTCAGACGCTGGAGGTCTATCGTTCCCTCGGAATGGGTTCCGCACCCATCCCGAGCCGCGGCGGCCGCGCTGAACCTAAGGAAGCCCGGTGAAGGTCAGCGTCATAACAGTCGCCTACAACAGCGAGCGCACGATCGGCGACACCCTTGTCTCCGTTGCGGCTCAGACCCACCCGGACATCGAGCACCTGATCATCGACGGCGCATCCCGGGACGACACACTGGGGGTCGTTCGGCGGTTGGGCACCCGCGTCGCCCAGGTGGTCTCCGAGCCCGACAAGGGCATCTACGATGCAATGAACAAGGGCATCGCACTTGCAACGGGCGACATCATCGGGTTCCTGAACGCTGACGACGCCTACGCGAGCCCGGACAGCGTCTCGGCGATCGTCGCGGAGTTCCTGCGCAGCGGCGCGGATGCCGTCTACGGCGATCTCGTCTATGTGCGGGAGGACGATCTATCGGCCGTCGTGCGTGTCTGGCGCAGCGGGACATTCGACATCACCCGGCTGAAGTATGGATGGATGCCGCCGCACCCCACCTTCTACGTTCGCCGCCAGACCATGGGGCTGCTCGGTGGATTCGACACCCGTTTCCGCATTTCGGCCGACTATGACTTCATGCTTCGCTGCCTGGGGCGCCCGGAATGCAGGGTCAGCCGCGTCCGGAGCGTTCTTGTGCGGATGCGTACCGGCGGTGCGAGCAATCGATCCCTGAAGGCGCTTTGGCGCAAGAGCACCGAGGATCTGCGCGTGCTTCGCAGTAGCGGAGTCGGCGCCTTGGGCACACTGCTGTGCAAGAACCTGCGCAAACTGCCGCAGTTCTTCTGGTCCGAGACACCTGCCTGACAACGGCCTGAAAACGGCCTGAAAACGGCCTATTGGCGCGCATCGGCGCCATGCGCCAGGAACCACGCGTAGGCATCGCGCAGCCCGTCCTCCAGCCCGATGGACGCGCGCCAGCCGAGTGCCGCCAATCGCGAGACGTCCATCAGTTTTCGCGGCGTGCCGTCCGGCTTGCTGCCGTCGAACACGAGATCGCCACGAAAGCCGGTGACCTTGGCGATGGTTTCGGCCAGCTCTCGAATGGTGCAGTCCACCCCAGTGCCGACGTTGATATGGCTGAGCATGGGCTGGGTGTTCGCGCGCCAGGCGGCGTCGTCGAGTTCCATCACGTGCACGCTGGCCGCTGCCATGTCGTCGACATGCAGGAACTCGCGCTGCGGCTTGCCGCTGCCCCAGATGACGACCTCGGCGGCATTCGATTGAACCGCCTCATGAAAACGGCGCAGCAGCGCCGGAATGACATGCGAGTTCTCGGGGTGGTAGTTGTCGTGCGGGCCGTATAGGTTGGTCGGCATGACGCTGCGGTAGTTGCGCCCGTGCTGGCGGTTGTAGCTCTCGCAGAGCTTGATGCCGGCGATCTTCGCAATGGCATAAGGCTCGTTGGTCGGCTCCAGCAGGCCCGTCAGCAGGGCGTCCTCGCGCATCGGCTGCGGCGCCTGCCGCGGGTAGATGCACGATGAGCCCAGGAACAGCAGATTCTGGATGCCGCAGCGGTGCGCGCCATCGATGACGGCCAACTCGATGGCGAGGTTCTCGGCGATGAAGTCGGCCGGGTAGGTGTTGTTGGCGTGAATACCGCCCACCTTGGCGGCAGCCAGCACCACGATGTCGATGCGCTGCGTGCTGAAGAATCGGCGCACCGCCTCGGCGTCGCCCAGGTCGAGCTGGTCGCGTCCGGCCGTCAGTACGTTCGGATACCCCATCGCCTTCAGGCGGCGAACAATGGCCGAGCCGACCATGCCGCGATGGCCGGCAACGAATACGGTCTGGCCCGGGTCCTTCATGTCTGCTCCTCGCGTGAGACGGGCAGGCCGTGACCGTGCCTTTCCAGGAAAGCATGGCGCTGCGCCGCTTTCAGATCCTCGGCCACCATTTCGGCACACATCTGCTGCGCGGTGATCTCGGGCTCCCAGCCGAGCTTGGCCTTGGCCTTGGAAGGATCTCCCAGCAGCGTTTCGACCTCGGCAGGGCGGAAGTAGCGCGGGTCCACCGCAAGCACCACGTCACCGACCTTCAACGCAGGGGCGGACTCTCCATCGATCGCAGCGACGAAGGCCTTCTCCTCCAACCCGTCGCCTTCGAACCTCAGGGTGATGCCCAACTCGGCAGCCGTCCAGCGGATAAAGTCACGAACCGAGTACTGCTTGCCGGTGGCGATGACGAAGTCCTCGGGCGCGTCCTGCTGGAGCATCAGCCACTGCATGCGGACATAGTCCTTGGCATGACCCCAATCCCGCAAGGCGTCGAGGTTGCCCATGTAGAGGCAGCGCTCGAGCCCCTGGGCGATGTTCGACATCCCGCGGGTGATCTTGCGCGTGACGAAGGTCTCCCCGCGACGGGGGCTCTCGTGATTGAACAGGATGCCGTTGCAGGCGTACATGCCATACGCTTCGCGGTAGTTGACGGTGATCCAGTAGGCGTAGAGCTTGGCCACGCCGTACGGGCTGCGCGGATGGAACGGCGTCGTCTCGGTCTGGGGAGACTCCCGCACCAGGCCGTAGAGCTCGCTGGTGGATGCCTGATAGAACCGGGTCCGCTGTTGAAGGCCGAGGAATCGGATGGCTTCGAGCAGGCGCAGGGTACCGATGGCGTCGACGTCGGCCGTGTACCCGGGGGCCTCGAAGCTGACCGCCACGTGGCTCTGGGCGCCCAGGTTGTAGACCTCGTCGGGCTGGACCTGGGACAGGATACGCGTCAGATTCGAGCTGTCGGTCAGGTCACCGTAGTGCAGTACGAAACGCTGGCGCTCGACATGGGGGTCTTCGTAGATGTGGTCGACCCTCTGCGTGTTGAACGACGAGGCCCGACGCTTGATGCCGTGAACCTCATAGCCCTTGGACAGCAAGAACTCGGCGAGATAGGAGCCATCTTGCCCGGTGACGCCTGTGATCAGTGCCTTCTTCAATGACTCATCCTCTGCAGCCGCGCTGCGCGGCGACGAATTATCGGTGATGTGCAAGCTGATGGAGGGATCGGCCATGAAGCACAATCCACAGCTGATAAGAGCATGATTTCGCCCACCCTCGCATCCCCTCGCCGCACCAGAACTTCCTGGGAAATCCAGCGCGCCGTGCTGTTCGCGCTGATCGTGCGCGAGTTGCGAACGCGGGTAGGGCCGCGCTGGATCGGCATCCTCTGGACGCTGGTCGAGCCGTTGATCCAGGTGCTGCTGATGGTGGCTGTCTTCGGCTCGGCGCGCAGCGCAGGCTCGCCGAACCTGGAATTCCCGGTCTTTCTCGTCAGCGGCATGCTGCCCTTCTTCTTGTTTCGCAGCCTGGCGCAGCGCCTGACCGAGGCGATCGACACGAACCGTGCACTCTTCAGCTATCGACAGGTCAAGCCCATCGACACGGTCGTGGCGCGCGGACTTTTCGAGGGCGTGCTGTGGCTGAGCTTGTCCGTCATGACCCTCGCGACCCTGCTCTGGCTCGGCATGGACGCACTCCCGCAGAAGCCTCTGGAACTGTTCGGGGTGGTTCTCGTCGCGGCAGGCCTGGGCTTCGGACTCGGCTTGCTGATGGCCGTGGTCACGCACGAACTGCCGCGCGTGCGGTCCCTCGTGCGCATGGTCTATTTCCCGCTGTACTTCTGCTCGGGCGTGCTGTTCTCCGTGTCCAGCATTCCCCAGCCCTACCAGGGCTGGCTGCTCTGGAACCCGCTGCTGCACGTCGTGGAGCTCGCCCGCAACGCCTTCTCGCCCGCGCATGCGCTGCTGCCCGGCGTGGAAGTGGCGTACCCGGCGTCATTGGCTCTGGTTTTGGTGACGTTGGCGCTGGCGCTCTACCGGCGCGACCGGCAGAAGCTGCTGCTGGGGGGCTGAGCATGCTGGAACTGCGCAATCTCACCAAGTGGTACGGCACGGGCCATGGTCGTCACTATGTCTTTCGCGACCTGAACTTCGTGTTCCCGGCCGGCAGCAACATCGGCCTGATCGGGCGCAACGGCGCCGGCAAGTCCACGATGATGCGGCTGCTGGGCGGGCTCGAGACGCCCAACAGCGGGCAGGTGATCACCGACGCCAGCATCTCGTGGCCGGTGGGGCTGGGCGGCGGCTTCCAGGGCTCGCTGAGTGCGCGCGACAACATCCGCTTCGTGTGCCGCGTCTATGGCGCAACCGGCGAACAGATGCGCCGCAAGCTGCAGTTCATCGAGGACTTCGCCGAGATCGGTGATTACTTCGATCTGCCAGTGAAAACTTACTCGTCCGGCATGCGTTCTCGCGTGGCCTTCGGCATGAGCATGGCTTTCGATTTCGACATCTACCTCATTGACGAGGTGATGGCGGTCGGAGACCCCCAGTTCAGAGCCAAGAGTCAGCAGATCCTGACCGAGCGGCTGGCACACTCCAACGTCATTCTCGTCTCGCACAGCATGGCCGACATCCGCAAGTACTGCAACATCGTCGTGCACGTGGACCGCGGCAACACGGTGCTCTACGAAGACGTAGAAGCCGGCATCGCCGCCTATCAGAAACCCGCCGAAAAGCCGGCACCAGCGCTGGCCTCCGCATGAATCGAATCCTGAAAGCTCTGTCGCCGGCCCGTCTGAAGTGGCTGCTGATCGTGCTGCCCATGGTGCTGGGCGCGCTGTACTACGGCCTGCTGGCCGCCGACCGCTATGAAAGCGTGGCCACCGTCGGCCTGCGGCAGGCAGGCGGCGACGGCGGCGGCGCGCTGAGCGGCGCCGCCGTGCTGCTGACGGGCGTGGCGAGCCCGGCCCGCGAGGACACGCTGTACCTGCGCGAGTACGTGCACTCGCTCGGCCTGCTGTTGCGCCTGGAAACCCGGCTGAAGCTGCGCGAGCACTACCAGGCGCCCAAGTCCGACCCCATCTACCGGCTATGGGCCGACAGCCCGCGCGAAGACTTCCTGGAGTACTACCGCAAGCGCGTCACGGTGTCGCTGGACGACATGTCTTCGACGCTGACGCTGCGGGTCCAGGGTTTCGAGCCGGCCTTCGCGCAGGCCCTGAACGCGGCCATCCTCGAAGAGAGCGAACGCTTCGTCAACGAGTACTCGCACAAGATCGCGCGCGACAACCTCGCCTTCGCCGACGGCGAACTCGAGCGCGCGGGGCAGCGACTGCAGAAGGCGCGCAGCGCGCTGCTGGGCTTCCAGAACAAGTACAGCCTCGTGGACCCGGCGCAGCAGGCGCAGGCGGCCGGCCTTCTCACCACGGATCTCCAGGCCCAGATCAGCAAGGCCGAGACCGAACTGCGCAACCTGCGCAGCTTCCTGCAGGAGGACGCCCCGCAGGTGCGCACCCAGCGCACGCAGCTCAACTCCCTGCGCGCGCAGTTGTCTTCGGAGCGCCAGCGCGCCACGGGCGACAGCAAGCGCAGCGACCGCCTGAACGCCCTGGCCATCGACTACCAAGGCCTGCAACTGCAGGCCGAGGTGGCGCAGGACGCCTACAAGACGGCGCTCATGGGTGTGGAAGCCGCCCGTGTGGAGTCGACGCGCAAGCTGCGCAGCCTGGTGGTGATCGAACCCCCATCCACGCCCGAAAGCGCCGAGTATCCTCGTCGCTTCTACAGTCTGTTGACGCTGCTGGCGGGCTGCATCTTGATCTTCGGCGTGGCACGTCTGACGCTGGCCACCATCCAGGAACACCAGGACTGATTCGATGATTCCGAGCACCCGCCTTGCGCGCATCGCGCTGCCGGCCAGGCTTCTGGCGCTGGCCGGGGCCCTGATCGCAGCCGTTTCTCCGGTGGCTGCCCAGAGCACCGACCCCCTGAACACCAGCCCGCGGGGCCTGACGCAGATCACCGTGCCGGCCGCGCTGACATCGGCGTCGGCCCCCATGCCATCGGCCCTGCCGCCAGACCCGGCGGTCACCGACCGCCCCACGGTATTCGGCTCGCAGATGTTCACCGGGCGCTTCGGCGGCAACGCATTCACGGGCTTCAACCCCGACCACGTCATTTCCGCGGGCGACCGCATCAGCCTGCGCATGTGGGGCGCCTTCACGTTCGAGGCCACGCAGGTGGTCGACGTGCAGGGCAACATCTTCATTCCCAACGTCGGGCCGGTGCCGGTTCGCGGTGTTCGCAACGCCGACCTGAACTCGCGTGTCGAGAGCCAGGTCAAGCGCACCTTCCGCGCCAACGTGGGCGTCTACGCCACGCTCGAGGCCGCGCAGCCCGTGAAGGTCTACGTCACGGGCTTCGTGCGCGGTCCGGGCCTGTACAGCGGGCTGTCGTCCGACTCGGTGCTGTCCTACCTCGACCGAGCGGGCGGCATCGACCCCGATCGCGGCAGCTACCTCGAGGTCGAGGTTCTGCGCGGCGGCAAGCGGCGCGCGGCCGTCAACCTCTATCGCTTCCTGCTCGACGGCCAGATGGCAACGCTGCAGCTGCAGGACGGCGACACCATCGTCGTCGGCGGCCGGCGCCACACCGTGCAGGTGGCGGGCGAAGTCCTGAACCCCTACATCTTCGAGTTCGCCCAGCCCGTCATCACCGGCGCAGAACTGCTGGCGCTGGCGCGTCCCAGGCCGGGCGCCACGCACCTGAGCATCGTGCGCAAGGTCGGCGCCGACAGGCGCAGCGAGTACCACACGCTCGCAGCGGCGGCCCAGGTATCCATCCAGGACGGCGACGAAGTCAGCGTCAGCTCCGACAAGTACCCCGGAACCATCCTCGTGCGCCTGGAAGGCGCGCATCTCGGCGAGCGCACGCTGGTGCTGCCCTACGGCGCGAAGCTGAAGGACGCCATGGCGCGGCTGCGGCCGGCGCCGCAGGCCCGGGTGCAGGCTTCGCAGCTGTTCCGCAAGTCGGTGGCCACGCGCCAGAAGGAACTGCTGGAGGGCTCGCTGCGCAACCTCGAGACCTACGCGCTGACGGCGCGGTCCTCCACCAGCGAGGAAGCCGCGCTGCGCGGCCGCGAGGCTCAGCAGATCCTGACCTTCATCGACCGCGCGCGGCAGGTGCAGCCGCGCGGGCAGGTGGTGCTGGCCGGCGGCGCGCAGTCGGGCGAGACCCTTCTCGAGGACGGCGACGTGATCCGCGTGCCCGAGCAGAGCAACCTCGTGATGGTGAGCGGCGAAGTGCTGTTCCCGAACGCCATCGTCTGGGAATCCGGCGCCAAGGCCAGCGATTTCATCGCCCGCGCCGGCGGCTTCACGCAGGGCGCCGACGAGGCGCGGCTGGTGGTGCTGCGCCAGGACGGCAGCTTCGCCGAATCGACGACCGCGGCCGTGCAGCCCGGCGACGAGATCATGGTGCTGCCGAAGATCGAGACCAAGAGCATCGAGACCACCCGCGGCATCACGCAGATCGTCTACCAGATCGCCATCGCGGCCAAGGTGCTGTTCGGCCTATGACGTCAGTGCCTCACCGCTCGCCGATCAAGCGGCTGGCGCGCTGGGTGCTGGGGCACGCCCTGCCCGCGAGGTTACTGCTGGAAGCGATCTCGCTGCTGCTGCGCGTGCCGGGCCCGCCAAGGGCCCTGGGCCGCAAGCTCGAGATTGCCATCACGAAGCGGCTGAAGCTGTTCGACCGCCTCTTCTATCTCGGGCAGTTCGAGCCAGGGCAGGCGCCTTCGGGCCCGCCGCTGCGCCACTACATCCGGAGCGGCGATTCCCAGGGGCGCCACCCGGCGCCGCTGTTCGACCCGGCCCACTACCGTCAGCAATGCGATGCCGCCCGGGGCCCGGCCAACGCCCTGCTGCACTACGGCCTGTACGGCCGTTTCCGGCGCATCTCTCCCAGCCCCTGGCTGGACATCGGCTACTACCTGTCCAACAACAGCGACGTAGCGGCCTCCAAGATCGACCCGCTGCAGCACTTCGTGCGGTTCGGGTGGCGCGAAGGGCGCAACCCGCTCCCGGGCCTGGACATGCGGGTGCTGCTCTGCAACAAGCCCGGTCTGCGTGTATCCCGCTCGAACCCGCTGGTGCAGATGCTCAACGAACTCGGGGCGAACGTGGAACTGCGCGAGCCGCACACGCGCCCCGAAGGCGAGCCGGACGACGAAGCTCTGCTGCTGCAGCCGGACGCATGGCACGGCCTTGCACTTCGGCGGGGCGACGGCGCGCCTCGGCTCGATGTGATCGTGCCGGTGTACTCGGGCCGCAGCGAGACCCTGCGCTGCCTGCGCAGCGTGCTGGCCGCGCAGGTGGCAACGCCGTTCGAACTGGTGGTGATCGACGACGCCAGCCCCGACGCCGAACTGTCGGCTACCCTCGCGCGGCTGGCCGGGGCCGGGCTCTTCACGCTGCACCGCAATGCGGCCAACCAGGGTTTCGTGGCCACGGTCAACCTGGGCCTGAACCTGCATGCCGACCGGGATGTCGTGATCCTGAACGCCGACACCGAGGTCCACAACGACTGGCTCGACCGCCTGGTGGCCATCGGCGCCACCGACCCGGCCATCGCCAGCGTGACCCCGCTGTCCAACAACGCCACCATCTGCAGCTACCCCGAGCCCCTGCACGACAACTGGATGCCGCTCGAGGTGGACGACGCCGAGCTCGACCGCCTGGCGGCGCAGGCGAACGGCCTGAAGTGGGTGGCGGCGCCCACCGGCGTGGGCTTCTGCATGTGGATGCGGCGGGCCTGCATCGCCGAGATCGGCGTCTTCGACCACCAGAACTTCGGCCGCGGCTATGGCGAGGAGAACGACTGGTGCCAGCGCGCGATCGAGCGCGACTGGGTCAATGCGGTGACGGGCGGCGTGTTCGTGCGCCACCATGGTTCGGTGTCCTTCCGCGCCGAGGCCGGGGAGCGCATCGCGCGCGCCATGCGCACGCTGCAGGGCCTGCACCCCACCTACGAGCACCAGGTGCAGCGCTTCATCGCGAACGACCCGCTGTGGGTCCAGCGCGCCCGGCTCAGCCTGGCCCGCCTGGCCCGCCAGCGGCAGGAGAACAACACACTGCTGGTCTCGCACGACCGCGGCGGCGGCACCGAACGGCACCTCGTCGAGCAGGCCGAGGCACTGGAGGCCTCAGGCGAAGGCACCTTCGAGCTGCGCCCGTCCAAGAAACCGGGCGCCGTGGCCCTGGCCCACCCCCGCCTGTACGGCCTGAATGCCATCGGCCGCATTCCCGTGGCGGATTCGGCGTTCTTCATGGAAGCGATGCAGACGCTCGGGATCCGTTCCATCCAGCTGCACCACCTCATCGACTTCACGCCCGGCCTGCCCGCCCTGCTGCTGCAGGCCCGCCGGCAGCTCGGCCTGGAACTCGTGACGACGCTGCACGACTATCACGCCATCTGCCCGCGCATCAACCTCGCACGCACCAACGGCCGGTATTGCGGCGAGCCGGACGAAGCCGGCTGCAACAGCTGCCTCGCCACCGACGGCCTCATCGCGAAGAGCGGCGACATCGTCAGCTGGCGCGCGCAGCAGCTCGACCTGCTTCGCCAGGCCGACCGCATCGTCGTGCCCGACGAAGATGTGCAGCGCCGCCTGGCGCGGTACTGGCCGGTGCTGCCGATCGAGGTCTGCCCCCACGACGAGCCCCTGAGCCATGTCGCGCCTGCACCTGCCGCGAGGGGCGACGGCCGTACCCGTGTGCTCGTGATCGGCGCAATCAGCCGCATCAAGGGCTACGAGGTACTGCGGCTGGCCGCTGAAGCGGCGCGCCGCATGGGCCTGCCTGTCGACTTCGAACTGCTCGGCTTCTCGACCGACGACAACCGGCTCGTCGATGCGGGCGTGCACGTTCACGGCCGCTACGACGACGGCGAGATCGATGCACGCGTCGCCGCCGTGCAGGCGGATCTGGTCTTCCTGCCTTCCACCTGGCCAGAGACCTACTGCTACACGCTGTCCATCGCCCTTCGCAGCGGCCTGCCCGTGGTGGTGTTCGACCTCGGCGCACAGGCCCGCCGCGTGAAGGACGGTGCGCCTGCTGGCAGCCAGACACTGCCGCTGGCGCTGGCCGATCAGCCCGAGAATCTCCTGAAAGAATTGCTGGCCACGGCCGGCGCCCCGACATCTGACCGCAGCCCGCTGCAGGCGGCATGACGGCAACCCAATCCAAGACGCTCACAGCCTTACTACCATGACAGTCAACCAGAACGCTGATTCCACCGCCATCACGTCCCCCGCCGCCAGCGGCGCTGTCGAGACCACCGACATGAAACCGGTTGTGGTCCGGGGGTTCGTCGACGGCGTGACCGGCATCGAGGTGATCGGCTGGGCCGCACGCGATGCCCAGGGCCCATGCGACGTGCAGGTGATCGTCGACGACCAGTGGGTCGCCACCGGCAAGGCCATCGACTTCCGGGCCGACCTGGTGGAAGCAGGCATCGGCAAGGGCGAACACGGCTTCCGGATTGCCCTTCCCACCTCGTTCATCGACGGCAAGACGCACCGCGTGAAGGTGCAGGCCGGCGACAGCGGTCAGACCCTGGATCCGGGCGAACTCACATTCAAGCTGGCGCCCGAGGTGTTCGGTGTGGTCGAGAAGCTCGACGGTGCCTTCGTGCAAGGTTGGCTACAGGATCTGCTGAGGCCCGGCACGCCCCACGATGTGGAACTGCTCGTGGACGGCAAGCTATCGGGTACCGGCCGCGCGGAACACGCCGGCGAAGGCGGCTTGCGCTTCTCGCTGCGCCTGCCCGTCGACGCCATGGATGGCCGTCCGCATCACATCGTCGTACGCACTCTGAAGCCGCAACGCGTGATCGGCGAGCTCGCGGCCATCACGCGCAGCATGCAGACGCCCGACGATGCCTTGCGCCGCTTCAGTGGCGGCTACGTCAACTCGGCGTTGCTGCAGGGCGCGGCCTTGCGCTACGAATCCCTGCGCCGAGGGGTCGCGGCGATCAACGCCGCGTTGGAGGACGGCACCCTGGCGCCTGAGGCGGCGCTAGCGCGCCTGCAGCAGCTTCACAGCGTGCACGAACAGGTGGTTCTGGGCTTCGAAACCGATGGCGATACGGCGCTGCGCACGCGGCCGGTGCTGGAGTTCCCGGCGGTCGAAACGCCCGACGTCTCGCTAGTGATCCCGGTGCACAACAAGTTCGAGGTCACCTACCACTGCCTCGCATCGCTGCTGCTGGCACCGAACCGGGCGACGTTCGAGGTCATCCTCGTAGACGACGGCTCGAGCGACAAGACGCTGGACGTCGCAGAGTTGGTGCGTGGCATCGTCACGATCCGCCACGAAACCTCGCAGGGATTCATCCACAGCTGCAACGCAGGAGGCAAGCTGGCGCGCGGCAAATATGTCGTGATGCTGAACAACGACACCGAGGTCACGCCCGCATGGCTGGACGAACTCGTGCACGTGTTCGACCACTTCGACGATGTCGGCATGGCCGGCGCCAAGCTGCTGTACCCGAACGGCACGCTGCAGGAAGCGGGCGGCATCGTCTGGGGCAGTGGCGACCCGTGGAACTACGGCAGGAACGGCAACCCGCGCGACCCGCGTTACAACTACGCGCGTCAGGTCGACTACCTATCGGGCGCCTGCGTGATGCTGCCCACCGCGCTGTGGCACGAGATCGGCGGATTCGACGAGCTCTACGTCCCGGCCTACTTCGAGGACACCGACCTCGCCTTCCGAGTGCGCGACAAGGGCTACAAAACGGTCTACACGCCGTTCTCGCAGGTGATCCACTTCGAGGGCATCAGCAGCGGCACCAGCGTCACCTCGGGCACCAAGCGCTTCCAGCAGATCAACAAGCCCAAGTTCAAGAACCGCTGGCTCTCGGCGTTCCGCGGTAACGGCCCGGTCGGCAAGGAACCGGACCTCGCCAAGGACCGCCACGTGCGCTTTCGCGTGCTGGTGATCGACGCCGCGACGCCGCAGCCCGACAAGGATGCCGGCAGCTACGCCGCGCTCCAGGAGATGCGGCTGCTGCAGTCGCTGGGCTGCAAGCTGACCTTCGTACCCGAGAACCTTGCCTGGCTCGGCACCTACACCGAGGTGCTGCAACGCGCCGGCATCGAGTGCCTGTACTCGCCCTTTTCCTTGTCAGTGTCCGAAGTGGTCGAGCGCCGCGGCAGCGAGTTCGACTTCATCTACATCACGCGCTATTCGGTTGCGGAGCGCCACATCGACGCTATCCGCCGTCATGCGCCTCAGGCCAAGGTACTGTTCAATAACGCAGACCTCCACTTCCTGCGCGAGCTGCGCTCGGCCATTGCCAAGAAGGACAAGGAGATGCTGGGCGCCGCGCTGCGCACCCGCGACGCCGAACTCGCCGTGATGCGCAAGGTCGATCTCGTGCTGTCGTACAACGAGATCGAGCACGCGGTCATCCTGTCGCACAACCTGGACTCGACGCGAGTCGCGCGTTGTCCGTGGGTCGTGGAGCGCCCGGGCTCGGTACCGCCCTTCGAGGCGCGCTCCGGCATCGCCTTCCTGGGCGGCTATGGGCACAGCCCGAACGTCGAGGCCGTGGAGTATTTCGTGCGGGACGTGATGCCGCTGCTGCGCGAGCGCCTGCCGGGCGTCGAACTTCGCCTGTACGGCAGCAACATGCCGAAGGAGATGGTTGAGCGTTTCGAGGACGAGGAGAACGTCTCGACGCCAGGCTGGGTTCCGACCGTGGAAGAGGTCTACGACGGCTGCCGCGTGTTCATCGCGCCGCTGCTCAGCGGTGCCGGCATCAAGGGCAAGGTCATCGGCGCACTGGCGCACGGCGTGCCCTGCGTGCTGTCCCCGATGGCGGCCGAAGGTACCGGCCTGCGCGACGGATTGGAAGCCCTGATCGCAGGTACCCCGAAGGCCTGGGTGGATACGATTGCAAGGCTGTACGAGGACCCGTCGGCCTGGGCCGCCTTGCAGCAGGCCGCCTGGATCTACACCGAGCGCGAGTTCGGCTTCACGCGAGGTCGGCAGTTGATGCAGCAGGCGCTGGAAGCCGTGGAGATCTTCGCGACGCCGGAGCCTGCCTGCCTGGTCCACGACATGCGCACGACCTGATTCTGCTGAACAAAGATGCGCAAGTTCATCCTCCACTACCACTTCTTCAAGAACGCAGGCACCTCGGTCGACGCGATGCTGAAGAAGAACTTCGGGGCCGCATGGGGAACCCGCGAGTTCGACGGCAGTCATGGCCAGGTGATGCAACAGGTGGCCGATTGGATCCGGTCGAATCCTCACACCCTCGCGTTCTCGTCCCACACGGCGCATATGCCGCCGCCCAAGGGGCCGGCGCTGCAGTGCTTCCCGGTGCTCTTCGTGCGGCACCCGATCGACCGCATTGCCTCGGCCTACTACTTCGAACGCAAGCAAGGAGGTGATGGATTCGGCGCCGTGCTCGCGCGCAACACCACCCTAGCAGGTTATATCGAGGTGCGGCTTTCGATGAGCTACGACGCGCAATGCCGCGACTTCCACAGCTACAGGCTGGGCCAGATGTTCCCCAGTGACACCGGAAGCCAGGCCGAACGCGCCCTGCGTGCCGTCAAGGAACTGCCCTTCGTGGGTCTGGTCGAGGCCTACGAGCAGTCGATCCGGCGCATGACCGCCTGGCTCCAGCCGCACTTCCCGCAGGTCCAGGCGGTCGTGATGGCTCGCAACACCAGCCGCGACCACTCAGCGCCGCTCGACATTCGTCTGGCCGAAGTGCGTGAGGAGATAGGCAACGCGCTCTACCGCCGCCTGGAGGAAATCAACGAGGCGGACTTCGCGGTTTACGAAGCCGTGCGCGCAAACTATCAGGGGCAGGTAGCGTGAATCGCAAGCTGCGGTTCGCCGTGGTCGGCAACTGCCAGGCGCGGCCGCTGGCGCAGACACTCTCGGCCTTGGTCGAAGGCGGCGCCGAGATCACGACCGTGGCCGTGGTGCACCTGCTGAAGGACAGCGACGAAAAGGCCCACGCGGATGCCCTGAACGGCGCGGACTGGATCCTTGCGCAGACCGTGGCCGACACCTACCCCTGCCGCTTCATACAGACCAACGCCCTGCGGGAAAGCCACGGCGCCAAGGTGCTGACCTGGCCGAACCTGTTCTTTGGCGGCTACAACCCCGAACTGATGTATGTGCGCGACAAGGACCGTCGGCCGCTGCCCGGCCCGCTCGGCGATTACCACAGCGCAACCGTGCTGGCCGCCTGGCGCGCGGGCATGGACATCGACAGCGCGCTGGCGCTGAATTCCGACGACCGCTACAACCGCAGGCTCTACGAAGGCGCTGCCGAGCGCGCGCTGCGCGAACTGGGCCGGCGCGAGGCCCTGACCGACATCCGCGTGGCGGACTGGATCCGGGAACGCGTCTGGACCCAGCGACTGTTCTTCACGTTCAACCACCCGGCACAGGCCCTGATCGCGGAGACCGCGCGCCAACTGTGCGTGCGTGCCGGCCTCGCACCGGCCTCGACGCAGCAGCCGGCGAGTGCCTCGGAACCCCTGAGCCAGTACCGGCTCCCGATGAACCCCTGGGTCCGCGCCATGCAGGGCGCCACCTTGCAGGACCCCGAAGACTGCGCAGGCGTCGAAGTACTGGAGGTGGCACCCGGCAGAGTGGTCACCGGGGCACGACGGCAGTGGCCGCTGGATGAGGCCATTGCCTCCTTCTATCGCATCTACGATGTCTGTGGCGCCGACCTTCCGCCGCCACCGAAGCCCGTTCCGCCGAGAGCCCCCGCATGACACGCTTTCTCATCATCGCCCCTGCGCGATCCGGCAGCACCCTGCTGCGGGAGATGCTCAACCGGCACCCCGAGGTCTGCTGCCACGGCGAGGTCTTCGGCGTGCATCGCGTGCTGGGCCATTCGACCCATGCGATGCGCGCGCTGGACCCGGAACTGGCCCTGAAGCTGAGGCGGCGCGATCCGGTGGCGTTTCTCGAGGCGCAGGTCTTCGCTTCGAAGAGGCCTGTCACAGGCTTCAAGCTGCTCTACAGCCAGATGCTGCAGATGGAGTTCGCGCCGGTTCTTCAACGCCTGATCGAGATGCCGGATCTGCGCGTGGTGCATCTCTGGAGGCGCGATCTGATCGCGCGCCATGTGTCCGAGGCGCGGCTGCGCCTGAAGGCTGCACAGCGCCAGGCGGCACCCGGGACCGGCGCCACGCTGGAGCATGCTTTGCGGCCGGCCCTGGTGGAGCGGGCCTGTCGCATCAATCTGGCCGGCCGTGCCTGCGCCGTGCAGCTCTTCGCGCGGCAACCCGCCATGGCGCTGGACTACGAGCACTTCATAGAAGACCAAGCAGCGCAGAGCACGCGGCTGTGCAGCTTCCTCGGCGTCGACCCCCAGCGCTGGCCCACGTTGCCGGACAAGGGCGGCGAGCCGTCCGACCCTGAAATCGACCGCCTGAAGCGCCTTCCGGCGCTGCAGGCCTATCAAGACCACGCCTGACCCCGCGGACCCCCATGAACCACGACGCGTTGATTCGCACGCTCTTCCAGGGCTTCCTGCACCGGGAACCACGCCCGCCTGAGCTCGCCCAGTGGCAACGGCGCCTGGCCGGCGGCCTGTCCGCCGAAGGCTTTGCGCAGGAACTGCTGGACTCGAAGGAGTTCGACAACGTACGCCGCAAGCAGAAGAGCCTGTTCGTGCCGCCGGGCCACTTCTACAGCCCCATCGTCGACGTGGAACAGGTCAAGGCGCGATATGGCCAGCATCCGGCCGACATCGCCCCCGAAGCCATCCGCGTGGATGCCGACGCCATGCGCAGGCAGTGGGCCGAACTGCTGCCCTTCCTGCAGGACATTCCCTTCCCCGAGGACGCGGACCCGGCGTGCCGCTACTTCTTCCGCAACCCGGCCTTCGGCTACGGCGACGGCAGCATCCTGCACGCCATGCTGCGGCGCCACCGCCCGAAGCGCCTGGTGGAAGTGGGCTCGGGCCACTCCTCGGCCTGCAGCATCGAGACCATCGACCGCTATCTGGGCGGCGAGGTCGAGGTCAGTTTCGTCGAGCCCTACCCCGCGCTGCTGCTCAAGCTGCTGGGCGAGGAGCGTGCAGCACGCTGCACCATCCACGCCACCGGCGTCCAGGACACCGACCCGGCCGTGTTCACGCAGCTGGAGGCGGGCGACTTCCTGTTCATCGACTCCACGCACGTGATGAAGACGGGCAGCGACGTCTGCCACGAGCTCTTCAATGTCCTGCCGCTGATCAAGCCGGGCGTCTTCGTGCACTTCCACGACATCTTCTGGCCCTTCGAGTACAGCCCGAACTGGGTGGTCAAGGAGAACCGGTCGTGGAACGAGATCTACGGCCTGCGGGCTTTCCTGATGTACAACGATGCGTTCGAGATCGTGTTCTTCAACGACTGGTTCGCACGCCACGGGCGCGACCTCATCGCGAGCGGATACCCGGCGATGCTGACGAACACCGGGGGCAGCATCTGGCTGCGCAAGACCCGTGCGGGGCGAGAGTAGGCCATGAGCAAAGTCCTGGTGATCGGGCACAGCCACATCACGGCCCTGATGAACGGCGCTGAAGTCAATGACGCCCACCCAGGCGTCTCGTTCGACTTCCTGCTGTTGCGCCAGCCCGAGATGCGAGTCGCCGCCACTGACGGCATGTCGGAGCGGGACCACAAGAAGCTGACCAATCGGGTCGACGGCATCGACAAGGCAGCGGTCGCCCAGCGCATCGCTTCGGCAGGCGCGGACGTGGCGGTGCTCTGCGTCAACGGCAACGAGCACTCGGGCCTGGGCCTGCTGCGCTCGAGCGGGATCGGAGCCGCGGAAAAGGTCGCGCGCGTGCGCGACGTGGTGCTGGGCCGGCTCCCGGAATGGCTGGACTTTCTTCTGCCGCTGCTGCCGCGCCGGGTCCTGTTCTACACATCGCCGCCGCCTGTGGGAGCCGACACGCTGGAGGGGAACTTTCCGGACGAACGGATCGCGAACTTCCGCGGCCTGCCCCTGGAGCCGCCGGCCACACGGCGGCGTGTCTGGGAAGCGCAGTGCGACACCGTGCGCACCTTGTGCGCCCAGCGAGGCATCGAGTACGTGTCGCTTCCAGCCGAGGTCTTCAACCCGCAGGGCCTGCTCGACCGCCGGTTCTGGGGCGCCGACCCCATGCACGGAAATGCGGCCTACGGGCGCACGGTGCTCGAACATCTGGCGCGGTCGATCGAAGCACCGCCCGCAGCCCCGGCCCAGCCGGACACGCGCCCTGCCGCGCCGCGTCACCCCTACACTGACCTGCCCGACACTTCCTTCTGGAAGCAGTCGATCTCCACGCGTGCGCCGGGCGAAGTCGACCCTGTGCTGGAACCCCCCTTCCGCATCGGTCGCAAGGACCGCGTCGCCACCGCCGGCAGCTGCTTCGCGCAGCACATCTCCAAGCGCCTGCGCGGCGCCGGCTTCCGCTACATGGTGGCCGAGCCGGGCCCCGCCGACGCTGCCGCTGGCGAGCAGCGCGGCTTCTACGATTTCAGCGCACGCTACGGCAACATCTACACCGCTCGCCAGCTGCTGCAGCTCTTCGACCGCGCATTCGGCTACTACCGGCCGACGGAGCGGGTGTGGGCCCGGCACGAGGGCGGCTTCTGCGACCCCTTCCGGCCGCGCATAGAGCCCGAGGGTTTCGCCACCGAAGCAGCCGTCGAAGCCGACGCTCGGCAGCATCTGGCCGCCGTGCGCCGCATGTTCCGGCAGCTCGACGTCTTCGTCTTCACGCTCGGCCTGACCGAGTGCTGGACATCACGCTTGGACGGTGCGGCCTACCCGGTGGCGCCTGGCGTCGTGGGCGGCACCTATGACCCCGACCAGCACGTCTTCGAGAATTTCTCCGTGAGCGACGTGGTGGCCGACCTGAACCGCTTCCTTCAGAAGCTGCGGCTGGTGAACCCGCGTGCGCGGATGCTGCTCACGGTGTCTCCGGTGCCGCTGGTGGCCACTGCGGCTGACCGGCACGTGCTGGTGTCCACCGTCTACTCGAAGTCGGTTCTGCGGGTGGCGGCGGAAGAGATCAGCCAGCGCCACGAAGGCGTCTGCTACTTCCCGTCGTACGAGATCATCACCGGCCCGCACGCGGTGGGCGGCTACTTCGAGGCCGACCGGCGCAGCGTCACGGCGGCCGGTGTCGACCACGTGATGCGTGTCTTCATGAGCCACATGACCGATGCGCAGGGCACGGCGGGCAAGCCGGACGGTTCGGCGGACGGTTCGGCGGACGGTTCGGCGGATGGCGGCACGGCGGCATCGATCGACCAGCTGGAAGCCCTGGCGGACGCAGCCTGCGACGAGGAAGTGCTCGCTCGGTAACGGGCGTCAGCGGCCGGCAGGCCGCGCCGACCAGTCGTCGGTACGGAAGCCAGGCAGCGGCACATTGTTCGCGCAGTCTTGCAGGGGCGTGGCCGGATGGTCGGCCCAGGCATAGCGCAGCGCCACGGGCCGCGGCACCCGCGTGGAGCGAGCCATCAAGGTCGATCCCGACAGCTCGGCCTCTGCGGGCTGCCACTGGCCGTCGCTGCCAGCGATCTGCACTGCGGGGCCGATCGGCCCCTGGGTGCTGACACAGGCGGCCAGCGGCTTCAGGTCCACGCTGATGCGCGCACCCTGGATCTGCGGCCGGGGTATGGCGGCCTGCGCCGGCGCCGAGGCGCCCTGCCCGTAGAACCTGCGTTCGGCCGCTGCGGCGGCACGCTGGCCGAAGGGCAGCTTGCGTGGCGGGTGCAGGTCGACATCGCCGAGGTCGAGCGTGTTCACGGCAACGGCGTTCCGGTCGCGCGCGGCAGCCACGGCCTGCGCCTCGCGCACCGCCGCCATCGGGCTCGCAGGGTCGAAAGCCGCGGCCGAGGCCCCGAAACCGGGCAGCTGCACGATGACGAAGGGCAGATCGCCCTGGCGCCAGTGGCGGCGCCAATCCTGCATCAGCAGGCCCAGCAGGTCGGCATAGGACGCAGCATTGATGCGGTTGGACTCGCCCTGGTACCAGAGCACGCCGCGCAGCGGTTGCTGCGCCAGGCCGGCGATCATGCCGTCGAACAGGATCGAGGCGCGGTTCTTCTCGAACCCGCCGCCGCGGTCCTCGGGCGCGAGCCGGCGCAGGTAGGTCTCGTCGCGGGCCACGGCCGGCGGCAGGCTGGCCGCGCTGATCCAGGCCTCGATGCGCGTGCCGCCCAGCGATGCGTCGACGAGACCGACCGGCACGCCGATCCGGCGCTGCAACTCCCGCCCGAACGCCAGGCAGACCGCCGAGAAGGCACGGGTGCCGGCGGCGTCGGCCCTCTGCCAGGGCTGCTGCACGGCGCCGCGCGCACGCGTGGGCGGCAGGACCTTGAGCAGACGAAGCGGCACGTCGGCCAGGCCCTCGGCGATGGCGGCGCCGTCCTGCGCGCGGCTGGTGGGCATGGCCATGTTCGACTGCCCGCTGCACAGCCAGACATCGCCGGCCAGCACGCGACGCGTCTCGCCGCCTTCGAGCGCGAGTTCCATCCGCCGCGCGTCCGCGGGCACAGCCAGTTCGACCGACCAGCGGCCGTCGCGGGGCATCGTCTCGACCCGCCTGCCATCGACGCGCAGCACGACGGCGGCCGTCGAATCCGTGCTGCCGCCGACGCGCCACGCCGCGCCGCGCTGCACGACGGCGTCGTCCTGCACCGAGGCATCGAACTCCACCCGCGCGGCAGCGGGCAACACCGCTGCGGCGAAGAGCGCCAGGCCGAACAGCAGCTTCATCGTGCGGGAGCGACGTCGACCATCACGATGCCCGCCTCATCGACGACCATCGAGGTTCTCAGCACGCCGTCTCCATCGACGCGGATGCGCGAACTGCGCACCAGCGGCGCCTCGATCTCGCGCGCCTTCTCGCGCCAGGCGCACGACGCGTTCTCGTCGTAGTAGCAGGCTTCGGACTGTGGCGATGCCAGCGCCCAGCGCCCGCCGGCGGACTTGAAGCGCCCCTGCGCGTCCTGCCGGTAGCCTGCGGAGCCGCCCAGGAAGGCGGAGATCGGGTTGCCCCGCAGGCGGCTGACCTCGCTGAGCGTCACCTCGTAGCTGACGCCGGCGCGCAGGCCGCTCACGGCCAGCGTTCGGGTCTGCGGCTGTGCGGCGTCGCCGTCGTCGCGCGCATCCGGCAGCAGCAGGACCTTGACGCGCCCGTCGCGCTGGCCGGCCAGGACCTGGTCCGCCGGCCCCCGGGCCGGCAAACGGGCATGGCCGTTGATGGACGCGAAGAAGTCGGTCACATGGCTGGCAGCCGACTTCAGGTGGGCCTGCGGCTGGGTGAAGATGTTGCGCGGGCGGGGCTCGATCTGGTCGCGCCAGAACGCCACGCCTCGCGGCACCCGCGCCGAGCCGTTCTGGCGGCTGAAGACACGCCCGAGCACGACCGAGGCGAAGCGCGCGCCGTCGAGGCCGCTCGCGCCCTGGAAGGGTTCGGCGCCGTCGGGGCCGGCCAGATCGCCGAATTCGTCGAGGTACAGCGGCTTCGCCGGCATCGCCGGGTTGTCCAGCAGCGCGAAGGCGGCGTCGAGCTGACGGCCGATGTCCGAGCCGCCCTGCGTGCGGTAGCGGCTGATCGCGTAGCCGTCGATGTAGTCCAGGTAGGACTTGCCGCGCGGCAGCCGGGCGATGGCAGCCACCAGCTTGGGGTATTCGGTCTGCACCGAACCCGCCAGGTTGCCGATGCGGATGCGCAGGTCGTGCTTCATCGCGGCGTCGATGGAAGCGGCGACCAGGGTCGCGACGCCTTCGTCGTGCCGCCCGGCCTGCACCACGTCGGCCGGCAGCACCAGATGGGCGAGCTTGCGGCCGGGGTTCCAGGGCTCGGTCCAGGTGGCGAAGGTCCAGCTCTGTACCTCGGCCTTGCCGAAGCGCTGGATCAGCGCAGCAAGGAAGGCATCCTGCAGTTGCCACCACTCGGGCATGCGCTCGCGCACGTTGCCCTGCGACAGATCCATGGGCGGCGCGTTCACGCAGCCGTAGTTGGGATGCTTCAGGGGCGCCTCGCCGGCGGGCACCAGCGCGCGCGGCGTGCCGGTGAGCGCGAGGTGCGGCTTGATGCCGGCCGAAAGCATGAGCTGCAGCATGTCCAGCGTCTGGCCGAACCGGTACTGCGGCCGGCCGTCGGGGCCACGGACCACGAGCTCATCCAGATCGGATGCAGTGCACTCGTACCCGACGAAGACGTTGCCGACGCGGAACTGCTGGTAGTGCGGGTAGCGGGTGCGGAAGTAGTCGGCCGCCGGCGCGGTGCGCGGGTTGGCCAGCATGGCGGCCAGCGCGGCCGCGTTGCGCACGCCGAGCAGGGTGTCCAGGCGGGTCGCGTTGCCGATGAAGTCGACGTTCATCGTCGGCCCCGGCTGGCGCGCGTCGACCTCGAAGGCCAGGGTTGCCGACCGTTGGGCGCGGTCCTGGGAGCGGTCCTGGGCGTGGGCCGCCAGCGGCACTGACAGCGGCACTGACAGCGCCAGCGCCATGAGCGCGAGCCGCCGCGCGGCCGCGCCGATCCAGTTCGAAACGTGGAACATGTGTCGCAATCTCGAGAACGGGCCTCTAGCTTCGCACATCCGGCGCCGCCAGACGCAAGCGCATGTCACCACGGGGCCCCTCTGCAGGGGCCTGGAAACGCCTCTTTACCCGGCGGCAACCTTCGGGGCGACCGGACGGAACGTGACCACGCGGCCACCCCCCGTTCCGTCGGCCTTGGGGGCGACCGTGCGCACGCGAAAGACGCCGAGGCCGGCGACCTTGTTGACACCGTCGGTCGTGCCCTCGACATCGGCGGCGATGGCAGACAGCGCGGCGCGCAGCACGCGAGCCGCGACGCGGTCGTCGACCTTGGCCATGGCGGTCGGGTTGTCGGTGCGCACGCGTTCGATCAGTTCGTTCAGAGTCATCTCGGATCCTGGTTGGGCTGGAAAGTGAATGGGGTCAGTCCAGCAGTCCGCGGCGTCGCATCACGTTGCGCAGCAACACCCACTGCTGCTGCGCCTCGGCTGCGACCACGCGTGCTGCGTCGTCGTCGGGGGTCGCCGCAAACCATTCGGCAGCCCGGGCGAACTGCTCGCCCAGGGTCCAGGCGGCGTGCTCGGCCGCCACGGCCCGGGCCTTCATCTGGCTGGCGACCCAGCGCTCGACTTCGGCCACCTCGGCCGGCGTGCAGGCGGAGCGAAGCTCGTCGTCGATCTTCGGGTCGGTGCGCTGCAGTCGCCCGACGATCTCGGTGCGGGGCTTCTTGGTCGCGGGGTCGTAGGTGGTGCGAATCACCTGGACGATGTGGTTGCGGTAGCGAAAGTGCATCTTGGTTTCGGCTGGTGCGGGCAATATACTGCCCGATCCGTGGCCGTGTCAACTGAGACGGCGCGCGCGAAATGCATGATGCACCGGGAATATCGCGGAATCCGCATCCCTGGCGAGCCGCCGGTGTACTGCCCGCTTTCGGAGGCCTCTCTGCAGCCTCTGGAAATACATTTGCACCCAGATGACAGGCCCGCAGGGTTCGGGCAGACTTCGCGCGCTCCTTCGGCGCCCCGCCGTCTGGCGACACGCCGCATGCAATCCACAGTCCATCCGATCCTGCCGATCCAGGCCGCCCAGCCGATCCGCGTAGACACTCTCAAGCGCCCCAGCTTCGTGCCCCGTCCGCTGGTCGGCAGGCGCACGCGCAGCGGGCCGCTGCGGGTGGCCCTGGTCGAGCCACGCTATGTGCCGTCGTACTACGGCATGGACTACCTGCTGCCCCTGCTGCCCGGGCAGCCGAAGGCGGCGCAGTCCGGTGGCGCGCTGCCGCTGCTGGCGGCGTTCGTCAAGGAGCCCCACGAGGTGGCGCTCTTCAACGAGAACACCGACGACGTCGACCTGGCGGCGCTGAGGGATTACGACATCATCGGCCTGACGGGCATGATCGTGCAGCGCCAGCGCATGCGCGAGATCCTGGAGTCGCTGAAGGACTTCCCGGGCATCGTCATCGTCGGCGGCCCGTACGCCAGCGTCGACGAACAGTTCTTCTCCGGCCTGTGCGACGTGATCTTCGTCGGCGAGGCCGACACCAGCTGGCCGCAGTTCCTGGAGACGGTGGCCAGCGGCGAGCCCTGGGGCTCGCGGCACGAACAGGTGGAGCGCACGGACATGACCGTGCTGCCGCTGCCGCGCTACGACCTGCTCGACCCGCGCAAGGTGCTGGTTGCCAACGTCCAGTTCTCCCGCGGCTGCCCGTTCCTGTGCGAGTTCTGCGACATCATCACCATCTTCGGCCGCGTACCCCGCGCCAAACGCCCGGAGCAGGTGATCGCCGAGCTGGAGATGCTGCGCAGGCAGGGCTTTCGCGTGGTGTTCCTGGTGGACGACAACTTCATCGGCAACCGCAAGCTCGCGCGCGAGATGCTGCATGCGCTGGTGGCCTGGCAGGAAGCGAACGACTACCCGCTGGTGCTCACCACCGAAGCCTCGATCAACCTGGCCGACGACGCCGAGCTGCTGTCCCTGATGGAGAAGGCCAACTTCCGCATGGTCTTCATCGGCATCGAGACGCCGAACCTCGAATCGCTGGGCGAGACGCGCAAGGTCCAGAACGTGCGCGGCGACGGCCTGCTGGAGAAGGTCGCCCGCGTGCGCGACGCCGGGCTGCTGATCGAAGGCGGCTTCATGGTCGGCTTCGACAACGACGGGCCCGACATCTTTGAGCGGCAGTACCAGTTCATCCAGGCTTCCGGCATCGCACGCGCGGCGGTGAGCATCCTGAGCGCGATCCCGTCGACCCCGCTGTTCGATCGCCTGCGCGCTGAAGGCCGCCTGCGGCTGGACGACCCGGCCTGCAACTTCGTCCCCGCCCAGATGACCGCGGCCGAGTTGCGCCAGGGCTACCTGGACCTGACCCGGCGCATCTACGACGCGCCCGCCTACTTCGAGCGCGTGTTCGGGTCGTTCGCCTCGTCCCCGAAATTCCGCGAGCGCTGGCACACCCGGACCGCGCGGGAGCGCAAGGGTCTGCGCACTCGCGTGCTGGCCTGGGCCGGCGCGGCCCTCACGGGCGCTCGGCTGCTGCGCGTGTTGGCACGCGACGGCGAGCTGCGGCTGCTGCGCGACTACGCCCGCATCTGGGCCGACTACCGTCGCCATGGCACGCCCGGCATCAGCCTGCCTCAGTTCGTTTCCTATGCCGCGCTGCACTGGCATGCGTACCGCCACTACCGCGAAGGGCGCGACGGCGGCCACAAGAACATCAGCATCTACTCCTATACGGCCGACACCGGGAACGCGCCCCATGCCTGAAGTCACCCCGGGGCCGATGCCCGGTACCGACGCCACCGACCTCCTACAGCGGCTGGCCGAGGACATCCCGCGGCGCGGCCAGCTGGCGGCGCGCATGACGTTCAAGCGCGATCTCGTAGCTCGGTTCGGTGTGGAACAGGCGTTCGCGATCGCCGCGCCACATCTCGGCGTGCCCCGCCTGCAGACGTTGCACCGACGTCGCGTGCGCCCATTGATCGATGCGGCGCGCCAGGATGCAGTCACCTGTCGCGATCTGTGGCACGGCGGACAGGTTCAGGAGGTGCCTCCCATGCGCGTGGTGGGCGAAGGCAGGCAGGGGCCGGTGAAGATCGGCTCGCGCAGCATGTACCTGGCCTGCCTGGAAGATGTCTTGCTGCGAGGCCGCTCGGATCTCCTCATTCGCAAGGGGGAGGCGCTGGTGGATCTCGAGGGCGCGCCCTTTGCCCCGGCCACCGCCAATGCGGAATTCGACCCGGGCGTGCTGCACGCCGAGGCCGACCATCTGTGGACGATGGAGCCCGATGGGCCGGTGCCACGGCTCAAGGAAGCACTGATGCTGACCGGCGCCCGGACGCTGGACTTCGGCCACTGGCTGATCGAGTACCTCCCCAAGCTGGCTATTGCGCGACTGGCGGGGTGGCAGGGCGGCATGCCGGTGCTGGTGGACCGTACGACGCCCGACAACGTGCGCCACGCCCTGCAGGCCATGCTGCCACCCGACGCGCCGCTGCATACCGTCGGGCACCTCGCGCCGATTCGTGTGGACCGGCTCTGGTGCATGCCGGACACCTTTCTCGTGGGCTTCTACCCGAGCCGGACGGGCAACGGCCAACTGCCTCAACGCCTGGCGCTCGAGCACTGGCGGGCAGTGTCAGACGAGATCTTCGCGATGGGGGGCGCAGCGGCCGCGGCGCCGACGGGCATCGACAGGCTCTACCTGGCGCGCCGTCCCGAGCGCAAGAAGAAGCTGGTCAACCATGCGGAGATCGAGGCGCTGGTGTCGCGCCTCGGCTTCACCTTGATCTACCCAGAAGACCACAGCCTGATCGAACAGATTCGCTTCGTGCGCCATGCGCGACACATCGTGGCACCCGAGGGGTCCAACGCAGCGCTCGCGATCTTCTGCAGCCCCGGCACGCGAATGTGCACGCTGACCTCGCCGGACGTGCAGCTGCTCGCGATCGGGAACGCCATCTTCGACGCACTCGGCTGCCAGGCCACGCTGTTCACTGGCCCGATGGCGACCGACAGCCCGAGCTATTCGACCGAGTGGATGTTCTCCTTCTGGAACGACTACCGCATCGATGCCGCCGCCCTGGAAGCCTTCCTCACCGGATGGCTGGCCGGGGCCTGAACCCTATACTGCCGCCATGGCAGACATCGTCGTTTTCGGCGGCGGCGGCATTGCCGAAGTCGCGACCGCCTACCTCGAGCGTGACTCCCCCCACCGGATCGTCGGCTACACGGTCGACGCCGCATTCCGGCACTCCGAGTCCTTCATGGGCAAGCCGCTGGTGGCCTGGGAGACGCTGGAATCCGTGTTCCCGCCCGACCGCGTGCAGTTGCTCGGGCCGCTGAGCTACCGCCGCCTGAACCACTTCCGGCGCGACCGTTATCTCGAGGGCAAGGCCCGGGGCTACTCGTTCGCGAGCTACATCCACCCGAGTTGCACGCTCTATGCCGAACACATCGGCGAGAACTGCTTCATCCTCGACAACAACATCGTGCAGCCGCGCGCCCGCATCGGCAACAACGTGATCATCTGGAGCGCCAGCATCGTGGCCCACCACTCGGTGGTCGGAGACCACTGCTTCCTGTCGTCCCAGGTGGGCTTGGCAGGGCGCGTGGTGGTGGGTGAGTGCGCGTTCTTCGGCGGGCAGGCTGGGTTGGGCGAGGAAGTCCAGGTCGGGCGGGACTGCTTCTTCGGCCAGGGCGTGAAGGTGGTTCGCGGGCCGGTGCCCGACGGCTCCGTGTATCTCGGCGTGAACAGCCCCATGTCGAAGCATCACAGCTCGCGCATCGCGCGGTTCGTGTGAGCGCCCCGGACCTTCCCAGGCACGCCGCGGTGCCGGCCCTCCCTGCCCTTGCCCGACAGCTGGCGGTGATCGACGCCGACCTCGCCGCCGGCCGCCTGGACCGCGCGCGCAGCTATCTTCAGGCGCTGCGCGAGGTGCCGGGCCCTGCCCTCGGGCTACTCCGCCGCACTCTCGCCGGTCTCGACTTCGCCGCCGCCGGCCGCGTGGCCGAAGCCGACGCCGCATTCGACGAGGCCGCGGCTTCGGCGCTGCCCTTCCCCGGTGTTCAGCTCGTTGCGGGCAGGCACTGGCTGGCGCGAGGCCGCACCGCAGCCGCCCTAGGCTGCCTGGGCCGGGCGGCGCTGTGCGGGCGCCCGCCACCGCCGATGCTGGTGGGAGCCGCCCCGGAATCCGCACCGCCAGAACTCGTGCGAGCACTGGTCGGCAGCGGCAAGCGCCCCAACCTCGCGTTCGCCGGGCTGCTGAAACGGCGCCTGTGCGCGACACTCGGCATGGCGGAGGCTGCGGGCGCCTACGCGGCACTGTTCGAGGCCGACGGACTGCCAGAGATCGTGCAGGCCCCCCTGGCCAGCCTGCGCGACCACGC
>CAJAES010000038.1 GCA_903938815.1 uncultured beta proteobacterium
CCGAGGCCGATGTCCTCGTACAGGCGCGCGTACTCCTGCTCCACGCGCTTGCGGTGGAACAGGTGGTACTGCGGCTGCTCCACCACAGGCTTGTGCCAGCCGTGACGGTCGGCGATGTCCCAGGCGGCACGGATGTCGGCCGCGCTCCACTCGCTCGTGCCCCAGTACAAGGCCTTGCCCTGGACGATCAGGTCGTTCATGGCGCGCGCCGTTTCCTCGACCGGCGTGTGCGGGTCGGGGCGGTGGCAGTAGATCAGGTCGATGTGGTCGAGGCCGAAACGCTTGAGCGAACCGTCCACGGCCTGCATCAGGTACTTGCGGTTCAGCGTGTCACGGCGATTGACGGATTCACCCGTGCGCTCCAGGCCCCAGAAATACTTGGACGAGACCACGTAGTTCAGGCGCGGCCAGGCCAGCTGCTTCAGTGCCGCGCCCATGATCTCCTCGCTGCGGCCGCCGGCATAGGCCTCGGCGTTGTCGAAGAAGTTGACGCCGGCGTCGTAGGCCGCGGCCAGCATCTCGGCGGCCGACTTGACGTCCACCTGGTTGTGATACGTGACCCAGGAACCCAGGGAGAGCGCGCTGACGCGCAGCCCGGCACGGCCGAGACGGCGGTATTGCATGGTGGTATCCGGTAGCGGTGAATACCGCCGAGCTTACCCGCGGTAGGGAGGCACCGCGCGCGCGTCCAGGCTGCGGAGCACGGTCACCGCGCAGGCCACCGTCGTCAGGCCGGGAGGCAGGAAGCTCAGGAAGAGGTCCACCGTCTCGAAACCGGCAAAGATCAGCGACAGATGCACGAGCGCCAGCACGGCGGAGGTCAGACCCAGCAGGCAGGCCAGCGCCGTGAAGCCTTCGTGCCGATCGAGATGCGAACGGGATGTCTTCCGGGACATCACGGCGAGTGATAGCGCAGGCAGGAAAATGCCCCACTGAAGCGAAATGATGGCTATATCAAGCATTTATGAATGATATTGGCCAACTTTCTTTGCGCAACCCCGCATCTTGGTGCTTTTTTTATCATTTCAGAGGCCAAGCGTGGGCACAGGCTCAGGCGAACAGCCCGGCGTCATGCCAGGGCCCGCCCGTTCGTCTGGACAGGGAGCGCCCACAATCCGCGGGCGCCGCACCCGAACGGATGAAAGGTCCGCAATGAACCAGTACCTGCTGCTGCTGCACGAAACCCCGGCCGACTCGGCCTCGATCACTCCGGCCGAGATGCAGGAGATCATCGCCAGGCACCAGGCCTGGGCGGAGGCACTCGCGCAACAAGGCCAGCTGGCCGGCGGCGAAAAGCTCACCGACGACGGTGGCCGACGTCTGCGGTTGCAGGACGGCCGCCCGCTCGTCAGCGACGGCCCCTATGCCGAGGCCCACGACGTGATCGGCGGCTACTACGTGATCGTCGCGACCGACGACGCGGCGGCAGAAGCACTCGCGGCGCAGTGCCCGCATCTGCAGGGGCGGCAATGGATCGAGCTGCGCCGGATCGAAGCTCTGGGCTGAGCCCGTCCGCGGCGTCCGCGGCGTCCGCGCCGACGCTGCTGGCGGCCGCGCGCCGCCGCGTGGTGGCACACCTGGCACGCTCCCTTGGCCTGGGCCACCTGGCGCTGGCCGAAGACGCCTTCCAGACGGCCGCCCTGCGTGCGCTCGAGCGTTGCCCCCGGGACGGTGTGCCCGACGACCCGGCCGCGTGGCTGTACCGGGTGGCGCGCAACGCAGCCATCGACGCGCTGCGCGTCGATGGCCGGCACGAGCCCCTGCCCGAGGCCGGAGAGGCGCGGGAACTGCACGCGCCGCCCGCCGCCGAAGGCCGCTTCGCCGGTGAGCTCGACGACGACGAACTGGCGCTGCTGTTCGCCGCCTGTCACCCTTCGCTGCCGCCCGCCGCCCAGGTGGTGCTGGCGCTTCGCACGCTCGGCGGCCACGAGCTGTCGGTGCTGGCGCCGCTGCTGTTCACCACCGAAGCGGCGCTGGCGCAGCGCCTGGCGCGGGCGCGCACGCAACTGGCCGGGCAGCGCCTGCAGGTACCCGCCGGGCGCGAGCTGCCCGCGCGGCGCGAATCGGTGCTGACCGTGCTGGCGCTCATGTTCCACCAGGGCCAGATCGCGAGTGGCCGCCGGGGCGGCATTGGCAACGGCCCGGGGGATACCGGTGCCGTGCAGGACGCCATGGCGCCCTGCTGGGAGGCCATCCGGCTGGCGCGTGCGGTCGCGGCGCATCCCGCCACCGCCGCACCCGAAGCGGACGCACTCGCCGCCCTGCTGCTGCTGCATGGCGCCCGCCTGACGGGCCGCATCGACGAACACGGCGACATCGTCCCGCTGCGCGGCCAGCCCCGCGACCGCTGGGACGCCGGCATGCTGCGCCTGGGATTCGCGCACCTGGCGGCATCGCAGCAGGGCACCCGGCTGACGCGCTGGCACCTGCTGGCCGGCATTGCCGGCAAGCACGCGCTCGCGCCCGATGTCGACGGCACCGACTGGCCCGCCATCGTGCGCTACTACGACCACCTGCTGGCGCTCGACCCATCGGCCGCGCCGCGCCTGGGACACGCGATCGCGCTCGCCGAGGCGGGCGCAGCCGACGATGCCCGGCAGCGCCTGCTGGCCCTGCTGCCGCAGGTGCCCACCGCGCTGAAGGCCCACACGCTGGCGGCTCTGGCACGCGCCTGCTCGCGCATGGGCGACAACGCAGCCGCGATGTCCTGGCTGGCACAGGCTGTCGCGGCAGCTCCGCATCCGGCCGATGCACGGCAACTGACGCGGCAACTCGCGCGGCAACTCGCGAAACAGACACCGCAGCAGGCCGGGCAAGCTGGGCACCGCGGGCCGCCGAACCCGACACCGCGCGACGGGTAAACCACGCGCCGTCCTGGCCCGGGCTCCGTATGATGGGCCGATGGACCCTCGCATCGCCGTCATCGGCGCCGGCCCGGCCGGGCTGGCGCTGGCACTCCACGCCGCACGGGCGCTCCCCCGCGCGCAACTGACCCTCTTCGACGCCCGCCCCGCCGAGCGCGACGTGGTCGCCGACCCGCGCACGCTCGCCCTGGCCCTGGGCAGCTTGCAATGGCTGCAGCGCCTGGGCGGATGGCCCGCCTCCGGTACGGCACCCATCCTGGGTGTGCATGTCTCGCAGGTGCCGCCGTCATTCGGCAACGCCGCCGTGCTGATCCGCGCCGAGGACGCGCGTGTGCCCATGCTCGGGGCGGTGCTGAGCTATGGCGCGCTGGTGGCGCCGATGCAGGCTGCGTGGATGGCTGCCGCGAGCGCGGCGCCCGGGCGGCTGCAGACCCGCTTCGGCACCCCCGTGGCGGCGCTCAAGGCCGTGCCCGGCGGCGTCGAGGTGGATGCCGGCATCGCCGAGACCTTCGATCTGGCCGTCGTGGCCGAGGGCGGCGTCTTTGCCGACCAGGCCCGCAAGGCCGTGACGCACGACTACGGCCAGACGGCGTGGGTCGGCACGGTCACGCTGGCAGGCAACACACCGGGGCTGGCCTTCGAGCGCTTCACGCGGCAGGGCCCCGCCGCCTTGCTGCCCCTGCCGGACGGGGCCGACGGCACGCACCGTGCGGCGCTGGTCTGGTGCGTGGCCAGCGACGCCGACCCCGTGCGCGATCTCGACGACGCACAACGGCTCGCGGTGCTGAACACCGTTTTCCCCGCCGAGGCCGGCCGACTGCTGACGCTGTCGCCGCTGAAAGCCTTCGCGCTCGGGCTGAACGCCGAGCGCACGCTGGTGGACGGCCGCATCGTGCGCATCGGCAACGCGGCGCAGACGCTGCACCCGGTGGCAGGACAGGGCCTGAACCTGGGCCTGCGGGACGCCCACCAGCTCGTCGAGGCGCTGCGCTTTCACACCGACCTGGACGCGGCGCTGAGGCGCGTGGAGTGGGCCCGCGCCCCCGACCGCTGGAGCATGATCGCCGCGACAGACTTTCTGGCGCGCAGCTTCACCTGGCGGCTGCCGGGTGCGGCCACGCTGCGCGGCGCGGGTCTCGCGGCCTTGCAGCGCTTCGCGCCCGGCAAGGCGCTGCTGGCACAGCGGATGATGTTCGGCGGCCGATGACGCGTGGGGCGCCCGGTCCGTTGCGGCCAGCTGCAGCGAGTCAGTTATCTCATCGCGGCGCGGTCAGCCCGCGCGTCCGCGACGCCGCGCGATGCCGGCGAAGACGGCCAGGCCCGCGGCCATGAGCGCCCAGCTGCCGGGCTCGGGCACGCTGGCCACCACGACATCGGCGCCGACATACATGCCGGGCATGTAGTACGGGCGGGTGGTGACGCCTTCAGCGGAGTAGTCCAGCAAGGTGCCCTGATAACGGATGCCGTAGACCACCACGGTCCCGCTCAGTTCGCCGTTGAAGTCCTGCTGGAAGAACTGCTGGCCGAAGTGGGCCGAGGACTCGGTGGTCTGGCTGACGCTGGACGTGAAGAAGGCCTGACCATCGGCCCCGAGCAACGAGACCGTGCCCTCTCCCAGCACGTCGGTGGCGGGCTCGAGGGCGTAGGAGAAGGCCCACAGGTAGAAGGTGTTCGTGAGCGTCAGCGTCTGGTCGCCCAGGAAATCGATCGTGAGGTCGAGGGTGTCGCCTTCGGCCAGCATGATCTCGTACGGGGCCGAGAACGACGGGTAGCCCTGCCCACCCCAGAACGACGGGTTGGTCGTGATTCGCTGCGCCAGGTCGAAGCTCAGATCGAGCACTGCGTCGGCCGCCTGGGCGGGCAATGCCAGGCCAGCGCACAGGGCGACGGTGGTGGATGCCCGTGTCAGGACGGATTGAAAGGTGGTCATGGCGGGCTCACGGTCTGGCGCAGATCGCGGAATTCTGCGTCCACCTCGATCGCTCCGGGCCGTTGTTTCGCGGGCCGCCCTGACTTCAATCGAGGGGGATGCGCCGGTGCGCCAGTGCCGGCAATCGCCCGCGCACGTCCGCCAGCCGGGCTGGGTCGAGATCGGCCAGCACGACGCCTTCGCCCTCGGGCAGCTCGGCCAGCACCTCGCCCCACGGGTCGATCACGAGGCTGTGGCCCCAGGTCCGGCGGCCGTTGGGGTGCAGGCCACCTTGGGCCGCGGCGATGACGTAGCACTGGTTTTCCACCGCGCGGGCGCGCAGAAGCAGTTCCCAGTGCGCGCGGCCCGTGGGCACGGTGAACGCCGAGGGCACGCACAGCAGGTCGCAGGGCGGGCGCATGAGGGCGCGGTACAGCTCGGGGAAGCGCAGGTCGTAGCAGATCGACAGGCCCACCCGCAGGGGCCCGGCCTGCAGCGCCACCGGCTCGCTGCCGGGCAGCAGCACACGGCCTTCGTCGTAGCGCTCCTCGCCGTGCTCGAAGCTGAACAGGTGCATCTTGTCGTAGCGCGCCGCCAGGCTGCCGTCGGGCGCCCAGGCGGTGCAGGTGTTGAACGCGCGGGCCGGGTCGCCGCATTGCATCGGCAGCGTGCCACCGACGATCCACATCGCGTGGCGGCGCGCGGCACCGGACAGAAACCGCTGGATGGGTCCGTCGCCCGGCGCTTCCGCCACCGCGAGCTTGTCGGTGTCCTTGCGCCCCATGATGCAGAAGTACTCGGGCAGCACCGCCAGCGTGGCGCCGGCGGAGGCCGCCTCGGCCAGCAGGCGCGCAGCCGTGGCGAGGTTGGCATCCACCTCGGGGGCGGAGACCATCTGGAGGGCGGCGATGCGGGTCATGGCGTTCTTCCTGCTGGATTGGATGCGGCCGCCGCGGCAGCCGATGCGGCGGCAGATGCGGCGACAGCGGCCCCGCGGTCGACGCGCTCGACCTTGGGTTCGCCCCAGGGGCCGGTGACGTGGAATTCGCGCGTGGCGGCGGCCGTCATCGGCTGGCGCAGCAGCAGCTGGGCGACGAAGGCGCCCAGCCCGATGGCCGGGTTCAGCGCAGCCCAGGCCAGGCTGGCGGTGGTGGTGTTGAGCTCGGGCACGGCGACGATGCGCAGGTCCTGGGTCTCGCTCTTCAGGTTCGCGCTGCCTTCGATCAGGACCGCGGCCTGCACGCCCAGCACCCGCAGGTTGGCCGTGCGCGCCACACCAGCGTCCAGCGCCACGTCGCCCGTGATGGTGTCGAACGCCAGGCCCTGCTGGAACACGTCGCGAAAATCCAGCAGCAGCCGCCGGGGCAGCGCCTGCAGGCTCAGCACGCCGAACAGCCGCGCCACCCCGGGCTCGGCGTTCAGGAAGCGGCCCTCGCCCAGGGCCACCGCGAAACGCCCACGCAACTCGCCGGGGTCGGGCGACAGAGGCGAGCCCGGCCAGGACAGCTCGCCCTCGATGCGCCCCTTGCCGCCCTGGATGGCCTTGCCGGCGCCCATGCGCTCGAAGAACCGGCCGCCGTCGGCGATGTCCAGATCGAAGGCCAGGGACGTGCGCTGGCCGGCCGACCACACGCCTCGCGCCAGCAGCGTGGCGTCGACCGTCGACAGCTTCAGGCGATCGAGCTGCCACTCGCGCACGCCCGGGCGCCCGGCTCGGTTCTCGGCAGCGATCTCGAGCTTGCCCAGCGCCTTGCCGCGCCAGTGGAATTCGTCCACCGCCAGCTGCAGCGCGGGCACGCTGGCGGGCGCCTGTTCGAGCCACTCCTCCACCGCGCCGGCATCGCTGGCCGGAACGTCCAGGCGCGCGAGGTGGGCCGAGAGCCGGCCGGGAGCGGCGGCCTCCCGCGGCTGGCGCCATTCGACCCAGCCTTCGCCCTGCTCTGCCTTGACCTGTGCGCGCCAGACGGTCTCGGCCAGCGCGGGCTGGCGCCGAAGGTCGAGCGTGACATTGCTCAGGCGCCGGCCCCCGGCTGCGAGTTCGCCTGTTCGCAACGAGATCTGGCTGGGCATCAGCGCGGAGACGCCACCCGAGGCGGGTGCGGCACCTGCGGCGCCTGGGCCGCCTGGGTTGAATGTGTTGCCTGCGGCGCCTGCGACGTTCACCTGCCGGGCCTGTGGCGCCAGATGGCGCCAGGCGTCGAGGTCCAGCCGCTGCAGCCGCACGGCCGCCGCGACGCCGGTTTCCGGCAGCGGCGGCGCCTCCGTTCCCACGCCGAGCGCGCCGCGCAGCACGCGCGCGTCCTCGCCGGACAGATCGCGCTCGTAGCGGGCGTGCAGCACCTCGCCGAGGTCCAGCGCCAGCAGGTCGGCGGCAACCCGCCCGGGCAGGCCCGCGGTCTGCAGGCGCAGCGGCCAGCTGGCCGCCGCAGGCTTGGCCAGCGGCGCGGGCATGTCCAGGGCCAGGCCGGCCAAAGTGCTGGTCACGAGCAGTTCGGGCCGGCCCTGCACGACCGCCAGTTGCGCCCGGTAGGCCGTCTGGCCGCGCAGCCGGGGCTCGCGTGATTCGCCCAGCGCCGTCAGGGGCGCCAGCATGGGCAGGTCGGCCACGCGCAGCAGGCCTTCGCCGGTGGCCTGGCCCTGGGCCGTGAAGCGCAGGCTGCCGTCGGGCTGGGTACCGCCTTCGATGGCGGTCTCGCCGCCCAGCGCCCGCGCGCGGCCGCCGACGATCGTGAAGCCGCGCTGGCTGAAATCGACGCGCCCGCGCGCCTGCGCCAGCAGGGGCGTTCCGGTCTGGATGCGCAGGTCGTTGCCGGGCAGCAGCACGCTGCCGCGCACCACGCTGCGGTCGGGCGTGGCGAGCGGGATCGACAGCGCCAGCGTCAGCTCGGCCGCGCCGCCGATGGTGGCCTGGCGCAGCGCGCCGCCCGTCCATTCGCCCACGGGCGTGCCGTTGACGAAACGCAGCAGGTCGACCGCAGCCCCGCGACCCTGGCCTTCGAGTTGCAGCACCGGGTTGTGGACGAGGTCGGCGATGCCGCCGTTGACGCCACGCAGGGCCACGCCGTCGATGACGGCGCGCGCGTCGCGGATGCGCATCGCGACCCGGTCGAACTCGAGTTCGCCGTTCACCGCCGTCATGGCAGGCCAGGGCGAGTTCCAGCCGGGTTCGCTGGGCAGGAAGGCATAACGCAGGTCCCGGGCCTGCAGGCGGATGCGGAATGTGCCCGGGCTGCCGTCGATGAACGGGAAGCGCCACAGGTCGCCCTGGACCGCCACGTCGCCGCTGGTGATGCGACCCGGCCCGACGGCACGACCCACGTATTGACGCGCCTCGACCGGCACGCCCAGCGGCAGGTAGCGCACCACGCGCGCAGAGTCGCCGCTCAGGATGCGCCCCTTCAGATCGATGACGCCGGGGTAGCGCTGCCCGGTGCCGAACCCGGTACCGGGCCCGGTGCGCCAGCTGCCGGAGAGATGGGCGCGCAGGTCGGCGTTGGCCAGATTGAGCTCCCGCACCGTCAGCACCACGGCGGGCGGCGCCTGTGCCGTGGCGGGCTCGATGCGCCATGCCATCTGCGATGTCAGCGCATTGAGCGGCAGCTCTGCCTGCTCGAAGACGCCGGGCAGGAAGACCGCGCCGTCCTGGAGAGACAGCTTCGCCTCGCCGCCACGCTCGGTGGCGGAAAACTCGAGGTTCGCGCCGCTCACACCCGGACGGCCGGGCGTCTGGCTCATGCCGTAGGCGGGCGGTCCCGGCGGACCGGCCGCCAGCGCGAGGCCCGTGGCGCGCGCCTGGGCCTTGTAGCGCGAAGGTGCGTCCACCGAGCCGGTCCATTCGACGGCCAGGTTCTGCAACTCGCCTTCGGGCGCCAGATCGGCCAGGCCCTGGTGTACGGCGACGGGCAGCGGCAGCCGCGCTGCCAGGCGCGCCAGAGGCGCCAGCGCCAGCCGGTCGGCGCTGAAGCGGCCGCCGGTCCAGGGCGCGTCGGCGGAAACGTTGGCGCCGCGCGTCAGCGCCAGGCGCAGCGTGCTGGGCGCCCACGGCACGCCGTCGTCGGTGACGAAGCCCAGGCTCTCCACGGCCAGCGCCAGGCTACCGGGCTGCCGCTGCGCGCTCAGGCGGCCGCGCAGCTGCGCCAGCGCCAGCGGCGGCAGGTCCGGCCCGAGCTGCAGGGCCACCGCGGCCAGTGCGAGGTCGGCCGTGGCTTCGACCGGCCGGCCGTTGTCGATCTCGAACCAGCCTCGCAGCGCGCCGCGGCCCTGCTCGATCTGGAACGGCAGCGTCAGGTAGCGGCTGAGCTGAGAGACATCCACCTGCGGCAGGTCGGCATACAGCGTGCCGCGCCAGCGCTGCCAGTCGAAGGCCCGCGCCGTCAACGGCTGCACGAAGCTGCCGCGCAGCGCGAACGGCCGGCCCCAATCGGGCGGCGGCGTGGCGTCCAGCCGCAGTTCGTGGCGGCGGCGGCCGTTGCGCAGCACCAGATCGACGCCGGACAGCGTGAGCGGCGGCGCGCTGCGCATCTCGTCCGTCCAGCGCAGCGTGCCGCGCCGGATCACGAACTCGTGCTGCTCGAAGAACCAGTCCAGCGCGGCGGGGTCGATGGGCTCGCCGGCCGCCATGTCGAGGCCGGCCACGCTGATGCGGCCGGCGGCATCGCGCCGGACATCGAGGCGGACGCCGTCCAGGTGCAGCTGCGCGAAGCGCGGCGCCAGCGCCAGCAGCGAAGCCGGCGACAGCGCCGCCGAGACGCGGCCGAGCTCTAGCGCCACGCGTCCCTGGCCATCGAGCACGCGCACGTCGTCGAGCTCGAAGGCGGGAATCCAGCTGCCGCTGCGCACGCGGACCGCGCCGATGGACAGCGGCGCGCCCAGCGCCTGCCCGACGCGCTGCTCGATCTGCGGGCGCCATTCGTCCAGCCGGGGCAGAATCCCCCAGTGGAGCGTCAACCACGCGATCAGCAGTACGCTCCACAGCCCGAGAACGAGACCAGCAGCCCAACGCACCATGACCCGAAGCCAGCGCCAGCGCTGGGGGTCTGGCATCGGTGCGACAAGGCTGGGAGACGGCGGTGAGGACATGCGAGGAACAGAGGGTGCCGGAAGCTGCCGCTGGCGGCCGGTCGACCCTTGGGTTGCAGGATCCCTGTCGGGTTCGGGCGCGGGCTCGGGCCGTCAGCCCGCCCCCGGGTCAATCTAGCACAGAGGCACGCGGCGGCTGATGGGTTCCCTCCCCCCCCTGCCGACCGGCGCTGCCGCCGTCCACAGCCGCTTCGTGCAGCGCATCCGGCGGCGCTATGCCGGCGAGCTGGCGCTTCTGCCCGAAGGCGCGCCGGACGCCGCCGCGATCGACGCCCTGGTGCAGCGCCTGCAGGATGACGGCCGCGCGCCCGCCTCGGCCCTGCGCGTGGCGCGGCAGCTCGTCATGGAGCGCCTGGCGGTGCTCGACGTGGAGCAGGGCGCGCCGCTCGAGACCGTCACCCACACGATGACCTGGCTTGCCGAGGTGACGCTCGAACGCGCGCTCGCCCAGGCGCTGGCCGACACCAGCGAACGACACGGCGAGCCGCGCGACGCCGCCGGGCAGCGCATCGAATTCTGGGTCGTCGGCATGGGCAAGCTCGGCGCGCGCGAGCTGAACGTCTCGTCCGACATCGACCTGATCTACGTCTACGAGGACGACGGTCAGACCGACGGCGCGGTCGGCATCTCGGCGCACGAGTACTTCACGCTGGTCGCGAAGCGGCTTTATGCGCTGATCGGCGACACCACCGACGACGGCTTCGTGTTCCGCGTCGATCTCGCGCTGCGGCCGAACGGCAATTCCGGCCCGCCGGTGGTGAGCCTCGGCATGCTGGAGGAATACTTCCTCGTTCAGGGCCGCGAGTGGGAGCGCTTCGCCTGGCTGAAGAGCCGCGTCGTCGCGCCTCAGGCCGCCGTCAGCAGCGGGCGCGCGCTGCAGCTGCGCTCGCTGGTCACGCCCTTCGTCTACCGCAAGTACCTCGACTACGGCGTCTTCGAGGGCCTGCGGCAGCTGCACCGCAAGATCCGCGACGAGGCCCAGCGCCGCGCCGCCGGGCGCCCGGAACGCGCCAACGACGTCAAGCTCTCGCGCGGCGGCATCCGCGAGATCGAGTTCATCGTGCAGCTGCTGCTGGTGGTGCGCGGCGGCCAGTTCCCGGAGATCCGCACGCGCTCCACGCTGCGCGGCCTGCGGCGACTGGCCGACCGCGGCCTGATGAAGCCCGACACCGCGGAACGCCTGGCCGAGGCCTACACCTTCCTGCGCCGCGTCGAGCATCGCATCCAGTACCTCGACGACCAGCAGACCCACCTGCTGCCCGCCGCCGACGCCGACCTCGGCTGGATCGCCGCGAGCCTGGGCCTGACCTGCCGTGCCGACGCCTGCGAGCTGCTGGACCAGCTCGGCGCGGTGCGCGAGCTCGTGGCGTCGGAATTCGACGCCCTGCTGCACGACGGGCAGGCGCCGTCGCCCGGCCGCAACGGCAACTGCCGCAGCTGCGGCCCCGGCCCGCAGGCCGTCGACAACCCGGCCCTGCTCGACCGCCTGCCGGCCGAGCTGGCCGAGCGGCTGCGCAGCTGGGTCCAGCAGCCCCGCGTGGCCGCGCTGCGCGACGAGAGCCGCCTGCGCCTGGGCCGCCTGATGCAGCGCGCCGGGCAGTGCATGGCCTCGGGCGAGTGCGCGCCGGAAGCGGCGCTGCGATTCGTCGACTGGGTGGAGCCCCTGCTGCGGCGCGAGAACTACCTGGCGTTGCTGGTCGAGCGCCCCGAGGTGCAGCAGCGCCTGCTGCGGCTGCTGGGCCTCGCACGCTGGCCGATGCAGTACCTGATGCGCCACCCTGGCGTCGTGGACGAGCTCGCCGATTCGCGGCTGCTGCACCAGCGCTTCGACCGCACGGCCTTCGCCGCCGAACTCGACGACCGCCATGCGGCCTGGGCGCGAGCGGGCGAGGACGACGAGGAATCGCTGCTCGACACCCTGCGCCGCGCGCACCACGCCGAGGTCTTCCGCACCCTGGTGCACGACCTCGAGGGCGAGCTCACCGTCGAGCAGGTGGCGGACGACCTCTCCGCGCTGGCCGACACGGTGCTCGAGATCTCGATGCGCTGGGCCTGGCAGCGCCTGAAGGCCCGCCACCGGCCGGCGCCGGAGTTCGCCGTCATCGCCTACGGCAAGCTCGGCGGCAAGGAACTCGGCTACGGCAGCGATCTCGACGTCGTGTTCCTGTACGACGACCGAGACGAACCCGACCGCGACCAGGCGCAGGAGGTCTACGCCAGGTTCGTGCGCAAGCTCATCACCTGGCTGACGCTGCGCACGCCGGCCGGGGAGTTGTTCGACATCGACACCGCGCTGCGGCCGAACGGCGGCTCGGGCCTGCTCGTCACGTCCATCGAATCCTTCGGGCGCTACCAGAAGGGCCGCGGCAGCAACACCGCCTGGACCTGGGAGCACCAGGCCATCACCCGTGCGCGGTTCGCGGCCGGCTCGGCGGCGGTGGGCGCGGCATTCGAATCCGTGCGGCGCGCGGTGCTGGGCTCGGCGCGCGACCCCGCCGCGCTGCTGGAAGAGGTGCGCGCCATGCGCGCGAAGGTGAGCGCAGCACGCCCCGTGAAGGCCGGGCTGTACGACGTCAAGCACAGCAGCGGCGGCATGATGGATGTCGAGTTCGCGGTGCAGTACCTGGTGCTGGCGCACGCGGCTTCGCACCCGACCCTGCAGGACAACGCCGGCAACATCGCGCCGCTGCAGCGTGCCGAGCATGCCGGCCTGCTGCCGGCCGGCGTGGGCCAGGGCGCGGCCGATGCCTACCGTGAACTGCGCCGCGCGCAGCACGTGGCGCGGCTCGACGAGAAGCCCACGCAGTTCGAGCCCGAGCGCTTCGCCCGCGAGCGCGAGGCCGTGCTCGCGCTGTGGCATGCCGTCTTCGGCTGAAGGGCCGGCAACCCGGGCCTGGATCGCGCTGGCGGGCATCGGGGCTGCGGGCTCGCTGCTCGCGGGGTGGCTGCCCGCAGGCGCGCTCGACTGGCAGCCGGCGCTGGCCTTGACGGAGCCCTGGCGCTGGGTCTCCGCCGCCTTCGTGCACTGGAGCCCGCTGCACCTGGGCGCCAACCTGGCAGGCGCGGCGGTGCTGGCAGTGTTCGGCTGGGCGGCGGCCCTGCCCGCGCGCGCGGCGCTGGCCTGGGCCCTGGCCTGGCCGCTCACGCATGGCGCACTGCTGATGCAACCCGCGCTGGCCCACTACGGCGGCCTGTCGGGCGTGCTGCACGCGGGCGTGGCTGTTGCCGCCATGGCGCTGGTGTCGCAGGAGGCCGGTCGACGGCGCCGCATCGGTCTGGCCGTCCTGGCCGGGCTGGCGCTGAAAGTCGTCCTGGAGCGGCCGTGGGCGGGGCCGCTGTCCTACCCCCAGGGCTGGGACATCGCGGTCGCGCCGCTCGCACACGCCGGCGGCGCGCTGGCCGGGGCGGCCTGCGCGCTCGCCTGCGGGCTGAGGCCGCGGCTGCGGCTTCGAATGGGGCCGAGAATCAAGGGGCCATGACCGAACGCCGCACCACCCTCGATTCCCGCGCCATCGTCCTCGTGGTCGTCTGCACCGCCCTTTGGGGGCTGAACCAGGTCGCCACCAAGGTTTCCCTGGCCGAGATTCCGCCGCTGATGCAGGCGAGCGCACGTTCGCTGGGCGCGGCACTGCTGCTGGCGCTGTGGGCGCGCGCCCGGGGGCTGAGCGTCTGGCGGCACGACGGCACCTGGCGTGCGGGGCTGCTGGCGGGCCTGCTCTTCGCCGCCGAATTCGGCTGCATCTTCTTCGGCCTGCAATACACCAGCGCATCACGCATGGCAGTGTTCATCTACCTGGCGCCCTTCATCGTGGCGCTCGGGATGCCGCTGATCGCGCCCGCCGAGCGGCTCGACCGCTGGCAGTCCCTGGGGCTGGCAGCGGCCTTCGCGGGCGTGGTCTGGGCTTTCGCCGACGGCTTCACGGCGCCGGCCGCCGGCCCGAAGCAGTGGCTCGGGGACACGCTCGGCATCGCGGCGGCCGTGCTCTGGGGCATGACGACACTGGTGCTGCGCGGCAGCCGGCTTTCCAGCGCGCTGCCCGAGAAGACCCTGCTGTACCAGTTGCTGGTGTCGGGCCTGGCGCTGGCCGCGGCCACGCTGGTGGCGGGCGAGCCCTGGCCGGCCCGGCTGACCGGCGCATCGCTGTGGCCGCTGGCGTTCCAGACCGCCGTCGTCACCTTCGCGAGCTACCTGGTGTGGTTCTGGCTTCTGCGCCACTACCCGGCGACGCGCATTTCGGCCTTCACGCTGCTGACGCCCATGTTCGGCCTGCTGGCCGGCGTGCTGCTGCTGGGCGAGCCCGTGACGGCGCGGCTGCTGGTCGCGCTGGCGGCGGTATCGTTGGGGATCGCGCTCGTCAACAGGGTCGGGCGCTAGCTGCCCATACAGGAGAGCCCCATGCTGACATTGTGCGGATTCGCGATCTCGAACTACTACAACAAGGTCAAGCTCGTGCTGCTCGAGAAGGGCCTGCCCTTCGACGAGCAACTCGTGATGACGCGCTCGAAGGACGAGGCCGTGCTCTCGGCGTCGCCCCTGGGCAAGGTGCCGTTCCTGCGCACCGAGCACGGCAACCTGTGCGAAAGCCAGGTCATCGTCGACTACCTCGAGGCGGCCTACCCGAACCCGCCGCTGGTGCCGGCCGACCCCTTCGCGGCCGCCAAGGTGCGCGAGCTCGTGACCTTCATCGACCTGCACCTGGAACTCGTCGCGCGCGAGCTGTACCCGCTGGCCTTCTTCGGCGGCACCGTCGACGACGCCACGAAGGAGCGCGTGCGCAAGCAGCTCACGCGGCAGATCGGCGGCTTCAAGCGGCTGGCGAAGTTCTCGCCCTACGTGGCGGGCGAGCAGTTCACGCTGGCCGACTGCGCGGCGTTCGTGAGCCTGCCGCTGGTGGGCATGGCGACGAAGATCGCGCTCGGCGAAGACCTGCTCGCCAGCGCGGGCGTCGACTGGAAGACCTACACGCGCATGATCGGCGAACGCCCCAGCGCACAGCGCGTGGTGGCCGATCGCAAGGCGGCCGAGGCCGCAGGCAAGCCCTGATCAGGCGGCGGGCGCCACCGGGACGGCCGCGCGCGCGGCCAGCGAGGCCGTCACTTCCTTGCGGAATCGGTTGAGCTCCTGCACGCTGGCGAAGCTGCGCTCCATCAGCAGGCTCATGTTGTGCAGGATGCGCTCGACGACCTTGCTCTCCCAGGCGCTGTCGAACTGGATCTGCTGGCTCAGCCACTGCTCGAGCCATTCAGGGTCGGGCAGGCGGCTCTGGACGGTGTCGCGCGGAAAGAGCGCGGCGTTCACGTGCAGGTTGGTCGGGTGCAGCGCCTGCGCGGTGCGACGCGCGCTGGCCATGAGCACGCCCACCTTGGCGAAGGCGGCGCGGGCTTCGTCGCCGAACTTGTTCATGGCGCGCTTCATGTAGCGCAGGTAGGCGCCCCCGTGGCGCGCCTCGTCGCGCGCCAGGGTCTCGTAGATGGCCTTGATGACGGGCTCGGTGTGCCATTCGGCGGCGCGCCGGTACCAGTGGTTCAGCCGGATCTCGCCGCAGAAGTGCAGCATCAGGGTTTCCAGCGCGGGCGCCGGGTCGAACTCGAAGCGAACGGCGTGCAGTTCTTCCTCGGTGGGAACGAGGTCGGGGCGGAAGCGGCGCAGGTACTCCATCAGGACCAGCGAGTGCTTCTGTTCCTCGAAGAACCAGACGCTCATGAAAGCGGAAAAGTCGCTGTCGTCGCGGTTGTCGCGCAGGAACATCTCGGTGGCCGGCAAAGCCGCCCACTCGGTGATGGCGTTCATCTTGATCGTCAAGGCCTGCTCTTCGGTGAGCTGCCCGGACTCGAAACGATCCCAGGGGATGTCCGAGTCCATGCTCCAGCGCACGGCCTCGAGTTGCTTGAACAGTTCGGGATACAGCATTCTGTCGATCCTCAGCGGTCCTGCCTCATGATACGCAAGGCCGCACGGCCTGGATCAGGGATGCCGTTCGCGCCAAGTGGTGATGGCATCGGGAAGTGCCGCCAGGTCGTCGAACGGGCTCACGCCGTCGATGCGGCGGCGCTGCAGCACGGGGGCGCTGCCGCCCACCCAGAGCTCGGTCGACACGGGCAGCTTGGCGCGCAGCTCCTGCAGGGATTCCACGGTCTGGTTCGGGTTGGTGCAGCCGCTGAAGCCCAGGGCCACGACGTCGCAGCGGTAGGCCTCGGCGGCGAGCACGAGGTCCCAGACCGGCGTCTGCACACCCAGCGACACGCAGTCGGCGCCCTCGGCGGCCAGCAGGGCCTCCACCATCAGCAGGCCCAGGCCATGCGGTTCGCCGGGCAGCGTGGACAGCAGCACCCGGGGACGCGTGCCCGGAACCGCCGGCGGCAGGTTGGCCAGCGTGTGGCGCAGCAACCCCTGCAGGATCTCGGTGTAGGCGTGTTCCTCGAACACCTCCATCTGCCCGCGCAGCCAGGCTTCGCCGATGGCGCGGTTCAGCGGCACCAGGAGCCCGGTCAGGAAACGCGGCAGACCCACCCGCACGAGATCACGGGCCAGTTCCCGGCGCAGCGCGGCCAGGTCGTGGCCGCGCAGCAAGCCCAGGTAGTCCTGGACGGCGGCGTCGTCCCAGTTGGGGGCCGCAGGCACGGTCGCCGCGGGCTCCGACGTGGAATCATTGAGTTGCTGGAGGTCCTGGTGGGCCATGCCGACCACGCGCCCAGGGCGGTGCCCGGCGTCCAGCAGGCGCTTGATGAGGCGCAGCTTCTCCACCTGATCCAGCGGGTAGGCGCGCTCGCCACCACCGTCGCGCGAAGGATTCGGGAAGCCGTAGCGGCGCTCCCACACGCGCAGGGTGTCCTTGCTCAGGCCGGTGTCGCGCTCCACCGCCGCGATCGACAGGGTCAGCACAGAGAGTTGGCTTCGGTCATTCATCGTGCGGTGTCCTCGCGCCGTTGCGGCTGTGTGTCCTGGACAAACCTTGCCTTGGCGGGATGCCGCGAATACTATACCGAGCAGTCCATTTGGCAAACAGGTCAGTAGATGTCCACACGTCGCCATATCCTCCTCGCCAGCCTCGCGTGCAGTCTTCCCGCTGCGGCCGCCCCATCGTGCCCCGCCTTGCTGCGCCACACGCTGCCGCGTCTGCAGGACGAGAAACCGATGGACCTGTGCCAGTACGCCGGGCAGGTTCTGCTGGTGGTCAACACCGCCAGCCAGTGCGGCTACACGCCACAGTACAAGTCGCTGGAAGTGCTGCAGCGCAAGTACGGGCCCCGCGGCCTCGTGGTGCTGGGTTTCCCGTCGAACGACTTCGGTGGCCAGGAGCCAGGTTCGAACGCGCAGGTGGCGGACTTCTGCGAGAACCAGTTCGACGTGCGTTTCCCGATGTTCGCGAAGTCCGTGGTGCGCGGCGGGGCGCAGCGCAACCCGCTCTACACGGCGCTCGCCCGGCAGTCCGGGCAGACGCCAGGATGGAACTTCCACAAGTACCTGGTGGGGCGCGACGGGCAGCAGGTCATGAGCTTCGCTTCGGCTGTGGACCCGCAAGACCCCGCCCTTGTCAAGGGTATAGAACGCCTGCTCTTGTCCAACTGACACGCACCAGTCACATTATGACTGTCCAGTTCACGTCGATGATGGTTCTTGTTGCATCCAGCAGGGAACTCCGCGCGTAGAGGACACTCATAGAAGGAGTGGCACCGGCCGCTCCGTTCAGATGGAGAGGTCGAGACCATGAAGATTTTCCTGTTGCGCAGTCGGTCCGACTCGTCGGCCGCAATCCTGGGGTCTCTCTCCTCCTCCCTCCTCCCTCCCTCGTTCACCCCGGGGCGCTGCGCAGCAGATTTTTCATGCCCGGCTCCGACCGCGGTCGGAATCTGCTGATGCGCCGCGTTGCCGTCGTCGGCTCGGGCATCTCGGGCCTCGCTGCGGCCCACCGCCTCGCCGGGCACGCCGAGGTCACGCTCTTCGAGAGCGGCGACTGGTTCGGCGGCCACACTCACACGGTGGACATGACGCTGGACGGCGTCACCCACGGCGTGGACACCGGCTTCCTGGTGTTCAACCACCGCACCTACCCGAACTTGGTGCGCCTGTTCGAGACGCTGGGTGTCGAGACGGCGCCCTCGGAGATGTCCTTCTCGGTGCAGTCGCGCGCCAGCGGCCTCGAATGGAGCGGCTCCGACCTGAACGGCGTCTTTGCACAGCGCCGCAACCTGCTTCGCCCGCGTTTCCTGAAGATGCTCGCCGAGGTGATGCGCTTCAACGGGCTGGCCACCGACATCGCACAACGAGGCGCCGAGCAGGAACTGTCCGAGCCCATCGGAGACTTCCTGACGCGCCACCGCTTCGGCGACGCCTTCCGCGACTGGTACTTCCTGCCGATGATCGGCTGCATCTGGTCCTGCCCCACGGACCAGATGCTGCGCTTCCCCATCGCGACGATGATCCGTTTCTGCCACAACCACGGCCTGATCCAGGTGACGGACCGGCCGCAGTGGCACACCGTGCGCGGCGGCGCGAAGCACTATGTCGAAAAGCTGCTGGCCCGCATTCCCGACGCCCGGCTGAACACCCCCGTGACAGCCGTCAGGCGCCTGCCGCCCGGCCAGGGGCAGGCTGGCGTGATGGTGCACACGGCGGCCGGCGAGGAACGCTTCGACGAGGTGGTGATGGCCTGCCACAGCGACCAGACCCTGGCGCTGCTGGCCGACGCGACCCCGGGCGAACGCTCGGTGCTCGGCGCCATCGGCTACCACCCGAACCGCGCGGTGCTGCACACCGATGCCAGCGTGATGCCGCAGCGCCGCCGGGCGTGGGCGGCCTGGAACTACGAGCGCGCGCCCGAGACACAACGCGAGCAGTCGGCCGTGTGCCTGCACTACTGGCTCAACCGCCTGCAGCCGCTGCCCTGGGACAAGCCGGTGATCGTCTCGCTGAACCCGGCGCGGCCGATCGCGCCGCAGACCATCGTCGGCGAGTGGAACTACAGCCACCCGGTCTTCGACCTCGCGGCGATCGAGGCGCAGCGCAGGCTGCCCCAGATCCAGGGCCGCTCGCACGTCTGGTACTGCGGCGCCTGGACGCGCTACGGCTTTCACGAGGACGGCCTGTCCTCGGCGCTTGAGGTGGCCTCGTCGCTGCTGGCGCGCTGGCAGGCCGAACCCGCCCGGGCCGCCGCCTGATGCCGGGGACCGCGCTGCTCGCCACCGGCGTCGTGCGGCACCGCCGCCTGCGTCCGGCCGTGCACGCCTTTGCCTACCCGACCTGGTTCCTGCTGCTGCCGATGCGCGCCCTGCGCGCGGCGCAGGACCCGCACCTGCCCCGCAACCGGCGGGCCCTGGTGAGCTTCCACGACGCAGACCACGGCGACGGCAGCCCCGACGCCCTGGCCTGGGCCGAGGCCCTGCTCGCGCGCGAGGGCGTGACCGACGCCGATGGCGAGATCTGGCTGCAGACCTACCCGCGCATGCTGGGCTACGCCTTCAAGCCCGTCAGCTTCTGGTACTGCCACCGCGCCGACGGCTCCCTGGCGGCGGTGCTGGCCGAGGTGAACAACACCTTCGGCGAGCGCCATGTCTACCTGCTCGACGGCCCCGGCACCGGCTTCGGCCGCGAGATGAACGCACGCAAGGTCTTCCACGTGTCGCCCTTCTGCCGCGTCGAGGGGCAGTACCGCTTCCGCTTCATGCGCACCGGCGACCGCGTCGTGGCGCGCATCGACCACGACGACGCTCTCGGCCCTGTCCTGCAGACCAGCGTCAGCGGCCACCTCGCTCCGTTCACGCCCGCCGCGCTGCGCGCCGCGGTGCTGTCCATGCCGCTGATGACATTGGGCATCATCGCCCGCATCCACTGGCAGGCGCTCAAGCTCTGGCTCAAGCGCGTGCCCTTCGTTTCCAAGCCCGAACCCCCCGGCGCATTCATCTCGCGATGACCCGATGAACACGACCTTTGCACCCGTCACCCTGCCCGCCGACGCGCCGGCCGCCGCCCGCAGCATCCTGCGCCTGCTGCAACGCCTGCACATCGGCACGCTCGACCTGCAGATGCCCGACGGCACGCAGGCCCGCTTCGGCGAATCCCGCCCGGGCGAGCCGCACGCCGCGATCCGCCTCATCGACTGGAGCGTCTGCAGCGCAGCCATCAAGAGCGGCGACATCGGCTTCGCCGAATCCTTCATCGACGGCCGCTGGACCAGCCCCGACCTGGTGGCCCTGCTCAAGCTCTTCCTGGCCAACCGGGAGGCGCTGGAGTCGGTGATCTTCGGCAGCTGGTGGGGCAGCCTGCTGTACCGCGCCAAGCACCTGCTGAACCGCAACTCGCGCCGCGGCAGCCGCAAGAACATCCACGCGCACTACGACATCGGCAACCCGTTCTACCGCCTGTGGCTGGACGAGACGATGAACTACTCGAGCGCCCTGTTCGAGGGCGACCTGAGCCGCCCGACCGCGCAGGCGCAGCTGGCCAAGGTTCGGCGCGCGCTGAACGAGGTGCAGCTCAAGCCGGGGCAGCGCCTGCTCGAGATCGGCTGCGGCTGGGGCGCGCTGGCCGAGGCCGCGGCCGGCGAGTTCGGCGCCGAGGTGGTGGGCGTGACCCTGTCGGACGAGCAGCTGGCCTTCGGCCGCGAGCGCATGGCACGCCACGGCTTCGCCGAACGCGTCGACCTGCGCCTGCAGGACTACCGCGACATCGCCGACGGCCCGTTCGACGCCATCGCGTCGATCGAGATGTTCGAGGCCGTGGGCCGCGCCTACTGGGGCGACTACTTCCGCACCCTGCGCGAGCAGCTCAAGCCCGGCGGCCGCGCCTGCATCCAGTCGATCACGATCCGCGACGACCTGTTCGAGCGCTATGTTCGCTCGACGGACTTCATCCAGCAGTACATCTTCCCGGGCGGCCTGCTGCCCAGCGTCGAGGTCTTCCGGGCCGAGGCGCGCAAGGCCGGCCTCGAGGTCGTCAACGAACTGGCCTTCGGCACCGACTACGCCGAGACCCTGCGGCGCTGGCGCGGCGACTTCCTCGCCCGCGACGGGCAGGTGCGCCAGCTCGGCTTCGACACCCGATTCATGCACATCTGGGAGTTCTACCTCGCGTACTGCGAGGCGGCCTTCGCCACCGGCAACACCAACGTCGTGCAGTTCACGCTGCAACGCAACTGACCCCATGCAAACCCGCCGCCGCCTGCTCCTGATCGCCCTGCTCGCGCCGGCGCTGCCCGTGCGGGCCGGAACGCCGCCGCCGGAACTGTCGGCGGCACTGCCCGCCGCCCGGCTGCAGGGCGAGGGCCGGCTGCGTTTCTTCGGCCTGCACGTGTATGACATCCGCCTCTGGACGGCCGCAGCCTTCTCGCCCGAGCGCTGGGCCGAGGCGCCGATCGCGCTGGAGATCGAGTACGCGCGCACGCTGTACGGCAAGGCGATCGCAGAACGCTCCATTGACGAGATGAAGCGCCAGGGCGAGATGACCGCCGACCGGTCCGACCGCTGGCTGGCCGAGATGACGCGGCTCTTCCCGGACGTGAAGGAAGGCGACCGCATCACGGGCGTGCAGCAACCCGGCGCGGGCGTCAGCTTCTTCATCAACGGCCGGGCCCGCGGCGAGGTGCGCGACGCCGACTTCGCGCGCCGCTTCTTCGGCATCTGGCTCGCCCCGCAGACTTCGGAGCCGGGCTTGCGCGAACGCCTGTTCGGCCGCGCGCCGTGACGGTGGTGGCCGCCACGGCCTGGCGCGGCGGCGTCGGCGACGGGCTGCGCTATGGCGCGCTCGGCCTGCCGCTGGCCTTCGTGGCGCTGCCGCTGTATGTGGTGCTGCCCAACCACTACGCCAGCGCCTACGGCGTGCCGCTGGCCACGCTGGGCGCGCTGCTGCTCGGTGCCAGGCTGCTCGACGCCGTGGCCGACCCGCTGATCGGCAGCGCGGTGGACCGCTGGTTCCAGCGCGCCATCGGCCGCGTGATCGCGTTCGCGGTGCTGGCCGCGGTGCTGCTCGCGATCGGCTTCCGGGGCCTGTTCTTCCCGCCGATGACGGGCGGCACTGCGCTGCTGTGGTGGTGCGGCGCGCTGCTGGCGCTCACCTACCTCAGCTACAGCGTGCTCAGCGTGCTGCACCAGGCCTGGGGCGCCCGGCTCGGCGGCGCGGAGGACCAGCGTGCGCGCATCGTCTCGTGGCGCGAGGGCCTAGCGCTGGTGGGCGTGCTCGTGGCGAGCGTGCTGCCTTCGCTGGCTGGCCTGGGCGTGTCGACCGCCGTGTTCGCCGTGACGCTGGCGGTCGGCGTCGCCCTGCTGGCCCGGGCCCCGCGCCCGGCCCTGGCGCCTGCGGCCGCGCCACGGCGCTGGCAGGCGGTGCTGGCCCAGCCCTTGCACACGCCGGCCTTCCGGCGCCTGCTGGCCATCTACCTCGTGAACGGCATCGCGAGCGCGGTGCCCGCCACGCTGGTGCTCTTCTTCATCCGCGACCGGCTGCAGGCGCCGACCTGGGAGCCGGTGTTCCTGGCGAGCTACTTCGCCGCGGGTGCGCTGTCGATGCCGCTGTGGGTGCGCGCCGTCGCGCGCATCGGCCTGGCCCGCGCCTGGCTGGCCGGCATGGCGCTGGCCGTGGCGGCCTTCGTCTGGGCCGCTGCGCTCGGCGCCGGCGACACGCTGGCCTTCGTGGCGGTCTGCGTGGCCAGCGGCGTGGCGCTGGGCGCCGACCTCGCGCTGCCGGGCGCTCTGCTGGCGGGCGTCATCCAGCGCGCCGGCCATGGGGGCAGGCTCGAAGGCGCCTACTTCGGCTGGTGGAACTTCGCGACCAAGCTCAACCTGGCCCTGGCCGCCGGCATCGCGCTGCCGCTGCTCGCCGCATTCGGCTACGCGCCCGGCAGCCGCGATGCCGAGGCCCTGACCGCTCTCACGCTGGCCTACTGCCTGCTGCCGTGCGTGCTCAAGCTCATCGCGGCCGCACTGCTGTGGGCGCGCTGGATCCGACACCCCGAGGAAACATCCCCATGAAGAAGAGACTGCTCCTGGCCCTGGCCTGCGCATCGCTGACGGTCGCGCTGACCACCGGCTGCGCAGGCCCCGCGCCGGCCGACTACGCAGCCGAGAAGCCCGTGCTCGACCTGAAGACCTACTTCAACGGCGAACTGACCGCGCACGGCATCTTCACCGACCGCAGCGGCAAGGTCGTGCGCCGCTTCACCGTGGCGATGACCGGCACCTGGAACGGCGCGCAGGGCACGCTCGACGAGCGCTTCACCTACAGCGACGGCAAGACAGAGCGCCGCGTCTGGCGCCTGACCGACATCGGCGGCGGCCGCTGGGAGGGCCGCGCCGATGACGTGGTCGGCGTCGCGCAGGGCATGGTCTCGGGCAACGCGCTGAACTGGCGCTACACGCTGGCGCTGCCGGTCGACGGCCGCGTGTGGGAAGTCCAGTTCGACGACTGGATGTACCTCATGGACGAGCGCGTGATGCTGAACAAGGCCGAGATGAGCAAGTTCGGCGTGCACCTGGGCGAGGTCACCCTGTCCTTCCAACGGAAGAATCCATGAATCCCCGCATCACCGATTGGGCCGGCAAGGTCGTCTGGCTGGTGGGCGCGTCCACCGGCATCGGACGCGCCACCGCGGCGCTGCTGCACGGGCGCGGCGCCCGCGTGATCGTTTCGGCGCGCAGCGCAGCGGCGCTCGAGGCCTTCGTCGCGGCGCACCCGGGCAGCGAGGCGCTGGCGCTCGACGCGACCGACCAAGACGCGATGCGCGCCGCGGTCGCGCACATGGTGGCGGTGCACGGGCGCATCGACCTCGCGGTCTATTGCGCGGGCACCTACCAGGCCATGCGCGCCATGGACTTCGATCTCGACGTGGCGCTGCGCCACCAGCAGGTCAACTATGTCGGCGCGCTGCACCTTCTCGATGCGATCCTGCCGGTCCTGCTGCGGCAGAACGCCGGGCACCTGAGCCTGGTCAGCAGCGTGGCCGGCTACCGCGGCCTGCCGCAGGCCATGGCCTACGGCCCGACCAAGGCGGCGCTCATCAACCTGGCCGAGACGCTGTACCTCGACCTGCATCCGCGCGGCATCGGCGTCTCGGTCGTGAACCCCGGGTTCGTCGAGACCCCGCTGACGGCGCAGAACGAGTTCCGGATGCCGGCGCTCATCACGCCGGAAGAGGCCGCCGCGCAGATGGTGCGAGGCTGGGAACGCGGCGAGTTCGAGATCCACTTCCCGAAGCGCTTCACGCTGTGGCTCAAGGCGATGCGCCACCTGCCCTACCGGCCCTACTTCGCGGCCGTGCGGCGGTCGACGGGGATGTGATCGTGAAGACCACCGACCCCCGCGCACAGCGCGTCGTCGAAGTCTTCGAGCGGCTGCTGCCGACCGACGTCGCCCGTCTCGGCGAGCTCTACACCGATGACGCGCACTTCAAGGATCCGTTCAACGAGGTGCGCGGCCTGCTGGCCATCCGCGGCATCTTCGAGCACATGTTCGTCGCGCTCGACGGCCCGCGTTTCGAGATCCGCGACGTCATCGTGCAAGGCGAGCAGTGCTTCCTGACCTGGGACTTCGTCTTCCGCATGAAGCGCTTCAGGCGCGACGAACAGCGCATCCACGGCGGCTCGCACCTGCGCTTCGCGCCCGACGGCCGCGTGGCAATGCACCGCGACTACTGGGACGCGGCAGAGGAGCTCTACGAGAAGCTGCCGGTGGTGGGCGGGCTGATGCGCTGGCTCAAGCGCCGCGCGAACAGCTGAGCGGCGTGCCGCTCAGCGCTGGCCTTCGGTCAGGGTGTCGAGCTGGAAGTTGCCGGATTTGTCCACCAGCCAGATCTCGGAGATGGTGCTCAGGCCCATCCTGGCGGGCGCCGGGAACGGCCCCGCGCGCTTGATGAGCTGGACCACCCAGGGCCCGATCTCCTTGGCGGCGGGAGGGCGGCGCACCGTGACATCGATGACGGCGCCGGAGGCGTCGATCTGCGTCTCGGTGAGCATCACGCCGTACAGCAGCGGCGGCAGCTTGCCGCGGTAGATGCGCATCGGGTAGGACTTGTAGACATGGCGCGCGAAGTCCTTCTTGTAGTCCTGCGTGCTCTCGGCCTCCGACGCTGCGGGGGCGGCCTCACCGACCGGCGAGGGCACCATGGAAAACTGGGCCTGCGCACCGGCTGCCACCAGCAGAAGGGCGGTGGCGATGGACAGCAGGACAGGTTTCATGCGCGGGCCTCGGACTCGTCAGCCTGCAATCTAGCGCAGGCGCGGTCGATCGAAGCGCCGAGAAGCGGCATGGAACGAAACGAGTGCGACAAATGCAACGGCATCAACGTAACCAACCTTTGCGGCGGAAGTAGATGATGGGCACGGCCACCGACGCGGCCATCAGGCCGAGCGCGAACGGATAACCGGCCTGCCAGTCGAGCTCGGGCATGAACTTGAAGTTCATGCCGAAGACGCTCGCGATCAGCGTCGGGGGCAGCAGCGCGACGCTGGCCACCGAGAAGATCTTGATGATCTTGTTCTGGTTGATGTTGATGAAGCCGACCGTGGCGTCCATCAGGAAGTTGATCTTGTCGAACAGGAAGGCGGTGTGCGAGTCGAGGGAATCGATGTCGCGCATGATCTGCCGCGCCTCCTCGAACTGCTCGGCGTTCAGCATGCGGCTGCGCATCATGAAGCTGACCGCGCGGCGGGTGTCCATCACGTTGCGCCGGATGCGGCCGTTCAGGTCTTCCTCGCGTGCGATGGCCGACAGCGCCTCGCCGGCCGCACGGTCGTCCACGTCCTGCTTGAGCACGCGCGCGCTCACCGCCTCGAGCTTGTCGTAGATGCCTTCCAGCGCATCGGCGGAGTACTCGGCGTCGGCGTCGAAGAGCTTGAGCAGGACGTCCTTCGCGTCCTCGATCAGCGCCGGGATGCGGCGCGCGCGCAGGCGCAGCAGGCGAAAGACCGGCAGGTCCTCGGCGTGGATCGAGAACAGCACGTGCTGGTACAGGATGAAGGCCACGCGCACGTTGCGGGCGGGCGTGCCCTCGGTGTTGCTGTCGCCCTCGATGAGGAAGTCGCTGCGGATGTGCAGCTCGCCGTTGTCGCCCTCGTAGAAACGGGCCGATTCCTCGAGGTCGTCGTCGTCGATGTCGTCGGGGATGCCGAGGCCGAAGCGCGACTGGATCCAGCCCTTTTCTGCGGGCGTGGGGGCCTCGAGGTCCACCCACACCGGCTGCAGATCGGCCAGCGCAGACGGGCTGTCGATCTCGTGCTGGATCAGCCGGCCGTTGGCCAGCGTGAACACGTTGAGCATGGTCCGGCTGCCAGGTGATGCCCGCCGGTCGGCGGGACAGCCGGGAATTATCACACCGCCTCCGGGCTGGGCCGTGCAATGGCAGACTCGGCGCATGCACAGCGGCTGGCGCGGATGGATCTGGATCGTGCTGCTGCCGATGGCGGCGGCCCTGCTGGGCGCCCTGACGCTCGCCCTGGCGCTGGACAGCGCGCCGGGTGTGACCGCCGCGCCTCCGGCCCGGGCCGAGTCCCTGGGCCACATCCGGCAATGGCTGCGCAGGCACGACCCCCGGCTCGCCCGCGACGGCCGCCTGTATGTATTCCAGGCCAGCGCCGAAGACCTCCAGATGCTCGCCGGCCAGGCCGCGCGGCTGGCCGGCGGTTCGGCGCTGACGCGGCTCTCGGCAGGCCGGCTGGAACTGCGGCTGAGCCTGCCTTTGCCGTCCGCCCTGCCCGCGCCGTTGGCCGGCCGCTGGGTGAACGTCTCGCTCGACCTGGGCGACGGCCCCGACCTGCCTTCGATCGACCGCCTGCAGATCGGCGCGCTCGTGCTGCCGCGCGCCCTGGCGGAGCCAGCGGTGGCGCTGGCGCTGCGCTGGTGGGACCGGCCGCGCGCCGGCACGCCGCCCCTGCACCAGATGCTGCAGGGCACGCGCTGGCAGGCGCAACGGGCAATGCTCGTGTACCGCTGGCGCGCCGACCTGCCCCAGCGTGTCGCAGGGTGGCTGGTGCCGCAGGCGCAGGTGCAGCGGCTGCGGGTCTATCACGACGCGCTGATCGCGGTCCTGCGCGCGCAGCGCGGAACCCTGGATCTGCCGACGGTGCTGACCCCGCTCTTCGCGCTGGCGCAGCAACGCAGCGCGGCCACCGGCCCGGCCGAGCCAGACCCCGACGCGACCGCCGCCGCCGAGAACCGAGCCGCGCTGCTGGTGCTGGCCAGCCATGCCGCAGGGCGGCCACTATCGAGGCTGCTGCCGGCCGCGCGCGACTGGCCCGCGATGCCCCCGCAGCGCCTGCGCCTGGCGGGGCGGCCGGACTTCCCGCTGCACTACCTGATTTCCGCCGCCCTGGCCGCCGAAGGCAGCGGCGCGCTCGCGGACGCGCTCGGCATGGTGAAGGAAGTCAGCGACGCCCGCTACGGCAGCGGCTTCAGCTTCAACGACGTGGCCGTCAACCGGGCCGGCACGCGCCTGGGCGAGCAGGCCGTCAGGCGCCCGCGCCAGGTGCAGGCGCTGCTGGCGGCCGGCGCCTCGACGCAGACCCTGCTGCCGGACGTCTCCGACCTGCCGGAATTCCTGCCCGAGGCGGAGTTCCTGGCGCGCTACGGCGGCGAGGGTGCACCGGCCTACCAGCGCATGCTGGCCGACATCGAGGGGCGCGTGGCGGCCCTAGCGCTCTACCGCTGACTCCGCGGCGATGTCGCGCAGGGCCTGCGCGTAGACCTCGGGCGGCTGCCCGCCCTGGATCAGGTGGCGGCCGTTGACCACCACGGAGGGCACGGCGCGGATGCCCAGTTGCTGCCACTGAGCCTCCTGTGCGCGCACCTCGTCGGCGAAGTCGCCGCCCGCCAGCACGGCCGCGGCCTCGTCGGCGTCCAGCTCCGCCGCCACGGCACAGGCCTGCAGCACGGCCGGGTCCGACGGGTTGAGGCCCTCGCCGTGATACGCCTGCAGCAGCGCTTCCTTGAGCTCGATCTGCCGGCCGTTCAGCCCGGCCCAGTGCAGCAGGCGGTGCGCATCGAAGGTGTTCCAGGTGCGCGAGCGCGGGCCGAAGGTGAAGCCCACGGCCGCGCCGCGCTCGCGCAAGGTGGCCTGGGTCGCGGCGATGCTGTCGGGGGTGGCGCCGTAGCGCTCGACCAGGTACTCGACGATATCGCGCCCCTCGGGCCCGAGATCGGGGTTCAGCTCGAAGGGCTGGCAGTGCAGCTCGACCTCGATCTCGTCGCCCAGCTGTTCGAGACCGCGCTGCAGGCCGTGCAGGCCCACGGCACACCAGGGGCAGGCCACGTCGGAGATGAAATCGATGCGCATGGGACAGTCTATTGCGAGAGTGTAAACAGGAAGGTCTGCAGGTCGGCGGCTTCGGTGGGCGTCAGCCGCAGCGGGACGAGGATGCGTTCGCCATCGGCGTGGAGGCGATCCTCGTCGAGCTCCGAATAATGCCGCACCACGTCGGCCAGCGTGGCCCGGCTGCCGTCGTGGAAGTAGGGGGCGGTGTGCTTGAGCGTGCGCAGCGTGGGCACCCTGAATTCGCCGAAGTGGCGGTGCTCGAGCCGCACATGCCGGGTGGCGACGGCACCCGCGCCGGCGTCGTCGGCATGCGGGCCCAGGCGGTTGAAGCGGCTGGCCTGCAACGCGCGCAGGCCGGCGTGACGACCCGGGTCCACGCCGCCGGCCACGAAGAACGGGACGCCGATGTCGGCGAACTCGCCATTGCTGAAACGCGGCCCGGCATGGCACAGCGCGCAGCGCCCGCGGCCGACGAAGAGCCGCAGGCCACGTTGCGCCGAGAGCGGGTAGCGGGCCGCCGCGGCCATGTCGTCGCGTGCCAGCGCATCGCGGAAGTCGTCGAAGGCGGTGCGCGGCGAGACCAGCGTCGCCTGGTAGGCGGCCAGCGCCTTTGCCACGGCCACGAGCACGGCCTCGTCGTCAGGCCGGTCCAGCGGCGCCAGGGACGTATCGCGCCGCACGCGCGCCGCGACGCTGGCCGCCGTGGCGCCCATCTCCAGCGGGTTCAGCAGGGGGCGCACGCTGGCGGCCCACAGCGAATCGGTTCCGCCGTCCCAGCCGAACCAGCGCTGCCCGGCGGCGTCGAGCAGCCCGAGGGTGTTGCGCACGCCGGGCCCGAGCCCGACGGCCGTGCTGCGACCGTCCTGGAAGGCGCGCCCGGGCTGGTGGCAGCTCGCGCAGGCGATGCCGCCGCTGCCGGACAGGCCGGTGGCGAAGAACAGGCGGCGGCCCAGTTCGGCGGCGGCCGGGTCGCGCTCGGCGCGGTGGCTGCCATCGGGCGCGACCGCTGCAGGCCAGGGGCCGTGGGCGAGGACGGCCCGGCGCTCCGCCGCCGTGAAGTCGAGCACCTGCGCCGCTGCGGCGACCGACATGGATGACGATGCCGACACCGAAACCAACAGGCACAGCCACAAGGAGACCCACGACCTGCCCCGCCGCACAAGCCAGGAAGGCGCGCCCGGCCGGCGCATCACGGCAGATCGACCGCCGAGCGCAGCACCTGCGTGCGGCCCGCGCTGCGCACGTCCAGGCGCAGTTCCCACTGGCCGGCCATGTGGAACATCAGACCCTCGACACGCCAGCGCCCGTCGCCCAGCGGCTTCAGCGTGGGCCGGTAGTTCATGCCGTGGCGGTGCGCCGGCATCGTCGCGTCGTCGGCCAGCAGGCGGGCGTCGACGGGGCAGACACGGACGTCGAGCGCGAAGTGGCTCGCGACCTCGATGGGCGCGGCATCGGCCACGCGCCACGCGGCCTGCAGGCCGTCGCCGCTCACGGCGGCGCCATCGGCCGGCACCAGCGGGCAGGCCGCAGCCAGGCCGGGCAGCATGGCGAGCCAGGCCGCAGACTTCACGGCTTGGGCGGCGTCAAGGATGCGCGCATTGCGCCGAAGAGTCGCTCGCCGTTCTTCCAGGCGATCTGCTCGGCCACCGGGGGCGGCAGGTCGGACAACCACTCCCGGGTCCAGCGCGCGTGCTCGCCCACGTAGTACCAGCGCTCGGGCGTGAAGGTGTCGGTGCCGACCATGAACCGGTCGGGGAACTCGAGGAAGGCCGCGCGCCAGCCGGCATCGACCTTGCCGCCGGAAGCGTGGTCGCTGCGGAAGGCGAGATCGCACCAGAGGTTGCGGTGCCTGCGCAGCATCTCGCGCACGCGCTCGGGGCTGTCGAAACCGGAGTGGGCCCAGAGGATGCGGGCGTCCGGGTCCTGACGGAACTGGCGTTCGATGGCGTCGGCGTCGCTGTGGGAGTGCAGGAAGAGCCGGTGCTGACGCGCCAGCTGCACCACGCGGCGCATCACCGCGCCGTCGGCGTCCGCGCCATAGATGTGGTACTCGCCGATGGCCACGTAGCGGTACTTCGCCAGCCGCTGCTCCAGGTGCGCCACGACGGTGGGGTCGTTCATCCAGGTGCCGATCTCGCCCCGGCTGCGGTAGGGCCGCAGCGATGGCAGCACCAGGTCGGGTGCGGCGGCGTAGAGCATCTGCGTGCCATCGTCGCTGCTGCTGGAGACCATCGCAGCCTTCAGGCCGGCGTCGCGCAGCAGCTTCACGGCGGCGGCGGGGGGCAGGCGCTCCCAGGCGTCGTGGCTGTAGTGCAGGTGCGCGTCGAAGATGGGAAGCGCCCGCGCGGGCGGCTCGGCGGCAAGCGCCGGCAGGCACAGCACCGCCAGCACGCAGGGGATCAGGGACCGGCCTGGAAACATCGCGTCGAACTCCGATGGGTGTGGCGAGACCTTACACGCGAACCGTGAATCCTGCCCGCGGGGTTGATTTCATCGGCTTGTCACGGTCGTGGAACGGGCGTACGCTGGGACTGTCGGCCGGCTTGACACCCGGCGCCGACATCGGTCCCCCCAAGACACGAAAGGAAGCCTGATGAACCTGACGATCAGCGGACATCATCTCGAAGTGACGCCGGCGTTGAGAGAGTACGTGCTCACTAAACTGGATCGTGTGACACGCCACTTCGACCAGGTGGTCGATGTCACCGTGCTGCTGACCGTGGAGAAGCTGAAGGAAAAGGAACGAAGGCAGAAGGCTGAAGTGACCCTGCACGTGAAGGGTCGCGACATCTTCGTCGAACAATCCGCCGAGGATCTCTACGCCGCCATCGACCAGCTGATGGACAAGCTGGACCGCCAGGTGATGCGCCACAAGGACCGTGTGCAAGATCATCACCACGCCACGGCCAAGCGCCTGGGCGCAGAGGTGAGCTGACCCGCGCGGCCAGTTTGTCCCTGCCAAGCACGCGGCCTTCGGGCCGCTTTTGCATGGGGCGGCCGGCGCGGATGTTGCCGGCGCGCACCGTCTGCATTGACTTGTCGTGACATCGGTGTTGCAGTCAGTGTTGCAGTGCACACAAGTCATGCTGGTGCTTCCTATAATTCCTGTCCGTTTTGTAACGAGTCCTGCGGTGGCGAAGGAACCCTTGCTGTCATGAACCGTCTTGCCGCCATCCTTCCTCCCAGCAACGTGCTGGTGAACGTCGACGCCACGAGCAAGAAGCGCGTCTTCGAGCACGCCGGTCTGCTGTTCGAGAACCAGCACGCCATTGCACGCAGCACCGTCACCGACAACCTGTTCGCCCGCGAGCGACTGGGCTCCACGGGCCTGGGCCACGGCGTGGCCATCCCGCACGGGCGCATCAAGGGCCTGAAGAACCCGCTGGCCGCCGTGCTGCGGGTGCAGCAGCCCATCCCCTTCGACGCCCCCGACGACGAACCGGTGCTGCTGCTGATCTTCCTGCTGGTGCCCGAAGCCGCCACCCAGCGCCACCTCGAGATCCTGTCCGAGATCGCCGAGATGCTGTCCGACCGCGAACTGCGCGAGCGGCTGAAGACCGAGACCGACGCCGCAGGCGTGCACAAGCTCATCTCCGACTGGGAGCCGCTCAAATCCGTAGCGTGAGCCGTGGCGTGAGCGCCCGATGAAACCGACCTCGATGAGCGCGGAAGCGCTCTTCGAACAGCACAGAGCCGCGCTGCGCTGGGAATGGGTGGCGGGCCACGCCCAACCGGACCGCAGGTTCGACGAAGCCGCGGTGCGCGAAGCGCGCTCGGCTGCCGACCTCGTCGGCTACCTGAACTACATCCACCCCTACCGGGTGCAGATCGTCGGCGAGCGCGAGGTCGCCTACCTGCAGGCGTCGTCGCCGGAAGACCAGGAACGGCGCATCTCGCGCATCGTCACGCTCGACCCGCCGGTGATCATCGTCGCCGACGGCGAGGTGCCGCCCGACCGTCTGGTGGCCATCTGCGACCGCGCCGAGATTCCGCTCTTCGTCACCGCGGAGTCTGCAGGCCACGTCATCGACGTCGTGCGCGGCTACCTGGCGCAGCTGTTCGCCGACCGCACCACCCGCCACGGCGTCTTCATGGACATCCTGGGCCTGGGCGTGCTGCTCACCGGCGAATCCGGCCTGGGCAAGAGCGAGCTGGGCCTGGAGCTCATCTCGCGCGGGCACGGCCTGGTGGCCGACGACGCCGTCGATATCTTCCGCATCAGCCAGGTGGCCCTCGAGGGGCGCTGCCCGGAACTGCTGCTGAACCTGCTGGAAGTGCGCGGCATCGGCCTGCTCGACATCAAGGCCATCTTCGGCGAGACCGCCGTGCGCCGGAAGATGCGCCTCAAGCTCATCGTCCACCTCGTGCGCAAGGAGACGATGGAGCGCGAGTTCGAGCGCATGCCCTACGAGCCGCTGTACGAGGAGATCCTCGGCATCCCGGTGCGCAAGGTGGTCATCGCGGTGGACGCCGGGCGAAACCTGGCGGTGCTGGTGGAAGCCGCAGTGCGCAACACCGTGCTGCAGCTGCGCGGCATCGACACCTACCAGGAATTCGTCGCGCGGCACCAGCGCGCCATGGAGCGCGGCGACCCGTCGTCCTGACGACAGGCAAGGCGGTCTACCTGCCCGTTGACGGGCAAGGCGCCCTACTTGCCCGTCTTGTGCGGGCAAGCCACCTTCGTGCAGTTGGCGTAGAGCGCCAGTGAATGCTCCTGCAGCTCGAAGCCGCGCGCGGCCGCGACCGCACGCTGGCGGGCCTCGATCTCGGCGTCGAAGAACTCCTCGACCCGGCCGCAGTTCAGGCACACGAGGTGGTCGTGGTGCTGGCCTTCGTTGAGCTCGAAGACCGCCTTGCCGGACTCGAAGTTGCTGCGCGTCAGCAGGCCGGCCTGCTCGAACTGCATCAGCACGCGGTAGACCGTGGCCAGGCCGATGTCGGACCCTTCGGTCAGCAGGGCCTTGAACACGTCTTCGGCCGTCATGTGACGACGCTGCGCGTGCTGGAAGACTTCCAGGATCTTGATGCGCGGGAGGGTGGCCTTCAGGCCACTGCTCTTGAGCTCTTCGACGTGCGTCATGGGGAGGGTTCCGGGGAGCAGCCCTGCGGGCAGGGGCCCGCTAGAATGGACCGATCATAGCCAGCGACCGCGCACCCGCCGACGGCAAGTGCGCCGAATCCATGTTCCGTGCCCTGTTGTCCGCCAGCGCGGTTCTCGTCCTTGGAGGTTGCGCCTCCCAGCTGCAGTCCAGCGACAGCCTGTTCGGCCTGATCACGCCCTACCGCATGGAAATCGTGCAGGGCAACGTGATCACCCGCGAACAGATGGAAAAGGTGAAGGTGGGCATGAGCCGACGCCAGGTGAGCGACACCCTGGGCTCGCCGCTCGTCACCGACATCTTCCACGTCGACCGCTGGGATTACCTCTTCACGATCCGCCGCCAGGGCGCCGAGCCGCAGCGCCGCTCGATCACCCTGGTCTTCGCGGGCGATGCCCTGAAGACGATCGACGCGCCCGAGCTGCCCTCCGAGAAGGAGTTCGTCTCCTCGATCACCAGGCAGCGCGAGTTCGCGACCCGCAAGCTCGAACTGACCGAGGAAGAGCGCAAGGCCCTGCCCAAGCCGCCAGCGCGCGAGACCCCGGCGGCCGAACCCACCGGCCCCGTGCGCACCTACCCGCCGCTCGAGAGCTGACGATGAGGTTCTGCATCGCGGGCGCCTCGGGCCGCATGGGCCGGATGCTCATCGAGGCCGTGATGGCGAGCCCGGGCGATGCGCTCAGCGGCGCGCTCGACCAGCCCGGCAGCCCGGCCCTGGGTCAGGACGCCAGCGCCTTCCTGGGCCGCGACAGCGGCGTGGCCATCACCGCCGACCTCCGTGCCGGCCTGGCTGGCGCCGACGTTCTGATCGATTTCACCCGCCCGGAAGGCACGCTCGCGCACCTGGCCGTGTGCCGCGAACTCGGCGTGCGCGCCGTCATCGGCACGACGGGCTTCGACGACGCAGGCAAGGCCGCCATCGCGGACGCCGCGCTGCAGATCCCGGTGGTCTTCGCGCCCAACATGAGCGTGGGCGTCAACGTCGTGATGAAGCTGCTCGACATGGCCGCCCGCGCGCTGTCGACCGGCTACGACATCGAGGTCGTCGAGGCGCACCACCGGCACAAGGTCGACGCCCCCAGCGGCACCGCGCTGGCGATGGGCGAGGTCATCGCGTCGGCGCTCGGCCGCGACCTCGCCGATTGCGCCGTCTATGCCCGCGAAGGCCACACCGGCGAGCGCGACCCGTCGAGCATCGGCTTCGCCACCATCCGCGGCGGCGACATCGTCGGCGACCACACCGTGCTGTTCGCCGGCACCGGGGAGCGCATCGAGATCTCGCACAAGAGCAGCAGCCGCCAGGGCTACGCGCAGGGCAGCCTGCGCGCCGCGCACTACCTGGCCGACCGGCCGCCCGGTCTGTACGGCATGAACGACGTGCTCGGCCTGAGATGAGCGGCTGGCAGGACTACTGGCAACTCGCCGACGGCGTCGGCCGGGGCGTGGCGCTCGCACTGCTGGCGATGTCCATCGCGGCCTGGGTCGTCATCCTCTGGAAGCTCTGGGTGCTGCGGCGCGCCGGGCAGGACATCGCGCGCGCCGTGCCCGTGTTCTGGGCCGCCGCCACGCTCGAGGACGGCCGCGCCCGCCTGGCCGGCATGGACCGCGAAGGCGTGCTCCTGCCCCTGCTGGACGCCGTGATCGCGCCGACCACCGGCGGCACGCTGGAAAGCGCCGCGTCCATCGAATCCCGCCTCACGCGCCGCCTGCGCGATGCTCTGCATCGAGGCCTTGCGCACCTGCAGTTCGGGCAGGTGCTGCTGGCCTCCGTGGGAAGCACCGCGCCCTTCGTCGGGCTCTTCGGCACCGTCTGGGGCATCTATCACGCGCTCGCCGGCATCGCCGACGCAGGGCAGCTCACCATCGACAAGGTGGCCGGCCCGGTGGGCGAGGCGCTCATCATGACGGCCGCCGGCATCGCCGTGGCCGTGCCGGCGGTGCTGGCGTTCAACCTCTATGGCAAGTGGGTGGCGAGCAGCGAGGCCGAGCTCGAAGGCTTCGCGCACGACCTGCGCCAGATGGCGCTCGAACGCCGCAACGGGAACTGATCGGCCATGGCTTTCGGCAGGCTCGAACGCGCCGCCACCTCGCGCCCGATGAGCGAGATCAACATGACGCCGCTGATCGACGTGATGCTGGTGCTGCTGGTGATCTTCATCATCACGGCGCCGCTCATCGGCAGCAGCCTGAAGCTCGACCTTCCCCGCACGGACGCCGGCCAGGGCAACGACGCGCCGGTCTTCGTGGCGCTGGCCATCGACGCACAGGGCCAGATGTTCGTGGGCGACGAGCCCGCGAGCGCCGAGGTGGTGAGCCAGAAGGTGCGCGACGCCGCGCGCCGCGACCCGGCCACCGAAGTCCGCCTGCGTGCCGACCAGGCTGTGCCTTATGGCCGTGTCGCGGAGCTCATCGGGCTCGTGCAGCAGGCCGGGCTGAACCGCATCGGGTTCGTGACCGAGGCGCCGTCGAAGTAGGGCCGGATCGGCGCGGGCCCTACCTACAATCGGCGCCATGAACGAAAAGTACATGCCCGCCGAGGTGGAGGCCGCCGCCCAGGCGCATTGGGAAGCCCAGGGTTCCGCACGCGTGACCGAGGATGCGTCGCGCCCCAAGTTCTACGCCTGCTCGATGCTGCCCTACCCCAGCGGCAAGCTGCACATGGGCCATGTGCGCAACTACACCATCAACGACATGATGGCGCGCTGGCTGCGCATGAAGGGCCACAACGTGCTGATGCCGATGGGCTGGGACGCATTCGGCCTGCCGGCCGAGAACGCCGCCATCGCCAACGGGGTGCCGCCGGCGCAATGGACGCGCGCCAACATCGCCGACATGAAGAGCCAGATGCAGCCGCTCGGGCTGGCCATCGACTGGTCGCGCGAGATCGCCACCTGCGACCCCGCGTACTACAAGTGGAACCAGTGGTTCTTCCTGAAGATGCTCGAGAAGGGCATCGCCTACAAGAAGACCCAGGTCGTCAACTGGGACCCGATCGACCAGACCGTGCTCGCCAACGAGCAGGTGGTCGACGGCCGCGGCTGGCGCAGCGGCGCCATCGTCGAGAAGCGCGAGATCCCGGGCTACTACCTCGCCATCACGCAGTACGCCGACGAACTGCTGGCAGGCGTGACCGACCCCCTGCACGCCGACTACCTCTCCGGCTGGCCGGAGCGCGTTCGGCTGATGCAGGAGCACTGGATCGGCAAGAGCACGGGCGTGCGCTTCGCGTTCACGCACGACATCCGCGACGATGCCGGCGCGCTGATCCAGGACGGCCGCATGCACGTCTTCACGACGCGCGCCGACACCATCAAGGGCGTGACCTTCTGCGCCGTGGCGCCCGAGCACCCGCTGGCCACGCACGCCGCCCGCACCGACCCCGCGCTCGCCGCCTTCATCGAGGAGTGCAAGAAGGGCGGCACGACCGAGGCCGAACTGGCCGTCAAGGACAAGGAAGGCCGCCCCACGGGCCTGCACGTGACGCACCCGCTCACCGGCGCCGAGGTGCCGCTGTGGGTGGGCAACTACGTGCTGATGGGCTACGGCGACGGCGCCGTGATGGGCGTGCCGGCGCATGACGAGCGCGACTTCGCGTTCGCGAAGAAGTACGGCATCGACATCCGGCAGGTGGTGCACGTCGACGGCGAGCACTTCGACTACGAGCGCTGGCAGGACTGGTACGGCGACAAGCAGCGCGGCATCACCGTCAATTCCGGCAACTACAGCGGCCTGGCCTTCCAGCCGGCCGTGGACGCCGTGGCCGCCGCGCTGGCCGACAAGGGCCTCGGCGAGAAGAAGACCACCTGGCGCCTGCGCGACTGGGGCATCAGCCGCCAGCGCTACTGGGGCACGCCGATCCCCATCATCCACTGCGCCGACTGCGGCTCGGTGCCGGTGCCCGAGAAGGACCTGCCCGTGCTGCTGCCGGAAGACCTGGTGCCGGACGGCAGCGGCAACCCGCTGAACAAGTGCGAGCACTTCCTGAACGTCGGCTGCCCGAGTTGCGGCAAGCCCGCACGGCGCGAGACCGACACGATGGACACCTTCGTCGATTCGGCCTGGTACTACATGCGCTACACCTGCCCGGACAGCACCGAGGCGATGGTGGACGCACGCAACCAGTACTGGATGCCGATGGACCAGTACATCGGCGGCATCGAGCACGCGGTGCTGCACCTGCTGTACGCGCGCTTCTGGACCAAGGCCATGCGCGACCTCGGCCTGGTGGACTTCGGCGAGCCCTTCACGAAGCTGTTCACGCAGGGCATGCTCAGCATGGAGTGCTTCTACCGCGAGGAAGCCGGCGGCAAGAGGCGCTGGTTCTACCCGAGCGAGATCGACATCCAGTACGACGACAAGGGCGTGCCGCGCGGCGCCACGGCCAAGGCCGACGGACTGCCGGTGACGCTGGGCGGCATCGAGAAGATGTCCAAGAGCAAGAACAACGTGGTCGAGCCGCGCGACATCATCGCGCGCTTCGGCGCCGACACCGCGCGCCTGTTCGTGATGTTCGCCGGCCCGCCCGACCAGAGCGCCGCCTGGAGCGACAGCGGGGCCGAAGGCGCCTACCGCTTCCTCAAGCGCGTCTGGACATCCGCCCAGCGCCACGGCGCCGCGCTGCGCGGTGCGGGCACCGCCATCGACGGCTGCAGCGATGCCGCGCGCAACCTGCGCCGCACGATGCACGAGCTGCTGCGCCAGGTCAGCGCCGACTACGAGCGCCTGCAATACAACACCGTGGTCTCGGGCGCGATGAAGATGTTCAACGCGATCGAGGACGCCGAGCTGACCGACAGCGCCGCCGACGCCGCCGTGCGCCTGGAGGCCTTCAGCCTGCTGCTGCGCACGCTCTACCCGGCAGCGCCGCACATCGCGCACGGGCTGTGGGGCGAGCTGGGCTACGCCGGGCGCCACGGTGACCTGGTCGACGCGCCCTGGCCGCTGGTGGACGAGGCCGCGCTCGTGAAGAGCGAGATCGAGCTCGTGCTGCAGGTGGCGGGCAAGATGCGCGGCTCGGTGCGCGTGCCAGCCGCAGCCGACAAGGCGGCGATCGAAGCCGCGGCGCTGGCGCACCCGGACGCCGTCCGGTTCATGGACGGCAAGCCCGCGAGGAAGATCGTGATCGTGCCGGGCCGGCTGGTCAACATCGTCGTCTGATGCAAAGGCGCCTGCTGCTGCTCGCAAGCGCCGCGACCCTGACGGGCTGCGGCTTCCAGCTGCGCCAGCCGCTGAGCTACCCGTTCCGCAGCATCGCGCTGGTGGGCTTCGCGCCGCGCTCGCCGCTCGAGACCGAGTTGCGCCGTGCGCTGGCGGGGCGGGTGGAGATCCTCCTCGCGCCGCGCCAGGCCGAAGTGGTGCTGCAGGCGCTGGAAGACCGGCGCGAGCGCAGCGTGGCCGCCTCCACGGCCGCCGGCCAGGTGCGCGAGGTGCAGCTGCGCCTGCACGTCACGGTGCGCGCCGACACACCCGCCGGCAAGGCGCTGATGGCGCCGCTGGAGATGCGCCTCACGCGCGATCTCAGCTACACCGAGACCGCGGCGCTCGCGAAGGAGCTGGAAGAAGCCGAGCTGTATCGCGAGATGCAGGCCGACGTGGTGTCCCAACTGCTGCGGCGCCTGGCCGCCGTCCACCCCTGACCATGCAGATCAAGCCCGAGCAGCTCGAAGCCCAGCTCCAGCGCGGCCTGCGCACGCTCTACACCGTGCACGGCGACGAACCGCTGCTGGCGCAGGAGGCCGGCGACGCCATCCGCGCCGCCGCGCGCGCCGCAGGCTACAGCGAGCGCAAGGTCTTCGCCGTGGCGGGCGCGCACTTCGACTGGAGCGCGGTGCTGGGCGCGGCCCAGGCGCTGAGCCTGTTCGCCGAGCGCCAGCTCATCGAAATCCGGATTCCGGGCGGCAAGCCTGGCAAGGACGGGTCAGACGCCCTGCAGCGCTACTGCCAGGCGCTGAGCGACGACGTTCTCACCATCGTGCAGTTGCCCAAGCTGGACGGCCAGCAGCTCAAGAGCGCCTGGTTCAATGCGCTCGACGGCGCGGGCGTCATGGTGCGCGTGGAGCCCGTGGAACGCCGCGCGTTGCCGGGCTGGATCGCCGGGCGGCTGGCGGCGCAGGGCCAGCGTGTCGCGGAAGGCCCCAGCGGGCAGCAGGCGCTGGCGTTCTTCGCCGACCGCGTCGAGGGCAACCTGCTGGCGGCCCACCAGGAAATGCAGAAGCTCGCGCTGCTGTACCCGTCCGGCGAGATCAGCTTCGACCAGATCGAATCGGCGGTGCTCGACGTGGCACGCTACGACGTCTTCCGCTTCGGCGAGGCCGTGCTCAGCGGCCAGGTCCAGCGCTCGCTGCGCATGCTCGACGGCCTGCGCGCCGAAGGCGAGGCGGCGGTGCTGGTGCACTGGACGCTGGCCAACGACATCCAGGCCCTCAAGCGTGTGCGCGAGGCGCTGGACAACGGTCGCCCGCTGCCGCTGGCGCTGCAGGAAGCGCGTGTCTGGGGCGCCAAGCAGCGCCTCTTCGAGCGCCTGGCGCCTACCCTGCCGGCGCACACGCTGGCGCACCTGCTGGAGGCCGCGAGCCTGTGCGACGGCCTCGTCAAGGGCCTGCGCCACCCCGACTGGCCCACCGAGCCCTGGGACGCCCTGCGCCGGCTCGTGCTGATGCTCCTGCAGGCCGTGGCGCCCCTGCCGCGCGGCGGCTCGCCGCTGCGGCTGGCGCTGCACGGCTGACACGCCCGGCCCCCGGCCCGTCCCAGCCCGTCCTCGGCCCGTTCCGATACCCGTCCCCGGCCACGGATGCGGCACGGCACGGGTGGCCGTCAGTAGCCGCGCGTCGTGTCCACGCGGTGCGCCAGCGGCCGGCCGTCCACCAGCGCCTGAAGGTTCGCCGCCACCACGGCGGCCGCACTGCGCCAGTCGGTCGCGGCCGCGGCGTGCGGCAGCACCGTCACGCGAGGGTGCGTCCAGTAGCGGTGGTCGGCGGGCAGGGGCTCGCGCGTGAAGACGTCGAGCACGGCATGGCGCAGGTGCCCGCTGTCCAGCGCGGCCAGCAGGTCGGCATCGACCACGTGCGCCCCGCGCCCGAGGTTCACCACCGAGGCCCCGGGCGGCAGCGCCGCGAAGAAGCGGGCATCGAGCAGGCCGCGGGTCTGCGGCGTGAGCGGCAGCAGGTTCACGACGATGTCGTGCGCCGCCAGCAGCGGTGC
>CAJAES010000039.1 GCA_903938815.1 uncultured beta proteobacterium
CGACGCGGCCAGCGCAGCCGCCCGCGCCGGGTCGGCCGCCTCCTGCGGGTGCTGCGTGAACCACCAGGCCGCACCCACCAGCACCACGGCGACGCCGACCGCCGCCGCCACCCGGGGGCCCGTCTGCGGCGGCGTGCGGTCGTCGAAGACCTCGCGCGCGGCAGCGTCCACCATCGCGGCGTCCACTCCGGTGCGCCCGCGTGCATAGGCGGCCAGCAGGGCGCGGTCGCACAGCAGGTTGATGCGCCGCGGCACGCCACGGGTGTGCCGGTGCACCCGCCGCAGGGCGCGCTCGTCGAAGGGCAAGGTGCCGCGCAGCCCGGCCACCGAAAGCCGGTGCCGCACGTAGTGCGCCGACTCCGGCTCGGCCAGCGCCTCGAGGTGGTAGCGCGCGATCACGCGCTGGGCCACCTGCTCCATGCCGGGTTCGGCCAGGCGGTCGCGCAGTTCGGGCTGGCCGATCAGGATGATCTGCAGCAGCTTGCGGGTGTCGGTTTCCAGGTTCGTCAGCAGGCGCAGCTGCTCGAGCACGTCGGACGAGAGGTTCTGCGCCTCGTCGATGATGAGCACGCTGGTGCGGCCCGCCGCGTGGCTGTCGAGCAGGAAGCGGTTCAGCGGGTCGACGTAGTCCTTGACGGAGCCGCCGGCCGGCACGGCGATGCCGAACTCCTCGCACACCGTGGCCAGCAGCTCGGGCACGCTGAGCTTGGGGTTGAAGATGTAGGCCAGGTTGCAGGTGGGCGGCTTCTGCTCGAAGAAGCAGCGGCAGACCGTGGTCTTGCCGGCGCCCACCGCGCCCGTCAGCAGCACGAAGCCGCCGCCGCCCTGCACCCCGTACAGCAGGTGCGCCAGCGCCTCCCGGTGGCGCTCGCTCATGTAGAGGAAACGCGGGTCGGGCGCGATGGAGAACGGCTCCTGGGTCAGGCCGAACAGCGCGTTGTACATGGCCCGAGGATACCTATCGGGGCGATCTAAGCGCAGGCGGGGCCCCGGATGCCAGCTCGTGCGCCAGCATCAGCTCGCGCAGCAGATCGGTGGACTGCTCGATGAGCGGCCCGCGCGGCCGCTGCGCCGACGTGGCGATCCACTGCGTCGTGACCAGCGGCGGGCCCTTCCCGGGCTGGATGGGCCGCACGTGGAAGGCGTCTTCCGGCACATGGCTGCGCACGCCGGTCAGCGTCAGCACGCCGTGCAGGCCCTGGTGCTGCACCAGGGCCAGGATGGCCGGCACGCTCTCGATCTCGATGCCCACGCGCGCCCGGCAGCCTTCGGCGATCAGTGCGGTCTCCAGCAGCATGCGGATGGAATGCGGCCGGCTCGGCATCACGAGCTCGAGCTTGCCGAGGTCGCGCACCGGGATCGGCTCGCCCATCAGAGGCTGCCCCGCCTGGCGTGCCACCACGAGGTACAGGGTCTCGTCGAGCACGGGCAGCAGATCGATCACCGGCGACGGCGCCACGTTGTAGACCACGGCGCAATCGATGCGCCCGATCTGCAGCCACTCCAGCATGTAGGCCGACAGGCCTTCGACCACGGTCAGCGTCGCCCGCGGGAACCGCTGCCGGAAGGCCGCCACCAGGGGCGCTGTCAGGGTGCGGCTGACACTGGGCGGCAGGCCGACCGCCAGGTGGCCGCTCGCGGCGCCGCGCTGGTCTTCCATGTCCTGCCGCGCGCGGTCCACCTGCTGCAGGATGCCGCGGCCGTGGGCCAGCAGCCGCTTGCCTGCCTCGGTGAGTGTCACGCCGCGGCCGTTGCGGTCGAACAAGGTCTGGCGAAGTTCCACCTCCAGCGTGCGGATCTGCCGGCTCAGGGCCGGCTGCGCCACCTGCAGGAAGCCCGAGGCACGCGTGAAGCTGCCGAGCTCGGCCACATGCACGAAGTACTCCAGCTGTTTCAGGTCCATGCGGGCATTGTCATGCCGATCCGGCCTGACAGCTAGTTCGGAAATCGCATTGATGCATGGCTCGTGCTGGCCAAGAATGGCAGCCTCAGCTCACGGAGACCCCATGACCGCCCGCATCACCGGCATCTCGTCGATGGCGACCCGGCAAGTCCTTGCCGAACTGCTGGGTGCGTTCGAGCGCCGCACCGACTTCCGCGTCACCCTCGAGTCCGTTGGCGGCGTGGACGCCGCCCGGCGCGTCCAGGCAGGGGAAGCCTTCGACGTGGTGATCCTCGCGTCCGACGCCATCGAGCGGCTCATCGCCTCGGGCCACGCGGTGGCGGGCAGCCGGGTCGACCTGGTGAACTCGCCCGTGGCAGTCGCCGTGCGGCACGGCGCGAAGCGGCCCGACATCTCGTCCGAAGCCGCCCTGCGCGAAGCCGTGCTGGGCGCAGGCAGCATCAGCTATTCCACCGGGCCCAGCGGCACCCACCTCACGCGGCTGTTCGAGCGCTGGGGCATGACGGACACCCTGCGCGATCGCATCGTGCAGCCGCCGCCGGGCGTACCGGTGGGCAGCCTGGTGGCCCGGGGCGAGGTCGAGCTCGGTTTCCAGCAACTCAGCGAGCTGATGCACCTGGAGGGCATCGAAGTCGTCGGCACGCTGCCGCCCGAAGTCGCGTTCATCACCACATTCTCCGGCGCACTGTGCGCGAGCTCTTCGCTGGCCGGGCCGGTACGGACCCTGCTCGAATTCATGGCGTCTCCCGAAGCCGACCCCGCCAAGCAGCGCCACGGCATGACGCCGGCCTGACCACCCACCTCAAGGAACCCTCGTGATCATCGACATCCACGGCCACTACACCACCGCCCCCGCAGCGCTCGGCGCCTGGCGCGACGCCCAGGTCGCCGGCATCCAGGACCCCTCGAAGATGCCCCGGGTCGCCGACCTGAAGATCAGCGACGACGACCTGCGCGAGACGATCGAGGCCAACCAGCTCAAGCTGATGAAGCAGCGCGGCTCCGACCTCACCGTCTTCAGCCCGCGCGCCAGCTTCATGGCGCACCACATCGGCGACTTCCAGGTCTCCAGCACCTGGGCGGCCATCTGCAACGAGCTGTGCTTCCGCGTCAGCGAGCTGTTCCCGGACTACTTCATCCCGGCGGCGATGCTGCCGCAGAGCCCCGGCGTGGACCCGGCCACCTGCATCCCCGAACTGGTGAAGTGCGTGGAGCAGTACGGCAACGTGGCCCTGAACCTGAACCCCGACCCCTCCGGCGGCCACTGGACCAGCCCGCCGCTGAGCGACCGTCACTGGTACCCCATCTACGAGAAGATGGTCGAGTACGACATCCCGGCGATGGTGCACGTGAGCACGAGCTGCAACGCCTGCTTCCACACCACCGGCGCGCACTACATCAACGCCGACACCACGGCCTTCATGCAGCTGCTGCAGGCCGACCTGTTCAAGGATTTCCCGACGCTGAAGTTCGTCATCCCGCACGGCGGCGGCGCGGCGCCCTACCACTGGGGCCGCTACCGCGGCCTGGCGCAGGAGCTGAAGAAGCCGCTGCTGCAGGACCACCTTCTGAACAACGTGTTCTTCGACACCTGCGTGTACCACCAGCCGGGCATCGACCTGCTGACCAAGGTGATCCCGGTGGACAACATCCTGTTCGCCAGCGAGATGATCGGCGCCGTGCGCGGCATCGACCCGGAAACCGGCTTCAACTACGACGACACCAAGCGCTACATCGAGGCGTCCACCCAGCTGAGCGCGGACGAGAAACACAAGATCTACGAAGGCAACGCCCGGCGCGTGTACCCGCGCCTGGATGCCGCACTGAAGGCAAAGGGGCTCTGACCATGCATGAACTGGGCGTCGTCTATCGCAACATCACCCGCGCCGACCGCGTGGCCGCCGACAACCTGGGCCGATTCGGCTCGGCCACCGTGCACGAGGCCATGGGCCGCGTGGGCCTGATGAAACCCTACATGCGGCCCATCTACCCGGGCGCACGCGTCTCGGGCACCGCCGTCACGGTGCTGCTGCACCCCGGCGACAACTGGATGATGCACGTCGTGGCGGAGCAGATCCAGGAAGGCGACATCGTCGTCGCGGCCATCACGGCCGACTGCACCGACGGCTACTTCGGCGACCTGCTCGCCACGTCCTTCATGGCGCGCGGCGCGCGGGCGCTCGTCATCGACGGCGGCGTGCGCGACGTGCGGGACCTCACCGAGATGGGCTTCCCCGTCTGGAGCAAGGCCATCAGCAGCAAGGGCACGATCAAGGCCACGCTGGGCTCGGTGAACATTCCCGTGGTGTGCGCCGGCATGCTGGTGAACCCGGGCGACGTGGTCGTGGCCGACGACGACGGCGTGGTGGTCGTGCCAGCCGCGCTGGCCGTGAAGACGGCCGAGGCTGCCGCCACGCGCGAGGCCAACGAAACCGAGAAGCGGGCCAAGCTGGGCGCCGGCGTGCTGGGCCTGGACATGTACAAGATGCGCGAGCCGCTGGCCAAGGCCGGCCTGCGCTACATCGACTGATGTCCATGCGCGCCCGCTCGTGCGCCACGCGCCCGGAGGAAACGAAATGACGAAGATCGCCCTCATCGGCTACGGCGAGGTCGGCCGCATCCTGGCCGAGGACCTGCGCGCGCAGGGCCACGTCGTCGCGGCCTATGACCTGAAGCTGCGCGGCGAGCTGGGTGAAACGCTGCGCCAGCACGGGCTGGAGTTCGGCGTCACGCTCGCGGCCTCGCACGCGCAGGCCGTGGCAGGCGCCGAGATCGTGGTCTCTGCCGTCACGGCGCCGCAGGCCGTGCCGGTGGCGCAGGCCTGCGCGCCCGGGCTGGTGGAGGGCACGTTCTTCCTGGACTTCAACTCGGCCTCGCCGGGCGCCAAGATCCACGCGGCCGAGATCGTCGACGCTGCCGGCGGGCGCTATGTCGAGGGTGCGGTGATGACCTCGGTGCCGCCCTACCGCATCGCCGTGCCGCTGCTGCTGGGCGGGCCGCACGCGAAGGCGCTCGAGCCGCGGCTCGCCGCGCTGGGCTTCAAGCCCCGCGTGGCCGACGAGCGGCTGGGCGTGGCCTCGGCCACCAAGATGTGCCGCAGCGTGATGATCAAGGGCCTGGAAGCCATGGTCATCGAGAGCTTCACCACCGCGCGCCACTACGGCGTCGAGGACCAGGTGATCGCATCGCTGAAGGAAACCTTCCCCGGCATCGACTGGGAGAAGCAGGCCGCCTACTTCTTCCAGCGCGTGATCGAGCACGGCCGCCGCCGCAGCGAGGAAGTGCGCGAAGTGGCGCAGACCGTGCGCGAGGCCGGCCTGGAACCCTTCAGCGCCGCCGGCACCGCCGAGCGGCAGGCCTGGGTGGCCGATCTCGCCGAAGCCGGCCTCTTCGGCGCCCGCGGCGAGCCCGGCTTCGCCCGCAGCCCCGACTGGCGCACCGAGGCCGACCGCCTGCTGGCCTCATTGAACAGAAACAAGGATTGAGATGAGCTTCGAGAAGACCCCCGGCTGGCTGGACTGGTACACCGGCCCCGCCAAGCCTCGCTTCCAGGTGCCGCCCGGCAGCGTGGACGCGCATTGCCATGTCTTCGGGCCCGGCGACGAATTCCCCTTCGCACCGGAGCGCAAGTACACGCCCTGCGACGCCAGCAAGGCACAGCTCTTCGCGCTGCGCGACCACCTCGGCTTCGCGCGCAACGTGGTCGTGCAGGCCACCTGCCACGGCGCCGACAACCGCGCCATGGTGGACGCCTGCATCGCCTCGGGCGGCCGGGCGCGCGGCGTGGCCACCGTGCGCCGCAGCATCACCGACGACGAACTGCAGCAGCTGCACGCAGCCGGCGTGCGCGGCGTGCGCTTCAACTTCGTCAAGCGCCTGGTCGACTTCACGCCCAAGGACGAGCTGATGGAGATCGCCGCGCGCATCGGCCAGCTCGGCTGGCATGTGGTGATCTACTTCGAGGCGGTGGACCTGCCCGAGCTGTGGGACTTCTTCACCGCGCTGCCGACCACCGTGGTGGTGGACCACATGGGCCGCCCCGATGTGGGCAAGCCCGTCGACGGACCGGAGTTCGAGCTCTTCGTGAAGTTCATGCGCGAGCACGGCAACGTCTGGAGCAAGGTCAGCTGCCCCGAGCGCCTGAGCGCGACGGGCCCGAAGGCTCTCAACGGCGAGCAGGCCGCGTACCGCGACGTGGTGCCCTTCGCGCGCCGCATCGTCGAGACCTTCCCGGACCGGGTACTCTGGGGCACCGACTGGCCCCACCCGAACCTGAAGGACCACATGCCCGACGATGGCCTGCTGGTCGATTTCATCCCGCACATCGCCACCACACCCGAGCTGCAGAAGAAGCTGCTCGTCACGAACCCGATGCGCCTGTACTGGCCCGAGGAGACCGCATGATGATGAATACCCAGACCCTGCTGCTGCTGGCCTGCGCCGCCGTGGCCGCCGGTTGCTCGCAGGCGCCGCTGCGCGCCGACAACGCCGCCGCCGGCTGCGCCGGCCTGACCGGGCCCGTCTCGGCCTCGGCCATCGGCCTGCCCAGCGGTAGTGCCACCATCACCTCGGCCACGCTCGTCGCCGCAGCGCCGCTGAGAGTCGCCGAGCGCGGGCCGACGCCGGCCGCGACCATCACGCCGGCCACGCCCGAGTACTGCAAGGTCCTGGGCCGCATCGCGCCGGTGGACCCCGCCGCGCCCGCCATCCAGTTCCAGGTGAACCTGCCCACGAACTGGAACGGCCGCTCCGTGCAGTACGGCGGCGGCGGATTCAACGGCGTTCTGATCACGGGCCTTTCGCTGCTGCCGGCCGCACGCTTCGAGCAGACCGCGCCGCTGGCGCAGGGCTTCGTCACGGTCGGCACCGACTCGGGCCACCAGAACGTGCCGGGCCAGCCGCCGCAGACCTTCGCGCTGAACGACGAGGCCCTGCTCAACTTCGCCCACGCCTCCTACAAGAAGGTGCGCGACGTCTCGGTCGCACTGATGCAGCGCGCCTACGGCCGGGCGCCCTCGAAGCTGTACTTCGCGGGCAGTTCGGAAGGCGGCCGCGAGGGCCTGACGATGGCGCAGCGCTACCCCGCCGACTTCGACGGCATCTTCAGCCGCGTGCCCGTGATCCACTGGACAGGGCTGCAGCACGCCGGCCTGCGCGACGGCCTGGCCTTGGTGGGAGAGGGCTGGATCCCACCGGCCAAGGTGAAGCTGGTGCACGAAGCCGTGCTGGCCGCCTGCGACGGCGCCGACGGGGTGGCGGACGGCGTGGTGTCCGACCCCGTGGGCTGCCGCGCGCGCTTCGACGTCGCGAAACTCCAGTGCACGGGCGCCGACGCGCCGACCTGCCTGAACGCCGCGCAAGTCAATGCCGTGCGCACGCTGCACAGCCCGCTGCGCTTCAATTTCGAGCTCGCCAACGGCCTGCGCGAGTACCCCGGGCGCGGCCCCAGCGCCGAAGGGCTGCCGTCCTTCGGGCCCACCGGCGGCTGGCAGTCGTGGTGGACGGGTGCTTCGGCGCCCGCCTTCCCGCCCCGGTCCGACAACGGCATCGCGTGGTTCTACGGCGCGGGCGCGATCCAGTACTTCTATGCGAAGAACCCGAACGCCGACCTGAAGGCCTACCGCCCGCAGGACCACCTGCCGCGCCTGCGGGAGGTCTCGGCGCTGATGGACTCCACCAGCCCCGATCTCTCTGCCTTCCACGCGCGCGGCGGCAAGCTGATCCTGCTGGAGAACCTGGGCGACTACGCGCAGAGCCCGTATGCGGGCATCCAGTACTTCGAATCGGTGCAGAAGCGCCTGGGCGCCGAGCGCACGGCCAGCTTCGCGCGCCTGTACACAGCGCCCGGCGTGGACCACGTGGGCACCGGCGGGCCGGCGAATGCCGACTTCCTGGGCGCGCTCGTGGCCTGGGTCGAAGGCGGACAGGCGCCCACCGGGCTGCAACTGGTGGAGCAGAGCGCGAAGCCGCCCTTCACGGTGCAGCGCGCGCGCCCGCTGTGCGAATGGCCGCTGTGGCCGCGTTACCGGGGTGGCGATGCCGCCGCCGCCGCCAGCTTCGAGTGCACCCGCTGAGAAAGAGACACCCATGTCCCTCGACAAACCCTACCTCGACGTGCCCGGCACGACGATCTTCGACGCCGAGCAGTCCCGCAAGGGCTACTGGCTCAACCAGTTCTGCATGAGCCTGATGAAGGCGGAGAACCGCGAGCGCTTCAAGGCCGACGAACGCGCCTACCTGGACGAGTGGCCGATGACGGAGGAGCAGAAGCAGGGCGTGCTCGCGCGCGACCTGAACCGCTGCATCGCCGCCGGCGGCAACATCTACTTCCTGGCCAAGCTCGGCGCCACCCACGGCAAGAGCTTCCAGCAGATGGCCGGCAGCATGACCGGCATGACCGAAGAGGAATACCGCGACATGATGATCTCCGGCGGCCGCTCGGTCGAAGGCAACCGCTACACGGGCGAGGACGGCAGCGCGCAGCCGCACCGCCAGCCACAGGGCAGCAGCCCGAAGGCGGGGTTCTGACATGGCCAGCATCACCGCATCCGTCTACACCTCGCACGTGCCCGCCATCGGCGCGGCGCTGGACCTCGGCAAGACCGGCGAGGCCTACTGGCAGCCGCTCTTCAAGGGCTACGAGTTCTCCAAGCAGTGGATGAAGGACAACACGCCCGACGTGATCTTCCTCGTCTACAACGACCACGCCACGGCCTTCAGCCTGGAGATGATCCCGACCTTCGCCATCGGCACCGCGGCCGAGTTCCAGCCCGCCGACGAAGGCTGGGGCCCGCGCCCCGTGCCCAAGGTCATCGGCCACCCGGAGCTCGCCAGCCACATCGCACAGAGCGTGATCCAGCAGGATTTCGACCTCACCATCGTGAACAGGATGGACGTCGACCACGGCCTCACGGTGCCGCTGAGCCTGATGTGCGGCCAGCCCGAGGCCTGGCCCTGCCCCGTGATTCCCTTCGCCGTGAACGTGGTGCAGTACCCCGTGCCCTCGGGCCGGCGCTGCTACATGCTGGGCAAGGCCATCCGCCGTGCGATCGAGAGCTTCGACCGGCCGCTGAAGGTGCAGATCTGGGGCACGGGCGGCATGAGCCACCAGCTTCAGGGCCCGCGCGCCGGCCTCATCAACCGCGAGTTCGACAACGCCTTCCTGGACCAGCTCATCGCCGACCCGGAAACGCTGGCCGCCAAGCCGCACATCGACTACGTGCGCGAGGCCGGCTCGGAAGGCATCGAGCTCGTGATGTGGCTGATCGCGCGCGGCGCGATGAGCGACAAGGCCCCCACGCTGCGCCACCGCTTCTATCACGTGCCGGCCTCCAACACCGCCGTGGGACACCTCATCCTGGAGAACAACACATGACCATCAACGTGGCTCTCGCCGGCGCCGGTGCTTTCGGCATCAAGCACCTGGACGGCATCAGGAACATCCCCGACGTGAAGGTCATCTCGCTCGTCGGGCGCGAACTCGGCAAGACGCAGGAAGTGGCCGACAGGTACGGCATCCCCCACGTGACGACCGACCTCGCCGACAGCCTGGCGATCCGGGAACTCGACGCGGTGATCCTGTGCACGCCGACGCAGATGCACGCCGCGCAGACGCTGGCCTGCCTGGACGCCGGCAAGCACGTGCAGGTGGAGATTCCGCTGTGCGACGTGCTGAAGGACGGCCAGGCCGTGCTCAGGCGCCAGCAGGAAACCGGGCGCGTGGCCATGGTGGGCCACACGCGCCGCTTCAACCCGAGCCACCAGTGGGTGCGCCGGCGCATCCTGGCGGGCGAGTTCAACATCCAGCAGATGGATGTGCAGACCTTCTTCTTCCGTCGCACGAACATGAACGCGCTCGGCCAGGCGCGCAGCTGGACGGACCACCTGCTGTGGCACCACGCCGCGCACACGGTGGACCTCTTCGCCTACCAGGCGCGCAGCCCCATCGTGAAGGCCAACGCCGTGCAGGGTCCGATACACCCGGCGCTGGGCATCGCGATGGACATGAGCATCCAGCTGCAGGCCGCCAACGGCGCCATCTGCACGCTGAGCCTGTCCTTCAACAACGACGGCCCGCTCGGCACCTTCTTCCGCTACATCGGCGACACCGCGACCTACATCGCGCGCTACGACGACCTGGTGAACGGCAAGGAGGAGAAGATCGATGTCTCGCAGGTGGACGTGTCGATGAACGGCATCGAGCTGCAGGACCGCGAGTTCTTCGCCGCGATCCGCGAAGGGCGCGAGCCCAACAGCAGCGTGGCCCAGGTGCTGCCCTGCTACGAGGTGCTGCACGCGCTCGAGCAGCAGCTGCAATCATGAAGAACCGCCGGATCGCCAGCCTGGAGGTCGCGCCCATCGGGCTCGGCTGCATGAACCTCAGCCACGCCTACGGCACGCCGCCGTCCACCGAGGACTCGGTGGCGCTGCTGCTGGAGGCGCTGGACCTGGGCGTCACGCTCTTCGACACCGCCGCGCTCTACGGCTTCGGCACCAACGAGACGCTGGTGGGGCAGGCGCTGGCGCCGCACCGCGACCGCTTCGTGCTGGCCAGCAAGTGCGGCCTGCACGGCGTGGACGGCAAGCGCGTCATCGACGGCCGGCCCGAGACCATCAAAGCCTCGTGCGAAGCCAGCCTGCAGCGCCTGAAGACCGACCGCATCGACCTCTTCTACCTGCACCGCTGGGACAAGACCGTGCCCATCGAGGACAGCGTGGGCGCGATGGCCGACCTGGTGCGTGCGGGCAAGGTGCGCCAGCTCGGCCTGTCGGAGGTGTCGGCGCGCACGCTGCGCAAGGCGCACGCGGTGCACCCGATCAGCGCGGTGCAGACCGAGTACTCGCTCTGGACGCGCGAGCCGGAGATCGCCGTGCTGGACGCCTGCCGCGAGATCGGCGCCGCCTTCGTGGCCTTCAGCCCACTGGCGCGCGCGTTCCTCACCGCCACGCTGCAGGACGTGGGCACGCTGGAGCCCAAGGACATCCGCCGCGGCATGCCGCGCTTCGAGCCGGAAACCTACGCGCGCAACCTGGCGCTGCTGCCCGCCTACGAGGCACTGGCGCGGGAGGCCGGCTGCACGCCGGCCCAACTGGCGCTGGCCTGGCTGCTGGGCCGGGGCGACGACATCATCCCGATCCCCGGCACGCGCAGCAGCGCCCACCTGCGCGAGAACCTCGGCGCGCTGCACGTGACACTGGCGCCGGACCTCGTGCAACGCCTGGAGGCGCTGATCAACCAGCACACGGTGAGCGGCCCGCGCTACAACGCGGTCAGCACCTCGGAGATCGACACCGAGCTGTTCTGAACCCCGCCCGCGGCTGCGGGCACGGCGCCTCGCGTCAGGCCATGGGCGACAGCGCCGCCTCGATGCGGCGCAGTTCCTGCAGCGGGGGAATGGTGTCGAACATGTGCGGGTCGAGCAGATCCCACAGGATGCCGCAGGTCGGCTTGTGCGGGCGATCCACCTCGATGGTGCGGGTGGGCGTGAAGATGACATCGGCCACGGTGTCGAAGACCTCGGGGTACAGGGTCTCGCTCAGCACCTGGCAATCGTGCACCAGCGCCGCCGCCGGCGTCTCGGCGGAGATCTTGCCGATGCGGAACAGCATGCCCCACTCGGCATCGAAGAACCCATGGCCCTTGCCGAAGCGCACGCCCTGCTCGTTGATGGCGCCGGTTCCGGTGACCATGTAGTCCAGGCGGGGCAGCCGCTCGCGGATGTCCTGCAGCGTCATCGGCACCGCGTGCCGCTCCATGCCGTCGAGCGTGGACGCATACAGCAGCCGGTCGGGCGGAATGCGCGCCGGGTCCAGCAGCCAGAAGCCGCGCTTGATGGAGTAGGTGGTGAGCAGCACCAGCTTGCCCTCGCACAGCGCCCGGTAACGCAGTTCCTCCAGGCAGTTGTCGGGCGTGATGAACAGGCACTTCGCGTCGCGGTAGTGGCGGTGCGCCATCAGCCGGTCGGTGGCCGCGCTGCTGCCCTGGAAGTCGGCGATGAACTCACCGAAATCGAAGTGGAAGCGGCTGTCGGGGTGGGCCACCTTGCGCAGTTCGCTGAAGACGCGCTCGCGCACGTCGCTCTTGTGGGTCATGGTCTTCCTTTTCCGTTCATGCAGGCGTCGCAGTCGTCAGTCCGGTGCGGTCATGGCAAGGCGCCCGAGCACGCCGCGCTCGAGCAGTGCCACCAGGGCATTGAGGCCGACCGCGATGGCGATCGCCGCCACGGCCACGCTCCAGATCATTCCGAAATCCATCTGGCCCCGGGACTCGTTGAGCAGGTTGCCCACCCCGGTCCCGGTTGCCAGCCACTCGGCGATCATCACGCCCAGGAAGGCACGTGGCGCGGCCAGGCGCGCAGCCGCGAACAGGTAGGGCACGGACCACGGCACGGCGACACGCCGCAGCACCTGCCACTGGCCGCCGCCATAAGCCCGAACCAGGTCGCGCACCGTGTCCGGCACCAGCGCCAGGCCCTGGGCGATGGTCACGAACGCGGGAAAGAAGGTCACCGACACCGTTACCACCAGGATGCTGGCGTCGCCCCGGCCCGCCACCAGCACCACCAGGGGCGTCAACGCCACCAGCGGCATGGATTGGCTGACCAGCGACACCGGCAGCAGGGTGCGCGCCAGGCCGGGCCAGACAACCCCGAGGATCGCCAGGGCGAAGGCCACGGCCAGGCCGGCCATCATGCCCGCCACGGTGTAGGGCAGCGTCTGGGCGAGCGCCTGCCCCAGACGGGCCAGGTGCTCGGCCGACCCGTCCGAGAGCAGCAGGTACTCGAACACACCCAGCGGAGAACGCAGCACGATCTCCGACACACCCATGGATTCGAGCAGCAGGACGCAGCCCCACCAGAATGCGAAGGGCATCGCCGCCGCCCCCAGCGCCAGCGCAACGGACGAAAGCCCTCCGCCACGGGCGACCGCGCCTGCCTGCGTGCCCACCGGTGTCGATGGCCCCAGCGTGTTGCCGGCGAAGCGCCGCCCGACCCAGCCGACGATGAAGTACGCCAGGCCGCTGATGGCGGTGGCGGCCAGGCCGATGCCCCACAGGCGCGCGGGGTCGGCCCGCCCGAGCGACCCGATCAGGTACGTGCCGAGCCCGGCACTCCCGCCGCTGCCGAACTCGGCCAGCAGGGAGCCCAGCACCGCCGCGGGCGCGGCCACGCGCAGGCCGGCCAGCAGCGTGGGAAGGCCGCTGCGCAGGCGCACGCGCCACAGGATGGACCAGCGGCCGCCGCCGTACACACGCACCAGGTCGCAGAGCCGGTCGTCGACGCGGGTCAGGCCCAGCACCGTGGCCACCATGGTCGGGTAGTAGACCGAGATCGCCGCCAGCACCACGCGCGGTGCATCGCCATCGAGCGCGATCACCAGGATGGGCACCAGCGCGATCGCCGGCATGGCGAACAGCGCGACATTGACACCCGCCATCAGCCGCAGCGACGGCCGCCACAGCACGAACAGGGCGCCCAGCGACACCGCCGCCAGATTGCCGATGACGAAGCCGGCGAACGACGTGCGCACCGTGCCCCACAGATGGGCCGGGTAGTCGCCACGGTCCAGCCAGGCTTGCGCCAGCACCTCGGTGGGCGCCGGCAGCGCACCGTCCCCCACCCAGCGCATCCGGCCGACCAGTTCCCAGGCGAGCAGCAGCACGAGCAGCCCCCAGTGCGGGACCGCGCCGTCGCGCCGCGACGGGCGCGCTTCAGCCACGCGCGGCACCGCCGTAGAGCACCGAACCGACGTGATCCTGCAGGTCGCGAAAGGCAGGGGATGCGAACAGGGCCGGCGAGCGGGGGCGCTCGAAGGGCACGTCGATCACCTGGGCGATGCGCCCCGGGCTGCTGTGCATGACGGCCACCTGATCGGCGAGGAAGAGAGCCTCGTCGACACCGTGCGTCACCAGCAGGGTGGTGGTCGGGCGCTCCATCCAGATGCGCTGCAGCTCCACGTTCATCGCGCGCCGCAGGATCTGGTCAAGCGCGCCGAAGGGCTCGTCGAGCAGCAGCACGTCGGGCTGCGTCACCAGCGCGCGGGCGATCGCGACCCGCTGGCGCATGCCGCCCGAGAGTTGACCGGGCAGCGAGTGCTCGAACCCGCTCAGGCCGACCAGCGCCACCAGTTCGCGGACACGGGCCAGGTCGGCCGCGGAAGCGCCCCCCGCGATGTCGAGCGGCAGGCGCACGTTCTCCAGCACGGACCGCCAGGGCAGCAGGGCGGCGTCCTGGAACGCGATCCCGAGCCGGCCACGGCGCTGCAGCGCCTCGGGCGGCTCGCCGCCGATCGACAAACTGCCGCCGTCCGGCCGGTCCAGGCCGGCCACCAGGCGCAGCAGCGTGGACTTGCCGCAGCCCGAAGGGCCGATCAGGGCCGTGAAGGAACCCGTGGGGCAGACCAGCGAGACACGGTCCAGCGCGACGAAGGACGCCGCTCCAGGCACCGCGAACTCCCGACTGGCCTGCTCGATCCGGAGTTCGCGATCCGGCACGTCAGATCTCTTTGAGCAGGCTGGTGTCGAAGTGCGCCTTGGTGGCCTTCACATTGACCGCGTTGAGCGCCTCGATGCACTTGCCGATGCTGTCGTCGGTCATGGAGAACACGCCCGACGGGTGATCCATCAGGGCCTTCTGCGCCTGGTTGAAGTACAGCTCGTTCTCGACGGTGCGGCCGGTGCCCTTGAACCAGGTGTCCTTGAACTTCGGCGGGTAGGCGGCCGTGTCCTTGAAGTTCTCGACCCAACCCTTGCGGCTGGCGCGCAGGAAGGCGACGAGGTCCTTGCGCCGGTTCTTGAGGGTGTCCTGGGTCACCACCACCACGTCGTTGAACAGCGGCAGCTTGAAGTCAGCCAGCAGGAAGCTGACGGCGTCCTTGCCCTTGCTCTTGATCGTGAAGGGGACGTTGGTCGTGAAATCGAGCGAGCCGTCGATCTCGCCCTTGATCAGCGGGGTCGGGTCGTAGGCGTAGGGCACGATCCTGACCTTGCTCTTGTCGATGCCGTTGAGCTTGAGCATGGCCTCCACGGTGAGGCGGTTCACCGGCGGCACCGCGATGGTCTTGCCGACCAGATCCGCCGGCGTCTTCAGCGGCTTGCTGGCCAGGCTGACGATGCCGACCGGGTTCTTCTGGTACTGCGCCCCGATGATGACCAGCGGCGCCTTCTGGTCGGTGATCGCCTTGATCGCGGTCTCCACGGTGGTCAGGGCCACGTCGGCCTTCCTGGACAGCAGCGACGCCTCGGGAATCACATCGGGGCCGCCGGAGAGGTACCTGACGTCGAGGCCCTCGGCCTTGTAGTAGCCGTTGTCCAGCGCGATGAAGTAGCCCATGAACTCGGCGTCGTTCACCCAGGCCGCCTGCAGGGTGAGCTTGGCGCCGGCCTGGCTGCGGGCGAGCAGGGGCGACGCGGCGCCGAGAACGGCAGCGGTCTGCAGAAAGGAGCGACGGGTGGAGGACATGGGGTTTCCTTGGAAAGGGTGGGGTTGGTTGACGCGGGGATCGGAAAGGGACGGGACGGGATCAGGTTGCCCGGGCTCAGGCCAACCCGACAGAACGGGCGAGTTCGGACAGGGCCGGCATGGCTGCGATCTGCTCGGGCGTGACGTCCTCCCAGCGGATGCCGCGGGGACGGGGCGTGTCGCGCGCCACCTGCAAGGTGCGGGTGGGCGTGCAGATGCAGTCCACGAGCACGTCGTCCGGGCCCGGAAACAGGCGCTGCTCCAGCACCTGGACGTCGTGCACCACGGTGGCCAGCGGGGTGCGCTCGGTCACCAGCCCCAGGTCGCTGAAGATGCGCCACTCGAGATCGAAGAACCCGTGCCCCCGGCCGAAGCGCACGCCCGAGGTCGCGACGGCAGAGGCGCCTGTGACGACGCAGTCGAAGGGGCCCAGCGTGGACAGTTCCTGCAGGCTCAGTGGCTGGCCGAAGTGCTCCAGCCCGTCCAGCCATGCGGCATACAGCTCATGCCCCGGCGGCACTGCGCCCGGGCGCAGCAGGTAGAAGCCCCGCGCCATGTTGTAGCTCGACACCACCATCGTCGCGCCGGCCAGCAGCAGGCGGTGGCGCAACCCGGTCAGGCTGTTGTCCGGCGTGACGAACACATGGCGGGCGCCGGAGAACCGGGGCAGATCGCACAGCCGGGCGATCGCATCGCCCGAGCCCTCGAAGTCCGGAATGAACTCGGAAAACCGCAGGTGGAAGCGGGAATCCGGCAGCGCGACCGCCGGGAGCTCGCCCCGCACCTGTCTGCGTGCATTTGAAACACTGGACAATGAAGACCCCGGTTCGCGGCGGCGGGCAGCGCGCTGGCGCGGTACCATCGGCGCGTTACATTCGTTTCAATGGTCATGCTAGCACGAAACACACGTTTCACTCACCGGGCTGCAACCGGGTCCGGGCCTGGCCGCCAACCCCGCTTGCGCCGTGTCTGCGGCCTCGCCAGGTCGGCGCTCGCGGCATGACCACACGGCTCACCCTGGCGATCCAGGAGCACCTGGACCAGTTGTCCCCCAGCGAGCGCAAGCTGGCCACGCTGCTGCTGGACCGGGCCGACGATCTGCTGACCTATTCCGCCACCGAACTCGCGGCCATGGCCGAGGTGTCCAAGGCCACGGCCGCCCGGCTGTTCCGCAGCCTGGGCTACGCGGATTTCAACGAGGTCCGCCTGCAGGCGCGCGAAGAGCGCGACCTGAGCGCGCCATTCGCCAAGGCGCCAGCAGCGGCGCCGGCGCGCCAGCGCACCATCGCACACCACCTGCACCACGAGATCGACAGCCTGTCGCGCACCTTCGAATCCCTGCGCAGCGACACCCTGCAGACGGCCGTCCATCACCTGGCCCGCGCGCCCCGGGTCTGGCTGCTGGGGCTGGGGCTGGACGAAGGCCTGGCGCGTCATGTTCGGCCGCAGCTGGCGCGCATCCGTCCGGACGTGCATTGCCTTGGTACCCAGAGCGGCGCCTGGGCGGAGGACCTGGCCATGAGCGCGCCGCGTGACGCACTGCTGCTGGTCATGACCCAGGCGAGGTCGCCCTGGATGGATCGTCTGGTGAGCCACGCCGCGACCACCCGGGTGGACATCGTGTCGGTGGTGGACGTCCGGCACAGCGCGTGGGCGCGCCGGATTTCCCGGGCTGTCCTGCCCTGCTACGGCGGCCACGGCATGGCCGGGGCTTCAGCCATGGCGGCCGCCAGCATGCTGCACCTGCTGGTGGACGCCGTAGCCGACAACATCGGCAAGCGGGCAGCGCAGCGTCAGCAGATGGTGGCGGATCTGCGCCAGGAGCTCGAGGGCGACTGAGCCTGCCGCGCGGCCGCTTCAGTGCGGCGCGGTGCGAAGGTCCGGGATCGGCCCAGGCGATTCCGGCGCAGTGACGCCGGGCCTACTTCAGCCCGCTGAGGTAAGACGCCACCGCCTTCAGCTCCAGCTCGGTGAGCTTGGACGCGACGGTGTGCATGACCATGTTGTCGTTCGTGCGAGCGCGCGAGTTGAACTCCCGCAACTGCTTCTCGGTGTACTGCGCATGCTGCCCCGCCACGCGCGGCAGGTTGTTGGTGCCGTAGCCGTTGGGCCCATGGCACCCGGCGCAGGCGGCGACGCCGGAAAACGCGTTGCCGCGCTTGTAGATGAAGGCACCCACCTGCGACAGCTCGCTGTCGTCCACCTGGTGCAGGTGGGTGGGACGGCTCGCGAAGTAGCGGCCCAGCGCCACGAAATCCTCGTCGCTCAGCGCGGCCACCATGGGCTGCATCGCCGAGCTGACCCGCTTGCCGCTGCGGTAGTCGCGCAGCTGGCGTGCGACATAGGCTTCGTTCTGGCCGGCCAGCCGCGGGAAGATCGGGCTCGAGCTCTCGCCGTCCACGCCGTGGCAGATGAAGCACTGGCCCTGCACGATCTCCTCGGCGCGGGCGTGCTCGTTGGCCAGGGCGGCCTGGCCGAGCAGGCACGGGCCCAGCAACGCCAGAAAGCGCCACAACAGACGCCACGGCAGACGGAACCGGTTCATGCGGAAGACTCCTTGAGCGGGCCCGGGAAGGGCTGGTCCGGCGCCACGGCCGGGCGTTGGTCGATCAGACGGTCGGTGAGCGTGGCGGCGGCCCACATGGCGGTGAGCGTGACCCAGGCGGTCATCGTGAACACCGCGGCACCCGAGAGGCCGGCGCCCACGGCGCAACCGCCCGCGGTCATGCCGCCGAAGCCCATCAGCACCGCGCCGACGATGTAGCGCCGCATGCTCGCCCCGCCCTCGAAGCCCTCGAGCTTGAGGTCGCCGAACAGCGCGGCCCCGAGGAACGCGCCGATGATCACGCCGGGCATCAGGCCCATGTCGAAGTTGGGCGGCTTGTCGCTGACGAAGAGCACGCGCGTCAGCACCTCGGCCGAGGGGCCGGTGAAGCTGAGCGCCTGAACGGGGTGAGGATCGAAGGCCACGGTGGACATCGCATAGGTGAGCCACCAGGCGGCCGTGATGCTGAGCCCGACGCCGATGGCGCCCGCCCAGCCCCAGGCGGGCACGCGCTGGCGCCGCGCCCAGAACACCGCAGCCGCCAGCCACACGAGCCCGAAGGCCAGCGCGCCGCCGTGGCCGATGCCGGTGCGGGCGATCAGATCGCGGGCGGCGCCGCCGTCCACGGTCCAGAAGCCGGAAATGGCCTCGCGCAGCGGCGAGAGCGCGCCTGTCCAGGCCGACTGGGCGGCCACGGCGAAGATCAGGCCCGACATCACCGAGCGCAGGTTGCCCTGGGCAGCCAGCACCAGCAGCCGGCTCGAGCAGCCGCGCGCCAGGATCATGCCGATGCCGAACAAGGCGCCACCGACGGCCGCGCCCGACAGGCTGCCGCGCGCCGCTATCTGCCGTGCGCCGCTGGCGTCGAAGAAACCGAGCAGCGCCAGCGCCTGCGTTGCCACGACCGCCGTGGCGAAGGCGAACAGCCACACGGTGAGCTTGCCGCCGCGCTGCCCGCGCGCGAACTCGATGACCGCGGACCGCAGGCAGAAGCGCGAGCGCTGCGCGAAGAAGCCGAACCCGATGCCGATCAGCAGGCCGCCGAGTGCCAGCGTCCAGGGCTCGCCGAAACGGTCGATTGCAGCCTGCAGCATGCGATCACGGCTTGATGTAAGCCGCCCCTTCCTTCTGGAGCTTGGCCACCCGGACGACGCCGGACGGGGTGAAGTCGGCATCCTGCGTGAACTGCTCCTTCTTCAGGTTGCGGTTCTTCAACGTGATCTCGCAGATCTCGAAACGCACGCCACGCGCCTTCAGCGCGCTGACCAGCGGCGCGAACTCGGTGCCGTTGGCGGCCTTCGCGTCTTCCATCAGGAAGTCCACGCCCTCGGCGTGCGACACCGCAGTCAGCTTGGCCGCCGGGTCGACATCCAGATGGTTGCGCATGTTGCGCAGGCCCTTGAGCGCCTGAGCCGCAGAGTTGTCGAAGTGATAGACGACGCGGTCCTGGGCCTGGGCGGCCAGGCTGGTGCCGGCGATGAGCAAGGCGGCGATGAAGTGGCGCATGTTGAATCTCCTGGGACTGGGTGCTAGAGGACCGGGACTATGCCAGCCCCGGATTTCCCTGCACGCCGATCAGGCGCGGCAGGTTGGGCTTGCGCGGCGTGACCCGGCCCTGGGCCTTCAGCCACTGCTCCACCACGTCCCAGATCATCTTGTTGCCGGCGCTGCGAGCCTCCTCGGCCACGGGCGCCCAGCCGGCCACCTTGTAGGTCTTGTTCGCCTGGATGGGCTGGCCCTTCAGACGCATGTCCTGGATGCGCTTGCCCATCGCGGCGCCCGGCTCGCAGGCATAGGTGAGGCCACCGATGCGCACCATGTCGCCGCCCTGCTGGTAGTAGGGGTCGGGGTTGAAGAGGTTGTCGCAGACGTCTTCCAGCACCGTCTTGATCATCTCGCCCGACATCTCGGTGACGGTGGCGTAGGAGTAGGTGGTGGCCACCTGGTCCATCAGCAGTTCACGCGTGATCACGTCGCCCGCCAGCAGGCTCGTGCCCCAGCGGAAGCCGGGCGAAAACGCGATGTCGGCGCCCTGCACTGCCATCATGGCGTCGCACAGCAACTGGTCCCAGCTGCCGTTGAAGTTGCCGCGGCGGTACAGCAGGCCGTCGGTGATGGCCAGTTTCTCGGCCAGCTTGCCTTCGTAGGGGGCGCGGATCTTGCGGATGATCGCGTCCATCTCGGGGTCGGCCTTGAGCATGTTGCTGAAGACCGGCAGCAGCTTGTACTGCCACCGCGCGAGCTTGCCGTCCTTGACCTCGAAATCCATCACGCCCAGGAACTTGCCGTTGCTGCCGGCGTTGGTGACGAGCGTGGTGCCGCCCGGATTCTGCACCGGGATCGCAAGCGGCACGCCGTCGTGCGTGTGGCCGCCGAAGATGGCGTCGATGCCGCGCACGCGGCTGGCCATCTTCAGGTCGACGTCCATGCCGTTGTGGCTGAGCACGACGACGAGCTTCGCGCCCTTTCCGCGCACCTCGTCGACCATCTTCTGGAGGTTGTCGTCCTGGATGCCGAAGGTCCAGTCGGCCACCATGTAGCGCGGGTTGGCAATGGGCGTGTACGGGAATGCCTGGCCGATGATGGCCACCGTCACGCCGTTGATCTCGCGCAGCGTGTAGGGCTTGAAGACCGCGTCGCCGAAGTCGTTGGTCTTCACGTTCTGCGCGACGAAATCGAGCTTGCCGGCGAAATCCTTCTCGACGATCTCCTGCACGCGCTTCATGCCGAGCGTGAATTCCCAGTGGCCGGTCATCACGTCGACGGTCAGGGCCTTGCAGGCGTCGACCATGTCCTGGCCGTTCGTCCACAGCGCGGTGGCGCTGCCCTGCCAGGTGTCGCCGCCGTCGAGCAGCAGCGCGCCCGGCCGGCTGGCCTTCATGCGCTTGACCAGCGTGGCTAGGTGCGCAAAGCCGCCCACCTTGCCGTAGCGGCGGGCCGCCTTCTCGAAATCGATGTAGGTGAAGGCGTGCGCCAGCGCCGTGCCGGGCTTGACGCCCGCGAGCTTGAGCAGGCGCTCGCCCACCAGGTGCGGCGCCTGACCCTGCATCGCGCCGATGCCAAGGTTCACGCTGGGCTCGCGGAAATGGATGGGCTGCAACTGCGCATGGCAGTCCGTCATGTGCAGCAGCGAGACATGGCCGTTGCCGGTGCCCATGGGCGGCAGGTCGTACAGCGCCTGCTCGGCGGTCGCCGCATCGGCATCGGCCCAGCGGGAGAGGCCCATGCCGGCCACCGATGCGGCGGAGAGGACCTGAAGGAACTCGCGCTTGCTCAGACTCATGATAAGTGGATGCTTATGTTTGCGGCCGCAAAAAGCCCGCCGAAGCGGGCTGGTGCGACGTCACTGGTTGACGGGCGACTTGGGGTCGAGCAGAAGGGCCATCACGTCGCGGATCTGCTGTTCATTGAGCAGGCCCTTGTGGCCGAAGCGCGGCATGTTGGAGCAGGCGGCGTAGGCCTTGCTGTTCCAGAGCTTGCCCCAGGTGTACTGCACGACGGCAGCCGCAGCGGGGTCGGCGGGATCCTTCACGCCGCGCAGCTTGCCGTAGTTCCACAGGCTCGGGCCGATCGTGCCGTAGGAGATCTCGGCCTTGTCGATCTGGTGGCAGTTGTAGCACTGGGCGCCGTTGGCCTTGGGGTCGGCGGTGCTGTCGGTCCAGGTCATGCCACGGCCGTTCTGGGCCAGACGCTCGCCGACCTTCCAGTCGCCGATGTACTGGCCGCCCGTGGGCCACTTCACCGTGGCCATGGATTCGGCCTCGACCCGGCGGGCCACCTCGTCGGTGGGCTGCTTGTCGGATGAGCACGCGGCCTGGCCGAGATCCTGCTGGATGCGGTCGAGCTTGGCGATGCCCTGTTCGCGGAAGCCGGCCTTGATCATCGCCGCGGCTTGCGCGTCGAGTTCCTGGGGCGTCGGGGCGGTGGCGCAGCCGGCCAGTGCGAGCACGGCGGTCGGGAGGATGAACTTGATCTGCATGTGGTGTCTCCCGGGTCAGCGCTTGATGGCCGGCGCGATGGACTGCGCGCCCTTGGCGTTCACGCCCATGTAGCTGCCCAGTGCAATGGTGACGTCCGACGCGAAGCCCGGGTACGGGAAGCGCTGCTGGCGGAAACAGTCGTTCAGGCGCAGCTGCATGCTCCACATCTGGCCGTTGCTCACACGGTAGGCAGGCCAGGCGGCGAAGCCGATGCCGTCGCCGGGGTTCTTGGTGAGGTTGGGAAGATCCTGCAGGCGGATGCGCTTGTCGTCCTCGCCGTGGCACGAAGCGCAGGAAAAGTCCATCGGCCCGCCACGGAAGTAGAAGGCGCGCTTGCCCAGTTCGTAGAAGCGCCGCTCCTCGCTGTGCGCCACAGGCAGGTTGAACTTCATGCCGCGCGACGAGGCCGCGACCCAGGTGGCCAGGGCCGTCACGTTGGCCATCTCGCCACGCCCGAAGGCGGTGCCTGCGATGGCCTTGGGGTCGAAGCCCTGCAGCGTGGCCATGCAGGTCACGAGGCGGTCCTCGAGATCCTGGACCCTGCCCGTGTCGGCGAACCAGCGGGGCAGCTCGACGAAGGCGCCCTTGACCACGCCCGGGCCCTTGCCCAGGTCACACGCCTCTAGGGAAACACTCTTCGGGCCGCGCTTCTGTTTCCAGAGGTCTTCACCCTTGGCTTCGAACAGGTCGGCGGGGTTGCCGTCCTCGAGCATCTTGCGGTACTCGGCGATGCCGTCGGCGGCCGATTTCGGTTGGGCAAACGCGGTGCCGGCCAGTGTGGCCAGCGCCGCGACGGCGCACCAGGCGAGTCGCTTCATCATCGTGGTCTGTCTCCGTTGTCGTGGTCGTCAGCGATCTTCGTGCCCTGTGTCAGGACACCGTCGCTTCGTCAGTGCGCTTGTCGCCCTTGTTGTCGACCCAGGTGACCGCGATCTTGTCGCCGGCCTTGGCGCCCTTGACGCTCAGCTGCAGGAACGGGTTCTTCGCAACCGAAGGGCCCCACTGGGCGGTCATCACCGCAGCGCCGTTGTGGGCGACAGTCACTTCCTGGATGAACCAGGCGGGAATGGTCTTGCCAGCGGAATCCTTGCGCTGGCCGGTTTCCATCTCGTGGCTCATGAGCACGCGCACGGTGGCCTTGTCACCGGCGGCTTGAGCGCGAATGCGCATCGGGTCTGCCATGTTCTTTCTCCTTGAGTTCGATCAGCCGCCGCAGCCGCCGAGCGTGACCTTGATTTCCTTCTGCGCGAACAGCACCTTGCCGTCGCCCATCATCGCCACCGCGTACACGTTGGACGATTGACCCATCTTCACGCGCGTGGCGATGTTGGCGTCGATCTTGTCGGTGACGTCGAAGGTCGCGGCGAGCGCGCTGGGGTTCTTCTCGACGAGCAGCAGCAGGCGCTTGACGCCCGCCAGCGAACTCGACGCACCCACCGGGACGACAGCGCCGTTCTCGGCGATGTCCGGGCCGGTGATGGTGACGTCCTTGCTCTCGACCGGCGCGCCGCCGCCCATGGCCTTCACGGCCTCGGCCAGCGTCTTGGCGGCGAAGGCGCCTTCGTTCCAGGCGGCCTGGGCAGCCGTGGGCAACAGACCGGCCGCTGCCATCAGGCCGGCGACGGTGGCGCTGTGCGCCAGCATCTCTCGACGGGTTTGCATCATTAGCTCCTTATATAAGCAGTATCTTCTATCGATCCGCGCTCGGCGGGTACGGGACATACCCTCAGGGGGTTCCGCCCCGATCCTTCACTTCTTCGCACCCTGGGCCAGCCAGGCGGCGATCTTCTGGGCCTCGGCAGCCGACAGCGTCTGCGCCGGCATGGCGATGGCGCCCCAGACACCCACGCCACCGGCAACCACCTTGCCTGCAAGATAGGCCTCACGGTCAGCCCGAGCCGCGTATTTTCGCGCGATCTCGGCAAAACCGGGGCCCACGAGCTTGGTCTCCATGCCGTGGCAGGCCGTGCAGGCGTACTGTGCCAGCAGCGCGGTCGGCGCGCCACCGGCGGCGGCCGGCTTGGGCGCGGCCGGCGCGGCCGGTGCGGCCGGTGAAGAAGGCGCCGCACCCGGTGGCCGCGTGGTGTCGGCGCCATGCTGGGCGCCCACCATGCGGTTCTGCTCGGCCAGGTTGCCGTGCGCGTTGCGGGCGAAGTCAGGCAGGAAGGACGCGACCTTGGCCTCGCCGGCGCAATCCTTCATGCAGGCCACGGCCTTCACGTCGGCCTTGCCGCCGTTGCCCAGGCCCTTGCCGGGCCAGAGGTGGTGGTCGGTCGTCATGCCGTTGCGGTTGGGCATGCGCTGCTGCACCTCAGCGATGTTCTTGTCCGAGAGCACGAAGTTCTCGGGCAGGACCTCGGCCATGTTCAGCAGGTAGGCCGTGACGGCATAGACCTCTTCTGTGCTGAGCGACTTCGGCGCGTTCCAGGGCATCGCGCGGTTGATGTAGTCCCACAGCGTCGAGACAGTGGGCACCTTCATCAGCGTGGTGCGGCCCGGGTAGCCGGCATCGTTCAGGCGCGCCACGCGGCCCGTGCGGATGTCGTCCTTCGTGGTGCCGCCGACCAGCGGCGAGAAAACCTCGTTGCTCTCGCCGAAGACGCCGTGGCACGAGGCGCACTTGGCCTCCCAGACGTCCATGCCCTTCGTGACCGAGCCGGACCCCGCGGGGAGGCCCTTGAAGTCGGGGCGGACGTCGATGTCCCAGGCAGCCACTTCCTTGGGCGTGGCCGCGCGGCCGATGCCAGGAAAACCCTGCGACCAAGCCGCGCCGGCCGTGGCCAGGGCGGCAGCGGTGATCAATGCCTTACGAAAGCTGGACATTCTTGACCTCCCCGCTCTCCTGCACCAGCCAGGTCTGGATGGAGTGGTTGTGATAAATCGAGCGCGAGCCGCGCACCTTGCGAAGCTGCGCATAGGTGGGTTGCACGTAGCCGGTGTCGTCGGTCGCCCGCGACTGGATCAGTGCCGGCTTGCCGTCCCAGACCCAGTCGATGTTGAAGCGCGTGAGGCTGCGGTCCATGACGGGCGATTCCAGGCGCGCCGTGCGCCAGTTGCGGCCGCCGTCCACCGACACGTCCACCCGCTTGACCTTGCCGCGGCCGGACCACGCCAACCCGCTGATGTTGTAGAAACCGCGGTCCAGCAGCACCTGCCCGCCTGACGGCGTGGTCACGACGCTCTTGCATTCCTGGATGCTGCTGTACTGCCGGTGCTGCCCGCCGGGCATCAGGTCGACGTAGTGGACGGCCTCGTCCTTGGCGCCCCAGGGCTTGTCGCCCACCTCGATGCGGCGCAGGTACTTCACCCAGCTGACGCCCTGCACGCCCGGCACCACCAGGCGCAGGGGGTAGCCGTTCTCGGGGCGCAGCATCTCGCCGTTCTGGCCGTAGGCCACCAGCACCTGCCCGCTCTCGACCATTTCCATCGGGATGGTGCGGGTCATCGACGAACCGTCGGCGCCCTCGGCCAGCAGGTAGCGGCCGCGCTTGTAGTCGACGCCGCACATGTCGAGCAGGATCTTCAGCGGCACGCCAGTGAATTCGCTGCAACTGATCATGCCGTGCGTGTACTGGCAGGTGGGCACGGCGACGTTGCCCCACTCCATGCCGGTGTTGGCACCGCACTCGATGAAGTGGAATCGGCTCACCGACGGCAGCCGCATGATCTCGTCCATCGTGAAGACCTTGGGGGTCTTCACCATCTTCTCGTCCGAGCCGTTCACCATCAGGCGGTGCTTGGACGGGTCGACGTCCCACCAGCCCTGGTGGTGGCGCTCGAAGTGCAGGCCGCTGGGCGTGACGATGCCGAACAGGCTCTGCAGCGGCGCGAACGACACGCTGGACTGCGCCGTCTGCGTGAGCCCCGGGCTCTGCCGGCGCTGCACGTTGGCCTCGTACTTCGAGGGCTTGCCGTAACCGTCCGTGGCCACGGCCTGGCCTAGGCCGGTGCTGTGGCCCGGCAGGGTCAGGATGTTGGCGTCGCCGCCTTCGGTCGGCACCGGGTTGGACTGAGCCAGGGCCGCAGGCACGGCCGCGCCTGCGGCGGCGGTGACGAAGGCGCGGCGGATGAAGTCACGCCGACCGGATTTGGCTTCGGACCAGACCGTGCGGACACCGTCGCGGTCCAGGAAGGACTCCGGAGCCTTCTGCAGGCGGCCGGTGGGGGTGTTGGGTTCGGACAAGACAGTCTCCTCCAGTGAGGACATCTATTTGAATATCAGCAACCACAAATATACAGATCGCAGCTGACGCCGAACTTAGGGAAACCCCTGAATGAGTGCGCCAACCCGCGCAGGCGACGCAACGCATCGCGGTCGACACGCATGAGGATGCGCGACCGCGGTGTCTCCTGAGGCGGACAGATCCCAAGGGAGCGCGCCAGCCCGGGCATCATGCGTCCCATGCCCGAACTCCAGCGCCGACACATCCTGGCCGCAGCCCTGCTGCCGCTCTCCAAGACCCTGCGCGCGGCAGACCTCTCGTCGGACCTTCCGCTGCTGCGCCACGCGCTCACGGCCCTGCACCCGGGGCTGCTGCGGTATCAGTCGATGGCCGACTTCGACCGGCGGTTCGCAGCGCTGCAGGCGCAATGGCGCGGCGACGTTCCGGCCGGGAACGCCTACCTGGCGCTGGCCCGGTTTCTGGCCACGCTGCGCTGCGGCCACAGCTACGCGAACTTCTACAACCAGAAGGCCTCGGTGCGCGACAGCCTGATCCTGTCCGCGCCGCGTCTGCCATTGCAGTTCCGCTGGCTAGGCCCGCGCATGGTGGTCACGCGCGGGCAGCCCGGCCTGCCGCCCGGTAGTGAGGTGCTGGCCCTGAACGGCGTGCGCGCGGCCCGGGTGCTCGCCGCCCTGGCGCCTTGCGTGCGGGTGGACGGGCACAACGAGGCGATGCGGGCGTCACTGCTGTCGGTCGAGGGCATCGACGGTATCGAGACCTTCGACGTCTTCCATCCGCTGGTCTTCGGCCCGAGCCCTCGCTGGACGGTGCAGGCGCGCCTGCCCGACGGGCGCGAGAGGCGGGTCGAACTCGAAGCCATCGATGCCGCGCAGCGCCAGGCCGAGCGCCGCGTGCCGGCGCAGGCCAGCGACGACACCCCGCTGTGGCCCGTCGACTGGCGCGCCGACGGCACGGCGGTGCTGCGCATGCCTGGCTGGGCGGTCTACAACACACGCTGGGACTGGCGCGCCTACCTGGGCCGCACGTTCGAGCGCCTGGCCGGCGAAGGCCGACGCGGCCTGGTGATCGACCTGCGCAACAACGAAGGCGGCCTGGACTGCGGCGACGAGATCATCGCGCGGCTGATCGACGCACCGATTCCGTACTACACGCACATGCGCCGCACGCGCTACCAGCGCGTGCCGGCGGCATTGAACCCCTTGCTGGACACCTGGGACGACGGCTTCCGGGACTGGGGAGATGCCGTGGTGCCCGACGGCCCGGGATGGTGGCGCTTTCCCGCCGACGCGGACCGGCGCATCGAGCCGCGCGGGCCGCGCTTCCGGGGCCGCGTCGCGGTCATCGTGGACAGCGGCAACAGTTCCGCCACGCTGCGCTTCGCAGACATGATGCAATCACGCCGGCTTGGCGTGCTGGTGGGCGACACCACGGGCGGCAGCCAGCGGGGCATCAACGGCGGGGCGTTCTTCTTCACGCGCCTGCCGAACAGCGGACTGGAATTCGACCTGCCTCTCGTCGGAACGTTCGCGCGCGGCTGGCGCCCGCCGACGGGCCTGAGGCCGGACATCGCCGTCCCGCTGCGGCCGGCCGACCTGGCGGGCGAAACCGACCCGGTGCTGGCCCGGGCGCTGGTGGCCGTTCAGCCCTGACCGACGATGGACGCGGTGGCGACCAGTTCCTCGAACAGCGACATCGACACGTCGCCTGACACCGAGAACGGGTCGAGCGTGGCGGTGGCGGAGTACTTGAGCAGCAGGGCGCGGTTCAGGCGCGCCATGTTGACCTGGCCCATGGACCAGCCGGCGAATCGGCGCTCACCGATCTCGCTGTAGGTCATCAGCTCGACCTGCGTGTGGCGCGTGTCGGCGACGATGCGGTTGTAGAGCGCGTTGACCGCACTGCGGCCACCCTCGAGCACCTGCAGGAAGATGCCGTCGGAGTAGCACAGCACGCCGGTGATGCCCTGCTCCGGGTTGCGGTTCTTGCACTGGCGCAGGATGGCGAGCAGCGCTTCCTGGTCGACCGTGGGCAGGGCACGGCTGGCATACATGAGGCGGACGAGCATGGCGGGCTTTCCTGGAACTCAGGTGTTCTTGCGGGGCAACAGCGACAGGAACTCGCGGCGCAGGTTGGGGTCCTTCAGGAAGGCGCCGCGCATGACGCTGTTCACCATCGCGCTGTCGGTGTCCTTGACGCCGCGCCAGTGCATGCAGAAGTGGTCGGCTTCCATCACGATGGCGAGGCCGTCGGGCTGCACGCGCTCCTGAAGCTCGTTGGCGAGCATGGTCACGGCTTCTTCCTGGATCTGAGGGCGGCTCATGATCCAGTCGCAGATGCGCGCGTACTTGCTCAGGCCGATGAGGTTGGAGTGCTCGTTGGGCAGCAGACCGATCCAGACCTTGCCGAAGATGGGGCACAGGTGGTGCGAGCAGGCGCTGCGCACGGTGATCGGCCCGACGATCATCAGCTCGTTCAGGCGCTCGGCGTTCGGGAACTCGGTCACCGAAGGCATCGGGTGGTAGCGGCCGCGGAAGACCTCGTCGATGTACATCTTGGCCACGCGCTTGGCCGTCTCGTTGGTGTTGTGATCGCTCTCGGTGTCGATCACGAGCACCTGGAGCAGGTCCTGCAGCTTGGCCTGCACCTCGGCCTTGAGCTCGGTGAGCTCGCCGTCGCGCACGAAGGCGGAGATGTTGTCGTTGGCGTGATGGCGCCGCCCGGCCGTGACCAGGCGGTAGCGGATGCGCTCGGAAGCCGGCAGGGCCGCGAGTTCCTCTTCGCTGCGGAAGATCCGGGCCGACGCCTCCGGGACCTTGCTCAACGCAGGCTTGTTCATGTCTGTCTCCATTGACACCTGCGGGCATTGTGCCGTCTGACAGTCGCCCCGGCGCGGGCAAGGGCTAGACTGCCCTGGTGACGTCACCCTCCCCCCCACTTTCCCGGCTGCTCGACCTGACCGCCGACGCCGTCCAGGCCGTGCGTGACGGCCGCTCGCTGAACGACCTGCTGGCCCGCGTGCCGGCCGATGCGCGGCCCGGCGTGCAGTCGCTGTCGTTCCACGTGCTGCGCTGGCTGGGCGGCGCGCAGGAGGTGCGCAACATCGTCGCGCCCAAGGTGCCGCCGCCGAACGTCGACGCGCTGCTCGTCACGGCACTGGCGCTGCTGTGGCCCACCGGCGAGGAGCCGCCCTACCCCGACCACACGCTGGTCGACCAGGCCGTGAACTGCGCGCGGCAGCGCACGCCGGCGGCCGCGGGCTTCATCAACGCCGTGCTGCGCCGCTTCGTGCGCGAGCGCGAGGCGCTGGTCGCCAAGGCCCGGCACGCCCCCGTGGGTGCGTACAACCACCCGCTCTGGTGGATCGAGCGCATCAAGCAGGACTGGCCCCGCCACTGGCAGGCGCTGCTGGAGCAGGCCAACCGGCGCCCGCCCATGACGCTGCGCGTGAATGCCGGCCGGGGCACCGGCGCGGCCTATGTCGAGCGGCTGGCGGCCCAGGGCCAGGGCGCGCGCGTGCTGGCCGACCCGCTGCTGGGCGGGCAGGCCGTGATGCTGGACAAGCCCTGCCCCGTGACCGCCCTGCCGGGCTTCGCGGCGGGCGAGGTGTCGGTACAGGACGCGGCGGCGCAGCGGGCCGCGCCGCTGCTGCTGGGCGGCACGACGCTGCGCGAGGGTGCGCACGTGCTGGATGCCTGCGCGGCGCCCGGCGGCAAGACCGCCCACCTGCTGGAGATGCGCCCCGACCTCGACCTGCTGGCCCTGGACAGCGACCCGCTGCGCCTGGCGCGCGTCCAGGACACCCTGAACCGCCTGCAACTGCAGGCCCGCCTGACCGCCGCCGATGCGCGCGACACCGCGCGCTGGTGGGACGGCCGGCCGTTCGACGCCATCCTGCTCGACGCCCCCTGCAGCGCCTCGGGCATCGTGCGCCGCCACCCGGACGTGCGCTGGCTGCGCCGCCCCGACGACATCGTCAACCTGTCGCGGCTGCAGAGCGAGATGCTCGCCGCGCTGTGGCCGCTGCTGGCCCCGGGCGGGCGGTTGCTTTACGTTACCTGTTCGCTCTTCAAGGCCGAGGGCGAGCAGCGGATCGACGCATTTTTGCAACGCATGGGCGCCGAGTCGGTGCAGCGCGACCCGGCGGCGCCCGGCCACCTGTTGCCCCTGGCCGACAATGGCACAGCGCCCGAAGACGGCTTCTTTTACGCACTGCTGACCAAACCCTAGATGCGCCGCCGACACCTGCTGCCCGGCCTGCTGCTCGCGCCGTGGTGGCTCGGGGGACTGGTGCCGCGCGCAGCCCATGCGCAGACCGTGGAGCTGTCCACGCTGAAGCTGCAGCGTGACGAAGGCGCCCTGATGCTCGAGTTCGCCGTCCGCATCGCGCTGTCACGCTCGGTCGAGGACGCCCTGCAGCGCGGCGTGCCCATGTACTTCATGGCGGAGGCCGAACTGTTCAGCCGCCGCTGGTACTGGCGCGACGAGCGCGTCGCCCGCGTCCGGCGCAGCTGGCGCCTGGCCTTCCAGCCGCTCACGGCCACCTGGCGCGTCAGCCTGGGGGCGCTGACCCAGACCTACGCCACGCTGCCCGAGGCGATGTCCGCGCTTTCGGGCGCGGGCCGCTGGAAGATCACCGACCTCTCGGAACTCGACCCCGAGACCCGCCACTACGTGGAGTTCAGCTACCGGCTCGACACCACGCAGCTTCCGAGCCCGATGCAGATCGGCCTGGGCGGGCAGCCGGACTGGGTGATCCGCATCGACCGCGAGCTGAACGTGCCGCCGCCATGACGAAGTCGGCCCGCTGGACCTGGTTCGTGTCGGTGATCGCTGTCGTCGGCGTGGCGCTGGTGCTGGCCTTCGTGCTGTCGCTGGCCACGCGCGGCGGCGTCTTCTACGAGCGCCACTTCGAGTGGCTGTTCTGGGTCAACGCCGGTGTCGCGGCCCTGCTGCTGCTGGTCGTCGCCACGGCTGCAGTGCGCCTGGCCACGCGCCTGAAGCGCGGCAAGTTCGGCAGCCGGCTGCTCATCAAGCTGGCGGGCATCTTCGCGCTGGTGGGGCTGCTGCCGGGCATGATGATCTACACGGTGTCCTACCAGTTCGTCTCGCGCAGCATCGAGGCCTGGTTCGACGTGCGCGTCGCCGGTGCGCTGGACGCCGGCCTGGGCCTGGGCAAGAGCACGCTCGACGCGCTGGGCAACGACGTCGCCAACAAGGCTCAGCTGGCGGCGGAGCGGCTGTCGGACACCCGCGGCAGCGGCTTGCCGCTGGCACTGGAGCGCCTGCGCGAACAGATGTCGGCGCGCGAGGTTTCGGTCGTCAATGCCAGCGGGCAGGTGCTGGTGACGGCGGGCGGCAGCGCCGGCGCCATCACGCCCGAACGCCCGAGCCCGCTGCTGCTGCGCCAGGCGCGCGCCAGCGGCGTGGGGCAGCAGATCGAGGGCCTGGACGAGGAATCGCTCGCGCCCACCGCGCTGGCCTCGCCGCGCATCCGCGCGCTGGTGCCGCTGCCCAGCACCGAGATCCGGCTGCAGGGCGCCGAGGAGCGCTTCCTGCTCGTGACGGTGCCGCTGCCGCGCGCGCTGGCTGCCAACGCGCTGGCCGTGCAGGCGGCCTACAGCGAGTACCAGCAGCGCGCGCTGGCGCGCGACGGCTTGCGCCGCATGTACATCGGCACGCTGACGCTGGCGCTGGTGCTGGCCGTCTTCGGCGCCGTGCTGCTGGCGCTGATGCTCGGCATCCAGCTCGTGAAACCCTTGCTGCTGCTGGCCGACGGCGTGCGCCAGGTGGCCGCCGGCGACCTGACCGCCAAACCCGTCTTCGCGTCCAACGACGAGCTCGGCGGCCTCACGCGCAGCTTCGCCGACATGACCCAGCAGCTCTCGGACGCGCGCTCGCAGGTGCAACGCGGCGTCTCCCAGCTCGAGGGTGCGCGCACCCGGCTGCAGACCATCCTGGACAACCTCACGGCCGGCGTGATGCTGTTCGACCGCGAAGGCCGCATCGACAGCGTGAACCCGGGCGCCACTCGCATCCTGCGGCTGCCGCTGTCGGCCTGGCGCGGCCAGCGGCTGGCCGACCGGCCCGAATTGCAGGACTTCGCCAAGCTGGTGGACCAGCGTTTCGAACTGCTGATCACCAGCCCCGAGGCCGGCGAGCGCGAGCACTGGCAGGATTCGCTGGAACGCCGCAGCGGCGAACACGGCCAGACGCTGCTGCTGCGCGGCGCCACGCTGCCGGGCGACGCGCGGCTGCTGGTGTTCGACGACATCACCGAGGTCGTCTCGGCCCAGCGATCGCAGGCATGGGCCGAGGTGGCGCGCCGCCTGGCGCACGAGATCAAGAACCCGCTGACGCCCATCCAGCTCTCGGCCGAACGCATGCAGTTCAAGCTCGAATCCAAGCTCGAAGGCGCGGACCAGTCGCTGCTCGTGCGTTCGGTCGCCACCATCGTCAGCCAGGTGCAGGCGATGCAGCAACTCGTCAACGAGTTCCGCGACTACGCGCGCCTGCCGGCCGCGCAGATGAAGCCGCTGGACCTCAACGAACTGGTCACCGAGGTGCTGGCCCTCTACGGCCACGCCCTCGACCGCGGGCAGCTCACCACCACGCTCGCGCCGCAACTGCCCGCCCTGCTGGGCGACGCCACGCAGTTGCGCCAGGTGATCCACAACCTCGTGCAGAACGGCCTGGACGCCGTGGCCGACCGCCCCGATGGCCGCGTGAGCGTGCAGACTTCCACCGCGCTGGGCGAGGACGGCCGCCTGCGCGCCGTGCGGCTCACGGTGCTGGACAATGGCCCCGGTTTTGCGGACAACGTGCTCAAGCGCGCCTTCGAACCCTACGTCACCACCAAGCCCCGGGGCACGGGCCTGGGCCTGGCCGTGGTGAAGAAGATCGCCGACGAACACCGTGCCCGCCTGCGAGTGGCAAACGTGCACGAAGGCGACGACCCGGACCTCCCGGTGGCGGGCGCGCGGGTTTCGCTATCATTTTCCGATTTCGCGCCTGCGACGCCCCCGGCGGATGCAGGCCCCGCACCGGCCCCAGGACAGGCCCGGCCGGTGCACTGAACGCGTGGACAGAAGAACGCCCGGATGGCCATCATTCTTGTAGTCGTCGACGAGCTGGGCATACGCGCCCTGCTGTCCGAGATCCTGACCGACGAAGGGCACACCATCGAGTTGGCCGAGAACGCCGCGCAGGCGCGCTCGGTGCGCGAGCGCCTGAAGCCCGACCTCGTCCTGCTCGACATCTGGATGCCCGATGTCGACGGCATCTCGCTGCTGAAGGAGTGGGGCGCGACCGGCCTGCTGTCGATGCCCGTGATCATGATGAGCGGCCACGGCACCATCGACACCGCCGTCGAGGCCACGAAGTTCGGCGCGCTCGCCTTCCTGGAAAAGCCCATCACGCTGCAGAAGCTGCTGCGCGCGGTCGAGCAGGGCCTGGCCCGGCCGGCATCGCGCCCCGGCCCCGGCGCGCTGGACGCCCCGGCCCCGATGCTGGCGGGCGCAGGCCCGATGGCGCTGGTGGGCGGCGCCATGCCCGTGGCCGTGCCCGCCGGCCCGCAGCCGCAGCAGATCTTCGACCTGGACCGCCCGCTGCGCGAAGCGCGCGACGCCTTCGAGAAGAGCTACTTCGAATTCCACCTCGCCAAGGAAGGCGGCTCCATGACCCGCGTGGCCGAGAAAACCGGCCTGGAACGCACCCACCTGTACCGCAAGCTCAAGCAACTTGGCGTGGACCTTTCGCGGAACAAGCGAGGCGGGTTATAATTTTCGGCTCGATGGCCTGGTAGCTCAGTTGGTAGAGCAGCGGATTGAAAATCCGCGTGTCGGTGGTTCGATTCCGCCCCAGGCCACCAAAATTCCCTTCGTAGATCAAGAACTTAGCCCAGCCTTCACCGGTTGGGCTTTTCTACTATTCGGGGGTGTTTTCTACAATTCGGCCGGTCTCGGCCCGAAGACACAGGCTCTCCGGGGCGCGGCTGTCGCCGGTTGGACGCCCACACCGCGCCCGCGTCGGCACCCGGCGGCCGTAGCGTCGCTACCGCTGGCAGTCTTGAGTCACGATGGCTTTCCATGGGACTGCGCCCCATACCGCACAGCGGCTAGGCCAGTTGCAGTGCCGCTCAACACCGTCGAACACGGGAGGAAAGGCTTGAGTTCGCGATGTACGAACCTTTTCGGTTCTCCCGCTCTTGCGGATCGCGAGCCTCGCTGTTCGGTTTGTGTCGGCTGTCGTCAGGACGCCAGTCGTAGGGCGCCGGGTGATCAGTCTGGCCGACTAAAGGTCGTTCGTGGCTTAGGTCAGCGTTTTGCAGATCGATCGGTCTTCGCCGGACGATGCTCTTCTGAAGGCTGTCTCGAGGTAGGCGTTGGTTGTCGGCCGCTCACGAGGACGGTAACAATTCCCACAAGAGTTCCGCCGCCGAGGACGCTAGCCACCCACGGCTGTCCGTTCAACGCAACATATGCAGCAACGCCGAGACCCAGGGCCGCGATCAGCGCACCGCAGACCAAGCCACCTATTCGCTCTGCCAGAACGAACCCATCAACTCGGAGTTGCCTAGTTCGCCGAAAGTCGGCTTCTCTTTCTGTCTGACCCTTAACCCAATCGACCAGATCGGGGCGGAATTCGTGCAGTTGTTGCAGTTGCGCAACAGGAAGTATTGGACTATCGGTTTCGTGCGCCGTTAGCTGAAGGCTATCTCCGTTATGCGACTGAGCGCGGACGTGCGTTTGACGGTTGCCCATTTGCCCTGACTTTTTGCTCTTCTAGAGCAGACTTTACATCGTTGCCCACAACTCGCACGTCACCCTTGAGAGCCGCAGCATCAGCCGCGAACCCCCCGGAGATCCTTTTCTCATACTTGCGCGGGTTTGCGTAGACATCTCTCGTCACCGCGAACCCGTCCAACAAAGTCATCAGCAAAAGCTTCATACAGTCTCCCTCTTCCGCTCGCACCTAAGGGGCACAGGCAAAAGACCTTGTTTCCATCGATCACTAGCGTCCTTCGACATCATTGAATCGATGTTGGTTCCAAATTGCTGCTAAGCAATCAGACTTTACGCCGGCCAGCGCACGTCCGAACGCAGGAACCGAAATGCCCTTGTGGTGCATCTTGAGGTGATCGTGTTGATCTTGACGAATTTCCGACCTAACTGCAGGGTTTTCCACCGTCGAGACCACGTTCGACCAAGTCGCCGGAACTGTCTGAACTCTTTATCGGCTTTCAGCGAAGCGGCTTGACGCGCTGGCCGATGTGCTGGCGCACATAGTGCTCGGTCATGTCCCGGTTCTTGTGCCCCAGCAACACCTGCGAGTGCGCGAAGTCGCCGGTGTCGCTCGCGATCTTGGCGCGGATATCGCGGAACTGGAACGCAACGCCGGCCGCCTTGCGGGCCTTGTCGAAGCGCCCGCGCAGGGCCAGCATGCTCAAGGGCCGGCCGTTGTCGTCTTGGATCAGGTAGGCGCTCAGGCGCTCGCGCGGTCGGGCATTGATGCGCTCAATCACCTGCGCCAGCTCGCCCACGATCTCAATCGCACGCTTTGCCCCGGTCTTGTTCTGCGCGACGAATCAACAGCGGTAGTCGCCGCCGCCGCTTCATCGGTGCCGCTGGCCCACCAACAGGCGCGGGAAATCTGCGAACTTTGCGCACAAACGCCGGCCGACACTCTCACGCAGCGCGCACCCGGCACGCTGCCCCGCTTCCAACGCAGGCGACCGATCAGGATCTGCCCGTCCAGACGCGCCGCGCGCGATGAGCGTGCCGCCTTCGTCTTACGCCAGGCCCAGCCGCTGCCTCACATCGGCGAAGTCGGGCGCTTCGGCATACAGCCTCTCGAACGCCTGCCGGGCCTGCGGGCGCCGCCCCTGGCGTTCGTACAGGACGGCGCGCTCGTAGCGGATCTGACGCAGCAAGGCGGGCGGCCGGTCGGCGCGCCGACGCAGCGCCAGCGTGAAGACGTCCTGCGCTGCCGCATCGAGGCCCAGTTGCACCAGCGCACGGCCGCGGTACAGCAGCAGCGCCGTGTGCACAGGGGTCTCGTTCTCGACGTCCGCCGTCAGCGCGACGATGCGCTCCAGGGAGGGCCGGTCCTGTCCTTGCCGATCCAGAACCAGCTCGGCGAAGGACGCCTGCACCACTGCATCGGCGCGCGCGAGGGTCAGCAAACGCTCCAGATGCGCCATGGCCCCGTCCGTGCGCTGCTCGATCTGCGCGATCTCCACCAGGGCAAGCCTTGCGCCGTACTCGGACGGGCGCGCGTGGGCTATGACGTCCGGGGCCACCGGGAACGTCACCGCCAGGGACAAACCGTACTTGTCCAGCGTTGACCCCAGAAGCCCGGACCCGGCCAGCGCAGACTGCAGGTGCGTGCGGGCGGCCGTGAGGTCCTCAAGCTTGAGCCGCAGGATTCCGGCCAGCCAGGCCGCGTCGGGCAGCGCGCCTGCCTGCTCGAGCGCCGCCAGCGCGGCGGCCTCGCCGCCGTCGTCCAGGGCCAGCAGGCCGTCCACGAACGAGCGTTCGGCCGCCGGCATCAGCAGCCGGCGCAGGAACCCCAGGTCGAGGCGTTCCCGCGCCGTGGGCGCGGGCGGCGAACGCCGGCTGCCCTGCTGGCCGTGCGGCGCGTGCACCGAGTAGAACAGCCCGCTGCCCGGCAGCCCGGCCGTGATGCGATGACCGCTGGGGCCGATCGTGTACTTGGCACCCGGTGGTCCGAAGGACAGGGAGGCGGACGACTTGGACAGATTCAGCGTGACCCAGGGGGCCAGGCGGATGCGTTGCCAGAAGCGAAAAGACACGGTTCCTCCGGAAGTCGGTGTTCAGACGGCCCGTCGGGCAGCGGCTGGGCCGGGGCGGCGCACGCATGGCCCTTTGCCGGGCTCCATCGCGCACACGGGCAGTGCGTCCATCAAGGTAATTGTGTCGACCAGGGTCTGGGTGTCCGCAAGCGCGCAGTGAAATCCTGACGCACGAGTGCACGCGGCGAATCAGTCCCACATGGGAAAGAGCTGCACTTGTGCTTTGTGAAACCCTCAAGCTCGATCCTGTGGCGGCGCCAGCGGTCGGGCAAGATCTGTAACAGTAGCCAACCCAACCCGGGGCGGCTTGCCCAATCGCCAGGCTGGGCCGGCTCATCACCTAGTTTCAGTAACCACCCCAACCAGAGGCGGCTTGCACCCCCAACCTGGCCGGCTACAAGACCATGCTCTTCCAGTAACCGCCCAATCCAGAGGCGGCTTGCACGCAGTGGGACGCGATCACGCGCGCCGTCAACTTCCAGTAACCGCCCAAACCAAAGGCGGCTTGCACCGAACTCACTCAAGTCATTGATTCGCTTGCATAAACCTTGCTTTCGACCTCTGGAAAACCCTCCGCCCTCATGCGGAAATGAGCCTCGGCATGGTGGTTCTTGCAGAGCACTTGCAAGTCGTCCAGCGTCGTCGTCCGGGCGCCATGAGCCAGCGGGACAGCATGGTGCACATCCAGCAGGTGAAGGGCTGTGACGTCGCAATCCGGCCACTGGCACCGATGGCCGTGGTGACGCAGCGCCATGTTGCGCAGGCTGGTTCGCTCCCGCTTGAAGTGGGCCACCCACTCGGGGGTGCCCTCCAGGGCCGAGACCGCATCGTCCCAGTCGACGCTGAAGCGCGCGGGGATCGCCTCACGCAGTTCCGGGCGGCCAGAGCGCGGGTCGAGCAGCAGCAGCAGGCACTGGGCGTCCGGCGTGCGCAGCCCACGGTGCAGGCCCTGGTCGGTGCGCCGGACAGCCACCACGCGGCTGTCGACGTAGTGGCTGATGAAGCGGCCGGCCAAGATCAACGGCGCGCCGTAGGGCGCTTTCGGCAGAGCCACCGTCTTCCATCGAAGTCGTGGCTCATCCAGGCCCGACCAGGCGCCTGCGGCCACCAGGATGCCGTCGTCACGACAGCGGTCTACAGCCGACTGCAAGGGCTCCCGCCCATCTCGGAGCACGGCGCCTGGCAGCAGTGCGCCCAGGGCCTGGGTGTCGGCGTGGCTGGTGGTCAGGACCAGGGCAGGCCTGGGCGCCTGCAGGATGCGATGCACTTTCTGCTCGTCGCTCATGGCCTTGAGCGCCACCTCGACCCTCAGACGACCGTGCGCCTTGGGATCGATGTGGCGGCTGGCCGGGTCCACAACGGGCAGGCCGAGGCTGCCGACGAAGTGATCGAAGCGCCCCGCAACCTGCAAGGTGCCGCTGGTGAAAATGGCCCTGGGCAACTCGCGCAACAGCGGCCTCAGCATGCGTCCCGGCATGCGGTGCTTCAGCGCCAGATCGCCTTCCTCGGTCCAACCGACGGCCTTGTACCAGGCCGGGTGGGCCAGCGCGTGCAGGATGGCCGCCGCGCAGGCTCTGTCCTCTGCTTCGCGGGCATGCAGCTTCACACGCTCCGCGGCGCGGCGCGGGTCGGTCTCTCCGGGCGCCACGTCGTCGAAAGTCTTCGCACCGACGACAAAGGTGCCCCGCAGATCGGCCGCGTCGGCCAGCAGGTCCGCCTCGTCGAACAGCACGACCTCGCGCGCGCGCAGCCCGGCGTAGCCCGGGTTCAGGCTGTCGATCAGCGCCGCCGCATGCGTCAGCACGAGGACCTGGGCGCGCAGGGCGCGTTCGCGGTGCTCGCGATGCGCGCGGTCGGATTCGAAGGCTTGCCGAGGTTGCAGCGCTTCCACGGTGGCATCGACGCCCTGCCGCGCTGCCGTCAACGCAGCACTCGACAGGTACTGCTCGATCAACTGCCGCGTGCTCATCGCAATGGCCACGCGGCGCCCAGAGCGCAAGAGCGGGATGCTGTAGCCGTGGGTCTTGCCCAGGCCCGCCGCAGCGCCGGCCAGCAGCGGGGCGCCGGGCGCCAAGGCGCCCTCGATCAACCTCGCATAGGCTGCCTGCTCTGCGCTGCGGTAGATCATGCGGCGGCGGGTTCCTGGATGTAGGTGCGGCCGACATCCGTCCATTGCACTGTGGCCGGCCGATAGTTGCCAAAGCCCACGACGACGAGCACCTCGCCGTCGTCCTTGGTGAAGGTGACATTGCCGGCAACCTCGCCGAAGCCGCGCGCCAGGTGCGCACCCAGCACCGGCTTGCGGCTGATGCGCTCGAAGGCCCCGACCAGGATGCCGAGGTCGCGGGGTCGGGCCCGATGCACGACGAGCTTGCCCGTGAGGTCGATGCCCGCGGGGATGGCCTGGATCTGGAGCAGGTGCTTGGTGTTCTCGGAGACGTCGTCGCCCTTGGCAACCTTCTTCTGGGCTTTCAGCTCTTCGAGCTTGACTTCCATCTCCTCGGCCTGCTGCGACTTGTTGGCGCGCTTGGCCTTCATCAGCTCCCGCTGGGTGACCTTGATCATGTTCTCGACCTTCGAGGCGGAGGCTTGCCGGTCGCGTCGAGCGTAGAGCGCGTCATGCTCATCATCGCCCAGCAGGTCCATGATGTCGCGGTTGGCATCGAGGTCGCGGCGGATGACGCTGAAGGACTCGGCGGCCACGTTGACCGCGGGCATCAGGTGCGAAACGAGCAGGCGGCTGGCCATCTTCCAGGTGCCGAAGAGGTCCAGCAGCGGCTGGCTGTCACGCAGGGCCTGCTGCTCGGCCATGCGCACCTGTTCGATCTCCGTGTCCTCCTCCGGGCGCAGGTCCTGGCCCAGCGCGGCCATGTACGCCACCTCGAGCTTGACCTTCCGGCCACCACGCTCGAACTCGTCGGCGGCTGCTTCGTGGCGGATGCGGCCACGCAGCTGGGAGGCCGGGACGAAGACGGTGCGCTGATGCCGGCCGTCGGCGTCGACCCCGCGGGTCATCAGGGGCAGGCCCTCGATGCTGTGATGCGTGAAGCTGACCGGGTTCAAGGTGCGCAAGGTGATGACGCCGAAGAGGAAAGGGCTGGAGTTCATGTCGGCTCCCTGGTTACTGGACGATCAGCAGGTTGAGTCCAAAGGCCTTTCCGACGCGACCGATGCCGTTGACGAGACAGCGCGCGAAAGAGTCCGGCTCGGTCACGCGCAGCAGGCCGGTGAACTCGCTGGCGTCGACGGTGAAGCGGCGGCCGTCGTGGGTCTGCACCTCTTGCATACGGCCCGAGACATGCACGCCCACGACCTCGAAACCGTGCTTGGCGCCCTCCTTGTGCAGCCAGTCGCTGCGGCCGCGCCAATCGGCCACGGGCAGATAGCGGTGACGCCTGCCGTCGCGCAGGGCCACGCAGGCGGTGGTGGTGAATGCCAGCAACTTGCCCGCCGGATGAAACGGGGGCTGGGCCTCGCTGGGCCGGATGCGCAGTTGAGTGCCCTCATCAGCCCACAGCGCGGGCCTGCCCTGGCAGAACTGCTCGACGATGCGATGCAACGCGTAGCCGCGCACACGCGGTGGTTTGTCGATCAGGATGTCCATGACTTTTCCTTGGTCGCGTCGTAGGTCTTGGTGTGTCCCTGGCTGCACTCCCGCGCAGCCATGGGGTGGTAGGTGACGAACAGGTCCCGCGCGGTCATCGTTCGCTTTCCGAGCGCCAGGAGCATGCAGGGCTCGCCGGACTTCAGCGCCGCCAGGATGGCGGTCTTGCGATCTATCGCGATGTCGAAGCCAGCAGACAGCACGGCCTTGAAGCTTGTGGCCACGCCGTGCGGCGTGATGACCATCCAGCACGATGACAACCTGAGGAACTTGCCCGTGTACTGCGGCAGGCTGATGCTCATCACGGTGTTGGCGTCGTCCACGGCGTCGCCCGTGACCAACTCGCGCGGCAGCAGGCGGTAGCCCGAGTAGCGCATGAAGAACTCGGCGCCGTTCATGCAGTCATCGTTGGCACGAAGCAGCAGGTGCGGTTTCGGACGTCCCAGTAGGGCGCCTTCCAGGCAGCCTCCATGGGAATCCAGTCGCCACCAGCCGTCCAACGCTCGGTGGGCACGGGACGCAGCGGCTCGCCCAGGTAGCCGATCAGCCCGTCGAGATCGTCGTGCTGCGCATGCCAGTGCTCCACTTCGCCGTAACCTGCAGAGCGCTTCTTGCCGATGAACGAGACACTCTGCACGACAGCCAGCACTGCATCCATGTGCCCGGTGGCATACCACTCGACCGCACGCGCCGTGCTGGCTGTGTAGGCGTTGAGCACGTTGCCGCCCTCGCGGCGACGCGCGAGGCCGATCTGGACGTCGCCATCCTTTGTGTTGGGCTGGATGACATGACCCCAGCAGGGCGTGTGCTCGGGCCGCATGCTGGCGACAAAGGAGGCGGGCGACTGACCGATCACGTCGACCGGGAATCCCGCGCTGGCGTAGTACAGGCCGTCGACGCAGTGCAGCAAGTCCGTGACGTCGCCCCGGCCGAGTACGGCCATCAGCAGGGCGTCGAGGGTCGAGTAGCCGCGCTGGATGACGGGTGAGCGCAACCGCGCCCTCAGGACGAACGTGTCCACGATGACCCTGCCAACGGACGAAGCGATATGCAGCAAGCCAGGGGCGCGAGGCGTGACTCCGTAACCAAGACCACCCGCATCTCGCCCGGGCGGCTGTGCATCGCTGCACTCGAATCACGATGGCGGACACCGCGCAAGGTTCTACTGCCTGGCATTGCCGGAACCCGTCGCGCGAGTTGATGGTGACGCCACCGGATCGTCGAACGGGCCGGCGGTAGTCGGGGCAGCACCGGGCCTCTCTGGGTCGCGTTGCGGAGCCAGTGGTCCTTCAGCCGCTCCATCCTGGATCTGGCCAAATTGGGGGCTCGTGGAGGGGGCCTGGTCGATCGGTTCTCGCCGGGTGCTAAACAGTTCGTCGTCGGACAGTAGGCGCCCTGCTGCAGGACCGAATTGCGCAGTGCCCTGAAGTGAAGAAGCGCCGTAACGTGCCTGGTCCTGCATCCAGACGAACGCGCCGACCAGGAGCACGCCTGCGATGACAAGCACCACTGACAGACTGATTCGGCGCGTCAGGGATGGCCCCACCTTGCCACTGACCTCGCTGGAGACCTTTTGGTAGTGCCACTGCAAGATGGCTGCATACACGAGCAAGGCAGCGCCGCTGGCCGCGATCAAATTGAGTATCGCCCGATACCTGTCCTCCTCGATCACGGCGCGGTAAACGACGAATATCGTGAGCAGCGCGAGCCAGGACCGGCTGCGCCGGAACGCCTCACGCATTGGCGACGCCACGGGGTCTGTCCCGACTTCAACTGAAGAAGGCTGCCGGTCGGCGGCAAGAACGAAGAGTAGGGCTGCGACGATCCCAAAGCCAATTAGCTGCATCAGCAATTGGCCTACGGCGACCATCCCCACACGGGCGCCTGCTCGCTCTGACTGCGGCGGCGTCCCAATGAAGCTGTACCCCTCGAAGAAGACGGCACCACCCGGAAGATGAAGAGCGAACGGCGGGAAGAGGGTCATGCTGGCCACGACGGCGGCTGAGACCGTCAGGATCCCCCTTTGGCGTTGATTCATGGTGAACCCCATTCAGCGTCAAGGGAAGTCGGAGCGGATGCAGTTCAACAGCAGGCGCAGACTGCGAACGCAAGCCGTCACCGCCTTCTTGGCTCCACTGCGTCGCCTCGCCCACTGGCGGCCTGCCGCGGCGGTCCAGCGCTCGAACATGAACGGGACACCGCCACTAACGATGGCCTGCAGGAGGTAGCTGAACTGGATACCGGTCGCTGCGCCAGCCGGTGCGGCGTACATGACGGAGGGGGTGTGCACGTGACCGGAGTCTCCCTGTGATGAAATAACTTTTTATAGCAGTATTATTGTTTTGCACAATATACCGGCATAGCACAGGCGAGACAACCGAGTCCGACGGCCAGGGGGTGTTCGTCGACTGCACGCATGCTCGGATCAAGTCGGCCACCCGCATGCGAGCCAAGCATCCACCAACCTAGGCGCAAGGCCTGACTCCTGAAAGCCGCGCAGCGGTGAATCGCGAGTCGAGCTGTGTCGCGAGGCCAGAGGAGCAGTCTCGCGCGCGGGAGCGCAACAGGCTACTGACCGTCTGCGCCCGCTTCGTCACCCACGCCCCAGACACCAGACGCGATGGACACGATGTCGCCGGCATCCAGCAATCCGTTTTCGTTCTGCCAGTGGAAGCGGTCGAGTTCGTCGTCCCACGCGTTCGTCCAGTAGTCGCGCAGGATCAACCGTGCGGCCGCATCGGCATCCAGGCCAGCGCGCGGCCCGGTGGCCACCGCGTGTGGATCCATCCAGCGGCTCCAGTTGTCGTCGTAGCCCTTGATCCACAGCACCCAGTGACGGTGGTGCGTGCACATCGACAGGTAGTAGGCGTCGATGCGCATGTGCATCGGCGACCAAGCCCATTCCACCTGGGCGATGTAGCGGGCCGATCTCGGCATCGCAGGCGGGGCCAAATCTTCGACTTCCTTGCCGAACTTTGTCGACCAGTTCGCCGGCCGCTCGGGCAGCCCCTTGACGAGGTAGAGCCGCTGCTGAGGCAGTTCGGTGGGGAGCATCGGGATGCGGGGCTTGCGTGCCATATCGGTTCCTCCGTTCAATGGGTATTCATCAGGGGACGACGCGTCCGGGGACCCATCGCTTCGCTCACCGCAGGCCCAGCGCTTCCCACGGCGCCGGGCGGCCGAACCAGCCCCAGCGCGCGCCGTCGACCAGGTCGAGTTCGCTCGACCAGGAGGCCGCGCGTTCAAAGCGGCAGTCGACGAGGTCGAGCCAGCGCCGAGCATCCGGCAGTTCAACTTCAGGGGTCGTGATGCGGACGAACCGGGGCGCCTCGTCGCCAGGAAAGGCGATGAACTGCACCGTGGCTTCGCTGGCCACGCCGGAGCGGACCACCGCCAGGGCCAGCCGGCGTGCCAGCAGCGTGCCTGCCCGGTCGGGCTTCCAGAAGTCCTTGCCGCTGAGGGCCGTGCCGCCGATCGGCACGCGCGGCCCGTAGTGGTCGAGCAGGAGCTTCTTTCCCGACAGCCCGTTGTCGCCTTCCGGCCCGCCCATCGTGAAGGTGCCGCTGCCGTTGACGGTGATGTCGCCGGGCATGGTGGGCCCGAAGCCGGGAAGCCTGGCGGCGAGGTCCTGGATCACCTCGCCCACGGCCTGCACGACGGTGCGCTGCAGTTCGATGTCCCCCGCCTTCGCCAGCAGCGAACACGAGACCGCACGAAGCCGGCACTGCGGTCCGCTCTCCTCGAGCACCACGAGCACCTTGCCGTCCGGGCACAAGGCGATCGGCGAGCGCACCCGTTCGAAGAGTCGGCGTGCGATCTCCCTGGCCAGCCACTGCTCCGGCGGGATGAAGCCGAGCCCCGGCAGGTCGATGGCGTAGCCGGTGACGATCGACTGGTCGTCGCTGATGTGCCGGATCCGCTCTTCTCCCGGGACCAGCGTGTCCAGGCAGAGGTTGCCGCCGGTCGTCACGTCGCCGGGCGCCGGCCGCCACGCCGCGCCATAGCCTGCGGACGCGTACACGCCCCGCACCAGGCCCTGCAGGTCCAGCGTGTCAGAGCCCGTGCAGGCGATCCGGCCCGTCAGGTAGACGGCATCCCGGTGGACCGCGACCTCGACGGCGCACAGCGCCTCCCGCTGCCGCTCCTGCGCGGCCTGCACCAGGGTGTCCGCGATGGCGTCGGCCAGCTTGTCGGGGTGTCCGGGCAGGACCCATTCGGCGGGACGCAGGACGGTGGTGTTCATGGTCCGGCTCATGGCGATGTCCTTCATGCGTCGAGGTCGAGCGTGATCGATGCATCGGCGTGGCGTTCGAGCGGATCCCGGCTGATGTGCGCGCCGATGTAGGCCACGCCGAGGCGGGCGCGGCCCAGCGTCTCGCACCCTGCCGTGTCGGCTGCGCCCACGAAGCCGTCGGTCAGCAGAACGGCGCGCCGCACGCGATGGCGTTCCATGTGCCGGGTCACGCAGCGGATGTCGGTGCCACCGGTGCTCCTGCACATCCCGGCCCGCAGCTGCGCCGGCGTGACCTCGGCCACCTGCGTCGAGAACAGGTGCACCTGCGGGTGAACGAGTGCCTCGCAGTCCAGCACGGCGCCGTAGAGCGCGCCCTTGATGCCTTCCATGCTGCCGGAGACATCGACATAGATGTGCACGCGCTCCTGCGCGGGCACGGACTGCCGGGCCTGCAGCGGGGTGCGGTACAGCAGCGGCGTTCCGCCCAGCGCGCGGCTGACCATCGCGCGGCGGTCGGCGCAGGGCACCGGCGACTCGATCTGGATCCCGGACGGCATCGGACGCCGGGCTCCGCGGCCCGTGCCGGAGGCTCGGGCGACCTTGCCGATCAGCTCGCGCAACTGCCGCCGGCGGCTGGGCGCGCGTGCAACATGCAGCCGCGAGTCGCGCAGCAACTCGTTCATCGACAGCCCCCGCAGCGGCTCGGGCGGCGACGGCCAGTGGCGGACGATGTCCTGGACGGCGCCGGCCAGCACGTTGCCGCTGGCGGTGGCCTGGCCATGCGCGGAGCCTTCGTGGTCGCCCAGCAGCGTGACGGTGCTCAGCACCTTCTCGCGGCGCGCCAGGAAGGCCCGCAGCACGTTGCGGATGTCCTCGTAGCTCGCGCCCTCCTTCGAGTACAGCGACTGGTAGACCTGCCGCGCCGGCCCGTAGCCCCTGCCGGCCAGGGCCGGCGGCACCGGCACCTTGCGGATGGCAGGGTTCCAGTCGAGCGGGGGCCGCAGCAGGCAGGCCGGGAAGACGTCGTCGGGATAGAAGTCGCGGAACAGCGCCGTGTACGCCGGCTGCGGGAACATGCGGCACAGCAGCGCGTTGATGACGCAGTCGAAGACGAAGTTGTCCGCGGGCGCCGAGCCGGACAGGCGCCGCGTGTGGCCGAGCAGCACGTGGTGGATCTCGTGCAGCACCAGCATCATCAGCTTCTCGGGCGTGCCGGCGTGCTCTGCCACGAAGGCCGGGTTGATGAGCAGCCGGGGCTGTGCGTGGCACTCCACGGCGGCGGTCGGTACGGCGTCGGTCTCGACGATGTCCACCAGCCGCAGCAGGCCGGCCAGCGCGTAGCGGCCGGCAGGCAGGCAGTCGAAGAGTTGGTCCTTGAGGTTCATGTCCTTGTCCTTGTTCTTGAGAGGAAGGGCCGGCCGGTTCAGCCGATCGGGTTCGGGCGCCAGGTCTTCTGCGGCTTGGCCTGCTCCATGGCGAGGCTCAGCAGTCCTTCCGGAATGCCGTCCGGAAACCACAGCGTCTGTTTCCAGAGAACGCCCCGCATCGGCGTGCTCCCAGGCTCGATCAGGGTGGGTGCGTGAAGAGGCGCCAGGCGCGGCACCCTGTCCCGCATCCACAGGCTTCCGGTCGACTTCGACAGCGCGACGAAGGTCGTCGGCGCGTGGTCCAGCGTCACCTGTTGATCGCGCCGGCCGCCGGCTGCGCCGACCATCAGGCATCGCGGCCAGTCCAGACGCTCCGTGTGCTCCTCGATCCGTTCGACGAGACACCGCGTGGCCGCGGTCTCGCCGAGCGCGTGTGCCGGCTCCAGCAGGCGCAAGAGGGCGCCCGCCGTATTCCAGTCGCGTTGGTAGCGCCCATTGGCCTGACCGATCGACAGCGTCAGGTGCAGCCAGGTGCCGCGCCGGCGGGCGACTTCGATGCGCTCGGCATCGTCTGCCAGCGGGCCTCGCCCGAAACCGCGCCACAGGATGCTGGCGCGTGGCGGGCCGCCGATGTTGTGCAGCAGGCCCGGCGTCTCTTCCATGGCGCGGCTCATGCCGTGGCCGTTCCCAGGCGGGACTGAACGTCCACGTACCGTTGCAGCACGGTGTGCACGTCCTCTTCCGCACCCAGCCGGTTCGCAGCGAACAGGGAAGCCAGCAGATTGCCCTTGCGCTCGGTCAGCGGTGTGGCGGGCTCCGCGCCCAGCCGCTGCTGCAAGGTCTTCCAGATGCGGTGCCGCAGGCCGTTCGGCGAGACCTGTTCCGACACCTCCTGCACGCAGGCCACGTCGCGGTAGACCTCGGCCACGGCGTCGGCCGCCACGGTCGACAGGCGCGCCACGGTGCCGCTCTCGAAGAGCCACTCCGCCAGGGCGTGCCGGGCGCCGTCCGCCGCGCCGGTGAGCGCGTCGGTGAGGATGGTGGTGAGTTCGCCGTCGGGCAGCCCCGTGGCGGCCAGCGCCAGCCGGACCCGTGTGACCGGGTCACGCTCGGCCAGGATGCGCCCCATGGGGTCGTCGGCCTTGGCCGCGGCCTGCCGCCAGGCCTCGCGGTGGCAGGCCAGGAGCCGGCCTTCATCGAACTTCTGCCCCGCAGCCGCGAACGGCATGCTGTTCAACGCGGCGATCCATGCCGAGTCGTCGATCCGGGCATCCGTGTCGGCGGACAGGCGCGCCGCGTGGACGGCGGCCAGGTTGCGCGACACCATGCCGGCGCGCCGCGCGCTCAGTTGCAGGCCCGCCGCGCCGAGCAGTGAAGCCAGGATGCGCACGTAGCGGGCGATCGATGCGCCCCACTGTGCGTCCACCATCGGCAGCAGCTCGCCGGTCCGTGCGATGGCCGCCGTCCACAGGGTGCCGGCCAGAGGGTCCGCAGGCACCTGTTCGGCCCGGATGACCGCTTCCTGCTGTGCTGCGTCGAAACCCTGCCAGTCCGGCATTCGCGCCTGCAATGCGAACCGGTCCGACAGCGCGATGTCCAGCGGCTGGCTGCCGAGGTAGGCGTTGTCCTCGTCGTCGTCCTGCACCGGCGGGTTCATCGCCGCCCAGCGGTGCTTGAGGTCGGGCAGCGGCAGGCCCTGCACGCGCCGCTCGTGGATGATGGGGAACAGCCTGTTCTGCACGTCCAGCCGGGCGCGCGAGATCTCGTCGATGAAGACGGCCTGCGCACCCCACACGGACGCGGGCGTCTCGACAAAGCGCAGCTTGCCTTGCGCGTCGGGCAGGGGGTAGCCCACGAGATCGTCGAAGTTGACGAGCGCGGCGTTGTAGTGCCGCCAGCGCAGGCCGAGCGCATCGGCCAGGCGCTCGAGCAGCAGCGACTTGGCGGACCCGTGCGGGCCGATCAGCAGCAGCGGCGACTGCGTGGCCAGCGAGGCCAGCACCACCGGCTCCAGCGCGCCGAGGCCGATGAGCCCGAGCCTGGAGATCAGGTCACGGCGGCTCGGTGGCGGCGCGGCACTGGCGTCAATGTTGGGCTGCGGCGACTTGCCGGCAGCCTTCTTCGGGGCGAGGGATTTCGCCATGGGAATGCACTCCAACCGTCCGGAACCGCAGGCGCGGCTGCGCCGGACGGGTGTGGCGCAACCGACGCTTTAGCAGGATTTGTGAATCGCCCTGCAATTTGTCGAGTAAATCGGCGATGAAATGAAAACGGCCCTCGAGAGTCCGAGGGCCGCTTGCCTGCTGTTGTTGCGCACGTTCTTGCGAACTGCGCCTCATCTCCGAATCGCTTCGGATGCCACCTTGCCGCAGGACGGCAGGTTGGCGACAGGCAGGCGGCCTGTACTCTTGATGTCAGCTTGAATTCTAGGCCTGGGAGCCGTGAGGCGCAATGCAATTCGCAGCGCGCCGCGCCCCGTTCGACGGCCTGCGGCACGCTCGTCGCAGCGTCTGCGGACACATTCAAGCTGCTGCAGGAACAGCACATCTTGACGTGATGGGCGCTGCCCATCGGGAGCCACGCCTTCAGCGGCCAGGCCCGAGTCGAGGCAACCGACACGCTGCCTCATGCGATCAGATTTCCCGATCATCCCCCGCCAATCCCTATGCTTACGTTGCACCGATCGGCCTCTACCATCGCCTCGTTCGACGCACCCGACCCCCTGCCCGCAGGCCAGGTCGGCGCGATCGACGAGCCGCCGGCGCCTGCCGCAATGCCCGGCGCCCAACCAGAAGGACGCCGATGTTTGTCAAGAACGCCTGGTACGTGGCGGCAACCGCCATCGAGGTGCTGGGCAAGCCCCTGGCCCGGACCCTGCTGAACGAGCGGGTGGTGCTCTTTCGCGGGGCGGACGGCCGCGCCGTGGCGCTGGAGGACCGCTGCTGCCACCGGCTGGCGCCCTTGTCGCTGGGTGACGTCGAGCCGGGCGGCATACGTTGCCGCTATCACGGCCTGAAGTTCGACGGTGCCGGCCAGTGCGTCGAGATCCCGGGGCAGGACGCCATCCCGGCGGGCATGTGCGTGCGGGCCTTTCCGCTGGTGGAACGTCACGGGCTGCTGTGGATCTGGCTGGGGCCGCCGGCCCTGGCCCAGGCGGACGAGATCGTCGATGTCCACTGGAACGGCGCGCCCGGCTGGCCGACGGCCACGGGCTACATCCACTACAAGGCGAACTACCAGCTGATCGCGGACAACCTGCTGGACTTCTCGCACCTGGCCTTCGTGCACCGCACCACGCTGGCCAACAGCGCTCTCGTCAACGCGCGCCCGGAGATCACCTCGTTCGAACGCGGCATCCGGCTGAACCGCGTCATCGTCGACTGCGATCCATCGCCCCTGCACGCGATGGCGGGCCAGTTCACGGGCAAGGTCGATTTCTGGAACCGGCAGGCGTGGTGGCTGCCGTCCGTCTTCGAGAACTGGGCGGGGTCGGTGCCCACCGGCGGCGAGGGCCAGGCCCACGAACGTGCCGGCGGGCTGCACCTGCGGCACTTCTCGCTGCTCACGCCCGAGACCGAGCGCTCCACCCACTACTTCTGGGTCCAACCCTGCCAGTTCCCGCATGACGACCCGGGCATGATCGAGCGGGTGCAGACCGGCATCGACACCGCCTTCGCCGAAGACCGCTGGATCATCGAAGCGCAGCAGGAGGTGATCAACGCCTCACCGGACATCAAGCCGAAGGCGATCCGCAGCGACGCCGCGCTGGGAAGGGTCCGGTTCATGATCGAGCAACTGCTCGAACAAGAGCGCAAGGCGGCCGGAGAATGAGCCTGCAGTGCCGCCCCAGAGGCGAATGCCGGCGTGCGCCGCACGAAGGCAAGTCAGTCAGAACACAGGTGACCCCATGAACACTTCCTTGACCGTCCAGGCAGCGGTGCTCGACGCACCGGGCGGGCTGCTCTCGCTCCAGACGCTGGAGCTCGAAGCGCCGCGTGACCACGAGATCCGCGTCCGGGTCGTGGCCAGCGGCGTCTGCCACACCGACATCGCGGTCATGGGGCGCCCGTTCCCGGTGGACCGCCCCATCGTTCTGGGGCACGAGGGGGCGGGCGTCGTCGAGTCCGTCGGTCGCGCGGTCACCAAGGTCCGGCCCGGCGACCGGGTGGTCATGAGCTACAACTTCTGCGGCGCCTGCCCGAGCTGCCTGGCCAGGGCGCCCAGCTATTGCCACTACTTCTTCGGTTCGAACTTCCTGGGCCAGCGCGCTGACGGCAGCACCGCCCTGTCGCGCCAGGACGGGCCGGTGCGCCACCACTTCTTCGGCCAGTCGTCGTTCGCCACCCATTGCCTGTGCACCGAACGCAACGTGGTCAAGGTGCCGGACAGCGTGCCCGATGCGCTGTTCGAGATCCTCGGTCCGCTGGGCTGCGGTATGCAGACAGGCGCCGGCGCCATCGTCAACGTGCTGCGGCCGGGCCTGGGCGAATCGGTGGTGGTGTTCGGCACGGGCGCCGTCGGGCTGGCGGGCATCATGGCCGCGCACGCCATCGGCGCAGGGCCGGTGATCGCCGTGGACCGGGTGCGGTCGCGACTGGATCTGGCGCTGGAAATCGGCGCAACCCACACCCTCCTGGCGGACGGCCAGACGGACCTGGCCGCGGAAATCCGCAAGATCTGCCCGCACGGCGCCAACGTGAGCCTGGACACGACCGCCGTGAGCTCCGTGCTGCGGCAGGCCATCGATTGCCTGGGGCCTCTGGGGCGCTGCGGGTTCGTCGGCGGCGCGCCACTGGGCAGCACGCTCGAAGTGGATGTGCGCGACATGATGCTGCACGGCAAGTCGCTGCGCGGGATCGTGGAGGGCGACTCGAACGCGGACGTGTTCATCCCCGAGCTGATCCGCATGCAGGCGCAGGGGCGGTTTCCTTTCGAGAAGCTGGTCCGGCGCTACCCGCTGAGCGAGATCCAGGCCGCCATCGACGATTCCCGGGCCGGGCGAACCATCAAGCCCGTGGTCATGATGCCGGGCTGAGACCGCCCCGCCGTGAGGCCTGCGCCAGACTTTCGAAACTATGATGGACGCTCCCGAGCACCAGAGCGTCCCGCGTGAAACTCCAGACTCTCCAGGCTCTTCTGTGCATCGAAGCGGTCGGGAGCCTGCGCGCGGCGGCACAGCAGTTGCACACCTCGCAGCCGGCGCTGAGCGCGGCCATCCAGCAGCTCGAGACGGAACTCTGCGCGCCACTGCTCGTGCGCACCCGGCGCGGCGTGACGCTGACCACGTTCGGGCAGGCCTTCATCAAGCGCGCCCGGCTGATCGTGGCCGAGAGCCAGCGCGCCCACGACGAGATCCGGCAACTGCGGGGGCACTGGGAGGGCCAGGTCTCGTTCTCGACCTCGCCGGCCGTCGGGTTGCAGGTGCTGCCGAAGGCGCTGGCCAGTTTCGCGCATGAATTTCCGAAGGTGACGGTCAGGGTCCGCGACGGCCTGTTTCCGGCCGTGGCGGCTGGCATGCGCGACGGCAGCCTGGACTTCGCGCTCACGGCGGCCAACCGGCACGACATCGACGAAGACCTCGAGTGCGAGGCGCTGTTCGTGAGCGAGGTCGTGATCGTGGCCCGCAAGGGCCACCCCCTGAGCCACGCCAGGCATCTGCACGAACTGCAGGACTGCGCCTGGGTGTATTCCAGTGCGCCGCGCGGCCCCGGCGCGGTGATCGAGGAAGCCTTTCGCAGCCACGCCCTTCCACCCGCGAAGTTCGCCATGGCGTGCGAATCGTTCCTGGTGCTGCCGGGGATCATTTCGCAAACGGACTGGCTCACCACCATGCCGCTGGCCATGTACGAGCGCAACGCGCTTCAGGATGGCCTGTGCCGCATCGAGGTCGAGGAACCCCTGCGCAACCTCACCATCTACGCGCTGCGCCGGCACGACATGCCGCTGACGCCGGCGTCCGAATCGCTGATCCGATGGGTGCGGCACTTTGCCGCGCAGCGGTAACTGGGTGCGGCTGGCAGAGCCCGCGTGCTGTGGACCACAGAGGCGGCGCACCCACGGGCCACGGGCGCCGAGCCGCCCCCCCAACCTGAAGACCCCTCGACGCAGCCTCGGCGCGTACGATGAATTCATGGCCCCGGCGATGTCGCTCGATGACTTTCCCGCGCTGCGCTGGATACACGATCAGCTGTACGGGACCACGCGTGCGGCGTTCCTGCGCACGCCGGTCCGGGACCCGCAGTGTCGCGCGCACTTCGACCTCGACCTGATGGTCTTCGGCCCGGTGGAGGGCTTTCTGCCGGAGCGCGTGCACGCACCCGACGGGACGCCGGTCGATCTGGCCTGGTACCCGCAGGGCCTGCTGTCCGCGCCCGAGGTGCTGGCCCGCTCGGGCCTGGCGGCGCATCGCATGAAGAGCTCCACGCTCGTCTGGGACCGCATGGGCGATGCCGCGGCGCAGCGCGGGCGATTCGACCTCTGCATGGCGCAGCCCGAAGTGCAGGCCGAGCGCATCGGCGTGTTCCTCGACATGGCGCGCCTGACCGTGCGCGAGATCGGCGTGACCTGGGATTTCCCGTCGCTGGCGCTCTTCTGGCTGCAGATGTCGCACGCGGCCTGCGTGGCCGCGCTGGCGGACGCGGCCGGGCTGGCGTGCCCCAACGTGTACACGCGGCCCTTCGCCCACCTGGCGGAGGTGGAGCGCCTTGAAGGCCTGACGCTGCAGCCCGCCATGCGCCGCACGTTGCGGCTCGATGCCGACGTGGGCGCCTGCGTCGATGCCCTGCGCCGCATGCACGCGGCGGTGTGGGCGGGGTTTGCGGAGCCGGCATGGCCGGCAGGCATGCGGCAGGCCACGCGGGCCGAGTACGCGTACTCGCTGTCGCCTTCGGAGCTGGCGTGGCGCATCGGCGTGGCGCAGGGGATGGCGCGTAACGGGCAGGCGCACGCCGCCGTGTACTACCTTCGTTTCTGGGGCTACACGGTGGCGCGCCTGCCCATGGTCTGGCAATGCGCGGCCGACGGAAGGGACATCGCGTTCCTGCGGCCGGAGCAGGCCATGCGGCCGGCGCTGCAACGCATCTGCCCCCACATCCTGCACGACTTCGACACCCTTCTGGGGGGCCCGCTGCGGGTCGACGAAATCGTGCAGGGGCTGCACGATCTCAATGCGTTGAGACGGATCCTGTCGGACCTTGTGCGGGTGCGGGGAATCCCGATCGCACAGACACCCGAGTGGCAGCCGTTCCAGGCGCCGGATCGCAACGAACCCACCCAGAGGAGAACGCCATGGCCCAGATGCCCGTCGTCTGCACTACCTGCAGTGCCCCCGTCAACGCCGTCTTCGACCCCACCTCCGGCAGCCGCAGCAGCATCACGCTGAGCAGCCACCTCACGGTCACGGATCGCTGCTTCGTTCACGACACCATCGTGTTCCACCAGGGCGGCGGCATCATCTTCGCGCCCGCCGGGGAAAAGAAGACATATCACGACAGCTACAGCGTCATCTGCCGACGGCTCGTCGTCATCGGGGGTGGCCAGCCGCCGCGGGGCAACCCCTGTGGCGCAGACGACCCGGGCTCGACCTACAAGAACCTCAACGTCATCACCTGGGCGGGCCGGCTGCGCGCGGCGCCTGATGGTGCCAACTACGCCGGCTCGGCGCCCGATGGCGGCAACGGGCCCGGAGAGACCCCGTTCGATCGAGACGAGTGGGCCGATCTTGGCCAGGGCAACAATGGCAGCAAGGGTCACCGCGGCCACGACGGCCAGAAAGGGGCGGCGGGTGGCACCGGCATGAATACGCTCGGGTTCTCCGCCAACCAGATGAAGGAAATCCGGCCCGTGCTGAACATCGTGGCGCTTGAGGTCGAGTTCGACACCGCCGGCAGCCACCTGATCATCGACTGGGACGGGCAGGCCGCCGGCAGCGGCGGGCGTGGGCAGAACGGCGGGCGCGGCGGCGCCGGCATGGGCGGCCGGGACGGCAGCACCGACGACAGCGTCTGGGGCGACAGCTGCGAGCGCGGCCCGGGCAATGGCGGCGACGCCGGCGATGGCGGCAACGGCGGGGCCGGTGGCGACGGCGGGATAGGCGGCGCCGCGGGCGACATCCACGTCATCAGCGTGGCGGCGAATCTCGTTCCCGGCGGGCCCCTGTTCGGTTCGCAGGTCAGCTACGTGAATGGCGGCGGCCAGGGCGGCGACCCCGGCGAAGGCGGCCGAGGGGGCAAGGGTGGCACGCAGTTCGGGCGAGCGGGCAAGAAGAGCAGCGCCTGCGAGGAAGCGCAGAACGGCGAATCCGGCTTCGACGGTTCGCCGGAGCCCGGCACCACCGGCGGCACCACACCAGGCACGGCCGGCATGCCCGGCGCGGCCGGCCCACCGCCCTTCTTCGAGCCGATCGACCCCCCGAGAACGCGCACCTGCGCCGACCTGATTCCTCCTGCGCTCACCATCGCCAGCATCGCCCCCCCCACCGGCGCACGCAACACGACCGTGCCGGTCGTCATCACCGGAGTCGGCTTCGATTCCGCAGCACCACAGCAGGTGACGGTGAGCGGGGCCGGCATCACCGTCGGTCCCCTGACCGTGACGCCCACCACCATCCAGTGCGATTTCGTGATCGGGCAACTGGCGCCGCAGAACGCGCGCGACGTCACCGTGACCGTGGGCCTGACGACCTCGGTCACCTCGACCGGCGGGTTCACGGTTGTCTGAGCGGATGGCACCCGAGCCGGGCGTCGATCGGGAGGTCGGGCAGGTGAGCCGCCATGTGGACGGTCAGGCTGACGGTCAGGCGGACGGCCTGGCCATCGAGCAGGCGGTGGCGCGCGCCCGCGCGTTCCTGATCGATGCGGCGGCAGGCGGCTTCGCGGAGGCCCGGCACGACATGACCTTCCCGCATGCGCTGGGCTTCACCGGCGCGCAGGAACGCCAGCAAGGCGACATCTTCTCGCGCGCGGTGCTGGGCGCCTGGCTGCTCGACATCGCCGAGGCCCGGGGCGGCGACGCCAGGCTCGAAGGCATCGCGGCAGCGCAGGCAGATCATGTCGCGGGGCAGCGGCTGGCGGATTGCGAAGGAGGCTGGAGCTACTTTCCCGGCCTGCCCGAACTGCCGCCGGACCTCGACACGCTGGGCGCCACCATCGAGCTGTTTGCCCGCGCGGCGCCGCAGCACCTGCCGCTGTGCGAAGGCCCCATCCGGCTGGCGCTGTCGCAGCGCGCGGCGGACGGCAGCATCCGCACCTTCCTGATCGGCGACGGCGACCCGGCCGTCCGGCGCCAGGCCATGCTGCGCGGCGTCGAGCTGTACTGGGGCCACACCGCCGATGCGGACGCGATGGCGCGCTTTCATCTCGGCCTGCTGCGGCTGGACCCTGCACGCTACGCGCCTGCTGCCCCGCTGGACTGGCTGGCCGCGCAACAGGACGCAGACGGCGCCTGGCGCGTGCCCTGGTACGAGGGCGCCACCTACGGAACGCAGCTGTGCGCGGCGCTCTTCGAAAGGCTCGCGCCCGATCACCCGGCTGCGGTGAAGGCGGCGCACTTCCTGACCGGGCCGCCGCAGCCGCCCGCCACCGCCACAACCAACGCCATGACACTGGCGCTGTCGGGCATCGGCGCGGCCGCACGGGCGGCACGGGCCAGCACGCTGGCCGCACTGCAGGAACCCGATGGCTCCTGGGCGCCATCGCCGTGGATCCGCATGCCGATGGGCCGGCCGGGCGGCGCCGTCACGCGCGTGCTGACCTGGCAGAGCCGCACCATCACCACGGCGCTGTGTCTGCGCGCGCTCGTCGCCGGGTGACGCTACCATTCCGGCCCGGCCGAACTCCATCGGCCACCCTACTCCGGAAAGCGCGTACAGCCCATGCAGGTCGACAAGGAAATCGATGCGAGCGGCCTGGCCTGCCCGATGCCCATCGTGAAGACGAAGAAGGCGCTCGATGCCATGGCCAGCGGCCAGGTGCTGCGCGTGCTGGGCACCGACCCGGGCTCGCTGGACGACATGCCCGCCTTCGCACAAAGCGGGGGCCACACGCTGATTTCCGCCACCGAAGAAGGCGAACGCTTCGTCTTCCTCATCCGCAAGAAGTGACGTGATGGCCAGCGACCCGAGCTCAATCGTCATCGGCGGCGGCTTCGTGCTGGCCTTCGTCTTCGGCGCCGTCGCGCAGAAGACGAACTTCTGCACCATGGGCGCCATCTCCGACATCGTCAACATGGGGCACTGGGCCCGTATGCGCATGTGGATGCTGGCCGTGGCCGTGGCCGTGGTCGGCGCCGGCGCGCTCGATCTCGCCGGCCTGGTGGACCTGTCCAAGGCCGTCACGCAGCAACCCACGCTGCGCTGGCTGTCGCTGGTGCTGGGCGGCCTGGTGTTCGGCGTGGGCATGACGCTGTCGGGCGGCTGCGCCAACCGCAACCTGGTGCGCGCGGGCGGCGGCAGCCTGCGCTCGCTGGTGGTGCTGCTGGTGATGGCAGTGGCCGCCTATATGACGATGAAGGGCCTGTTCGCGCAGGGCCGCGCCAGCTGGCTCGACCCGGTGGCGCTGCCGCTCGGCGAATCGGGCTGGGCCGACCAGGGCCTGCCGACGGCCATCGCACGGCTGACCGGCCTGGCCGAGCCCACGGCGCGGGGCCTCGCGATGGCGCTGGTGGCGCTGCCGCTGCTGGTCTTCGTCCTGGCCGACCGCGCGTTCCGGCGCAACAACCCGCAGGCCATCGGCGGCGTGATCCTGGGGCTCGTCATCACGGCGGGCTTCTATCTCAGCGGCGCCATCGGCTTCGGCGAGAACCCCGAGACGCTCGAGGACGGCTTCTTCGCCACCAACTCGCGCGCGCTCGAATCGATGAGCTTCGTCGGGCCGCTGGCCTACGGGCTGGAACTGCTGATGCTCTGGACCGACGCCTCGCTGCACCTGACGCTGGGCATCGCCTCGGTGCTGGGCGTGGTGGCCGGCGCCGCCGTGGTGGCCCTGGCGACTGGGCGCTTCCGCTGGGAGGGCTTCGCGTCGGTGTCCGACCTGCGCCAGCAGCTCTTCGGCGCGGTGCTGATGGGCTTCGGCGGCGTCACGGCCATCGGCTGCACGGTCGGGCAGGGCATGACGGGCATCGCCACGCTCGCGCTGGGCTCGTTCATCGCGGTGGCCGCCATCGTGGCGGGCTGCTATGCCACGCTGAAGGTGCTGATCGCCCGCGAGGGCTGAACCGGCGGGGCGTAGCCTGACGGCTGCCTACTGCCTACTGCCTACCGCCTACTGCCTACTGCCTACTGCCTGCTGCCTGACGCAAGTCGCCTCAGGCCCGCGCGCCGAGCTGGCGCGAGAGCTCGGCCGCGCAGGCCTTGAGCGCGCGCGCCGGTGCGCCGTCGTCCCGCACGTCGAAGCTCGGCCCCGGCCCGATGGCCGTGAGGCTGAGCACCAGGTACCCGGCGGCGTCGAACACCGGCGCGGCCAGCGCACTGATGCCGGGCACGGCGGCGTCCACCGCGTGCGCGATGCCGGCGGCGCGGATGGCTTCCAGGTCGCGCTCGAATGCGGCGTCGAAGGGGGTGTCGGGGTCGCTTGCACGCACGGCGGCGCGCGGCAGCCAGGCCGCGAACAACTTGCCCGAAGCCGTGCCGCGCAGGCTCATGACAGTGCCGTGGCGCATGCCCACGTGCACGTGGGCCGGGCCCTCCTCGGTGCGCACGATGGTGGCGCCGCGGCTGCCCCAGACAGCGATGCCCACGGTCTGCCCCACGGCTTGGGCCAGCGCGGGCAGCTGCGCCGTGGCCATGCGCACCGGGTCGCTCTGCTGCAGGCTGATGAGGCCGAGCTGCATCGACAGCGGCCCGAGCCCGTAGCGGCCGCTGGATTCGTCCTGCGCGATCAGGCCCAGCTTGCCGAAGCTCACCAGGTACGGGTGGGCCTTGGCCGGCGCCATGCCGGCGGCCTGCGCCAGGTCCTTCAGCGCCATGGGCCGGCCTTCGTGCACCAGGGCCAGCAACAGCCGGCCACCGACCTCGACGCTCTGGATACCGCGCTGCGCCTTCATCTTGGGGTTTCTACTTGATTGAACGAATTAGACAATATCGAATCTTTGACCTAAGATCAAGTCCAGTTCAGCATAGACGAATTCGTTCAACGTCAGGAGTCCCGATGAGCAAAGCCTTCGCCAGCCAGGCGGACCTGGAAGAAAAGAAGGTCAGCTTCACGAAGCTGTCCGAGCATGCCTACGCGTACACGGCCGAAGGCGACCCGAACACCGGCATCGTCATCGGCGACGAAGCGGTGATGGTCATCGACACGCAGGCCACGCCGGTGATGGCGCAGGACGTCATCCGCCGCATCCGCGAAGTGACCGACAAGCCCATCAAGTACGTCGTGCTGAGCCACTATCACGCGGTGCGCGTGCTGGGCGCCTCGGCCTACGAGCCCGAGCACATCCTGGCCAGCGAGGACACGCTCTCGCTCATCAAGGAGCGCGGCGAGCAGGACAAGGCCAGCGAGATCGGCCGCTTCCCGCGCCTGTTCCGCAACGTCGAGAGCGTGCCCGCCGGCCTCACCTGGCCCACCATGACCTTCACCGGCAAGATGACGCTGTGGCTCGGAAAGCTGGAAGTGCAGCTGCTGCAGCTGGGCCGTGGCCACACCAAGGGCGACACCGTCGTCTGGCTGCCGCAGGAGCGCATCCTGTTCAGCGGCGACCTGGTCGAGTTCGACGCCACGCCGTACGCCGGCGACGCCTACTTCAGCGACTGGCCGCAGACGCTGGACAACCTGGCCGCGCTGAAGCCCGAGAAGCTGGTGCCCGGCCGCGGCGCCGCACTCGAGAACGAGGCGCAGGTGGCCGCCGGCCTGGCAGGCACGCGCGCCTTCATCGCCGACGTGTTCGCGTCGGTGAAGTCCGGCGCCGCCGCGGGCAAGGACCTGAAGTCCGTCTACCGCGAGACGCTGGACACGGTGCGCCCGAAGTACGGCCACTGGGTCATCTTCGACCACTGCATGCCGTTCGACGTGACCCGCGCGTACGACGAGGCCACGCAGCACCGCGACCCCCGCATCTGGACCGCCGAGCGCGACATCGAGATGTGGAAAGCCCTGGAATCCTGAACCGGAGGTCCGTCATGGCCATCGAACGCATCCACCACGTGGCGTATCGCTGCCGCGACGCCAAGGAAACCGTGGCGTGGTACGGCCGGCACCTGGGCATGGGCTTCGTGCTCGCGATCGCCGAGAACCAGGTGCCTTCCACGCACGCGCCCGACCCCTACATGCACGTGTTTCTCGATGCGGGCGCGGGCAACGTGCTGGCGTTCTTCGAGCTGCCCAACTCCCCGGAGATGGGCCGCGACGAAGCCACCCCGGCGTGGGTTCAGCACCTGGCCTTCAAGGTGGGCAGCCTGGAGGAACTGGAGCGCACGAAGGCCAGCCTCGAGGCCGCGGGCGTCGAGGTCATCGGCATCACGGACCACGCCATCTTCAAGTCGATCTACTTCTTCGACCCCAATGGCCACCGGCTCGAGCTCGCGGTGGACACCGCCACGCCCGAGATGAACCGCCAGCTCGATGACGTCAAGTGGGCGATGCTGGAGGAGTGGAGCCAGACGCGCCGCGCGCCCCAGCACGCCGCGTGGATGCACGAGCGGGAATTCGGCGCGCACTGAAGCGCGCCCGGGTGCAGCTGGACGCACCTGGACGCACCCGGACGCACCTGGACGCGCCGATGGGCGCCGGAACGCACCGAAACGCACTGAGAGGCAGCTCCGATGCTGAACACCTACAACTGGCCGCACTATGCGGTCCGCCCGGCGCCGGAAGTGGGCGCCGCCACCGTGCGGCGCGTGCCGCTGGTCATCGTGGGCGCCGGCCCGGTGGGCCTGAGCTCGGCCATCGACGCCGCGCAGCGCGGCCTGCCCGTGGTGCTGATCGACGACGACGACACCGTCTCGGTGGGCTCGCGCGGCGTCTGCTACGCCAAGCGCACGCTCGAGATCCTCGACCGCCTGGGCATCGGGCAGCGCGTGGTGGACAAGGGCGTCACCTGGAACGTGGGCCGCACCTTCCACGGCGACGACGAAGTCTTCAGCTTCAACCTGCTGCCCGACCCCGGCCACCACCGTCCGGGCATGGTGAACCTGCAGCAGTACTACCTCGAGGAATACCTGGTCGACCGCGCGCAGCAGCTGGGCTCGATCGACCTGCGCTGGAAGAACAAGCTCACCTCGGTGCAGAGCGACGACAACGGCGCCACGCTGCACATCGAGACCGCCGAGGGCCCCTACACGCTGCACGCCGACTGGCTGATCGTGGCCGACGGCGCGCGCAGCCCGGTGCGCCGCCAGATGGGCCTGGACATCGAGGGCCAGATCTTCCAGGACCGCTTCCTGATCGCCGACGTGGTGCTCGACGGCGAACTGTTCCCGCTCGACCGCACCGAACGCCGCTTCTGGTTCGACCCCACGTTCTTCGCAGGCCAGAGCGCGCTGATGCACCGGCAGGCCGACAACGTCTGGCGCGTCGATTTCCAGCTCGGCTGGGACGCCGACCCCGAAGCCGAAAAAACGCCCGAGCGCGTGTGCCCGCGCATCCGCAAGGCGCTGGACCAGCAGGGCTTCGCGCACATCGGCTTCGAGCTGGAATGGGTGAGCGTCTACACCTTCCAGTGCCGCCGCATGACCGACTTCCGCCACGGCCGCCTGCTCTTCGTGGGCGACTGCGCGCACCAGGTCTCGCCCTTCGGCGCGCGCGGTGCCAACTCCGGCATCCAGGACGCCGACAACCTGGTCTGGAAGCTGGCACTCGTGATCGGCGGGCAGGCGCCTGAATCGCTGCTCGACAGCTACGCCAGCGAGCGCGGCGCCGCCGCCGACGAGAACCTGCTGAACTCCACGCGCTCCACCGACTTCATGACTCCGAAGAGCCGCGTGGCCAAGGCACTGCGCGATGCGGTGCTGTCGCTGGCGGCCGAGGTGCCGGCCGGGCGCGCGCTGGTCAACAGCGGGCGGCTGTCGGTGCCCACGGTGCTGAAGGACTCGCCGCTGAACACGCCCGACACCGAGCCCTTCGACGGCTGGATGCTGCCGGGCTCGCCGGTGGACGACGCGCCCGTGGGCGGCACGACGGCACCCTGGCTGCTGCCGCATCTGGGCGAGGGCTTCACGCTGCTGTGCTTCGGCGCACCGGACGCAGCCCGCTGCGCGGTGCTGCAGACCCTGGCCACCGGCCCGCTGCCGCTGCACGCGCTCGTCGTGCGGCCGCCCGGCGGCGCGCCGCCCGAGGGCTTGGCCGGCCTGGAAGACACCGAGGGCCTGGTCTCGAAGCGCTTCGACGCCAGGGCCGGCACCACCTATCTGATCCGCCCCGACCAGCACGTGGCCGCGCGCTGGCGCACGCTGGACGCCGAGGCCGTGACGCGCGCGCTGCAGCGCGCCGCCGGCCACTGAAGGAGCCTGCGATGACACCCAAGCACCTGAACATCCAGCCGAACTTCGGCCTGCCCGGTGAACGCTACCGGCACCCCTACATGCCCGGCGACGCCTTCTACGACCGGCTCGTCAGCGCCCACCGCGGCCTGGACGACGCGCAGAGCGAAGCCATGCAGGCGCGCCTGGTGCTGCTGCTGGCCAATCACATCGGCGACCTGCGCGTGCTCGACGAAGCCATCGCGCTCGCGCGGCAGGGCGTGGTGCCCGGGGAGGCCGCGTGATCTACCAGTCCGGCTTCGGCAACCAGTTCGCCAGCGAGGCCGTACCCGGTACGCTGCCCGTGGGCCGCAACAGCCCGCAGCGCGTGGCGCACGGCCTGTACGCCGAGCTGCTGTCGGGCAGCGCCTTCACCGCGCCGCGCGCGGAGAACCGCCGCACCTGGCTGTACCGGCGCCAGCCCTCGGTGGTGGTGGGTGGTTATGAACGCCTCGCGCTGCCGCTGTGGACCACCGGTGCCGCCAGCGGTGTCGAGGTGCCACCCGACCCGCTGCGCTGGCACCCGCCGCCGATGCCTGCGGAATCGCTCGACTTCGTCGAAGGCCTGCGCACGATGGTCGTCAATGGCGATGCCGATGCGCAGACCGGCATCGCGGCGCACCTGGCCTTCGTCACGCGCTCGATGGGCCGGCGCGCCTGCGTCAACGGCGACGGCGAACTGCTGCTCGTGCCGCAGGCCGGCACCCTGCACCTCACCACCGAGTGCGGCCGCCTGAGCGTGGGCCCCGGCGAGATCGCGCTGCTGCCGCGCGGCATGGCCTTCTCGGTGGACGTGGACGGCCCCTGCAGCGCGTATGTCTGCGAGAACTACGGCGCGCCCTTCCGCCTGCCCGAACTCGGGCCCATCGGCAGCAACGGCCTGGCGAATGCGCGCGACTTCCTGGCACCGGTCGCCGCATTCGACGACACGCCCGGCGATTGGGAGATCGTGCGCAAGTCCGGCGGCGCCTTCTGGCGCGCGGCGCAGGGGCATTCGCCCTTCAACGTGGTCGCCTGGCACGGCAACCTGGTGCCGGTGAAGTACGACACGCGCCACTTCATGACCATCGGCTCGATCAGCTTCGACCACCCCGACCCCAGCATCTTCACGGTGCTCACGAGCCCCAGCGACACGCCCGGCACCGCGAACTGCGATTTCGTGATTTTCCCGCCGCGCTGGCTGGTGGCCGAGGACACCTTCCGCCCGCCCTGGTACCACCGCAACCTCATGAGCGAGTTCATGGGGCTGGTGTACGGCCAGTACGACGCCAAGCCGGAGGGCTTCCGGCCCGGCGGCGCGAGCCTGCACAACAGCATGGTGCCGCACGGCCCCGACACCGACGCCTTCGAGCGCGCGAGCGCCGCGCCGCTGGCGCCGCACAAGCTCGACCACACGCTGGCCTTCATGTTCGAAAGCCGCTGGCGCCTGCGCCCCACGGCCTGGGCGATGCGCGACGGCGCACGCGACCTGCGCTACGCTGACTGCTGGACCGGCCTCAAGGACCACTTCCAACCATGAACCTGATCGACGCCACCCACGACCCCGCCCTCAAGAGCTGGGTCGATTCGGCCAACGCGGCCGGCACCGACTTCACCATCCAGAACCTGCCCTTCGGCCGCTTCCGCCGGGCCGGCAGCGACGAGCCCTGGCGCATCGGCGTGGCCATCGGCGACCAGGTGCTCGACCTGAAGCTCGCCGCGGCGCAGTGCCCCTGGGCCGACGGCGTGGCCGACCTTCTGCAGCCGCTGGCCGAAGGCGACCTGAACGCCTTCATGGCCATGGGCTCTCAGGCCCGCAGCACGGTGCGGTCCGCACTCTCGGCTGCGCTGGCCGAGGGCAGCGACCAGGGGCCCTTTCTGGAGCTGTGCCTGGTGCCGCAGCGTGAAGCCGAGATGGCCCTGCCCTGCCGCATCGGCGACTACACCGACTTCTACACCGGCATCCACCACGCCACCACGGTGGGCAAGCTGTTCCGGCCCGACAACCCGCTGCTGCCGAACTACAAATGGGTGCCGATCGGCTATCACGGGCGCGTGTCGTCGATCGGCGTCAGCGGGCAGACGGTGCGCCGCCCGAGCGGCCAGACGCTGGCCCCGGGCGCCACGGAGCCGAGCTTCGGCCCCTGCAAGCGGCTGGACTACGAACTCGAGCTCGGCATCCTCGTCGGGCCCGGCAATGCGCTGGGCGAGCCCAAGACCATGGCGCAGGCCGAGGCCGACTGGTTCGGCCTGGTGCTGCTGAACGACTGGTCCGCACGCGACATCCAGGCCTGGGAATACCAGCCGCTGGGCCCGTTCCTGGCGAAGAATTTCGCGAGCACGATCTCGCCGTGGGTGGTGACGCAGGAGGCGCTGGCCCCGTATCGCGCGCCGTTCGCGCACCCGCAGGGTGACCCGCAGCCGCTGCCCTACCTGAGCTCGGAATTCAACAGCGCCGCCGGCGCCGTGGACGTGACGCTGGAGGTCTGGCTGAAGACGAAGCAGATGCCCGAGCCGCAGCGCCTGATGCAGAGCAACTTCCGCGATGCCTACTGGACGGTGGCGCAGCTGCTCACGCACCACGCCAGCGGCGGCTGCAACCTGCAGCCGGGCGACCTGCTGGGCACCGGCACGCTGTCCGGGCCGCAGCCTGGGCAGGGTGGCTCGCTGCTGGAGCTGTCCAACGGCGGCAAGGCGCCGCTGACGCTGGCCAGCGGCGAGACCCGCACCTTCCTGCAGGACGGCGACACCGTCATCCTGCGCGCCTTCTGCGCCGCGCCGGGCCGCGCACGCATCGGTTTCGGCGAGGCGGCGGGCACGGTGCTGGGCTGATCAGCCCAGCATGTCGGTCCAGATGTTCTGCGCCCAGCTCAGGGCGTAGCGCCCCTCGATCTGGTTCGCCGCGGCCGAGAGGCCGCCCGAGCCCGGCACGGTCTTGAAGGTCTTGTCCGCGGCGTCGTACTGGTGCACCGAAGCCACGTGCACGACGTCCTTCGCGGTGACGAAGCTGTAGCAGGTGTTCATCACCACCGGCGTGGCGTTCACGGCCTCGCCCTTGAGCAGGTTGATGATGGCCGCAGCCGCCACCTTGGCGTGCTGGTTGGCCATGTGCCCGCTCTTGGGCATGGCGGGCGCGGACATGGTGGCATCCCCCAGCACGTGCACGCCGGGCACCGCGGTGGATTCCATCGTCAGCCAGTTCACGCCGCACCAGCGGGCGTTGACGTTCACGAGGCCCGCGGTGCGCGCGATGTCGCCGGCACGCTGCTGCGGGATCACGTTCAGCACGGCGGGCTTGAAGTCCTCGAAGTCGAACTTCGCGGTGCCGTCGGCCGTGACCTCGCGCAGCGCGGCGTTGGGCTTGTACTCGATGATGTCCTTGTAGTGCTGCGCCCAGGCCCGCTCGAACAGCCCCTTCTTGGACTGGATCTCGGGGTTGGCGTCGTACACGATGACCTTGCTCTTCGGCTTGGCCGTCTTGAAGTAGCTGGCCACCATGCAGGCGCGCTCGTACGGCCCGGGAGGGCAGCGGTAGGGCACGGCCGGGATGGACATCGCGAAGACGCCGCCGTCGGGCATGGCCTCGAGCTGGCGGCGCAGGGCTGCGGTCTGCGGGCCGGCCTGCCAGCTGTGCGTGACGCGGCCGCTGTCCAGGGCTGCCTGGAGGCCGCCCACGCCGTCGGTCATGAAGCCGATGCCGGGCGACACGATGACGCGGTCGTAGGGCAGGGAGCCGCCGTCGCGCAGGCGCACGGTCTTCGTGGCGGGGTCGATGGCGGTGACGTCGCCGCGCACCACCTTCACGCCGGTGGCCGCGAGGCTGCCGTAGCCGCGCGTGATGCTGGCCATCTGCTGATGGCCGCCGATGACGAGGTTCGAGATCGGGCAGGAGACGAACTCGGCGTTGCGCTCGACGAGCGTGACGTCGATGTTGCCGCCCCACATCTTCAGGTAGTGGGCCGCCGTGGCGCCGCCGAAGCCGCCGCCGATGACGACCACGCGGCCGATCGAGGGGCCGCCGGTGGTGGCGCAGCCGAACAGCGAGGTGGCGGCCAGCGCGGCGCCGGCGCCGAGCACGTGGCGGCGCGACAGGGGAGTCTTTTGCAGGGTTTGCATGGTGTCGCTCCTTACTTCCGTGGCGTCTGGGGCTTCTGGGCGGCGTAGTAGCCGGCAACCAGCTTGAGCTGGTCCTCGGTGTAGCCCTTGACGATCTGGTGCATGATCGTCGCGGGCTGGGCGCCGCTGCGGTAGTCCGCCAGCAGCGCCAGGATCTTCTCCGCCGGCACACCTGCGAGCGGCTTCATGTCGCCCTGGGCGTTGCCGTTGGTGCCATGGCAATTGGCGCAGGTGGCGGCCAGGTTGCGCGCCAGGTTCGGGTCCTGGGCATGGCTCCAGGGGGAGGCCAGCGCAAGCAGTGCGGCGGCGACCAGGGGGGCCGGGATCTTTCGCATCGAGTTCTCCTCTAACAGTGCGACCGACAGTGTCGCGAAGCTCGGGCGTGAACGTTACACGGGTTCTTCCCCATGCCCCCCGCCCCGTGCTGGTTTGTAATATCGTTGTATACGAATATATAGTTGCTTGACCCTCCCGCGTACCGTGAAAACCCTCCGCCTGATCGCCGCCACGCTGCTGCTGCTCACCGCCGCCGGCGCAGCCGTGGCGCAGCGGCCGCAGGCCGCCGAAGTGGCGCCCGGCGTGTGGCTGGTGCAGGGCGAATCCGCGCTGGGCTCGTCGGCCAACCGCAACTTCATATCCAACGCGGCGTTCGTCGTCACGGCCGATCGCGTGGTCGTGATCGACGCGCTGGGTTCGCCCGTGCTGGCCGAGGAACTGCTCGAGGAGATCCGGCGCGTGACGCCGCTGCCGGTGCGGCACGTCATCGTCACCCACTACCACGCGGACCATGTCTACGGCCTGCAGGCGCTGAAGGCCGTCGGCGCGGAAGTGATCGCGCACGAGCGGGTGGACGAGTATTTGCAGTCCGACACCGCTCAACTGCGCCTGAAGGCCAGCCGCGAGGAGCTGTTTCCCTGGATCGACGAGAACACGCGGCTCGTGGCCCCGGACCGCCGCCTGAGCGGCCCGGTCACGCTGACCCTGGGCGGCACCCGTTTCGAGATCGGCCATGCGGGCCCGGCGCACACGCCGGAAGACCTGGTGGTCTGGCTGCCGGAGCGGCGCGTGCTGCTCGCCGGCGACATCGTCTTCCGCGGCCGCATCCCCTTCGTGGGGCTGGCCGACAGCGGCGCCTGGGTGCAGGCGCTCGACCGCCTGCTGGCCTACGACGCCCGGCTCATCGTGCCGGGCCACGGCCCGGTTTCGAGCAGCGCGCAGGCCGACCTGCAGCTCACGCGCGACTATCTCGTGCACCTGCGGCACTCCATGGCGCGCGCGGCCCAGGAGCTGGAACCCTTCGAGGAAGCCTATGCGAAGACGGACTGGTCGCGCTTCGAGGCCTTGCCGCTGTTTCGTGCGGCCAACCGCATCAACGCGTACAACACCTACCTGCTGATGGAAAGAACCGCCAAGTGAAGCGCCGCGACAGCCTGCTGGCACTGCCCGCGCTGGGATTGAGCCCCTGGCTCGCGCCCCGGGCGATGGCCGACGCCGGCCCCGCCGCGCCCGGCCAGCCCGTGGCGTGGCCCACCGGCGCGCCGCTGCTCGATGGCCGGCCCTGGCAGCCCGTGGCCGGGCAGGCGCAGATCGTCGTCATCTGGTCCACCACCTGCCCGTTCTGCAAGCGCCACAACGCGCACATCGAGAAACTGCACCGCGCACTGGCAGGCCGCGCGGCGGCCGTGCTGGGCGTCGCGCGCGACCGCGACCCGGCCGCCGTGCAGCGCTACATGGCCGCCAACGGCTACAGTTTTCCCGTCACGCTGGCGTGGCGCGCGTTCGCCGCCGCCCTGAGCTCGCGCAACGTGATCCCTCTGACCATCACCGTCGACCGCCAGGGCCGCCTGAAGCAGGCGATCCCGGGCGAGATGTTCGAAGAGGACGTGATGGAACTCGTCTCCCTTGCCACCTGAACCCCGAAAGGAACCCGCCCGATGTCCCTCCTGACGCACCGCCTGATCCCTGCCGCGTTCGCTGCCTTCACCCTCGGCATGGCCGCGGCACCTGCGTCCGCCAACCTCGCGCTGGCCCAGAAGCACGCCTGCACGGCCTGCCACGGCGTCGACCGCAAGATCGTCGGCCCGTCCTATGCCGACGTGGCCAAGAAGTACGCCGGCCAGGCCGATGCCGCCAAGACGCTGGCCGCCAGCATCAAGGCCGGCGGCGCCGGCAAGTGGGGCCCGGTGCCGATGCCGCCGCAGGCGCAGCTGAGCGACGCCGACCTGGCATCGCTGGCCACCTGGATCCTGGGCGGCGCGAAGTGAACGCCCGGGCCTGGCTCGGCACGCTGGCCCTGGCAGCCGCCCCGGGCCTCGCGGCCGCGGCTGGCGCCGTGCCGGACATCTTCAAGGACGCCGATCTCCCGCTCGGCGAGAAGCTGATCGCCGAGAACAAGTGCAGCGCCTGCCATATCCGCCGCGTCGGTGGTGACGGCAGCGCGATCTACCGGCCGCAGGGGCGCATCAACACCCCGGGTGCGCTGCGCGGCATGGTCGACTACTGCAGCAGCGAGCTGAACCTCGGCCTGTTTCCGGAAGACGTGACCGCAGTCGCAGCCGTGCTGCAGCGCGACCATTACCGCTTCGGCCAGAGCCGGCCGGCGCGTTGAACGCGGGGTTGACGGCGCACGCGGCGCGCCAGCATCATCCGCCGCTGATAGAAGGACATGCGCATGAAACAGAAGCTGGAACCCGGCATGACGCTGGATGACGACAGCGCCGTCAACGGCGAGTCCGATCAGGTCTTCTCGTCGGCAGCCGAACTCTTCCGGCTGCTTGCCACGCCCATCCGGCTGAAGATCATCAGCGCGCTGTGCCAGACCGAGAAGAACGTGTCGCAGCTGCTCAACGAAATCGACACCACGCAGCCCAACATGAGCCAGCACCTGTCCACGCTCTACCGGGCGGGCGTGCTGAGCCGCCGCCGCGACGCCACCCAGATCTACTACCGGATCGGCAACGAGCGCGCTGCCACGCTGTGCCGCGCCGTGTGCATGCAGATCGCCCTGGAGGCCGACGGCGAGGATGGTCTCCCGTCCACAGAGCGGTTGACGCCTGGCCGGGTGGTGTCGCCGACTTGACACCGGTCAAAGGGCATACCCGGTCGCACAAGGCCGGTGGAGTGATTAGCCTGAGGTGAGGGGTGCCGCGAAGAGTGCCCCGTCCATCCGAACGGAGACTCACTCATGCTGTTTTCTCGCCCGAACCCAGTGCTGGCCACCCTCGCGGCCAGCGTCCTGCTAGCCGCCTGCGGCGGCAGCGACGACGGCGCTGCGCCGACCCCTCCGCCCGTGGCCGAGGAGACCCGCCCACACGACAGCCGCGTCTTCACGGCCGACGCCACCGCCACCAGCTTCGACGCCATGGCGCCCGCCGCAGGTGATGCCATCGACGTGGCCACCACGAGCCGATGGGCCGGCGTGCTGGGCGGCGCTGGCTACCGTGTCGAGGTGCCGGCCAACTGGAACGGCGTCCTCGTGATGTACGCCCACGGCTACCGCGGCGAGGGCAGCGAACTCACCGTGTCCAACCCGTCGATCCGCCGGCACCTGATCAACCAGGGCTATGCCTGGGCGGCTTCCAGCTACAGCCGCAACTACTACGACGTGCGCGCCGGCGTCGAGGACACCAACGCGCTGGCGCTGCAGTTCGGCGCCATCGCCAAGGCCGGCGGCCGCACGCTGGCGACGCCGAGCAAGATCTACATCACCGGCCACTCGATGGGCGGGCACATCGCCGGCGCAGCCATCGAAGCCGAGACGCAGGCCACCGCGCGCAACAAGGTGAGCTACGCAGGCGCCGTGCCGATGTGCGGCGTGATGGGTGATACCGAGCTGTTCAACATCTTCGCCGGCATCCAGATGTCGGCGCAGGCGCTCACCGGCATCCCCAACTACCCGAGCGCGCTGTGGCCGGAGATCTCCGGCCTCGTCACGGGCACCCTGTTCAGCAGCTTCCCGACCCCGACCGACCCGTACGCGCAGATCGGCGTCACCACCGCCGGCATGCCTTTCGCCTCGGTGCTGATGAACCTGACGGGCGGGCCGCGGCCGATGTTCGACCTGGGGCTGGCCTTCGGTGGCAGCTTCCCCTCGGTCTGGGGTGCGCTGGGCGGCGACGGCAGCATCACCGGCATCCTGAATCGCAACGTCCTGGACACCAACGCCCTCACCTACACCATCCTGGGTGACACGGCGGGCAGCCTGGCGCTCAACGCGGCAGCACAGAAGCTGACGGCCGCGGCCGACGCCAACCGCCTGCGCACCGACGGCCTGCGCTGGATCCCGAAGGTCAACGGCGAGTTCAGCGTGCCTGTGGTGTCCATCCACACGCTCGGCGACCTCTTCGTACCCTTCAGCATGCAGCAGGTCTACGCCCAGCGGGCCACCGCCAAGGGCAGCTCGGGCATGCTGGTGCAGCGAGCCATCCGCGGCGTGAGCCATTGCGACTTCACGGTGGCCGAGGAGGTGAACGCCTTCGAGGCCATGGTGGTCTGGGAGCGCGACAAGATCAAGCCCGAGGGCGACGACGTGCGCGACATGGCCACGGTGGCGGCGCCAACCTACGGCTGCAAGTTCACGGTCAACACGCTCGGGCCGGACGAAAACGGCGTGACTCTGGCCCTGCGCCCGACCGCTGCGGCACTGAGGTCCTGCCCCTCGACCTGACGGCTGGCGGCGAGCGGCGGGGCGCCGGTCAGAGGCGCCCCGCCGTGCCGAAGCCGAACACCCGGGCCAGCGCCCGCGTGGGCCACTGGCGCACGGCTTCGTTGTAGGCCTGCACCGCTTCGTTGAAGACCTGGCGCGCGAACACGAGCCGCGGCTCGGCTTCGCGCAGCGTGGCCGCCGGAGCGGCCGCGGCGGGGGTTTCGCGCAGGTCGGGGTGCAGGTCCAGCAGCGCCAGCACGCGGGCGCTGGCAGAGGCCATCGCTGATTCGGCGCGCACCACGGCGTGCGCGGATTCCGCCCGCACCGGCAGGCCGCGCAGGCCATCGGCCGCCGCCGCCACCTGGGCCTGCCCGGACAGCAGCGCATCCAGCGATGCGCCCTCGCCCTCCAGGCCGTCACGCAGGGCCGCCACCAGCGGCGCCACGGCCTCGCCGCGGCGCGCCAGGACTTCATCCACCTGCTGCCAGGCGGCCGAGATGGCATTGCGCAGCGCGACCAGGCGGTTGTAGGCGCCGACCATCCAGAACGCCAGGATCGCCATCAGGGCGAGCGTGACCAGATGCCAGGTGCTCACGCCGCAGTCCGCCGCGTCATGCCCGTACTTCGCCTTGGCCCAGAACCACCCACTTCAGCGAGGTCAGGCCCTCCAGGCCCACCGGCCCGCGCGCGTGGAACTTGTCGGTGCTGATGCCGATCTCGGCACCCAGGCCGTACTCGAAGCCATCGGCGAAACGCGTGCTGGCGTTGACCATCACGCTGGCGGAATCGACCTCGCGCAGGAAGCGCATGGCGTTCGGGTGGTTCGTGGTCAGGATCGCGTCGGTGTGGTGCGAGCCGTAGCGGTTGATGTGGGCGATGGCTTCGTCCAGCGTATCGACGACCTTCACGCTGATGACCGGGCCCAGGTACTCCTCGGACCAGTCGGCCTCGGTGGCCGCGACGGCCAGCGGCAGCAGGGCGCGCACGCGGCCGCAGCCGCGCACTTCCACGCCCTTGGCCGCGAAGACCTCGCCGATGCGCGGCAGGAAGGCGCGCGCCTGCGCCGCATGCACCAGCAGCGACTCGGCCGCGTTGCAGGGGCTGTACTTCTGCGTCTTGGCGTTGTCGGTCACGGCCACGGCGAGGTCGAGGTCGACCTCGGCATCGACATAGACATGGCAGTTGCCGTCCAGGTGCTTGATGACGGGCACCCGGGCTTCGGCGCTGATGCGCTCGATCAGACCCTTGCCGCCGCGCGGGATGATCACGTCCACGGATTCGGGCATCGCGATCAGGTGGCCGACGGCCGCGCGGTCGGTGGTCTGCACAAGCTGCACGGCGTCAGGCGGCAGCCCGGCATCGGCCAGCGCGGCCTGCACCAGGTGCCAGAGCGCGAGGTTGCTGTGCAGCGCCTCGGAGCCACCGCGCAGGATGCACGCGTTGCCGCTCTTGATGGCGAGCGACGCGGCCTCGATCGTGACGTTGGGGCGGCTCTCGTAGATCATGCCGAACACGCCGAGCGGCACGCGCATGTGGCCCACGCTGATGCCGCTCGGGCGCCGCTTGACGCCGGTGATCTCGCCCACCGGGTCGGGCATGGCGGCGATCTGCTCGCAGCCCTCGGCAACGGTGTCGATCACCTTGGGCGTCAGGCGCAGGCGGTCCACCATCGGCGCGGCCAGGCCGGCGGCCTGCGCGGCGTCGATGTCCTGCTGGTTGGCGCGCTGCAGCGCCGCGGCTTCGGCGCGCAGGCGGCGCGCCAGCGCGCGCAGCGCGTTGTCCTTGGCGGCGGTGGATGCGGCGGCCATCGTCGTGGCGGCTGCACGCGCGGCCGTGCCGATGCGGGCCATGTAGGCGGCAATGTCGTCGATCTGCATGCCCCGGATTGTCACCCCACCCAGGCCAGCAACCCCAGCCACAGCGACGCCGTGGCCGCGAAGGCCACCGTGGAGACCACCGCCGTCGCGCCCGCCTCGGCCTGCAGCACGCCGTAGCGCTGCGCGAAGATCAGCGCGTTGGCGCCGGTCGGCAGCGCGGCCATCAGCACCAGCACCGCGAGCGGCAGGCCCGACAGGCCGAAACCCCAATGCGCCGTCACCATCACCAGGGCCGGCAGCACCAGCAGCTTCAGCACCGACAGGCCGATCACCGCGCGCCACTGCCCCTGCACGCCCTGGTACGCCAGTGAAAGGCCGATCAGCACCAGGCACACAGGCACCACCGCCGAGCCGAGCAGCACCAGGGCCTCGTCCACCACCGAGGGCAAGGGCAGGCCCCCGAGGTTCCAGGCGATGCCGGCCAGCACCGGCAGCACGACCGGGTGCACGATGGTGTTGCGCACCGTGTTGCGCACCGTGGCGGCCACATTGCGCGGGCCGGGCTGCGAACGCGCCAGGTCGAGCTCGGCGAGGATGGTGGGCAGCGTCAGCAGCACGAGCCCGTGCACGCTGACGAGCGCGATGTGGATGGCCAGCCCCGGCTCGGCAAACAGCGCTGCCGCGACCGGAATGCCCAGCTGCACCGAATTGCCGTAGGTGGCCGACACGCTGCGCACCGCCGGCACGGCAGCCGCCAGCTCACCGCGCCCCTCACGCCCGCCCTGCCCGCCCTGACCACCCTGCCCGCTGCGCCAGCGCTGCCAGCCATACACGGCCAGCGTGTAGGCCACAGCCGGCACGAAATAGGCCGCCAGCGTGCGCCAGGGCAAGGCCGCCAGATCCAGCCGCGCGGTGGTGCGAAACAGCAGCGCCGGCACGAAGATCGAGAACGCCGCGTTGCCCAGCACGCGCGCCGTGTCGCTGCCGCCCGCGCCCCAGGCCACGCCGCGGTCCAGCCAGCGCAGGCGCCCGGCGCCCCACCCCAGGCCGACCGTGAAGAAGATCGCCAGGAGCTTGTGGAAGACGACGAGCGTCACGCCCGGCTCAGGCCGTCTTCTTCGCCGCCGCCTTCTTCGCCGCCGGCACCTTGGCGGCGCGCGGCTCGAACTCGAAGCTGACCTTGCCCTCCTTGGCATCGAACTTCAGGAAGGCCTTGAACTTGCGGCGCGTCTTGTTGGAGACGAAACCATCCAGCAACGAGGTCTTGCCTGTCGTGAGCAGCTTGGCCACTTCCTCGTGCGAGACCGGCTGCTGCAGGATGATCTTGCCGGTCTTGAAGTCGCAGGTCTGCTTCGGGCCGATGGCGTGCTCGCAGAGGTAGTTGCTGCCGTGCTCGAAGACGCGGCCCTTGCACTTCGGGCAGGCGCCCAGGCTCTCCTGCGCGCTGAAGTCCACCGGCTCGCCGTCGGCCTCGGCCTGGCGGGCGTCCTCGCCGAAATCGAACTCGAGCTTCCAGTTGTTGATCTCGGCGTCATGCACGAGCTTGAGCTCGGCCGTGAAGGGCCAGCCCGCCTTGGAACGGAAGCCTTCCAGCGGCCCGATCTTCTTGTCGCGCAGCAGGCCCTCGGCCTCGACCACCTCGAACGCCCGGCCACCCGGGATCTTGGCCATGCTGAAGTCGCAGCCCTCGCACGCGAAGCGGCGGTAGTTCTCCTTGACCGTGCCGCCGCAGTTCGGGCAGGGCACCTTCAGCGTGGCGTAGTCGCCCGGGATGGTGTCGCGGTCGTATTCCTTGGCCTTCTTGACGATGCGCTCGGCGATGCGCGCGATCTCCGCCATGAAGGTCTCGCGCTTCAGGCGGCCGTGCTCCATCTCGGAGAGCTGGTGCTCCCAGTTGCCGGTGAGCTCGGGCTTGGTGAGGTCCTCGACGCCGAGGCCGCGCAGCAGCGTCATCAGCTGGAAGGCCTTGGCCGTGGGCACGAGGTCGCGGCCGTCGCGGTACATGTACTTCTCGGCCAGCAGGCCTTCGATGACCTGCGCCCGCGTCGCTGGCGTTCCGAGGCCCTTCTCGGCCATGGCCTCGCGCAGTTCGTCATCCTCGATCAGCTTGCCGGCGCCTTCCATCGCGCTCAGCAGCGTGGCTTCGTTGTAGCGCGCGGGCGGCTTGGTCTGCAGCGCCTTCACGTCGACCGCCTCGGTCCTGACGATCTCGCCCTGCGACACAGCCACCAGGTTGGCGTCGTCCTCCTGCGCCTCGCGGCCGTAGACGGCCAGCCAGCCCGGGCGCACGAGCACCTTGCCGTTGGTCTGGAACTTGTGCGTGGTGCTGCCCACGGCCACCTGGCTGATGCGGGTGGTGACCATGAATTCGGCGCTCGGGTAGAACACCGCCAGGAAGCGCTTGACGACCATGTCGTAGAGCTTCAGCTCGATCTCGGTGAGGCTCTTCGGCGCCTGCAGCGTGGGGATGATCGCGAAGTGATCGGAGACCTTGGCGTTGTCGAAGACACGCTTGGTCGGCTTCACGTAGCCGTCGTTGAGCGCCTTGCGGGCGTGCATCGAGAGCTCGCGCAGCGGGCCCGGCAGGTCTTCGTCGGCCAGCATGCCGATGGTGGCCTGCACCGTGCCCAGGTAGTCCTCGGGCAGCGCGCGCGAGTCGGTACGCGGGTAGGTCAGGACCTTGTGCTTCTCGTAGAGCGCCTGCGCCAGCGACAGCGTGGTCTTCGCGCTGAAGCCGAAGCGCGAGTTGGCCTCGCGCTGCAGCGTGGTCAGGTCGTACAGCAGCGGGCTGGCCTGGTTGCTGGGCTTGGCCTCTTCCGTCACGGTGGCGGGCTTGCCGCGGCAGGCCTGCGCGATCGCCTGCGCGTCGTCGGCCGTCCACAGCCGGTCGGCGCGGAGTTCGGGGTCGTCGGGGTTCTTCTTCCAGGCGGCGTCGAACCACTTGCCCTCGTACTGCCCGGCCTGCGCATCGAAGGTGCCGCGCACCTCCCAGTAATCGCGCGCGACGTGGCGGCGGATCTTCTCCTCGCGCTCGACGACGATGCTCAGCGTGGGCGTCTGCACGCGCCCGACGGTGGTCAGGAAGAACCCGCCATCGCGCGAGTTGAAGGCCGTCATCGCACGCGTGCCGTTGATGCCCACGAGCCAGTCGGCCTCGGAGCGGCTGCGCGCGGCGTCGGCGAGGCCCTGCATCTGCGCATCGCTGCGCAGGCGTTCGAAGCCTTCGCGGATGGCCTGCGGCGTCATGCTCTGCAGCCACAGCCGGCGCACCGGCTTGTCGATCGGCTTGGCCGCGGTGCCCGCGTACTGCACGATCAGCCGGAAGATCAGTTCGCCCTCGCGCCCCGCGTCGCAGGCGTTGATGAGGTCGGTGACGTCCTTGCGCTTGACGAGCTTGACGACGGCATTGAGCCGCGTCTTCGCCTTGTCGATCGGCGCGAGGTCGAAGTGCGGCGGCACAACCGGCAGGTTGGCGAAGCTCCATTTCCCGCGCTTGACGTCGAACTCCTCCGGCGCCTTGATTTCCACCAGGTGGCCCACTGCCGAGGTGACGACGTACTGCTCGTTCTCGAAATGGTCCGCGTGTTTCTCGAACTTGCCGGAGGTCGGCGTGAGCGCACGGACGATGTCCTGCGCCACGCTCGGCTTCTCCGCAATGATGATCGCCTTGCCCATTCGTCGCCTGATCCCTTGCCTACAATGCCATCTCTCGCGCGCACGCATACACGCGCGCGCCCACTATTCAATGTACCCAATGAAGAAGACCGTGCAAGCGAAGGCCCCGTCAGAGACCGGCGGCCGCCGGATCCAGGTGCGCAGATCCGGCGTGCACGGCAAGGGTGTGTTCGCGTTGCAGCCCATCGCTGCCGGCGAGCGGGTCATCGAATACAAGGGCGAGCTGATCTCCTGGCCCGAAGCCCAGCGCCGCCATCCGCACGACCCTGCGGACCCGAACCATACCTTCTACTTCCACATCGACGACGAGCACGTCATCGATGCGAAGTACGGCGGCAACGTGGCGCGCTGGATCAACCACGCCTGCGAGCCCAACTGCGAATCCGACGCCACCAGCGGGCGCGTCTTCATCAAGGCCCTGCGCGACCTGTCGCCCGGCGAGGAACTGTTCTACGACTACGGTCTCGTGATCGACGAGCGCTACACGCCCAAGCTGAAGAAGGAATACGCCTGCCGCTGCGGCGCGGCCACCTGCCGCGGCACGATGCTGGCGCCCAAGCGCCGGTGATGACGCCCGACGAGCCGCCCGTGATGCAGGAAACCCGCCACCTCGGCTGGGGCGCCGACGCGCTGTGGCGGCAACTCGAGCCCCTGCTGCCGGGGCTGGACGTGCAGGTCGTCGCCCGCATCGAGTCGACCAACTCCGAACTGCTGGGCCGCGCCCGCCACGCCGGCAGCGCGGGCCGCGCCGACGACACCGCACCGCGCGCCCGGCGTGAAGACGACAGCCGCGCCTGCCTGCTCGTGGCCGAGCACCAGACCCGCGGCCGGGGCCGCCTCGGCCGCGACTGGGTCGCGAGCCCGGGCGCGTCGCTGACCTTCTCCCTGATGCTGCCACTGGCCCCCGTCACCTGGACCGGCCTGTCGCTGGCCGTCGGCAGCGCGCTGGCCGAGGCGCTCGACACGGGCCCCGTGCCGCGCATCGGCCTCAAGTGGCCGAACGACCTGTGGCTGCTCGATGGCCCGGGCCGCGGCCGCAAGCTGGGCGGCATCCTGATCGAGACCGTCAACGTCGGCACGCGCCGCATGGCGGTCGTGGGCATCGGCCTGAACGTTCAGGCGCAACCCGCCGATGGCCTGTCGCACGGCAGCGCCGGGCTCGTCGAACTGGACGCAGGCGCCACGGCGCCCGCAGCACTGGCCACCATCGCGCAGCCGCTGGTGCGAGCACTGCAACGCTTCGAGGCAGAGGGTTTCTTGCCGTTCCGCGACGCCTTCCTGCGGCGCGACCTGCTGGCCGGCCGGACGCTCGTCACGACCGGTGGCGGCGACGACCTCGAAGGCACCGGCGAAGGCGTGGACAACGCCGGTGCGCTGCTGCTGCGCCTGCGCGACGGCACGCGGCGCCAGGTCGTCAGCGGCGAGGTCAGCGTGCGCCTGCAGCCCACCGACCCGGGCACCGCGCCATGCTGAGGGCGCTGCTCGTGCTGCTGCTGCTGGTCAACGCCGGCTGGTGGGCCTGGACCCAGGGTTGGCTACCGGCCGGTGCGCTGCCTTTGCCGCTGGACAGCCGGGGCCAGCGGGAGCCGCAACGCCTGGCGGCGCAGGTGCGGCCGGAGAGCATCCAGGTCCTGCCGTCGGCCGAGGCGCGCCGCCTGCAGGCAGCGGCCTGCCTCCAGGCGGGCCCCTACGGCGACGCGGCCTGGGCGGCTGCTGCAGCCGTGGTGGCGCGCACGGGGTTGCCCGGCGACGCATGGCAACGGGTGCCCGCCGACGAAGGCTCGATCCTGCGCGTACCCGAGGCCGATGCCGGCCAGCAGGCCCTGCTGCGCAACCTGCAGGACGCCGACCTGGGCGAAGGCTTCAAGCCCTGCCCTTGACCCGCAGGGCGGCTGCGGCCAGCGCCAGCAGCAGCAGCCAGCCCACCCCGAAGGCACCGCCGCCAGACCCACCCGAGGGAGGCGGCTCCGGCGGCGTGACGGTCGGCCCGGCGACGGCCACGTTGCTCACGGCAGAACTGACGCGACCCAGGTCGTCGGTGACATCGACCTGCACGCTGAAGCTGCCGCCGGCGGTCGGGAGCAGGCTGACGGTGGGGCCGTTGGTGGCACTCGTGAATCCGGTGACGATGCCGCCGTCGCCCCGCAGGGACCAGGCATACGACGCCACCGTGCGCCCGACCGCGGCGAGACTGCTGCCTGCATCGAGCAGCACCGGGCTGCCCGCCGTGGGCGCCGCCGTGAGCGTCACGATGCGAGCGAAGGCGCCGTCGCTGGCCGCGACCGCCGCCGCGGCGTCCAGCATGCCGGCGCCGCACAGCGAGGTGGTGCAGTAGCACTGCAACTGGTCGGCGCCACCGGGCGCGCGGCACTGAGGCACCGGTGTCGGGTCGTCAACGCCGTTGTCCGCGCCGGTGGTGGGAAACGGCCGCGCGCTGGCCCGGATGGCGCTGCGGACCTCGGCAGCGCTGAGGGCCGGCCTCCCCGACAGCATCAGCGCGGCCGTGCCGGCGACGATGGGGGCGGAGAAGCTGGTTCCGACCGTGATGTTGAAGCTGTCGGTCCAGATCGACGAGCCGGGCCGCTGCAGGCCGCTGTTGCTGCCGGCCAGGATCGGGTACAGGCAGGCGTCGCCCGCACCGATGTTGACGCAGTTGCCGCCCGGGGCACTGATCGCGATCTCTGGCCCGAGATCGCTGAAGCCCACCTTGGTGCCGACATGCCGCAGGCCGCCGACGCCGATGACTCCCGGGCAGTTGGCGGGCGCCCCCACAGCCTGTCCGACATCGTTGCCGGCCGCCGCGACGATCACCGCACCGACAGCGTTGATGCGGAACACGGCGTCGATGTAGCCCTGCTCGCAGGGGCCCGGGCCGCCCAGGCTCATGTTCAGCACCCGCGCGGGGTTGGCGTTGAAGACGCCCGCCACCGGCTCGAGGCCGGCCGCCCACAGCATGCCGGCGAGGATGTCGGAGTCGTAGCCGCCGCACTTGCCGAGCACGCGCACCGGCAGCAGGCGCGCGCCGAAGGCAACGCCCGCCATGCCGTTGTTGTCGTTCGTCAGCGCGCCGAGGATGGTCGATACCTGCGTGCCGTGCCACGAACTGTCGGAAGCCGCGCAACCGGCGAGCGGGCCCGACTGCCCTTCCGCCGTGGTGACCCAGTCGCCCGGGTCGGTGGGGTCGGTGTCTGCCCCGTTGCCGTCGTTGGCGGTGACGAGTTCGTCGATGGTGTCGATGCCCGGCAGCAGCCGGCCCTGAAGGTCGGGGTGATCGCCCCGGACGCCGGTGTCCAGCACCGCGACCACCACGCCCTGCCCACCGGCGGGCCGCAGGTTCCAGGCAGCCTCGGCATTCACGGCCGAGCGGAACGTGACGGGGTCGGGAGCCCGCAGGTACCACTGGCCGGCGTCAGGCCCCAGGGGGCGGCTGCCGCTGGCATAGAGCGGGTCGTTCGGCACCATCAGCGCACGGCGGCGGCGGTCGGGCATGGCCCACGCGACGTCGGGGTGCGCCGACAGGCGGGCGGCCAGCGCCTCGCTGCCGATGCCCTGTGCGCGCAGCACCTGCCAGCGCGCCGTGATGGCGCGCCCGGCGACCAGCGGGCGCCCGGCGTGTGCTGCCAGTGCGTCGGCCCGCCTCTGGAGGCGCTGCGATTGCAGCGCACCGCTCTCGGCCGACAGCGCCCGGGCTTCGCCGCGCAGAACGGTCGCATCGGGCTTGAACGCCACGATCACTCGCGCGTCCGGCGCAGCCATCGCCAACAGCGGGGCGGCGAGAGCCGCAGCCAAAACCATGCGGAGTGTGCTCATATCCACAGTGTAGGGGTGGCAGCAAGCCGTGAGCCGGTGCATAGTCAAAGAACAAATGTTCACAGGAGAGACCCTTTGCGTTCACCTCGTTTCCCGCTCACCCTGACCGCCCTGATGTTCGCAGCCGCGCTGCCGCTGGCAGCCCAGGCACAGGGGCGCCTCGACCTCGTCGAGCAATCGCTGGCCGCCAAGGCTCGCCACGTCCCCGGCGAACTGCTGATCCAGTTCCGCGCCGATGCCACCGAAGCAGGCAAGGCGGCCGCGCTGGCCCGCGTCGACGGCCGGCTGGCCCAGGTGCTGCGCGCCAAGGCCGCCCGCGCCGACGGCCGCGGTGACCTGCACCGCGTGAGCTACCGCTCCGGCCTCGCGATGGCTGCCGCGCTGCGCGCCCTGCAATCCGACGGCGCCGTCGACTTCGCCGAGCCGAACTGGATCTACACGACCCAGGCCACGTCGAACGACACCTACTTCACGAGCGGCCAGCTCTGGGGCATGTACGGCGCTGCCACCACGCCGGCCAACACCTACGGCAGCGGCGCCGCCACGGCCTGGGCCGCGGGCAAGACCTGCAGCAGCAACGTCGTCGTCGGCGTGATCGACGAAGGCATGCAGATCACCCACAAGGATCTGAAACCCAACGTCTGGATCAACCCGGGCGAGATCGCCGGCAACGGCATCGACGACGACGGCAACGGCCGCGTCGACGACGTCAACGGCTGGGACTTCGTCTCCAACGACGCCAGCGTCTACGACGGCACGGGCGACGACCACGGCACGCACGTGTCGGGCACCATCGGCGGCGTGGGCGGCAACGGCCAGGGCGTGGCCGGCGTCTGCTGGAACGTCAAGATGATCAGCGGCAAGTTCCTGGGCAGCAGCGGCGGCACCACCGCCAACGCCATCCTGGCCGTGGACTACATGACCGACCTGAAAACCCGCCACAACCTGAAGATGGTGGCCACCAGCAACAGCTGGGGCGGCGGCGGCTTCTCGCAGGGCCTGAAGGACGCGATCGACCGCGCCGGCACGGCCAACATCCTGTTCATCGCGGCAGCCGGCAACAGCTCGCTCAACAGCGATGTCTCGCCGCAGTACCCGGCGGCCTACACGAGCAGCAACATCATCTCGGTGGCGTCCATCACCTCCACCGGCGCGCTGTCGAGCTTCTCGAACTACGGCGCCACCTCGGTGGACATCGGCGCCCCGGGCTCGGATGTCTGGTCGACGGTGCCGAGCCGCTTCAAGTTCCAGTCGAAGTACGCCTCGTACAGCGGCACGTCGATGGCCACGCCCCATGTGAGCGGCGCTGCAGCGATGTACCTGTCGCTGAACCCGACGGCCACTGCCGCCCAGGTGAAGGCCGCGATCCTGAACTCGGCCACGCCGACGCCTTCGCTCTCGGGCAAGACCGTGACGGGCGGCCGCCTGAACGTCAGCGGCTTCTGAGCGGCTTCTGATCCGACGCGCCTGACGAAGAAAAGCCGGGCCCGAGGGCCCGGCTTTTTTCATGGGCGCGCCCGATCAGGTGATCGGGCAGCCGCTTGACCGACCGACGAAGGGTCAGGCGATCACGCGGACCATCTCGAGCACCTTGTTCGAGTAGCCCCACTCGTTGTCGTACCAGGCGATGATCTTGACGAAGGTCTTGTCCAGCGCGATGCCGGCGTCGGCATCGAACACGCTGGTGCAGACCTCGCCGCGGAAGTCGGTCGCAACGACCTTGTCCTCGGTGTAGCCGAGCACGCCCTTCATAGCACCTTCGCTCGCCGCCTTCATGGCCGCGCAGATCTCGGCGTAGGTGGCCTCCTTCACGAGCTCGACCGTCAGGTCGACGACCGACACGTCGGACGTCGGCACGCGGAAGGACATGCCCGTGAGCTTCTTGTTCAGCTCGGGGATCACCACGCCCACGGCCTTCGCGGCGCCGGTGGAGCTGGGGATGATGTTCTCGAGGATGCCGCGGCCGCCGCGCCAGTCCTTGTTGCTCGGGCCGTCCACGGTCTTCTGCGTGGCGGTGGCGGCGTGCACGGTGGTCATCAGGCCGCGCTTGATGCCCCAGGTGTCGTTGAGCACCTTGGCCACGGGGGCCAGGCAGTTCGTGGTGCAGCTGGCGTTGGAGACGATGGCCTGGCCGGCGTACGTCTTGTCGTTGACGCCGAAGACGAACATCGGCGTGTCGTCCTTGCTGGGGGCGGACATGATGACCTTCTTCGCGCCGGCGTCCAGGTGCTTCTGGCAGGTTTCCTTGGTCAGGAACAGGCCCGTGGCCTCGACGACGATGTCGGCGCCGATCTCGCCCCACTTCAGGGCCGCCGGGTCGCGCTCGGCGGTCAGGCGGATGCGGCGGCCGTTGACGACCAGCGTGCCGCCGTCCACCGAGACATCGCCCTTGAAGCGGCCGTGCACGCTGTCGTACTGCAGCATGTAGGCCAGGTAGTCGGGCTCGAGCAGGTCATTGATGCCGACCACCTCGATGTCGCTGTGGTTGGCGATGGCGGCACGGAACACCATGCGTCCGATGCGGCCGAAGCCGTTGATGCCGATCTTGATGGTCATGTGGTTCTCCAGGGTGTGAAAGAGGGGTTCAGAGGGCCAGCTTCGAGCAGGGCACACGGACCGTGAAGGTGTCGCCCATGACCGCCAGAGTCTGGCTGGTGCTGAGGCGCAGGGGAATGTGGGACAGCCAGTCCAGGAAGGAGCGCCGCTCGGGCCGCGAGGTCTCGACCTGCTGGACGATGTTGCGCTTGTACGGCTGATAGTGCGTGATGCGCACGTCGAACGGGCATCCCATCGTCGTGAGATCGAACTCCGCCGGCAAGGGCATCGAGGCCGCGCTGCCGAGGAACTGGGGCAGGGTCAAGTCCTTGATGACGGTGCGGTCGCCGTCATGGAACCGGTACTGGTACAGCTGGTCGATCTCGCGCGGCTCACCGGCCTGGCAGGGCAGGCGGTAGCCGGCCGCGAACTCCGTGAGCGCGTCGCGAAGGGCCGGGTGCGCCGGACCGGCCAGGAAGCTGAACTCCGGCGGCAGGGTCGGACTGGCAAAGCGCAGGCGAACCAGGAAATTTCCTTCCTGGCCGAGCCGACGCGCCCGTTCCGGGTACTCGGGGATGCGGCCCGGCACGATGCGAGTCAGGCAGGCGGCCTGCCGGCGCAGCTCCAGCGCAGCCTGGTCTTCCAGGGGGAAGGCCAGGACCTTGCGGCCGTCGTCCGGGCGAAAGACGTACTCCTGCACCAGCCGTGCCGGCTCGGCGCCCTCCGGCTGGCACGGAACACGCAGAATGCGCACATGACGGCGCACCGACTCGACAAGGACGGCGTCGACGGATTCGCTCAGCAGCCGCATGACGGGCTCGCTATCGGGGGCCGAAAAGACCAGCTCGACACGGACCGTTCCGCCCAGCTTGGCCGCCAGCATGTCAGGGTCGTAGTCCGGAACGCCCCGTTCGGCCTGCGGCGGCGTCATGCGGTCGATCAGCTTCGACGGCGGCAGCGAGATCATCTGCGCGCTGGCGGCCGACGCCCACAGCGCCGCCGCCCCGGCCAGCAACAGTCGGTGCAGGCCGCGCATGCCCATCAGCCCTGGAGCACCTTGCGCACCGTGTCCGCCACGTTCTGCGCGGTCAGGTGGAAGTGCTTGAACAGGGCCGGCGCCGGCGCGCTCTCGCCGTAGCGGTCGAGGCCGATCACCGCGGCGCAGCCGTACTTCCACCAGCCGTCAGTGACGCCCGCCTCCACCGCGATGCGCGGCAGCTTGGGCGGCAGCACGGAAGACTTGTACTTCACGCTCTGGCGGTCGAACACGTTGGTGCTGGGCATGCTGACCACGCGCACGGCGATCTTGTGCTGCGCCAGCAGGGCCTGCGCGTGCAGCGCGAGCTGCACCTCGCTGCCGGTGGCGATGATCACGGCCTGCGCGCGGCGCTTGATGCCCACCTCGGCCGGCTCGGCCAGCACATAGCCGCCCTTGCTGATCTCGTCGAGCGCCGCCTTGGGCGCATAGGGCAGGTTCTGGCGGCTCAGCAGCAGCGCGCTGGGACGGTTCTGGTTGCCGATGGCCATCGTCCAGGCGATGGTGGTCTCGGCGGTGTCGGCCGGGCGCCAGACGTCGAGGTTCGGGATCAGCCGCAGGCTGGCGGCGTGCTCCACGCTCTGGTGCGTGGGGCCGTCCTCGCCCAGGCCGATGCTGTCGTGCGTGAAGACATGGATCACGCGCTTCTTCATCAGCGCGGCCATGCGGATGGCGTTGCGGCTGTAGTCGCTGAAGGTCAGGAAGGTGCCGCCGTACGGGATGTAGCCGCCGTGCAGCGCCACGCCGTTCATGATGGCGGCCATGCCGAACTCGCGCACGCCGTAGTTGATGTGGCGCCCGCCGTTGGGCGTGCCGGCTTCGTCGAAGCGCAGCGCAGGGGTGGACGAGGTGTTGGTCAGGTTCGAACCGGTCAGGTCGGCGGAGCCGCCCAGCAGTTCGGGCAGGGCCTTCGTGAACGCCTCCAGCGCGATCTGGCTGGCCTTGCGGCTGGCCACGGTCTCGGCCTTGGCGTGTGCGGCGATGGCGGCGTCCACGGCCACCTGGGCGAAGTTGTCCGGCAGGCGGCCGGCCATGCGGCGCTCGAACTCGGCGGCCAGTTCGGGGAAGGCGGCGCGGTATTGCGCGAAGACGGCGTCCCAGGCGGCATGGGCGCTCGCGCCGGCGGTCTTGGCGTCCCACATGGCCATCACCTCGGCGGGCACCGTGAAGGGCTCGTGCGGCCAGCCGATGGCGTCGCGCGTGAGCTTCACCTCGTCGACGCCCAGCGCCTCGCCGTGCGCCTTGGCGCTGCCGGCGCGGTTGGGCGAGCCCTTGCCGATGGTGGTGCGGCAGATCACGAGCGTGGGCTGGCCGCGGTGGGCCTTGGCTGCGGCGAGCGCGGCCTCCACGGCAGCAACATCGTGGCCATCCACGGGGCCGACGACGTTCCAGCCGTAGGCACGGAAGCGCCCGGCAGCATCGTCAACGTACCAGGGCTTGACGGCGCCGTCGATGCTGATGCCGTTGTCGTCGTAGATGGCGGTCAGCTTGTCGAGCTTCCAGGCGCCGGCCAGCGCGCAGGCCTCGTGGCTGATGCCCTCCATCAGGCAGCCGTCACCCAGGAAGACCCAGGTGCGGTGGTCGACCACGGTATGGCCGGGGCGGTTGAATTCATGGGCCAGCAGCTTCTCGGCCAGGGCCATGCCCACGGCGTTGGTGACGCCCTGGCCCAGCGGGCCGGTCGTCGTCTCGATGCCGGGGGTGACGTCCACCTCGGGGTGGCCGGGCGTCAGGCTGTGCAGC
>CAJAES010000040.1 GCA_903938815.1 uncultured beta proteobacterium
CGGCTGTAGCCGTAGTGTTCGATGGCCGCCAGGTTGACGGCCAGGAAGTCGAGCGTGTGCGGGTCGTAGACCCACATCGGCAGGGCATTGCGCTCGAACATGGCCCGGTACCGCGCTTCGCCCTCGCTTGCCGCGACACGGGATCGAACATGGTCCGTGATCGCCGAGTGCTGGACCAGCGCACCCCGGCCGCTTGGCAGGGCGAAGGCCGAGACGCTGACCCGGAACCACCGTTCCTCGTCCGGCGAGTGGCAGGGATAGTCCAGGTTGAACAGCGGCAGGTCGCCCGCGAGCACGGCGCGCACGCCCCGGGCCACCTGGGTCGATTCCTCGGCGCAGGGCCCCGTGGCGGTCTCGCAGGTCTCGATGTAGTTCAGGCCCAGGCCGGCGGCTTCGTGTGGCAGGCCGTTGGCCTGCGCGAAGCTGCGCCAGGGCGTGTTGACGGCGATGATGTCCCCGCGGCTGTCCAGCAGCGCGGCGTGCGCGGGCAGGGCGTCGAGCAGGTCGGCGGCATCGATGCCGCCGAGCCGGGGGGAGGCCGGCGGGGGGTTCTGGACGGGTTCGGTCACGGTCTGGGGTCGTGCGCGAGTCAGAGGCCTGATAGTGCGCCCATCGGCGCGATCATGCTTGCATTCTCGGGAATCGGGCATGGAATGCCAGGCTTGCATTCATGGCTCGTTATCGGCCGCCTGGCGGACATCTTGACCGCCAATGCGGCGGTTCGATCCGGGCATCCGGGCGCGTACCGCCCGGCGATTCAGGGCAACCAGCGCCGCAGCGCGGCCGCGACCTCCGGGTGGGACAGCAGATCCCAGTGGTCGGCACCGGTCAGCACCACGCGCTCTGCGTCCGTGCCCAGCGCCAGCGCCGGATTGCGGTGTTCGCCCAGTGCGCTGGCCAGCGGCACGAGGCCGTCGCCCAGCCACTGGCTGCGTCGGTCGGCCGCGCTCGAACTCTGGGTCGCGGCGACGAAACCCGCGGCCACGCCCGCGGGCAGCGGCGTCGGCACGCGGGTGTCCCGGCGATGCTCGTGCCGATGTGCGTGCCGATCTGCGTGGCGCGGCTCGGAACCTGCGGCGTCCTGCCAGTCGGCAGCCTGGACGTTGCCGTGGCCCAGGTCGGCGATGCCGGCGCTGCGGGCCCGGGTCAGGCGCGCGAAGGGGGCGGCGTGCGCGCTCACGCCCAGCAGCATGTCCACCACCCGGCCACCGCGCTCCAGCGGCGCGCCGTGGTGCGGCGTACCCAGGAAGACGATTTGCTTCAGCACGGCCAGCCAGGGCAGGCCCTGGGCCTGCGCGATGTGGCAGGCGCTGCGCGCCACGAGCCCGCCCATGCTGTGGCCCACGATGGCCAGTTCACGCACGGGCACGGGCCAGTTCGACACCAGCGTCTGCAGCAACGTGGCCAGATCCTGGCCGTTGTCCGAGACATGCCGGCCGCTGTTGTAGTGCAGGTAGACCACGCTGCGGCCGGTTTCGGCGGCCAGCATGCGGCCGTGGTCATGGCCCACGCGCAGCCATTGCAGATCGTTCATGCACAGTCCGTGCACCATCACGACGATGCGGTCGCGCCCACTTGTGTGGTCCGACGGTGCGAACGGCCTGCCATCGACGCGAAATTCGCTGCGGATGGCCAGCGGGTTGCCGGTGTCCAGCAGGTGGTCGCCCCACACGCCGTTGAGGACGGCCAGCGCGGCTTCGCGCCCCGCCGTGGAGGCGCCGGGCGGCACGTCGGCCGTGACGGCGCCCAGCAGTGCGTCGGCGCTGCGCCCCGCGCCCTGTGTGATGCCGCGCACGGTGCGGTAGACGAAGCCCGTGAGCCCCGCGGTGCGGCCCTGCGGCGCGGCGCCCCGCAGGCCGATGCGCGACAGCACGCTGCCGTGCACGGCTTCGACGACGTCGGTCACGCCGAGGGCGGCATCGGTGCCCAGGCGCAGCAGGCCGCGCAGGTCGGCGCCGTGCAGGGTGCGCGGCGGGCGTGGTGTCACATCGGGCTCGGTCATCCGGGCATCATGGGGCCCCGGGCGCCCCGCGGCCAGCGATGGATTAGAGCCCGCTCCCGGTGGTTCAGCGGCCCCGGGCCGCGCGCCAAGCCGCGAAGTCGGCGCGGCTCTGTTCCTCGGTCGGCGGGTACAGCCCCAGGATCGACTGCCCGGCGAGCACGCGCTCGGTCACGAAATCCTCGAAGGCCGTCATCTCCACGGCCTCGGCCGCGACCTCGTCGGCAATGGCCGCGGGGATCACGATCACGCCCTCCGCGTCGCCCACGAGGATGTCGCCCGGCCACACGGCCACGTCGCCGCAGCCGATGGGCACGTCGATGTCCAGCGCCTGGTGCAGCGTGAGGTTGGTGGGCGCGCTCGGGCGCTGGTGGTAGGCCGGGATGCTCAGGCGGGAGATCTCGGGGCTGTCGCGAAAGCCGCCGTCCGTGACGACGCCGGCCACGCCGCGCACCATCAGCCGGCTCACGAGGATGGAGCCCGCCGACGCGGCGCGAGCGTCCTTGCGGCTGTCCATGACCAGCACGGCGCCGGGCGGGCAGCGTTCCACGGCCTGGCGCTGCGGGTGCTGGCGGTCGGCGAACACCGTGATGGGGTTCAGGTCCTCGCGCGCCGGGATGTAGCGCAGCGTGAAGGCCGGGCCCACCATGTTGGGCAGGCCGGGGTTCAGCGGGTGGACGTTCTGCAGGAACTGGTTGCGCAGCCCGCGCTTGAAGAGCGCGGTGCACAGCGTGGCGGTGCTGACGGTCGTCAGCTGCTGGTGGGTGATGGGGTTCATGGTCAGAAGATGTCCGGTTCAGGCACCGCGGCGCCAAAGCTTGTTTCGAGGAAGTCGAAGTCGCAGCCTTCGTTGGCCTGCTTGATGTGGCGGCCGAACATCCAGCCGTAGCCGCGCTCGTAGCGCGGCGGGGGCGGTGTCCAGGCCGCACGCCGGGCCGCGAGTTCGGCGTCAGTCACTTCGAGGTGGATGCGCCGCGCGGGCACGTCCACCGTGATGCGGTCGCCCGTCTTCACCAGCGCCAGCGGGCCTCCGATGGCCGCCTCGGGCGCGCAGTGCAGCAGGCAGCCGCCATAGCTCGTGCCGCTCATGCGGGCGTCCGACAGGCGCAGCATGTCCTTCACGCCGGCCTTGAGCAGCTTGGTCGGGATGGGCAGCATGCCCCACTCCGGCATGCCTGCACCCAGCGGGCCGGCGTAGCGCAGCACGAGGATGTCGTCGCCCGTCACGTCGAGGTCCGGGTCTTCGACGGCCTTCTTCAGCGCCGGGTAGTCGTCGAACACCAGCGCACGGCCGGTGTGCTGCAGCAGGTGAGGCGCGCAGGCGCTGGGCTTGACCACCACGCCGTCGGGCGCCAGGTTGCCGCGCAGCACGGCCAGCGCGCCTTCGGCGTAGATGGGCCGGTCCAGCGGGCGGATGACGTCGTCCTGGTAGACCTCGGCGCCGTCGATGTTCTCGCCGATCGTGCGGCCGTTGACGGTGGCCGCATCGGTGCGCAGGTGCGCGCGGATGCGCTGCAGCATCGCCGGCAGGCCGCCCGCGTAGTAGAAATCCTCCATCAGGTAGGCGTCGCCGCTGGGCCGGATGTTGGCGATGACGGGCACCTGCCGGCTGGCGGCGTCGAAGTCGTCCAGCGTCACCGGGTGGCCCGCGCGGCGCGACATGCCGATCAGGTGGATGATGGCGTTGGTGCTGCAGCCCATGGCCATCGCGCAGGCGATGCCGTTCTCGAAGTTCGCGCGGCTCAGCATGCGCGCGGGGGTCAGGTCGTCCCAGACCATCTCGACGATGCGGCGGCCGCATTCGGCGCTCATGCGGATGTGGTTCGCGTCAGCCGCCGGGATGCTGGATGCCCCGGGCAGCGTGAAGCCGATGGCTTCGGCGATGCCCATCATGGTGGCCGCGGTGCCCATGGTCATGCAGGTGCCGTGGCTGCGCGCGATGCCGGCTTCCATCTCCTGCCAGGCCTGGTCGCTCAGGCGGCCGGCGCGGCGCTCGTCCCAGTACTTGAAGGCGTCCGAGCCCGACCCCAGGACCTTGCCCTTCCAGTTGCCGCGCAGCATCGGCCCGGCGGGCAGGTAGATGAACGGCAGCCCGGCGCTGAGTGCGCCCATCGTCAGGCCTGGTGTCGTCTTGTCGCAGCCGCCCATCAGCACCGCGCCATCGACCGGGTGGCTGCGCAGCAGTTCCTCGGTCTCCATGGCCAGGAAGTTGCGGTAGAGCATCGTGGTGGGCTTGACCATCGATTCCGACAGGCTGATGGCGGGCAGTTCCAGCGGGAACCCCCCGGCCTGCAGCACGCCGCGCTTGACGTCGTCCACGCGCTGCTTGAAGTGCGAGTGACACTGGTTGGCGTCGCTCCAGGTGTTGACGATGGCGATGACGGGCTTGCCCACCCAGTCGGCGGGCGCGTAGCCCATCTGCATCACGCGCGAGCGGTGGCCGAAGCTGCGGAAATCGTCGGGCGCGAACCAGCGCGCGCTGCGCAGTTCGCCGGGTGTCTTGCGGTTCATCGGTTCCAGTCCAGGTGGTAGCCGCGGCCAGCGTAGTCGAAATCGACCAGTTCGCCGATGGGGACATCCTTCACCGCGGGGGCCGCATAGTAGGCTCGGATCTCGCGGATCAGGCCCGTGGCTGCGTCGAACACGTACCACTCGTCGCCGCGCTGCGCGGTGCCGGTGTTGCGCTTCCAGTGGGTCCACTCGATGACGGCCTCCAGTCCGTCGGCGCTCACCAGCACGCGCTCGATCGTCCATTGCGAGCCGAGGTTCTGCACGCACCAGACCCACTTGGCCGCGATGGTGTCGGCGCCGCGCCAGGGGATGTCGGGCAGGCCGGGCGGAAAGTAGTGCACCGCGTCGGGCGTGAAGCACGACACCAGGGCGGCGTGGTCGCCCGCGTTGCAGGCGTCGAAGTAGCGGCGGATGAGGGTTTCGCAGGCGTGCATCGGGTGGGGTCTCAGGTGATCTCGGGGCGGCCCGCGGCCACCCAGGCGCGGTACTGCTCGCGCGTACCGGGGCTGGGCGGGTACAGCCCCCACAGCGCTTCGCCGCGCTCGACGCGGCGGGCGAGGTAGGCCTCGATGTCGTCCTGCGCCTCGCACAGGTTTGCCATCTCTTCGGCCAGATGGGCGGGAACGACGGTGATGTTGTCGGTGTCGCCGTGGATCACGTCGCCGGGGTAGACGGCCACGCCGGCGCACGAGACGGGCACCTGCAGGTCGGCCACGTGGTGATAGCTCAGGCGCGTGGTGGCAGTGATGCCGGCGCTCCAGGTGGGGAATTGCATGCGGCTCAGTTCCTGCCCGTCGCGGAAGCTGCCGTCGGTGACGACGCCGCGCACGCCGCGCATCTTCATCCGCGTGACCAGCATGTTGCCCATCGAGGCCGCGCTGCCGTCGCGCCGGCTGTCGATGACCATCACGTCGCCGGGCAGCGTCTGCTCCACGCCCACCCACTGCAGGTTGTCGGCGTTCGGCGTGGTGGTGAGCGTCGCGTAGGTGTCGATGTCCTCCCGCGCCGGGATCATGCGCATCGTGAACGCCCGGCCCGCGAAACGCGGCGCCCGCTCGCCCTGCAGCGGACGCAGGCCGGTCAGCACGGGCTGCCTGAACCCCTTCTTGAAGAGCTGCGTCGTCAGCGACCCGCTGCTGATGCGAGCGAGCCGGTCGAGCACGCTGTCGGGCACGTGGATGCGCTCGCGCAGGGGCGGCGGGGTCGGGGTCACGGGTGGCTGCATGTCGGTACCAAGCTGCGGGACGAAGCCCTCGGGCCGATGCTAGGAACCCTGGCCGGCTGCGCCAAGTGGCCGTAGAGTCCGGCCACCCCCACAGTTCCACCCCTTGGGATCCGCCCCCCCGGGGTCTGCCCCATGGCCGACAAGACCACCGACGGCACCGGCGCCCTGGAGAAGGCGCTGGACGTGCTCGATGCCGTCGGCCGCGCCCCGGCCGGCCTGAGCCAGGTCGAACTGGCCGGGCAACTGGCGCTGCCTCGCACCACGCTGTACCGGCTGCTGGGCTCGCTGAGCGCGCGCGGACTGCTGCGCCGCGACCCTCTGCGCCGCGTCTACTGCCTGGGCCCTCGCTGCTTCGAGTACGCGCGCGCCGCCTACACGATGCCCGACCTCGTGGCCGCGGCCGGGGCCGAGCTGCGCGCACTGCGCGACATGACCGGCGAGACCACCTATCTCGCCACCCTGGACGGGCTGGAAGTGCTCTCGCTGGAGCGCTGCGACGGCGCTCACTCCCAGCGTTCGTCGTCGGACCCCGGCGAACGCAAGCCGCTGCACTGCACCAGCCAGGGCAAGGCCATCCTGGCGGCCCTGCCGCCGGCGCAGCGCGATGCGCTGGTGGCCGAACTGCCGATGCCCGCCTGCACGCCTCGCACGCTGACCGACCGGCGCCGCCTGCTGGCGGAACTGAAGCTCACGGCCACTCGCGGCTGGTCCATCGACGACGAGGAGATCTCGCTCGGCGTGCGCTGCTGCGGCGCCGCCATCGTCGATGCCGCGGGCCAGGTGCGCGGCGCCATCAGCGTCGCCGGGCCGGCCTTCCGGCTGACGATGGAGCGCGTGGAGCTCCTCGGTCCCGAGGTCGCCGATGCCGCGCGGCGCATCGGCGCGCAGATCGCACCTGCGGCGGCGCCCGTGCGCGAGGGCGGGGCCGTGCATCCCGTGCCCGGCGACTGGGCTTTCGAAGGCGCCATGCCGGTCTGGTCGGCCGCGGACGGCCTGCTGTACTGGGCTGACACGCTGGCGCCGTCGATCCACGCGGCCACCGCCGCCGGCGATCGCATCGTGGCCCGCCTGGACGCCCCGGTGGAGGCACTGGTGGCGCTGGACGGCGGCGTGGCCGCGCTGGTCGGCCGGGCCTGGGTGGAGGTGCGCGCCGACGGCACGGTGCGCCCCTGGCCCGACGGCCCCCGCCGCCGCCTCACGGCCGCCGTGCGGGCGCCCGACGGCGCCTTGTGGGCCTGTGCAGCCGACGGCGACCACTGGCGCGTGAGCGCGCTCACGACCGAAGGCCAGCCCAGCGGCGGCTGGCGCCTGCCCGAGCCCGCCACGGCCCTGGCCTGGCAACCGGATGGCGAGCAGATCGTCATGGCCGCCGCCGGCAGCGGGGCGCTCTACACCGCGCGTCGCGGCAGCGGGCTCGTGCAGCGCCTGGCGACCGTGCCCAAGGGATCGGGCACCCTCGCAGGCCTGGCCGTGGAGCCGCAGGGCGGCGTGTGGGCGGCGCTGCGCGGCGGCTGGACGGTGGTGCGCTTCGAGGTCGACGGCAGCGTGGACCGCGTGCTGCCGGTGCCGGTGCCCTTCCCGACCGGGCTGGCCTTCGGCGGGCCCGACGGGCGGCAGCTCTTCGTCACCAGCGCCCGCAACGCCGTGCGCCGCGACGCGCTGGAGGCCGCGCCCTGGTCGGGGCGGCTCTTCGTGACCGAGCCGTCGCCCGGCGCCGAGCCGGGCTGAGCCGGGCTGAGCCGGGCTGAGCTGACCCCACCCCCGGATCGACCCGGCGCCTGCACGGCGCGCCGCATCCGGCGACACTGCGGCATGGACACCTCGCAGCTCCGCGCCGACTTTGCACAGCGCGCCGTCGTCGCCCCGCCTTCGCCCGATGACTGGCTCCCTTCGCCGCTTCCCGGCGTCACCCGCCACATGCTCGACCGCATCGGCGGCGAGGTGGCGCGCGCCACCAGCGTGGTGCGCTACGCCCCGGGCTCGAGTTTCCAGCGCCACGTGCACGGCGGCGGCGAGGAGATCCTGGTGCTCGAAGGCACCTTCTCCGACGAGCAGGGCGACCACCCCGCCGGCACCTACCTGCGCAACCCGCCCGGCACGGCGCACGCGCCGTTCTCGCACGAGGGCTGCACGCTCTTCGTGAAGCTCTGGCAGTTCGCGCCCGGCGACACGCAACCGCTGCGGGTGGACACGCGCAGCGCAGCCTGGCGCCAGGGCCTGGTGCCGGGCCTGTCGGTGATGCCGCTGCACGAGCACGACGGCATCTCCACCGCGCTCGTGCGCTGGGCGCCGCAGACGCGCTTCAACCCGCACGTGCACCCGGGCGGCGAGGAGATCCTGGTGCTGCAGGGCCTGTTCCTCGACGAACAGGGCGAGTACCCGGCCGGCACCTGGCTGCGCAGCCCGCGCTGGAGCCGCCACGCGCCCTTCACCGGCGCGGAGGGCGCGCTGATCTACGTGAAGGTCGGGCACCTGGGCGCCGAACTGCTGCAGCCGGCGTGACGGCCGCGCCCCGCATCATCGAGACCGACGTCGCGATCATCGGCGCGGGCACCGCCGGCATGACGGCCTTTCGCGCTGCGCGTGAGCACACCGACCGCGTGCTCGTCATCGAAGGCGGTGTCTACGGCACCACCTGCGCCCGCGTCGGCTGCATGCCCAGCAAGCTGCTGGTCGCGGCGGCCGACGCCGCGCACGGCATCGCCGCGGCCGCGCGATTCGGCGTGCTCGCCGGCCCCGCCCGCGTGGACGGCCGCGCCGTGATGAACCGCGTGCGGTCCGAACGCGACCGCTTCGTGGGCTTCGTGCTGGAGGCCGTCGAGGCCTGGCCCGCCGGGCACCGGTTGCAGGGCCAGGCGCGCTTCATCGACGACCACACCCTGGCCGTCGGCGATGCACAGGTGCAGGCCGCGCGCATCGTCATCGCCACCGGGTCCAGCCCGGTGGTGCCCGCCGGGTGGCGCGAGGCGCTGGGCGACCGTGTCATCGTCAACGACGACGTCTTCGCCTGGCAGGACCTGCCGCGTTCCGTGGCCGTGGTCGGCGCCGGCGTCATCGGGCTCGAACTGGCGCAGGCGCTGCACCGTCTGGGCGTGCGCGTGCGGCTGTATGGCCGCGGGCCGCGCCTGGGCCCGCTCACCGACCCGGCGCTCCAGGCCCTGGGCCGGACGGTGCTGGGTGCCTCGCTGCCGATGACGCTGGATGCGCAGCACCTGGCGCCGAGCCGCGCAGGCGATGCCGTGCTCATGCGGGCCACCGGAGCCGACGGCAGCGTGCACGAGGAAAGCTTCGAGTGGCTGCTCGCCGCCACCGGCCGCCGCGCGAACGTGGACGGGATCGGCCTGGAGCGGACCACCCTACCGCTGGACCCGGCGGGCGTCCCGGTGTTCGACCGCCGCACCGCGCAGGTGGGCACGCGGCCCGTGTTCATCGCCGGCGACGCGGCCGAAGACTGCCCACTGCTGCACGAGGCCGCCGACGAAGGCCGCATCGCCGGTGACAACGCCGGCCGCTGGCCGGACGTGCGCGTGCACCCGCGCCGCGCCCCGCTGGCCGTGGTCTTCAGCGACCCCCAGATCGCATTGGCCGGCGCCAGCCATGCCGACCTGCTGCGCGCCGGCACGCATTTCCAGACCGGGCGCGTTTCCTTCGAGGACCAGGGCCGCAGCCGAGTGATGGGCCGCAACCAGGGCGCTCTGCACGTGTACGGCGAAGTCGAGACGGGCCGCTTCCTGGGCGCCGAGATGCTGGGCCCGGCGGCCGAGCACATCGGCCACCTGCTGGCGTGGTCGGTTCAGCGCGGCGACACCGTCCAGCACATGCTCGACAGCCCCTTCTATCACCCGGTGGTGGAGGAAGGCCTGCGCACCGCGCTGCGCGAGCTGCACCGCGCCTTGCGCATGGGCCCACCGCCCGTGCCGCGCTGCATGGACTGCGGGCCCGGCGGCTGATCGGGCCCTGGCCCCGCACCCGACCGGATTGCAGGGTCATCCATCGCGACGCATCATCCGATCGCCCAACAAGAACCCAGGAGACCCGGTATGGCCCAGATCCACGTCAACGGCAGCGTGCGACAGCACGACGCGGAGCCCGACACCCCCTTGCTGTGGGTGCTGCGCGAGCAGCTGGGCCTCACCGGGACGAAGTACGGCTGCGGCGTGGCGCAGTGCGGTTCCTGCACGGTGCACATCGACGGCGCCGCGGTGCGCAGCTGCGTGCTGCCAGTCTCCGCCGTGCAGCCGGGCCAGAAGGTCACCACCATCGAAGGCCTGTCGCCCGACGGCGGCCACGCGCTGCAGAAGGCGTGGGTGGCGCTGGACGTCCCGCAGTGCGGCTACTGCCAGAGCGGCATGCTGATGGCCGCCGCCGCGCTGCTGAAGGAGAAGCCGCAGCCCACCGATGCCGATATCGACGCCGCCATCACCAACATCTGCCGCTGCGGCACCTACAACCGCGTGAAGGCCGGCATCCGGCAGGCTGCGGGCGTCACCCGCACGGCCGAGGTGCAGGTCATTCACCTGAAGCGGAGCCAGGCATGAACGTCGAACTCTCCCGCCGCGCATTCATGGGCAGCGCCGCCGCGGCCGGCGCCTTTGTCTTCGGATTCCCGACCCAGGCCGACGCGCAGGGCGCGCCGGCCGAGGTCAACGCCTGGGTCGTCGTCAAGCCCGACGAAACGGTGGTCATCCGAATCGCGCGTTCCGAGATGGGGCAGGGCTCGCTCACCGGGCTGGCGCAGCTGGTGGCCGAGGAGCTGGCCTGCGACTGGACCCGCGTCACGACCGAGTACCCCACGCCGGGCCAGAACCTCGCGCGCCAGCGCGTGTGGGGCAACTTCTCCACCGGCGGCAGCCGCGGCATCCGCGAATCGCAGGAATACGTGCGCAAGGGCGGTGCTGCCGCACGGATGATGCTGGTGCAGGCCGCCGCCGACGGCTGGCAGGTGCCGGCCGCCGAATGCCGCGCCCAGAAGGGCGTGATCACGCACCCGGGCTCGGGCCGCAGCACCACCTACGGCCGTATGGCCGAGGCGGCTGCCAGGTTGAAGGCGCCGACCGAGGTGGCGCTCAAGGACCCGAAGGACTGGAACCTGGTCGGCCAGCGTCTCGCGCGCCTGGACACCGTGGACAAGACCACGGGCCGTCAGGTCTACGGCGCCGACCTGAACCTGCCCGGCCAGCTGAACGCCGCCATCGCGGCCTGCCCGGTGTTCGGCGGCAAGCTCAGGAGCCACGACGCCTCCAAGGTGCTGGGCATGCCCGGCGTGAAGAAGGTGCTGGTGGTGGGCGACAACGCCGTGGCCGTCGTGGCCGACACCTGGTGGCGCGCGAAGAAGGCGCTCGATGCGCTGCCCGTGCAGTGGGATACCGGCGCCAACGGTGGCGTGCAGCAGTCGGCCGTCAACGCGATGCTGAAGGAAGGCCTGACCGCCACGCAGGCGGCCGTGGGCAACAGCAATGGCGACGTGGCAGCCGCGCTGGCCGGCGCCGCGCGCCGCATCGAGGCGGTGTATGCCTACCCGCACCAGAACCACGCGACCATGGAGCCGATGAACGCCACGGCCCGCTGGACGCCCGAGCGCTGCGAGGTCTGGACTCCCACGCAGAACGGCGAGGCCGCGCTGGCCGCCACCGCTGCCGCCGCCGGGCTGCCGCCCGCCCAGTGCGAGGTCTACAAGATCCACCTGGGCGGCGGGTTCGGCCGCCGCGGCGCGGTGCACGACTGGGTGCGCCAGGCGGTGCTCATCGCCCGGCAGATGCCCGGCACGCCCGTGAAGCTGCTGTGGTCGCGCGAGGAGGACATGACCCAGGGCCTGTACCACCCGATCACGCAGTGCAAGCTCACCGCGGGCCTGGACGACAAGGGCCAGCTCACCGCGCTGCACATGCGCATCTCGGGCCAGAGCATCCTGGCCGGGCTGTTTCCGCAGAACGTGCGCGACGGCAAGGACCCGGTGGTCTTCCAGGGCCTGAACAACGGCGGCGGCGAAGCCATGATCGGCTACAGCGTGCCCAACCTGCTGATCGACCACGCCATGCGCAACCCGCATGTGCCGCCGGGCTTCTGGCGCGGGGTGAACCTGAACCAGAACACGGTCTACCTGGAGTGCTTCCTCGACGAGGTGGCGCATGCCACGAAGCAGGACCCGCTGACCCTGCGCCGCACGCTGATGAAGAGCCACCCCAAGCACCAGGCGGTGCTGGACGCGGTGGCGCAGCGCGTGGGCTGGGGCCGGCCCGCACCGGACGTGAACGGCCAGAAGGTCTTTCGCGGCCTCGCGCAGACGCATGGCTTCGGCAGCTACGTGGCGGCCTGCGCCGAGGTGAGCGTGAGCGCCGACGGCGTGCTCAAGGTGCACCGCATCGTGGCGGCCACCGACTGCGGCCACGCGGTGAACCCGCAGCAGATCGAGGCGCAGGTCGAGGGCAGCTTCGTCTACGGCCTGACGGCCGCGCTGTACGGGGAATGCACCGTGAAGGACGGCGCCATCGTTCAGAAGAACTTCGACACCTACCCGATGATGCGCCTGGCCGAGATGCCCAAGGTCGAGACCATCGTGATGGCGTCGGGCGGCTTCTGGGGCGGGGTGGGCGAGCCCACCATCGCGGTGGCGGCGCCGGCCGTGCTGAACGCGATCTTCGCGGCCACGGGCAAGCGCATCCGCGAGCTGCCGCTGTCGCAGCACAGCCTGAAGCGTGCCTGAGCTGGCGTCGATGGTGCTGGCCGCGGCGCTGGTGGGCGGCCCGCTGTCGAGCGACGCGCCGGTGCCCGCCTCGCTGGCGGGCAACCCGGTGCGCGGCCAGCAGATCGCCACCAGCCGCAGCGTGGGCTTGTGCGTGCTGTGCCATGCCGTGCCCGGCGTGCCGGCCGCGCACGCCGGCACGCTGGGCCCTGACCTCGCCGGTGTGGGCGCGCGCCACACGCGGGCGGCGCTGCGCGAGCGTGTGCTGTACCCCGAACGCTTCAACGTACAGACCGTGATGCCGTCGCCCGTGCGCACCGATGGGCTGCACCGCGTGGCGGCCGCCCGCGAGGGCCGGCCGCTGCTGGACGCGCAGCAGGTGGAAGACCTGCTGTCCTGGCTGGAGACCCTGAAATGATGCACCGCCGTGCGGCCCTGGCCGGCCTGCTGGTCGCCGTGGTCACGGCCGCTCGCGCCGCGGAGCCCACGCTGGAGGCCGCGGTGCGCGCCTGGGCTGCGGGCGCCACCCCGCGCGATGGCCGCGTGCGCCTGGAGATCGCCGAACTGGTGGAGAACGGCAACGCCGTGCCGCTGACCGTGCGCGTGGACAGCCCCATGACCGCCGCCGACCACGTGGTAGAGATCGCGCTCTTCAACCAGCGCAACCCGCAGCGCGACATCGCGCGCTTCACGCTCGGGCCCGCCAGCGGCCGCGCCGAGGTGTCCGTGCGCATCCGGCTGGCCACCAGCCAGCAGATCGTGGCGCTGGCGCGCCTGAGTGACGGCAGCGTCTGGCAGCAGCGCGTGGACATCCTCGTCACGCTCGCCGCGTGCGTGGAGGGCTAGAGGCATGGGTCTGTGTCTCTTCGCCTCGCCTGAGGACCGCCGCTTGCGCGGCGCAAGGGAGTTCCAGTGAGCACCGCACGCGCGCTCATCCACCTGCCTGCGGCCATCGAGCGCGGCAGCGTGTTCGAGATCCGAACCACCATCGCCCACCCGATGGAAACCGGCCACCGTCGCGACAGCGCCGGCGTGCTGCTGCCGCGCGACGTCGTCACGCGCTTCGAGTGCCGGCTCGACGGTGTGCTGGTCTTCGCCGCCGACCTGCACCCGGCCATCGCGGCCAACCCCTATCTCGCGTTCACGCTGCGCGCCGAACGCCCCGGCGAGCTGAGCTTCCTGTGGGAGGGCGACCGCGGGTTCCGCCACCAGGAGACGCGGCGGCTCGCCTTCGCATGAGGGCCGGCGCCGTGGCCTTCTGGTTGTCGTTGTTGCCCTTGCTGCCCTTGCTGCCCTTGCTGCCCTTGCGGCGCACGCTGCGCTTGCTGCCCGTGCTGCTGCTCGCAGCCGGCGCTGCCGAGGCGCAGGACGCCCGGCGCCCGGGCTCCCACTTCATGAGCCCGCCCTTGCAGACCCTGCAGCGCGACCTGACCCAGCACCCGGGGCAACTGTCCGTGGCCGAAGGGGAGGCGCTCTGGACGCGCCCTGCCGCCAACGGGCGGCGCTGCGCCGATTGCCATGCCGCCGTCCCGGCCGTGGCGGCGAACTACCCGGCGGCGCTGGCTGCCGCAGCGCCTGGCCCCGCGCCGCAGGGTGCTGCACACAGCTCCGTGACGGGCGCTTCCGCCGTGCGCCCGCTCACACTGGCCGCCCGCATCGACGCCTGTCGCCAGCAGCATCTGCAACAACCGGCGGAAGGCCCCGACGGCCCGGCCGTGCTGGCGCTGCAGGCCCTGGTGTCGCAGCGCAGCCAGGGCCTGCCGGTGCGTTTCGACGCCGCGCTGGACGCCTGGGCCGCACGCGGCCAGAGCCTGTGGCAGCAACGCTTCGGCCAGTTGAACCTGTCCTGCGCGCAATGCCACGACGAGCGTGCCGGGCAGCGCCTGGGCGGAGCCGCCATACCGCAGGCGCACCCCACCGGCTACCCGATCTATCGGCTCGAGTGGCAGGGCATGGGCTCGCTGCAGCGCCGCCTGCGCGGCTGCCTCACGGGCGTGCGCGCCGAAGCCTTCGCACCCGGCGCCGATGAATGGCTGGCGCTCGAGGCCTGGCTCACGAAGCGCGCAGCGGGCATGGCCTGGGAGGGCGTGGCGCTGCGGCCCTGAGCGGTCGGCCCGCCCCTGTGCCCGATTTCCTTCAGCGGCAGGGAGGTGAAGATCGACCGGCTTGCCCGTCAGGCCAGCAGCCGGCGCCGGATCTCCAGCGGGTCCAGTTCCGTCAGCGGCAGTGCGCCGCCGTCCGGGATGCCGACCTGCGTGGCGTTGAGCAGCATCGACACCATCACGTAGGTGCCCGACAGCACGGTGATGTCGATCACCGCCTGCTCGCCCATGGCGTCCACCGCCTGTTGCCACAGCGCGTCGGGCACGCGGTGGTTCAGGCTCAACTGCAGGCAGTAGTCGAAGACCAGGCGTTCGTCGTCGCGCATCGAGGCCGGGCGGCGGCATTCGCGCAGGTCGGCGGTCACGGCTTCCGACAGGCCCGCGCGGTGCGCGATGGGTTCGTGCGCCCACCATTCGTACTGCGCGTTCGACAGCCGCGCCTGGATCAGGATCGCGAACTCGTTGAGCCGCTTCTCGACCGTGGTGCGAAAGCGCAGGTAGTCCAGCAGATCGAAGCAGCGGCGCGCCATCTCGGGGCTGCGCAGCAGGGCGTTGTAGGGGCCGCCGAGCTTGGCGCTCGAGACCTTCAGGATGTCGTCGGCGAGCGGCCGCACCGATTCGGGCAGCGACTCGTAGCTCAGTTGGGGCAGGCGTTCTGTCATCGATGCAGTGTCGACGCTGCCCGGTGCCATGCCAAGCCGGGATAGCCCGGCCGGGCGGCCCATCAGTCCCGGGCGTCGCGCCGCTGTTCGCGCAGCATGAAGAGGTACAGGCTCTCGACCTTCTCGCGTGCCCAGGGGGTCTTGCGCAGCATCTTCAGGCTCGACGAGACGCTCGGGTCGCTGGTGAAGCAGCGCAGGGGCACCCTTTCGCCCAGGCCCGCCCAGCCGTAGTGGTCGGCCAGGGCCGTGACCATCTTCTCGAGCGTGATGCCGTGCAGCGGGTTGCGCGCCTGCTTCGCAGGAACAGCCGCGGGCGCGGTCGGTCGGGGGGCGTCGTCGTCCATGCGCGATTGTCGCCGCCGGGGCGTCAGTCTCGGGGCGTCAGTCGCCGGCCGTCAATCGCCGGGGTCAGTCGCCGGGGTCAGTCGCCGGCCGACAGCAGCGGCGGCTGGGTCAGGTCGGCGTCGACGTTCATCAGCACGCTGGCCAGTGCGAAGCTCTGCCACAGCGGCGCCGGCATCTGGAGGATGGCGTCGGCGGTGCGCGCCTTCACGATCCAGTCGCGGATGTCGGCGTGCTGCCCGGGGCTCAGCAACTTGCGGTTCAGCATCTCGTCGAGGGTCTGCACGTTCTGCCTTTCAGGACGGGGTCTGGCGATGAAGCATCTTGCGTGCCGCGCGGTTCATCGTAGCGGCTGGCGCGGGAGTAGATTCGCTGGAAATGAGCGAGAAGACGAGCCAGAAACCGAAGCCCGCACCGAGCGCCGAGCCGGGCCCGACGCCGGGCCGGAAGCCGGGCCGGAAGCCGAGCCCGAGCGCGCCCCGGGCGGCAGGCCTGCCCACGAGCCCGGCGGCGCCGGTTCTGACCGCTGCCCATGCCCGCCGGCTGCGCAGCCTGTGGCGCTCGGCCGGGTGGCCCTGCCACGACGTGGTCGAGGCCGAACTGCTGGTGGCGGGCGCGCTGGAGCGTCGGCAGGACGCTGCCGGCCGCGAGACGCTGCGCCTCACCGATGCCGGCCTGGCGCTGATCGTCGGCGCGGTGCAGCGCAACCGCGCCGCGCGAGACCGGCACGAGACCCTGGTGGCCCGCGTGGCGCTAGAGATGCAGCGTGCGGGGCGCGTGGTCTGGCGCGGGCTGTCGCTGCGGGCGCCGCCACTGGAGGAGGGGGCCGGCTGGCCCGTTGCCATGCCCGACGTGTTTTCGATTCGGCACACCACGGTGGAAGAGTACGTGGAGCCCGTGGTGCACGAAATCAAGGTGCGCCGCGCCGACCTGCTGAGCGATCTGCGTCACGAGGCCAAGCGCGAGGCCTACCGTGCGCTGAGCAGCCAGTGCTGGTATGTCATCGAGGCGGGCATCGGCGAGCCGGACGAGATTCCGCCCGCCTATGGCGTGATGGTGTCGCGCGGCTGCGCGTTGGAAGTTGCGCGCCCGGCGCCCCGGCGGGCCATGCGGCTACCCTTCCCGGTGTGGATGGCGCTGGCCCGGGCCAGCGCCGAGCCGCCGCTGGACGACGGCGAACTGCAGCCGGGCCTTCAGGCCCCGTCGGACGACTGATCTTCGGCCGGCTGCGCGGGGTCTGCACCGGCGGCGAGCGGCTTCAGGGCCGGCGTGCACATCTCGTGGCCGTTCCAGACCTGGCCGCACCAGCAGCGGCCTTCCGGGTCGATGATGCAGGTGCCGCTGCCGCAGCAGCGCGGGTCGTCGGACATGGCGTGGGCCTCCGGTGTGTATGGGTTCAGAACGGGGCGTCGCCGCCCTGGGGCATGTCGTTCTTGCGGATGCGGACGGTCTTGCGCGGTGCCGGCACGGCGGGCGCCGCAGGCGTGGCAGAGGGTGCGGCAGCGCCGTCCACGAAGGCCTGCGTGGCATCGGGCCGGGCCAGTTCGGCGCCCAGCCCCGGGGCCGTGGCGTCGGGCGCGGCCAGAACGCGCGTGTACGGTGCGAGGATCTGCACCAGCTGCCCATAGACCTTCGGGTTGCCCGCCACCAGTTCGCGCTGGTAGAGGAAGTCGGATTCGCCCGTGAAGTTGCCCACCAGGCCGCCCGCCTCGGTGATGATGAGCGAACCGGCGGCTGCGTCCCAGGGGCTCAGGCCCATCTCGAAGAAGCCGTCGTAGTAGCCCGCTGCCACGTAGCACAGGTCGAGCGCGGCGGCGCCCGGGCGGCGCAGGCCGGCGCAGGCCTGCATCACCTCTTCGAACATCTTCACGTAGCGCTTGAAGTTGTCGCCCTTGCGGAACGGGAAGCCGGTGCCCACCAGGGAGTCGGCCAGCCGGGTGCGCCTGGAGACACGCAGACGCCGGTCGTTCAGGAACGCGCCGCGCCCGCGCGAGGCGAAGAACATGTCGTTGCGGGTGGGGTCGTACACCACGGCCTGTTGCACCACGCCGCGGAACGCGAGCGCGATGGACACCGCGTAGACCGGGAAGCCGTGCAGGAAGTTGGTGGTGCCGTCCAGCGGATCGATGATCCACATGAACTCGCTGTCCTTGGCGCCGCGCTCGCGCCCGGATTCCTCGGCCAGGATGGCGTGGCCGGGGTAGGCCTCGAGCAGGATGTCGATGATGGCCTGCTCGGCCGCGCGGTCGACTTCCGACACATAGTCGTTCGGGCCCTTGCGGCCCACCTGCACGATCTCGAGATCGAGTGCCGCCCGGTTGATGATGGACCCCGCAGCACGGGCCGCCTTGATGGCGATGTTGAGCATCGGGTGCAGCGCTTGCGACATGTGGGTCCTGTGCGGGAATGGAATGGGGGCGACGGCGGGGACAAAGAGCGTTGGCGGGGGCGAGGGGCAACGGACTGTGACGACCGTTGACAATGGCACCCGGCAAAACCCTAGATTCTAACGACCGTGACCGATCACCCTGGCCCGCGCTTCGTGCTGCTCCACACAAGCCATGCCGGCAACGTGGGCGCGACCGCCCGCGCCATGAAGGTCATGGGCTTCACCGAGCTGGTGCTGGTGCAGCCCCGCTTCGAGGATGTCCTGTCGCGCGAGGAGACCGTGGCCATGGCCAGCGGCGCCGCCGACGTGCTGGTGCGCGCCCGCATCGTGCCCACGCTGGCCGACGCGCTGCACGGCATCACGCACGCGGTGGCCACGGCCATGACCCCGCGCGACTTCGGCCCGCCGGTGATGGCGCCCCGCCCGCTGTTCGAGACGCTGGCGCCGCGCGGCGAGTCGGTGGCCTTCGTGTTCGGCAGCGAGCGTTTCGGCATGTCGAACGACGAGGTCTGGCGCTGCCACAGCTGTGTCTCCATCCCCACCGCGCCGGGCTACGGTTCGCTGAACCTCGCGCAGGCGGTGCAGGTGCTGGCCTACGAATGGCGGCAGGCGCTGGGCTCCTACCCCGTGCAGGCCCGCACCACGCCCGCGCGCCCGGCCGACATGGCCGCCGTGGACGGCGCCCTGGCCCACTGGCGCGAGGCGCTGGTCGACATCGGCTTCCTCGACCCCGCCGCGCCCAGGAAGCTGCTGCCGCGCATGCAGCAACTCGTCAACCGCGCGCAGCCGACCGAGGAGGAGATCCATATCCTGCGCGGCATCGCGCGCGCGATCCAGCACCCCGGCAGAAAACGCTGAGGCTGGCTACACTGGACCGACCATGTTCGAGCGCATCAGAGAAGACATCGCCTGCATCCTCGAGCGCGACCCCGCGGCGCGCTCACGCTGGGAGGTCCTCACCTGTTACCCGGGCCTGCACGCGCTCGTGATGCACCGCTGGTCGAATGCGGCCTGGCGTCGGGGCTGGCGCTGGCTGGGCCGTTTCATCTCGCATCTGGCGCGCTTCTTCACCGGCATCGAGATCCACCCCGGCGCCACCATCGGCCACCGGGTCTTCATCGACCACGGCATGGGCGTCGTCATCGGCGAGACGGCCGAGATCGGCGACGAATGCACCATCTACCAGGGCGTGACGCTCGGCGGCACCTCGCTCAGCAAGGGGGCCAAGCGCCACCCCACGCTGGGGCGCGGCGTGATCGTCGGCGCCAACTCCCAGGTGCTCGGCGGCTTCACGGTGGGCGACGGTGCGCGCGTGGGTTCGGGCGCGGTGGTGGTCAAGCCCGTGCCGCCCGGGGCCACGGCCGTGGGCAACCCCGCCCGCATCCTGCAGGCCGAGACCGAGGCCCAGCGCGAGGCGGCTGCCGCCAAGATGGGCTTCTCGGCCTACGGCGTGACCCAGGGCGACGACCCCGTGTCGCAGGCCATGAAGGGCCTGATCGACAACGCTTCCGGTCACGAGCACCAGATCGCGCTGCTGTGGGCGGCCATCGAGAAGCTCTCGGCGCGTGCCCGCGAGTTGCCGGCCGAAGACTGCGTGCCCACCGACGCCAACACCACCGAGACCTTCGACGCCGAGCGGCTGAACCGGCTGGTCAAGTAGGCCTGGCGGGTTCGGGCCGGGCGCCCGGCCCCACGGGCCTGCCGGCCCGGAGCCTCAGCCCTGTTTCTGGCCGCCGAATTCCTCGTACGCGTCCAGCGCGTGGGCCGCGTACATCAGCGCCGGGCCGCCGCCCATGTAGACGCACATGCCGAGCATTTCCTCGAACTCGGCGCGCGTGCAGCCCAGCTTCACCAGCGCATCGGCATGAAAGCCCAGGCAGGGGTCGCAGCGCGCGGCCACCGACAGGGCCATCGCGATCAGTTCCTTGGTCTTCTTGTCCAGCGCGCCCTCGCGCGTGGCCGCCTGGGCCAGCGACGAGAAGCCGCGCAGCGTGTCGGGGGTGTCGGCGCGCAACCGGGCCATGGAGGCCGAAACCTCGGCGGTGATGTCGCGATAGGACTTGGGCATGGTGGGTTCTATGTTCATCAGTCTGCGCTGATATTGAGGCTTCGATCGGCTATCGGGCTTGATCGAGCGCAAGCGCCGCCCCGAAGCCGGCGGCTCCTCCCGGCCGGTTTGCCTGCGGGTGTGAACCCGGGTCGATACTTGCATCGGCGCCCTGCATAGACTCGCGGCATGAAGAACGATGTGGTGATCGTGGGCGGTGGCGTGATGGGTGCGGCCACGGCCTGTTTCCTGGCGCGCGACCATGGCGTGGCCGTGACGGTGCTCGAGCGCGACCCAGGCTATTCGCGTGCCTCCAGCTCGCTGTCGGCCAGCTCGATCCGGCAGCAGTTCTCGCAGCCGCTGAACATCGCGCTGTCGCAGTGGAGCATCCGCTTCCTGCGGCGAGTGGCCGACGAACTCGCCGTGGGCGACGACCGCCCGGCCATCGGCCTCACCGAGCCCGGCTACCTGTACCTGGCCACCGAGGCCGGCGCCGGCGTGCTGCGCGAGAACCACGCGGTCCAGCAGGCGGCGGGCGCCGATGTGCGGCTGCTCGACCCGGCCGCGCTGGGCGAGCGGTTCCCCTGGCTGGCGACGGGCGACCTGGCGCTGGGTGCCTGGGGCGCCAGCGGCGAGGGCTGGTTCGACGGGCCTGCGCTGCACCAGGCCTTCCGCCGCAAGGCCATCGCCTGCGGCGTGCGTTTCGAGGCGGCCGAAGCGGTCGGCTTCGAACACGCTGCCTGCGCCGTGACGGCGGTGCGCTGCAGCGACGGACGCTCGTTCGCGGCCGGGTCGCTGCTGCTGGCGGCAGGCGCCTGGAGCGCGCCGCTGGCCGCGCGCCTGGGGTTCGCGTTGCCCGTGTCGCCCAGGAAGCGCGATGTCTTCGTGCTCGACTGCCCGCAGGCGCTGCCGGGCTGCCCGCTGGTCATCGACCCCAGCGGCGTGTGGTTCCGTGCCGAGGGGCGCGGCTTCCTGGCCGGCGCGCCGCCGCGCGACGGCGACCCCGAGGAGCCGCCGCTGCACGCCATCGACCACGGCCAGTTCGAGGACCAGATCTGGCCCGTGCTGGCCGCCCGCGTGCCGGCGTTCGAGGCACTGCGCGTGCGCTCGGCCTGGGCCGGCTACTACGAGATGAACGCCTTCGACCACAACGGCCTGGCCGGCCCGCTGCCGGGCTGGCGCAACGTGTTCACCGCCTGCGGCTTCTCGGGCCACGGCATGCAGCAGGCGCCCGCCGTCGGGCACGCGATGGCGGCCCTGATCTGCGGCGCCGAAGCCACCACGCCCGCGCTCGCGCCGATGCACCCGGCGCGGCTGCTGACGGGCGAACGCTGGTCGGAGCGCAACATCATCTGACGCCGGCCGGATCCGCCCTTGCGCCCAAGCTGCGCTTGACGTTGCGCAAGGCGCGGGCGCGGCGCTGGCGCGAAGCTCGCCATCGAGTTGCAACCACAGGAGTCAACGATGAAGAAGCTCGCTCTCAGCCTGGCCTGCGCGGCATTGGCCGGCGGCGCCCTGGCGCAGCCGGTCGCCGGTACGCACAGCATCCGCGTTCTCACGCCCGAGGCGGCGCAGAAGGCCGTGAATGCCGCGCTGGCGAGTTGCCGCCAGGCGGGCTATCAGGTGGCGGTCGCCGTGGTCGACCGCTCCGGCGTGGCCCAGGCGATGGTGCGTGACCGGTTCGCCGGCGCGCACACGCCCGACGTGGCGGTCGACAAGGCGTGGACGGCGGTGAGTTTTCGCACCGACACCACCGAGCTTGCGCGCGCCACGCAGCCCGGTCAGGCGTCGTCGGGCCTGCGCAGCGTGCCGCGCTTCACCGCTGTCGGCGGTGGCGTGACCATCCAGGGCGCAGGCTCGGTGATCGGCGGCATCGGCGTCTCGGGTGCGCCCAGCGGTGACGCCGACGACGCCTGCGCCAAGGCTGGCATCGCCAGCATCCGCGAAGACCTGGAGATGTAGCCGAAGCGCGCCGTGCGGGTTCTGCGGCGCTTTGTCAGGGCCCGGCGCGCAGCCAGGACATCCGGCGCCGGGGCAGCAGGTAGTCGAGCTCCCTGGTGCCCAGGTCCTGCGTGCGCAGCGCCTTTTCGATCCGAAGCGGCTCCGGGTCATGAGGGTCCGGCCGGGCCAGATCGAGGATGATGCCTTCCGAGCGGGGCGTGCCTGCGTCGTAGAGCAGCACTTGCGGGCACAGGCGCGCTTCGGCGGGCGCTGCGGCCACCACGATGGCGACGCGCCCGTCGGACAGTTGCACCAGCGTCCCGGGCGGGTAGATGCCCATGGACCGGATGAAGTGCTGCAGCAGTGTTTCGTCGAAGTGGCTGCGCTCGCGCGTCCACATCTGCGCCAGGGCTTCGAACGGCGAGAGCGCGCCGGACGGCTCGGGCGGGTTGGTGAGTTCGTCGAACCGGTCGGCCAGGGCGACGATCCGGGCGCCCTGGCAGATGGCCGTGCCCGACAGGCGGTTCGGGTAGCCGGTGCCGTCGTAGTGTTCGTGGTGCTGCAGCGCGATGTTGAGGATCTCGGGCGGCACGACGAAGCCGATCGCCTGGAGCTCCCGGTGCCCCCGGACGCAGTGCGTCTGGTAGGACGCTTCCTCGAAACGGTTGCGCTTCGGGTTGCGCACCAGCGAGTGGTTCAGGCTGGCCAGGCCGATGTCGTGCAGCAGCGCGCCGGCACCGATCTCGCGCAGCACGGCCGCCGGTATGCCCAGGCGCTTGCCCAGCAGCAGCGACAGCGTCATCACCGAGATCGCGTGCGCCACCTCGCCCTGGCTCGCGCCCTTGTCCATGACCATCAGGATCGTGGAGTCGGTGTCGGCCAGCAGCGCGTTGGTCGATTCCCCGGCCACGCCGAGGATCGTCTTCAGGCTCTCCTTCGGGCGGGCGCCCAGCAGGTGCATGGCGGCGGCCGTCTGCTCGGCGGCCTGCTGGAAGCTCTTCTGCACCTTGTCCAGGCGTGAGCGCATCGCCTCCATGGCCGCCTGTCGCTCGCGCCGGACGGCCATGCGGGCTTCCTGCTCGGCGCGCAGGGTGGCCAGTTCCGCTTCGCGGGCGGGGTCCGGCGCGGGGATCTCGACCAGGGGCATCGGCGGCACCCGGCACTTGCGCGTGTCGCACAGCACCTCCACGCCCATCGCCAGGATCTCGCGAACCTGCTGCTCGTTGCTGACCACGAACGACGAGGTCAGGAAGGCGTGCTGCGACCATGCCAGCGGGATGCGCACGTGAACCCCCACGCGCACCTGCTCGGGCCGGATGACGGTTTCGCCGGTTTCGGCCACGGCGTTCATGCCCGTTCCCCCACGCCTCTGCTGCCGGGGCCCGCGGGGGCGGCCGCGCCCATGCCGGGCGCGCAGCACCCGGGGGTGCCGTTCCTTGCGGGGTCGGGTTTCAGCCTGTTCATGCGAATCCCTGTTTTCGGCGGCTGCGGGCGCGAACTTGAGGCGGCCCTGCGGACGGCGGCGGCATTCTTGCCCGCCGGCAGCAGGCCTGCACTCAGGCCGGCTCGAGCGGCCGCGCCAGGTAGACGCCTTCGCGGCCGACGATGGGCGCCCGCGTGGGCATCAGCACCGTGCAGCGGTCACAAGGCGCGCGCACCTCGTCGGCACCGTCGGTGGCGATGAGCTCGCCCTGGGCGAAGGTCTCGAAGCCCACCAGCGGCCGCGTGAAACGGAAGCCCGGGTCACGCACCACCCAGGTCTGCAGCAGCTCGAAGCGCTGCGCCGGTGCCGGCGTGGGCCGTTCGCGCGCGATCAGCCCGAAGTGGGCCAGGAAATCCAGCGTCACCTCGACGGCGAGATCGCTGGTGGCCTGCCGGAAGTGCTGCCCGCATTCGGCGACCAGCGCCACGCCGTGGTGTGAGTCCTGCCCATGCAGGCCGTGCTGGATCAGCGGCGTTCCCGAGCCCAGGCCCTGCGGCATGACCAGGTGCACGGCCGGCCGGCCGATGGCCAGCGCGGCCGTGGTGTTGCGTTCGTACGCGGGGTAGACCCAGAAAGGCTGCACGTCCTGTGCGGTCGAGTGCAGGTCGAGGATGTGGTCGGCTGCAGCCACCACCGGGCGCAGTTCGCGGGCGCGCTGCAGTTCGGGGCTGTCGTCTTCGCCTTCGAGCCAGGCGTCGGACCAGATCCGGTTCAGGTTGTGCACCAGCTGGCGGCTCTCGAAGGGCCGGGCGGTGTCGAAGCTGCGGTAGGCCGCCACGTTGGCAAAGCTGACAGTGAGCGTGCCGATCAGCGGCCGCACGCCGGAATCCAGCAGGTGCGTTGCCGCGACCATGCCGCAGAACTCGTTGCCGTGGGTGAGCGCGTTGATGAGCACGTGCGGCCCGGGGCGGCCGGAATCGAAGCGGTGCACCCAGTCCACGCCGGTGTTGCCGAGGCGGTAGGGCTCCAGATCGCGGGGCAGGACTTCGAGGGCGACGGTGGTCATGGGGCGGGTGTTGAGGCGGTGCAGGCGGCAAGTATCGCCCGCACGACCCCGAATCGCGGCGCAGGGCGCCGGACCGAGCCGGACCGCGCTGCCCCGCTTCGGCGGCAGCTCCGGTCTTCCCTGGCTTACGGGTGCGCGGCGCGGTAGGCCGAGCGCTTGGCCTGGTGGTGTGCCAGCCGCTCCGCCGCGCCGATCAGGCCGCGCTTCTGGTCGCGCAGGGCGCGCTTGACGTTGTCGCGCAGGGTGTGAAGCATGGTCCGGTGCTTGTGGGCGGCGATGGAATTCGACATGGACAGGCCTTCATTGGTTGTTGAAGCGCCGTGTATACAGGTTTTCCGGTGATCCGTCTGCTGAACCGGCCGATGTTTCTTCGCCCGGCGCGCGAATTCAGAACACGGCGTGGTCCCCGCGCTCGGGCGCGGCGGTGCCGCCGGCCAGCGCGGCGTAGAAGTCGAACAGCGTCGTCGTGCCGGTCGAGGGTGTGGCGTCGGCGTCGTAGCGGCCCGTGGCCGGGTCCAGCACCAGCATCGATTCGGTGGCGTAGTAGCGGCCGATGCGGGCCAGCTCCGCCTTGGCCGCCAGCGCCGGCACCACGCGCCCGAGCGTGGCCAGCACCGTGATGATCCCGTCCAGCAGCGCCACGGGCACCTGCTTGAAGCGCGGCGGACGGTCCAGCAGCGCGAACAGCCGCTCACCCTGCTGCCGCGGCGTGATGGCCGCACCCGGCCCGCCGATGGGCAGGATGCGGTTGCGGCGCGCGGGGTCGTCCAGGCAGTCGGCCATGAAGGCGCCGAGGTCCTCGTCGCTGATGGGCTTGCACGCCGTGAGCGTGCCGTCGCCGAACACCAGGAAGGGCTTGCCGCGCCTGACGCGCTCGAACTGCCCGGAAAGCGACTTGAAGAAGGCCGTTGGCCGCACGATGGCGTAGTCCAGGCCGGATTCGATGAGCGCCCGCTCGAACGCCAGCTTGGCCTGCTGGAACGCGAGCAGGGGCTTCTGCACGCAGATGGCCGACAGCAGCACCACCTGTTTCACGCCCGCCGCCCGTGCCGCGTCCAGCGCGTTCAGGTGCGCCTGGTGGTCGATGGCCCAGGCATCCGCCGGCGCGCCCGTGCGGGAAGCCAGGCAGGACACCAGGGCGTCGAAGGGCTCGCCCTGGAAGCCGTCACGCGCCAGCGACGCCGGGTCGGTGACGTCGCCGAAGCGCAGCGTGGCGCCCGGCAGCAGGCGGGTAGTGTCGTCCCGCGCCAGCGCGCCGGCCACGCCCGCGCGCGGCCGCACGAAGCACACCACCTCGTGGCCGCGAAGCACCAGCGCCTGCGCCGTGGCGCGGCCGATGGTGCCGGTGGCGCCGATCAGGAAGACGCGGCGCGGGCGCCTTGCGGCCGGTGGCGGCGGCACTTCCATCGGGCGCGTCTCAGGCCGGCGTGTAGGCCAGGCGCACGTAGATGGGTGCGAAGGCTTCGGCCTGCGTCACCTCCAGCAGGTGCTCGCGCGACAGCTCCAGCATCGCGATGAAGGTCACCACCAGCACCGCGCTGCCGCGGCTCGGCTCGAAGAGTTCATGGAACTCGACGAAGCGCCGGCCCTGCAGCCGGCGCAGCACGATGCTCATGTGCTCGCGCACCGAAAGCTGCTCGCGGCTGATGGTGTGGTGCTGGTTGAGCCGCGCGCGCTGCAGGATGTCGGCCCAGGCCACGCGCAGGTCGTCGGCGTTCACCTCGGGCCAGCGCGGCTGCAGACTCTGCTCGATGTGCACCTGCGCGCGCTGGAAATCGCGGCCGAGCACCGGCACGCGGTCCAGGCCCGCAGCGGCCAGCTTGATGCGTTCGTACTCGATGAGGCGGCGCACGAGTTCGGCGCGCGGGTCTTCGGGTTCCGCGCCGTCGGCCGTCTTCTTCGGCGGCAGCAGCATGCGCGACTTGATCTCGATGAGCATCGCCGCCATCAGCAGGTACTCGCTGGCGAGTTCGAGGTTGTGCCGGCGGATCTGGTCGACGTAATCCAGGTACTGGCGCGTGACGCTGGCCAGCGGGATGTCGAGGATGTTGAAGTTCTGCTTGCGGATCAGGTAGAGCAGCAGGTCCAGCGGGCCCTCGAACGCATCGAGAAAGACCTCCAGCGCGTCGGGCGGGATGTAGAGGTCCGTGGGCAGCTTGAAGAGCGGCTCGCCGTACAGGCGTGCGAGGGCCACCTGGTCCACGACTTCGGGGTCGGGCCGGGGGCCGTCTTCCCGGGCCAGGGTCTCCACGCGGGCCGTGCTCAGCGTCTCAGTGCTCGTTCGAGTAGACGTAGGGCTTCTGGGCCACGCGGGCGTCCTTCCAGTCGGCCTGCGCCTGGCGGTCGATCGGGCGGTCCCAGAGCAGGGCGCGGCCGGCACGCTGCTCGGATTCCAGGCTCGGCTTCTTCGCCTTCAGGTCCTGGATGAACTGCGTGGTATCGGATGTGTAGGGCTTCCAGAACAGCGGCATGGCGTTGGCAGGCAGAATCGACGAGTGATGATTTTAGCTGCCCGACCCCATGCCCCTGGCTGACACCGGCGTCGAGATCGAACTCAAGTTCCAGGTGCCGCCTGCGCGCCTGGCCGCGGTGGAGCGTGCGCTGGCCACGAAAACGGCCGAGCGGGTGGCGTTGCGTGCGCGCTATTTCGACACGCCCGACGGCCGTCTGGCCGCCGCGCAGCTGGCCCTGCGCCTGCGCCGCGAGGGCGATGTCTGGGTGCAGACGCTCAAGGGCCGCGGCGACGGCCTGATGCAGCGCCTCGAGCACGAGGTCCGCCGGCCTCCCGAAGCCGGCGACCCGCCGCCGTTGGAGCCCGGCCTGCATGCCGGCACTTCAGCGGGCGCGGCGCTGTCGGCGGCGTTGAAGGGAGGCGAGGCGCCACGCCTGGCCTACGGCACCGAGATACAGCGTCTCAGGCGCGTGCTGCGCCACGGGGGCGCTCGGGTGGAGCTGGCCCTGGACACCGGCCATGTGATCGCTGGCGATGCGCGCGCCCCGGTCTGCGAACTGGAATTCGAACTGCTGTCCGGGCCCGTTTCCGGCCTGCTCGATCTGGCGTCCCGCTGGGCCGACCGGTTCCACCTCGTGGCGGACCCGGCCACCAAGTCCGAGCGCGCGCAGTGGCTGGCGCAGGGCCGCACCCTGCGGCCGGTGGCCGGCGCCGAGCAGCCCGCGCTGGCCCCCGGCCTGCCGCTCGGGACCGCACGCGCCGCGATGATCGGTTCGGCGCTGCGGCACGCGCTGCCCAACGCGGCTGCCGTCACGGCCGGCGCCCACGGCCCCGACCACGTGCACCAGCTGCGCGTGGCCTTGCGCCGGCTGCGCAGCGTGCTGCGCGCCTTCGGGCCGCCGGACGAACCGCGCGACGCCGTGATCTCCGGACTGTTCGCATCCCTCGGGAGCACCCGCGACCTCGACGTGCTGGCGCAGACGCTGGCACCCGCCTGGGCGGCCGCACAGGCCGCCGGCTACGCAGCGCCGAAGACCACGCCCTCCGCGCCCTCGGCGCCCGTGCCGGGGCCGGGGTTGCAAGGCCTGGCCCTCCCGGCCCTGGCGCAGCCGGGCGTCACGCGCCTGTGGCTGGGCCTCATCGCGCTGGCCCGGCCGCTGGCCGACGCCTCGCCCGAGACCGCCGAGCCCTGGGACGCCCCGGCGCTCGACTGCCTGCGCCGATGGCACCGCCAGGCCCGCCGGCTGGCGGCCGACTGGACCCGGCTCGACGACGAGAGCCGCCACCGGCTGCGCAAGCGCCTGAAGCGCCTGCGCTACCTGCTGGAGTTCTCCGCGCCGCTGCTGCCCGCCCGCGCCGCGGCGCGCGAGACGACCGCGCTGCGCGCGCTGCAGGACGCCCTGGGCCGCTGGAACGATCTGGTCCTGGCGCGCGCCCATCTGGCTGAACGGGGTGCTTCGGCTTCTTCGGGGTCGTCGGCTTCATCCGTGGGTTCAGTCGACCCGGCCGCCCCGCCCGTTCCAGCCGGCGCCGTGCCGCCGGCCCCTGTGGCATCGGCTCCAGTTCCGGCACCGATGGCCTCCGAGGCCGTGCCACCCGCCGTGTACTTCGCCGCGGGCTGGCTGTCCCGGGAAGCTCAGGCCGTGGAGGCCGACTGCGCCCGGGCTGCGAAGCGCTGGCGGCGGCTCAAGGGCGAGGCTCTCGCGGCTCGGCGTCGAAAGCGGCGCTGACGGTCGGAACGATGTTCTCCGGGCCGATCTCGGCCTCGAAGCCGCTGCGCCGCAGCAGGGACATCGGCTGCTCGTTGACGTGCGCCAGAACCAGCGCCGTGCCGCGCTTGTGCAGCGTCCGGTGCAACTGGTGCAGTGCCTCCAGGCCCGAGGTGTCCAGCAGCACCAGGCGGTGCATCTCGAGCACCACGGTGCGGGTGCCCTCGGGCACGCGCGCGGGCAGCGACTCGACCTTGCCCACCGCGCCGAAGAACAGCGAGCCGTAGAGTTCGAAGACCATGCTGCCCGGCGGCAGCAGCGCGGCATCGACCGGCTCCACCCGGAACAGCGTGCTCATGCGCCAGATGAAGAACACGCAGGCCAGCACCAGGCCGAGCTCCACCGCGACCGTCAGGTCGAAGATCACCGTGGTGAAGAAGGTTCCGAGCAGGATGGTCCGGTACGGCAGGTTGAACTGCTTCAGCCGCGCGAACTCGCGCCACTCGCCCATGTTCCAGGCCACGAAGGCCAGCAGGCCGGCCAGGGCCGCGAGCGGTACGTTCAGTGCCAGCGGCGCGGCCACCAGCACGACCGCCAGCAAGGTGGCCGCGTGCACCATGCCGGCGATGGGGCTGCGGCCGCCCGCGCGCACGTTGGTCACGGTGCGCGCGATGGTGCCCGTGGCCGGGATGCCGCCGAAGAAGGGCGTCACGAAGTTGGCCACGCCCTGCGCCATGAGTTCCTGGTTGGGGTCGTGGCGCGGCACGTCGGCCATGTTGTCGGCCACGCGCGCGCACAGCAGTGATTCGATCGCGCCGAGCAGCGCGATCGTGACGGTGGGCACCACCAGCTGCTTGGCGGTGGCCCAGCTGAACTCCGGCAGCGCGAAGACCGGCAGCGCCTGCGGTATGCCGCCGAAGCGGGTGCCGATGGTCTCGACCGGGAGGTCCAGGAACGTCACGGCCAGCGTGGCGCCCACCAGCACCACCACCGTGCCCGGCAGGTGCGCTGCGATGCGCCGGGTGCGTGCGACGGCGCCCACCGGCTCGGTCGGCATCGTGTAGGACTTCGGCCAGAGCACCACCACGACGAGACTGGTCACCGCGATGGCCACGGCCCAGGGGTTGATGGTGTGCATCTGGGCGGCCAGGGTGCCGATCTGCGCGAAGAAGTCCGCCGGCATCCGTGGCGTGTCCAGGCCCAGGAAATCCTTCACCTGCGACAGCCCGATCAGGACCGCGATGCCGTTCGTGAATCCGATGACGATGGACACCGGCACGTAGCGCACCAGCGCCCCGAGCTTGAACAGCCCCATCGAGAACAGCAGCACGCCCGCCAGCATGGTGGAGATCAGGAGATTCGCCAGGCCGTAGCGCTCGACGATGCCGTAGACGATGACGATGAAGGCGCCCGCCGGGCCGCCGATCTGCACGCTGGACCCGCCGAGCGCGCTGATGAGAAAGCCGGCGATGATGGCCGTGAAGATGCCGGCCTCCGGCTTGACGCCTGAGGCGATGGCGAACGCCATCGCCAGCGGCAGCGCCACCACGCCCACGGTGAGGCCGGCGGCCACGTCGCCCGCGAAGCGGGTGCGGTCGTAGCCCGCCAGGCTGTCGGCCAGGCGGGGGCGAAAGGGGTGCAGCTTGAGCTTCACAGCGCCCTGCGTGCGGCATTCAGGTCGTTCAGCAGGGGCCGCGTGGCCACCACCAGCAGCGCCACGGCCAGCGGCACCGTCGTCGCGAAGCCCACCTGCTTGAACCCGAGCGCGCCGAAGAGCCCGCCGACGAAGAACATGCCGATCAGCAGCGCGTGCATCCGGATGCGCGCTCTATCGGCCACCACCGGCACGGCGCCGGGAATGTGGTTCACATAGACGAGCTTGCCGAGTTCGATGCCGAGGTCCGTCACCAGCCCGGTCACGTGGGTGGTGCGGATGGTGGCCCGCGAGATCTTGGTGATGACGGCGTTCTGCAGGCCCATGATGAAGCACAGCAGCAGCACCGTGGCGGGCAGCAGCAGCGCGATCTTCAGGTTCAGCGAAGCGCCCAGCAAGCCGAACGCCAGCAGCAGCGCCGCCTCCAGCAGCAGGGGCAGCGCGAAGCGGCTGTGCATGCGCCGCTGCCGCGCGTAGTTCACGAGCAGGGCCGTCGTCATGGCGCCCAGCAGGAACATCGAGAAGGCCGCGGCGCCGGCGAGCGCGAGCGTCCAGTGGCCCAGCACCAGGTCGTCGGCCATGGCCGAGACGATGCCGGTCATGTGCGAGGTGTAGCGCGCCACCGCCAGGAAGCCGCCTGCGTTGGTGGCGCCGGCCACGAAGGCCAGCAGCGCGCCCAGGCGGATGTCGGCCGTCGGCGTGCGGCGGATGTCTGTCCAGCCCCGCAGCCACGGCGTCATCGCCGGGGTGTCCGGCGCTGGCGTCCCGGGCTGGCGCTGGCGTGGCTCACCGCACGCGCATGCCGGGCTGCGCGCCGGGCCAGGGCTCCAGCACGTGGATGCCGGGCTGCGCCTTCTCGTCGGCGTGGCTGGCGGCCAGCACCATGCCTTCGCTGATGCCGAACTTCATCTTGCGCGGCGCCAGGTTGGCCACCAGCACCGTCAGCTTGCCGGCCAGCTGCTCGGGCGCGTAGGCGCTGGCGATGCCGCTGAAGACATTGCGCAGGCGGCCTTCGCCGGCGTCCAGCGTCAGGCGCAGCAGCTTGGTGCTGCCCTCCACCCGCTCGGCGGAGACGATCTTCGCGATGCGCAGGTCGATCTTCGTGAAGTCGTCGATTCCGATCTGCTCGGCGATCGGCTCGCCGCCCGGCACCACCGGCGCCGCCACGGGGGCGGCGGGCGGCTCCAGCAGGGCGTCGATCTGCTTGGGGTCGACGCGCTGCATCAGGTGCTTGTAATCGCCGATGGCGTGGCCGCCCAGGGCCCGCGTGGCGTCGTGCCATTGCAGCGGCGCAATGTTCAGGAAGCCCTCCACCTGCGCGGCGAGCATGGGCAGCACGGGCTTGAGGTAGAGCGTCAGCAGGCGGAAGGCCTCGATGCAGACGCTGCAGACATCGTGCAGCGCGGCGTCCTGACCTTCCTTCTTTGCCAGCTCCCAGGGCTTGTTCTGGTCGACGTATTCGTTCACGCGGTCGGCCAGCGCCATGACCTCGCGCAGCGCCTTGCCGTAGTCGCGGGTCTCGTACAGCTCGGCGATGGCCTCGTGCGGCGCGCGCAGGCCGTCGAGCAGCACGCGGCCCTCCACGCCGAGGTCGGCCGAGACGCGGCCGCCGAAGCGCTTGGCCAGGAAGCCGGCCGCGCGGCTGGCGATGTTGACGTACTTTCCGATCAGGTCGGAATTGACGCGGGCGATGAAGTCGTCGGGTTTGAAGTCGACATCCTCCACCCGCCCGTTGAGCTTGGCCGCCAGGTAGTAGCGCAGCCACTCGGGGTTCATGCCGAGTTCCAGGTAGCGCAGCGGGCTGAGGCCCGTGCCCCGGCTCTTGCTCATCTTCTCGCCGCTCAGCTGCAGGAAGCCGTGCACGAAGACGTGATCTGGCGTCTTGCGGCCGCTGAAGTGCAGCATCGCCGGCCAGAACAGCGTGTGGAAGTAGACGATGTCCTTGCCGATGAAGTGCACCTGCTCGACCGCCGGGTCGGCCATGTAGGCCTCGAAATCGAGGCCCAGGCCGGCGAAGCGGCTCTTCAGCGACGCCAGGTAGCCGACGGGTGCGTCGAGCCAGACGTAGAAGTACTTGTCGACGGTGTCCGGGATGCGGATGCCGAAGTAGGGCGCGTCGCGCGAGATGTCCCAGTCCGACAGGCTCACGTGGCCCTGCTCGTCGGGCGCGAACCATTCCTTGATCTTGTTCAGCACCTCGGGCTGCAGGCGGCCCGGCGTGCCCGTCCAGTCCTGCAGGAACTCGAGGCAGCGCGGCGACGAAAGCTGGAAGAAATGGTGCGCGCTGCTGCGCAGTTCGGGCGCGGCGCCCGAGAGCGCGGAGTACGGGTTCTTCAGCTCGGTGGGCGAGTAGACGGCGCCGCAGACCTCGCAGGAATCGCCGTACTGGTCCTTCGCGCCGCACTTGGGGCATTCGCCCTTGATGTAGCGGTCGGGCAGGAACATGCCCTTGACCGGGTCGTAGAACTGCTCGATGGTGCGCTCGGCGATCAGGCCCTCGCGGCGCAGCGCCAGGTAGATGCCCTGGGCGAGTTCGTGGTTCTCCGGCGCGTCGGTGCTGTGCCAGTGGTCGAAGCCGATGTGAAAGCCGTGGAGGTACTGCGGCCGCGTGGCAGCGATGCCGGCCACGAATTCCTGCGGTGTGATGCCCGCCTTCTCGGCGGCGATCATGATGGGCGCGCCGTGCGCGTCGTCGGCGCAGACGAAGTGCACCTCGTGCCCCCGCATGCGCTGCAGCCGCACCCAGATGTCGGCCTGGATGTACTCCATCATGTGGCCGATGTGGAAGGGCGCGTTGGCGTAGGGCAGCGCCGTGGTGACGAACAGCTTGCGGGGGGCGGCTTGAGACATGGGCAAGATTCTAGGACGCCCACCTTCGGGAGCACTGACAAGGCGTGCGGTGCGCGTGGGCACGCCGCAGAATGGGGCCCCATGAGCTCACGCCCGACCCCCCCGCTGCGCGCGGCCTACGCGCACTTCACCGAGATCGGCACGCGCTGGTCGGACAACGACGCCTACCGGCACGTCAACAACGTCGTGTACTACGGCTTCTTCGATACGGCGGTGAACCGGCTGCTCATCGAGGCCGGCGCGCTGGACCTCGAACACTCGCCCGCGGTGGGGCTGGTCGTGGAAACGCAGTGCCGCTACTTCGCGCCCGTGAGCTTCCCCGACCGCGTCACCGTGGGGCTGCGCCTGGCCCACCTGGGCGGCAGCAGCCTGCGCTACGAGCTGGCGGTCTTCCGCAACGACGAGGCCCAGGCGTGCGCCGAGGGCCACTTCGTGCATGTCTACGTCGACCGCGCCAGCAACCGCCCGGTGCCGGTGCCGGATGCGGTGCGGGCGGCGGTGGCGCCGCTCAGGGTGTCGTGACGCTCTTCGTGGCCGAGCACACGGTGGTGGAGCCGCGCTGGCAGATGCGGTAGCTCCAGGTGCCGGCGGCGACGTTCTCCGTGTAGGCGCCGTCGTTGGCCGTGGCGCTCACCAGTGCGCTGTTGCGGTACAGGTCCACGCGCGAACCCGTGGCGCCCGTCCAGGCCAGGCTCACGGGCGTGCGGCGGGCGGTTCCGGCGCCCTTGGTGACCGTCAGCGAGATGGACGGCGGCGGCGCGCTGCCCACGTTCAGGAAGCCGGCCGTGACCGGGCCCGTGGCGCCCGAGGCGTCGCTTCCGACCACGTAGACCAGGTACTTGCCGTTGGCCAGGCCGGCCGTGGGCAGCGCGGCGGTGACGTTCTCGGTGCTGCTGTTGAAGCTGCCGTCGGTGGCGGTGAGGGGGATCGCCACCGCGCCCGGCGCCCAGGGTGGCACGCCGATGTAGGCCGAAGCCGAGGCGATGGCCTGCACGCCTTCGACGCCGTTGCTCTGGTTGAAGCGCGTGTCGGTGACCTGTGCCGTCAGCGTGGCGGCGGTTCCCGCGGTCACGGAGGCGGGCAGGGCGACGTTCAGCACGTCGGGGCCGGCGGGGGTGATGTAGGGCGTGCGGACCACCTTGGCGGCATACACCAGCGCCGGCAGGTTGTTCGGCTGGATGGTGCTGTTGTAGACGCTGCAGCTCTGGAAGAAGCTGGTGCCCATCTCGAAGGTGTACGCCGCCACGCCGAGCTCGCCGTAGCTCGGACCCTCGCTGGTGCCGTCGGTCGGGTACAGGCCGATGGACTGAGTGGGCGTGTAGCCGTTGAAGAAGGCGAAGCGCCTGCCCAGCGTCTGCAGCGCGGTGCCGTTGGGCGCCGCGGCGTTGGTGCTGCCCCAGGGCCAGAGCACGAGCTCGCTGTAGCTGTGCATGTCCAGGTGGATGCCGCTGGTGTCGGCGGGCGCGGCGTCGTTCAGGCCGGGGCCGCGGCGGTCGGGCCACAGGCTGCGGATGTAGGACTCCACCGTCTGCGTCTCGGGTTCCGAGGCCGGCGCGGGGCCGCGGTAGGTCAGGTCGCACTCGTTGCCGCTGGAGCCTGCGCCGCCGGTGCTGTTCCACTGGAACGTGAAGTTGCGGTTCAGGTCGGCGCCGATGGAGTTGCCGGCGCAGTAGTCGGTGTTGGTGTTCTTGCGCCAGGACAGGCCGGCCTCGGCCTTCTTGCGGCCGTCGGGGTTGGTCTGCAGCAGCAGATGGACTTCGTGGTGGTCGAGGATCCAGGTGGCGTCGGCATTGACGCCGTAGCCATCGGACAGCCAGCGCGCGAAGCTCAGAACCATGGGCGCGGTGGTGTACTCGCGGGCATGGATGGCGGCGTTGATGAAGAGCTTCGGCTTGGCGCCGCCGATGGCGCTGTTGGTGAGCTTGAGGACCTTCAGGTCGTAGCCGGCCAGGCCCCGGGTCTTGTTCAATGAATCGCCGATGTCGATCCAGGTGGCTATCTGCGGCTTCGCAGCGACGATGCCCTCGGCGGCGGCGAAGGTCTCCTCCACGGTCTCGTAGCAGGCATAGCCGGGAATCGACTGCACCCCGTTGCGCCCCGCATCGATCTGGTCGAGGAACTGGTTGCGGCGCTTGACCATGTCGGCGGCCGGCTCGATGCGGAACCCGAAGCCCTGCAGCGACGCGATCTCGTTGCCGTCGAGCTCGAGCACGAGGTAGCCCTTCTTCCAGGCCGACTCCACCAGGTTGGCGTGGAAGCTGATGGCCGCCTTGCGACCGGTGGCGAGGTCCGGGAAGTAGGCCCGGTACAGACCGTTCTGCTGACGCTCGAGTTGCCGCAGCGCGCGGTGTTCGGCGTCGTTGGGGTGGGCGGCGGCGGAGCCGAGCGCGGCGGTCAGGGCGGCGGCCAGGGCCAGGGGAAGGAGGCGCATCAGGGGCATTCCCGGTCGATTCGAGGAGGCTCGATTCTGGGGCGCGCCCGCCGCGCCGACCCACTACATTCGGGGGGGTATGGATGCCGTTGACAAATGCCCGCGCTGCGGGAGCAGTTTCCACTGTGGGGCGAACGACCCGCAACCCTGCCCCTGCACCCGCATCCGGCTCACACCGGAACAGCTGGCCGCGCTGCGCGTGCGCTATGCCACCTGCCTGTGCCTGAAGTGCCTGGCCGAAATCAGTGCAGAACCAGCAGCGGGAGCTTGCTGAGCGACATCACGCGCTTGGTCTGCGAACCGAACAGCAGTTCGCCGAAGGCGCCGCGGCCGTGCGTGGCCATGACGATCATGTCGCAGGCGTGGCGGTCGGCGATGCCGGCAATGGCGCCTGCAACGTCGTCGTTGCGCTCGTACGCGCCCTCGAAGGCCACGCCCGCATCGGCAGCCGCCGTGGAGAAGAGCTTCAGCAGGCGCTGCGCGTGGGCCTCGGTCGTGGCTTCGTGCTCGGCCACCTCGCGCTGGTAGTTGGCCAGGTGGGTGCCCATCGTCGGCAGCGCCGGCATGGCCTCGACGACGAAACCCTGGATGCTCGCGCCCAGCTGGCGTGCCAAGTCGAGACCTTGCTGGATGGCTTGATGCGACAACTCGCTGCCGTCGATCGGGACCAGGAGCTTCTTGAACATGGTGTCTTCCTCCGTACTGTTGCCAGCACTCTAGGAGGCGCGGCCGGTACGCGCATTGACCCTCGTCAAGCCTTCATCGCTGGCCGAATCGCAGGTCGCTGAACAGGTCCTTCACCTCCCGCGGCGGCGCACGCCAGAACTGCGGCGGTGCCGTCACCTGTGCTCCGAGCCGGGCGGCGGCGTGCCACGGCCAGCGCGGGTCGTAGAGGATCGCGCGGGCCAGCGCCACGGCGTCGCAGTCGCCCTGCGCGATGGCGGCTTCGGCCTGTTCGGGTTCCGTGATCAGGCCGACGCCGATGACCGGCAGGCCGGCGGCGGCCTTGATCGCGCGCGCCAGAGGCAGCTGGTACCCGGGCCCGAGCGGGATCTGCTGCGCGCCGGAGATTCCGCCCGAGCTCACGTGCAGCGCCGCGCAGCCGCGCGCGGCCAGGGCCTGCCCGAAGGCGATGGTGCTGTCCAGATCCCACCCGCCTTCCACCCAGTCGGTGGCCGATACACGCACCCACACCGGGATCTTCACGGCGGCGCGCACCGCATCGAAGACCTCCAGCGGGAATCGCATGCGGTTCTCCAGCGAGCCGCCCCAGGCGTCGTCACGCCGGTTGGCCAGCGGCGACAGAAACTGGTGCAGCAGGTAGCCGTGTGCAGCGTGCAGCTCGATGCCGTCCAGGCCGATGCGCCCGGCCCGGACGGCGGCATCCACGAAGGCCTGCTTCACGCGGGCCAGGCCGGCGGCGTCCAGCGCCTGCGGCGCCTCCTCGGCCGCGCCGTGCGGCACGGCCGACGGCGCCTCGGCGCGCCAGCCGTCCGGTTCGTCGCTGCGGATCTGGTTGCCGCCGTTCCAGGGTGCTCGGCTGCTGGCCTTGCGCCCGGCGTGGCCGAGCTGCACGGCCAGCGCGATGGGCGAGTGCGCCCGCAGCGAGGCCACGATCCGGGCGAGTGCCGCCTCGTTGGCGTCGCTGTACAGCCCCAGATCCTGCGGCGAGATGCGGCCGACGTCGCTGACGGCCGTCGCCTCCAGGATCAGCATCCCGGCGCCCGACAGCGCCAGCGCCCCCAGGTGCATCAGGTGCCAGTCGCCGGGCGTGCCGTCGACGGCCGAGTACTGGCACATCGGCGCGATGACGATGCGGTTGGCCAGCGTCAGCGGGCCGAGGGGGATGGGTTCGAAGAGACGGCTCATGCCGGGACGATAGCAAGCCGGACCGCAAGCCTGGGGGCAACCCGGGCGGCAACCCGGGCGGCGGGGTGGCGGCCGTGCGGCACGCCGCTTGCACCAGGGGCGCATGACCCCGGAGATCAACGACCGACATTCCCTGCTGCTCGACAGCATTGGCGAAGGCATCTTCGGCATCGACCTGGACGGCCGGTGCACCTTCGTGAACCCGGCGGCGCTGGGCCTGCTGGGATTTCGCACCGAGATGGTGCTCGGCCGCAACATGCACGATCTGGTGCACCACACGCATGCCGACGGCCGGCACTACCCGGAGTGCGACTGCCCCATCTTCAAGGCCTTTCGCCTGGGCGAGGCCTGCCGCATCGACGACGAGGTGCTCTGGCGCGCCGACGGCACGCCGTTCCATGCCGAGTACGCGAGCCACCCCCTGCTGGACCAGGGCCGCGTGGTCGGCGCGGTGGTCAGCTTCGTCGACATCGGCGAGCGAAAGCGCGCCGAGGCGCTGCTCAGGCGAACGAACGACGAGCTCGAGGCCCGCGTGGCCGCGCGCACCCGGCAGCTGAGCGACGCGCTCGCCCGCCTGCGCGACCGCGCCAACCACGCCGAGCTGGTGCGCGAGCAGGAACGCACCCGCATCGCACGCGAGATCCACGACGAACTGGGCTCGATGCTCGTGGCCCTGAAGATGGACACCGACTGGCTGGCCCGTCGCCTGCCCGATGCGCCGCCGCTGCAGGCCAAGACGCAGGGCATGGGCCGGCTCATCGACGGCGCCGTGGTCAACCTCGGCCGCATCATCACCGACCTTCGCCCCAGCATCCTCGACCACCAGGGCCTGTGGGCGGCGCTGGAATGGCAGGCGCAGGAGTTCATCGAGACGGCCGAGCTGCAGTCGGAACTGCAGGTGCACGTGGCCGCCGGCGTGGCGCCGCCCGAAGGCGGACTCGCGATCGCGGTGTTCCGCATCTTCCAGGAGATCCTGTCCAACGTGGCGCGTCACGCCCGCGCACGGCAGGTCTGGATCCGCATCAGCGTCGACGACCCGCCCGGCCCCGTGCTCTACCTCGAGGTGCGCGACGACGGCGTCGGCGCCAGCGCCGAGCGCCTGGGCGCGCCGCGCAGCTATGGCGTGATGGGCATGCACGAGCGGGCGGCGCACTTCGGGGGGCGGGTCAGCATCGACAGCGCGCCGGGGCAGGGCACGCGCGTGCGGCTCGTGATGCCCCTGCGGGAATCGCCGCCATGATCCGCGTGCTGATCTGCGACGACCACATGATCGTGCGCCAGGGCATCCGGCAGTCGCTGGCCGAGTCCGCCGATATCGAGGTGGTGGCCGAGGCCGCCGACGGCCCGGCCGCGCTGCAGCGGCTGCGCCAGGGCGATATCGACGTGCTGCTGCTCGACATCGCGCTGCCCGGCCGGGACGGGCTGGACGTGCTGCGCCAGGCCCGCGTCGAGCACCCGCGGCTGCCGGTGCTGATGCTCAGCACCTACCCCGACCGCCAGTACGCGGTGCGCAGCTTGAAGCTCGGCGCGAGCGGCTACCTCAACAAGAGCGCGGATTCCGGCGAGATCACCGCCGCGGTGCGCCGCGTGGCCGGAGGCCGGCGCTTCATCACCGCGCCTGTGGCCGAACTGCTGGCTTCGGCGCTCGGGCAGGGCGGGGGCGATGCCGAAGCGCCGCTGCACGAACTGCTGTCGCACCGCGAGCTGCAGGTCTACGAGCGCCTGGCCCAGGGCCGCAGCGTGGGCGAGATCGCGAAGGACCTGTCGCTGTCGTCGAACACCGTCAGCACCTACCGGGCCCGCATTCTCGAGAAGACGGGCGTGCGCAACGACGTCGAGCTGGCGCTGTACGCCGTGCGCCGCCGCCAGCCCGCGGACTGAGGCGCGCAGCCTTGCGGACGTGCAGGTGCGCAGACGCGCAGGGGCCACGGCGCCCTGTCGCGCCGGCCGTGTAGGGCCAGCCCTACAGGAAAACGCCGCCGGCATCGATGTTGCAAAGGCCTTGCGACGCCTAGATTTCCATCAGCCCCGAAGGACACCTCATGAGCGACTATTTCGACCCGTTCGACGCCGACCGCCCCCTGCGACTGGGGTGCACCTGCGGCGCGCATGCGTCCGACGCCGAGCACGCGACCGCCACGCTGCGCGAACGCAGCGAGAGCGCCGACTTCATCGCCTACTCGAACGAGTTCATCGAGGCCTCGCTGATGAAGGCGCTGTTCCCGCAGGATGCGGTGCGGCGCAACTTCCTGCGCGCCGTGGGCCGCCGCACCGCCATGGCGGCGGTGTCCAGCGTGCTGCCCATCGCCAGCCTGCAGGCCATGGCCCAGGACAAGGGCACGCCCGAGAAGAAGGACCTGAAGGTCGGCTTCATCCCCATCACCTGCGCCACGCCGCTGATCATGGCGCATCCGCTGGGCTTCTATCGCAACCAGGGCCTGAACGTCGAGGTCGTGAAGACCGCCGGCTGGGCGCTGATCCGCGACAAGATGATCAACAAGGAATACGACGCCACGCACTTCCTGAGCCCGATGCCGCTGGCCATCAGCATGGGCGCCGGCTCCAACGCCACGCCCATGCACGTGGCGTCCATCCAGAACACCAACGGCCAGGCCATCACGCTGGCGGTCAAGCACAAGGACAAGCGCAACCCGGCGGACTGGAAGGGCTTCAAGTTCGCAGTGCCCTTCGAGTACTCGATGCACAACTTCCTGCTGCGCTACTACGTGGCCGAGGCAGGGCTCGACCCGGACCGCGACATCCAGATCCGCGTGGTGCCGCCGCCCGAGATGGTGGCCAACCTGCGCGCGGGCAACATCGACGGCTTCCTTGGCCCCGACCCGTTCAACCAGCGCGCCGTGTACGAGGAGGTGGGCTTCATCCACCTGCTCACCAAGGACCTCTGGAACGGCCACCCGTGCTGCGCCTTCGGCACCAGCACCGAGTTCATCCAGAAGAACCCCAACAGCTTCGCCGCGCTGTACCGCGCCGTGCTGACCGCCTCGGCCATGGCGCGCAAGCCCGAGAACCGCGAACTCATCGCCAAGGTGATCTCGCCCGCGGCCTACCTCAACCAGCCCGAGACCGTGGTGGCCCAGGTGCTGACCGGCAAGTTCGCCGACGGCCTCGGGAAGATCCAGAACGTGCCTGACCGCGCCGACTTCGACCCCATCCCCTGGCAGAGCATGGCCGTGTGGATGCTCACGCAGATGAAGCGCTGGGGCTACGTGAAGGGCGACGTCAACTACAAGCAGATCGCCGAGAAGGTGTTCCTGCTGACCGACGCGAAGAAGACCATGAAGGCGCTCGGCCAGACGCCACCGGAGGGCGCCTACCCCAAGTTCACGATCATGGGCAAGGTGTTCGACGCGGCCAAGCCCGAGGAGTACATCAAGAGCTTCGCCATCAACCGCACGACCTGACATGAAGCTGCTCAAGAGCCAGGGCGCCCGGTCCGGGTTGCTCTCCGTCCTGTTGCTGGCGCTGATCCTGGCGGTGTGGCATCTGGCCACCACCGGCCCGGCGGCCCCGGCTGCGGGTGCGCCGGCGGTGCGCATGACGGCGGAGGAAGCCGAGTACGCCAAGCTGATGGGCAAGGCGCCTGCCGGTGGCCCGGCCGACGCCGGTGCAGCCAAGAGCGGCTTCCCGACGTTGGCTCAGATGGGCCAGACCATCGTCCGGCAGCTCTCGAGCCCCTTCTACGACAACGGCCCCAACGACAAGGGCGTGGGCCTGCAACTGGGCTACTCGCTGGGGCGGGTGGCGCTGGGCTACGGCATCGCCGCTCTGGTGGCGATCCCGCTTGGCTTCCTGATCGGCATGAGCCCGCTCATCTACCGGGCGCTGGATCCGTTCATCCAGGTGCTCAAGCCCATCTCGCCGCTGGCCTGGATGCCGCTGGCGCTGTACACCATCAAGGACAGCGACATCTCCGGCATCTTCGTGATCTTCATCTGCTCGGTCTGGCCGATGCTGATCAACACCGCCTTCGGCGTGGCCAACGTGCGCCGCGAGTGGCTCAACGTGGCGCGCACGCTGGAAGTGCCGCCTCTGCGCAAGGCGTTCGAGGTGATCCTGCCCGCCGCGGCGCCCACCATCCTGACGGGCATGCGCATCAGCATGGGCATCGCCTGGCTGGTCATCGTGGCGGCCGAGATGCTGGTGGGCGGTACGGGCATCGGCTACTTCGTGTGGAACGAGTGGAACAACCTCTCGCTGCCGAACGTGATCTTCGCCATTCTCACCATCGGGCTCGTGGGCATGGCGCTCGACCTGATGTTCGCGCGGCTGCAGAAGGCGGTGACCTATGTCGACTGAAACCCGCGAATACCTGCGCGTCGAGGGCCTGGCCAAGACCTACCCCGGAGCGTCCGAGCCCGTCTTCGACAGCGTCAACTTCGGCATCGAACGCGGCGAGTTCGTCGTCATCATCGGCCACAGCGGCTGCGGCAAGACGACCATCCTCAACGTGCTGGCCGGGCTGGAGACGGCGAGCGAGGGCTATGTCTTCATGGACGGCCGCGAGGTGGCCGGGCCGAGCCTGGAGCGCGGCGTGGTGTTCCAGGGCCATGCCCTGATGCCCTGGCTCAGCGTGCGCAGGAACATCTCGTTCGCGGTGCGCAGCAAGTGGCCCGGCTGGACGGCCGCGCAGGTGAACGAGCAGGTCGAGAAGTTCGTCGCGCTGGTGGGCCTGGCCGGCGCCATCGACAAGAAGCCCTCGCAGCTCTCTGGCGGCATGAAGCAGCGCGTGGGCATCGCGCGCGCCTTCGCCATCCAGCCCAAGATGCTGCTGCTCGACGAGCCCTTCGGCGCGCTGGACGCGCTGACGCGCGGCACCATCCAGGATGAACTGCTGAAGATCTGCTCGGAGACCCGGCAGACCGTCTTCATGATCACGCACGACGTGGACGAGGCCATCCTGCTGGCCGACCGCATCCTGCTGATGAGCAACGGCCCGCAGGCCCGCGTGGCCGAGATCGTGCGCAACACCATGCCGCGCTCGCGGCAGCGCGCCACGCTGCACCACGACCCGCAGTACTACCGCATCCGCAACCACCTGGTCGACTTCCTGGTCGCGCGCTCCAAGGAGCTGTCGCACGGGCGCGCCCCGGTGCTGCCGGTGGAGGTCAGCCCCGGGCTGGCCGAGCCCGACCCCACACCCATCCAACCCATCCCGCTGAGGAGAATCGCATGAGCCGTCTGGACGTCACCGAGAAGATCATCGCCACCAAGGTGGCCAAGGGCATCAAGTGGGCCGACGTGGCCGAGCAGGTGGGCCTGAGCAAGGAATGGGTCACCGCCGGCTGCCTGGGGCAGATGACCTTCGACGACCCGCAGGCCGCCGTGCTGGCCAGGATCTTCGACCTGACCGAGGCCGAGACGCAGTGGCTCAAGATCGTGCCGTACAAGGGCAGCCTGCCCACCAGCGTGCCGACCGACCCGCTGATCTACCGCTTCTACGAACTCATCAGCGTGTACGGCACCACCTTCAAGGAACTCATCCACGAGGAGTTCGGCGACGGCATCATGAGCGCCATCGACTTCCGCATGGATCTGCAGCGCGAGCCCAACCCGATGGGCGACCGCGTCAGCATCACGATGAGCGGCAAGTTCCTGCCGTACAAGACCTACTGATCCCGCACTGGCCGCCTAGGCGCGGCCCGTGATTGCCGCGCCGGGCCGGTTCTTTTGCGGGGGCTGGCACTCGCGGCAGCGGCCGTAGAGCGTCAGCTCATGCGTCTCGACCGTGAAACCCTCCGGCGCCAGCCGGGCCAGGTTGCCCGGGCAGGCGTGGACATCGAAAACGCGGTCGCACGCAGTGCACTGGAAGTGGTGGTGGTGCGCGTGGCCCACGGGCTCGTAGCGCACGTTCTCGCCCGGCAGTTCCACCGTCTGCAGTTCGCCGTCCTCGACCAGCTGCTTCAGGTTGCGGTAGACGGTGGCGATGCCCAGCCCGGGCACCTGCGCCTGCGCGGCGTCCAGCACTTCCTGAGGCAGGAGCGGGCGCTGTGCGGCGGCGATGGCATCGCGGATGGCGGAGCGCTGACGGGTGGATCGTTCCATGGCTGGCCGATTGTGGCCGGATGCAGTTGAATCGTTCTGGATGATAATGCGCTCTCAACATCGAACAGCGCATGCTTCACCTCCACGACCTCACCCTGGGCTACGACCGCCATCCGGCGGTGCACCATCTCGAGCTGGCGGTGGCGGCCGGCAGCCTGCTGGCGGTGGTGGGCCCCAACGGCGCGGGCAAGTCCACGCTGCTCAAGGGCGTGGCGGGGCTGCTGCGGCCGATGTCCGGCAGCATCGTCTGCGTGCCGGCCGACGCGCGCATGGCCTATCTGCCGCAGCAGGCCGAGATCGACCGCAGCTTCCCGCTGAGCGTGTTCGACACCGTGGCCATGGGCCTGTGGCATGAGATCGGTGCGCTCGGCCGCCTGAGCCCGCAGCAGCGCGCACGCTGCCACCAGGCGCTGGAAGCCGTGGGCTTGCTCGGCTTCGAGCGCCGCACGCTGGACACGCTGTCGGGGGGGCAGTTCCAGCGCGTGCTCTTCGCGCGGCTGATGCTGCGCGATGCCGCGCTGATCCTGCTGGACGAGCCCTTCGCCGCCGTCGACGAAGCCACCACCGAGGCCCTGATGGGCCTGGTGCAGGCGTGGCGCGCGCAGGGCCGCACGGTGCTGGTGGTGCTGCACGACCTGGAACTGGTCTGGCGCCACTTCCCGCAGACCTTGCTGCTGGCGCGCGAGGCCGTGGCCTTCGGGGCCACCGCCGACGTGCTCACCCCGAAGCACCTGCAGCGTTCGCGCAGCATGGTCGAAGCCTTCGACGAGACCGCTTCGGCCTGCGAGTCAGCCCGGGCCTGAGCACCATGTTCGAAGAGCTGTGGCTTCCCTTCACCGAGTTCGCGTTCATGCAGCATGCGCTGCTGGGCTGCCTGGCGCTGTCGATCAGCGCGCCGCCGGTGGGTGTGTTCCTGATGCTGCGCCGCATGAGCCTGACCGGTGACGCCATGGCGCACGCGATCCTGCCCGGCGCTGCGCTGGGCTACCTGGTCTCGGGCCTGTCGCTCGGCGCCATGACCATCGGCGGCCTGCTGGCCGGGCTGGCCGTGGTGGCGGCCTCGGGGCTGGTGGCGCGCACCACCGTGCTGCGCGAGGACACCAGCCTGGCGGCGTTCTACCTGCTGTCGCTGGCCCTGGGCGTGGTGATCATTTCGTCGCAGGGCCGCAACGTGGACCTGCTGCACGTGCTCTTCGGGAGCGTCCTGGCGCTGGACACCACCGCCGTGGCCTTCCTGGCCGGTGTGGCCGCTGTCACTGTGGTGGCCCTGACGCTGCTGTACCGGCCACTGGTGCTGGAGTGCCTGGACCCGGCGTTCCTGCGCTCCGTCAGCCGCTGGAGCCCCGTGGCGCACTATGGTTTCCTGGCCTTGCTGGTGCTCAACCTGGTGGCGGGCTTCCAGGCCCTCGGAACCCTGCTGGCCGTGGGCATGATGATCCTGCCCGCCGCCACGGCGCGCTTCTGGGTGCGCGAACTGCGGCCGATGCTGGCGGTGGCCGTGGCCTTCAGCGCCCTGGGCAGCACCATCGGCCTGTGGCTGTCCTACCAGTTCGAATGGCCCAGCGGCCCGGCCATCGTGCTGACGCTGGGCGGCGTGTACCTCCTGTCGGTGTTCGTGGGGCCGCGCGGTGCAGTGCGCTCGCGGCGCGTGCCGGCGCATCACCTGAAGGCCTGAGCTGCCATGACATCGACCTTCATTCGCGCCCTGGCGCTGGCTGTCTCGTCCGCCTTCGTCTCGGCCCTGGCGCTGGCTGCCGCCCCTGCCCCCGTGGCAGCCGCCGCCGAGGCTCCGCGCCTGCCGGTCGTGGCCAGCTTCAGCATCCTCGGCGATCTTGTGCAGCAGGTGGGCGGCGAGCGCATCGCGCTGCAGGTGCTGGTGGGCCCCGGCAGCGACGCGCATGCGGTCCAGCCTACGCCCGCGATGGCCCGCACCGTGGCCGGCGCGGCGCTGCTGTTCTCGAACGGCCTCGGGTTCGAAGGCTGGATGGCCCGCTTTCTGCGCTCCGCGGGGTTCAAGGGCCGCCATGTCGTCGTCACCGACGGCCTGAAGCCGATCAAGTCCGCCGGGGGCGGCCATGGCCACGGCCACGGCGTCGACCCGCACGCCTGGCAGGACGTCTCTGCCGCCATCCACGGCATCGAACGCATCGCCCGCGGCCTGTGTGAAGCCGATGCCGCGCACTGCGACGGCTACCGCCAGCGCGCCGCCGCGGCCACGTCGCGCCTGAAGGCCCTGGACAGCGAGATCCGCTCGGGCTGGGCCGCGGTGCCGCTGGCCGACCGCAAGCTGATCAGTTCGCACGACGCGTTCGGCTACTACGCTGCCGCCTACGGCGTGCGCTTCCTCGCGCCGCAGGGACTCAGCACCGAGGCCGAAGCCTCGGCCAAGGGTGTGGCGGCGCTGGTGCGGCAGATCCGCGCCGAGAACATCCGCGCGCTGTTCGTCGAGACCATCGCCGACCCCCGGCTGATCGACCAGATCGGCCGCGAGACGGGCGTGAAGCCTTCGGGCTCGCTGTTTTCCGACGCGCTTTCCGAGCCTTCCGGCCCCGCCGGAACCTATGAATCGATGATGCGTCACAACACGACGCTGATGCTGCGCGCCGTGCGGCAACCCTGAACCCGGAAGGATCCGACATGCGCACCCTCTGTCGTTCGCTGGCCTTCGGCCTGCTGTCCGCCGCGTCCGGCCCCTTGCTCGCGGCTGGGGCGCATGTCCACGGCCTGGTGACGGTGGACATCGCCATCGACGGGCCAGCGCTCGTGGTGCAGGTCGATGCGCCGCTGGACAGCCTGGTCGGTTTCGAGCACCGCCCGCGCACCGCAGCGCAGCGTCAGGCGGCCGACGCCGCCATCGCGCGGCTGAAAAACAGTGTCGGCATCGTGCGGCTTGATGCGGCCGCGAAATGCGAACCGACCGACACGCGCGTGCAGGCCGAGGCGCTGCAGCCCGTGCCACCGGGTTCGACTGCGCCGGCAACCGGCGAGCACGCCGACCTGCAGGCCAGCTACAGCTTCCGCTGCGCGGCGCCGGAACAACTCAAGGCTGTGGACCTGGCCCTGTTCGAGGCCTTTGCCCGAATCCAGCGCATCGAGGTGCAGGTGGCGGGCGCGAAGGGCCAGACGCGCGTGGTGCTGCGGCGCCCTGCTTCGAAGGTGGCGTTGACCCGCTGACCTGCTGATGCGCTGACCTGCCGATGCGCTGATGCGCTGATTTGCTGAGGCGCTGAGGCGCCCGCCCAACGCACCGGGGCCTGCCCCTCAGAGCGTCCGCCGCAGCGCCTCGAAGAACAGCTCCGACTGCAGGCGCTCGCCCAGCGTCTGGTCCCGCACCCGGCCTGCGATGCCGGCGTCCACCGGCACCGTCGGCCGGCCCGTGGACTGCGCCAGCACCTGCGCCATGCAGGCCCGTTCCAGGTAGTACAGGTCGTCGTAGGCGTGGTCGATGCGGTCGCCGCAGACCACGACGCCGTGGTTGCCGAGGAAGGCCACGTCGGCGCCCTGCATCGCGTGGGCGATGCGCTCGCCCTCGCTCTCGTCCAATGCCAGGCCGTTGTAGTGGGCGTCGGCGGCCACGCGCCCGTGAAAACGCATCGCGTTCTGCGACAGCGTGGTGTCCAGGCAGCGGTCGGCCGTGAGCGTGAGCGCCGTCGCGTAGGGCATGTGGGTGTGCAGCACGCAGGCCTTGCGGCACAGCCGGTGGATGGCCGCGTGGATGAACATCGCCGTCGGCTCGACGGCGTGGTTGCCGGCCAGCTTGTGGCCGTGCACGTCGATCATCACGATGTCGTCGGCTTGCACCTCGCTCCACAGCAGGCCGCGCGGGTTCAGGAGGAAGCGGCCCGAGGCATCGGGCAGCTCGACGCTGAAGTGGTTGCACACGCCTTCGGACAGGCCGTGGTGCGATGCGGCGCGCAGCGCCAGCGCCAGGTCGGCCCGCAGGCGGGCCACGGGTTCGGAGTGGAAATCCATGGTGTCGTCCTCTCGGGGGTTCAGGGTGCGGCGTCTCGTTGCCACGCCGCCTGCGCGGCCTGCACGGCCTGTGCGGTGCGGCCCGTCAATGCCAGGTAGACGCCCGGCGCGGTGGCGCCTTCGGTGTTCACGATCAGCACGCGGGAGCCCGCATCCAGGCCCGCCTGCCGGGCCAGGGCCGGGTCGCGCGCCAGGGCCTGCAGCGCCGCGAGCCCGGCCGCGCCAGACTCCCCGCTGACCACCGGCATGTCGCCGGCGCTGCCTTCGGCCAGGGCGCGCATGGCCTGCACCGCGGCCTCGTCGCTGACGGTCATGAAGACGTCCACGCTGTCGTGCAGGAAGCGCCAGGCCAGGGGCGATGTCTCGCCGCAGGCCAGGCCCGCCATCACCGAATCCACCGAGCCCGTGGCCCGCGCCGCGTGCCCGGCGCGGGCGCTTTGCAGCAGGCAGTCGGCCTGCTCGGGTTCGACGACGATGAAGCTCGGGCGCGCGGCGCCGAAGCGCTCCAGGAAGTGGCTGACGACGCCTGCCGCGAAGCCACCGACACCGCCCTGCAGGATCACGTGCGTGAAGGGGCAGGCGTCGTCCGGGGTGGCCGTCGCCGGTGTCGCCGCCAGTGCCGGCTCCACAGCCGGCTCCAGCGCCTCCAGCGCCTCGTCGGCGATGATGGCGTAGCCCTGCATCACGTCGCGTGGCACCTCCTCGTAGCCTTCGTAAGAGGTGTCGGACACCACCTGCCAGCCGTTCACCGCCGCCAGCCGGGCGGCCTCGTGCACGGATTCGTCGTAGTTGCCGGCGATGCGCACGATCTCGGCGCCCAGCGCCGCGATCGGGTCCTCGCGCTCCGCGCTCACCTGCGCGTGCAGCACGATCACGCAGCGGCATCCCACGCTGCGCGCCGCCGCGGCCAGCGCGCGGCCGTGGTTGCCGTCGGTGGCGCTGATGACGGTGAAGTCCTTCAGCGCGGCCGCGTGGCGGCCCGCCAGCAGCTCCGGCGCCTGCCAGCCGTGGCCGTGCCAGTGCCGCAGGATCAGGCGCACCAGTGCGATCGGTGCGCCCAGGGCCTTGAAGCTGCCCAGTGGCGAGCGCAGTGACTCGTCCTTGAGCCAGAGCTGCCCGATGCCCAGTTGCCCGGCGATGCCGGGCAGGGCGCGCTGCGGTGTGGGGCCGGGCAGCAGCAGGGGCCAGCCCGACAGCCAGCGCCGGCTCTCGCGGCCTTGCCCGATGTTCAGGATCTGGCGCAGCGAGTCTTCATAGGGGCGGCGTGCCGCCTTCGGGTTGAGGAAGAGCATTCCCGGATGATGCCGCCAACGGCGGGCCCTGCGTGATCGGCGCCGCGCCGTGGCAACATGCAGGCGCACCTGCGGCCCCGCAGGAACCGGAGCACCCATGGCCCTCTCGCATCGCAGCACGCGCCTCGCCCCATGAACATCCGCAGTCTGCCCACGCGGCCCATCGCCGGCATGAAAGCCGGCACCAGCGGCCTGCGCAAGAAGGTCTCCGAGTTCGCCGAGGGCCTGTACCTGGCCAACTTCGTGCAGTCGGTCTTCAATGCCGTGCGCCCGGAGGGCGGCTTCGCGGGCCTCACGCTGGTGGTGGGCGGCGACGGCCGGTACTACAACCTCGAGGCCATCCAGACGGTGCTGCGCATCGCCGCCGCGAACGGCTTCGCACGCGTTCTGGTGGGCGCGGGCGGCATCCTTTCCACGCCCGCGGCGTCCTGCGTGATCCGCAAGCACCAGGCCTTCGGCGGCCTGATCCTGTCGGCCAGCCACAACCCGGGCGGGCCGGACGGCGACTTCGGCATCAAGTTCAACGCGGCCAACGGCGGGCCGGCGCCCGAGCGCATCACCGACGCGATCTACGCCGAGAGCCTGCGCATCGAGGCCGTGCTCGTGGTCGACGCGCCCGACGTGCCGCTCGCGCAGCCCGGGCGCCATCGGCTGGGCGAACTGAGCGTGGAGGTCATCGACCCCGTCGCCGACTATGTCGAGCTGATGCAGAGCCTGTTCGACTTCCCGGCGCTGCGCGCGCAGTTCGCGGGCGGTTTCCGGCTCGCGTTCGACGCCATGCACGCCGTGACCGGCCCGTACGCGCACGCCATCTTCGAGCGCGAGCTCGGCGCGCCCCCGGGCACGGTGATGAACGGCACGCCGCTGCCGGATTTCGGCGGCCACCACCCGGACCCGAACCTCGTGCATGCCAAGGACCTGCTCGACCTGATGATGGGCCCCGGTGCGCCCGATCTCGGCGCGGCCTCCGACGGTGACGGCGACCGCAACCTCATCATCGGCCGCGGCATCTTCGTGGCGCCTTCCGATTCCCTGGCCATGCTGGCCGCCAACGCGCACCTGGCGCCGGCCTACCGTGGCGGCATCGTGGGCGTGGCGCGTTCCATGCCCACCAGCGCCGCGGTGGACCGCGTGGCCGCGAAACTGGGCGTGCCCTGCTTCGAGACGCCCACCGGCTGGAAGTTCTTCGGCAACCTGCTCGACGCCGGCCGCATCACGCTGTGCGGCGAGGAGAGCGCCGGCACCGGCAGCGACCACGTGCGCGAGAAGGACGGCGTCTGGGCCGTGCTGCTGTGGCTGAGCATCCTGGCCGCGCGCGGCCAGAGCGTGCAGCAGATCGCCGACGAGCACTGGGCCGCCTATGGCCGCAACTACTACACGCGCCACGACTACGAGGACCTGGACACGCCCACGGCGCAGGCCCTCATGCAGGCGCTGCTGGTGCGCTTGCCGGGCCTGCCAGGCAGCCGCTTCGGGGCGCTGCGCGTGCAGGCGGCCGACGACTTCACCTACACCGACCCCGTGGACGGCAGCGTGTCGAAGAACCAGGGGCTGCGCATCCTCTTCGACGAGGGCTCGCGCATCGTCTTGCGCCTGTCCGGCACCGGCACGACGGGCTCGACCCTGCGTGTCTACATCGAGCGCTACGAGGCCGGCCCCGAGGGGCTGGCGCAGGACACGCAGCAGGCGCTGTCGGAACTGATCGCCCTGGCCGACGAGCTGGCCGGCATCACGCAGCGCACCGGCCGTACGCGGCCGGATGTCGTGACCTGAAGCGGGGTGGTCAGGGCACGAAGACTCCGCGCCAGGAAGCGTGATTTCCGCTGGGGAAGGTCTGCAAGACCTCTGATCATTCCGGCCCGGCTCACGGGGGCCTCCGGCGGCAAGACCGGCAAACTGGCCTACGACCCCAAGGGGCGGCTGTTCCAGACCAGCGGTGGTGCCAGCGGCACGACGCAGTTTCTCTACGACGGCGACGCCCTGGTGGCCGAGTACAACGGCGCGGGCCAGTTACTGCGCCGCTACGTGCACGGCTCCGGCGTGGACGAGCCGCTGGTGTGGTACGAGGGTGCGGCCGTGGGCTCGGCCAACCGGCGCTATCACCACGTCGATCACCAGGGCTCGGTGATGGCCGTGGCCGATCGCAGCGGCACCGCGCTTCAGACCCACACCTACGACCCCTACGGCGTGCCGGCCAGCACCAACACCACGCCCTTCAGCACGCGGTTCCAGTACACCGGGCAGATCCTGCTGCCCGACCTCGGCCTGTACCACTACAAGGCGCGCACCTACAGCCCCAGCCTCGGCCGCTTCCTGCAGACCGACCCTGTGGGCTACCAGGAAGACATGGATCTGTACACCTACGCCGGTGCCGACCCCATGAACAAGACGGACCCGGATGGCAGGATCGTAGTGGTGTTGATCCCGCTGGCGCTCAAGGCCTTGGACGTGGCCATGACAGCAGCGGAGCTGACCGCCGCAGTGCAAGCGGGCGATGCACCGGCCGCTCTGGCGGCCATGGCCGGCGCGATGGTTCCGGGCAAGGGTGTCGTCAAGCTCGCTGACAGGGCCTATGATCTTGAAAAGGCCGCAAAGGGGGGACTCACCGAAGCGCGAGCAGCGCGTGATGCCCTCTCTGCTGAGCTTGCACCGCTGAAAGGTAAGGCTCCTGCGACAGTGACGGGTGGCTACAACGTCAAGACTGGTGAGGTGGCTGCCCGTGCGTGTGGCGGTGGGAAGTGCGCAGAGAACCATGTGGTTGATGCGCTCGGCGGCGCGAAGGGTGACGTGCGATTCACTGAAGCAGTTCGTCCCAGAACGGGTGCCGAAGTGCCTGTATGCCCCCGCTGTGAGGCAACCTTCGGACGTGAGCCGTTCCCTCGGAATACTCGCTTCAAGACTGACGAATGAGAGGCGATGAGTGAGCACGCAACCGTACCCGGAAGGGATTGACTGTGTTTGGTTGGCCTCAGATCGCGAAGGCCATGTGGGCGCGTTCATTACCGCAGGTGTTGGGCCAATCCCGGCAGAAGCGTTGAGTTCCGTTTACATGCCTGTCGAGGACATTGAGGGCCGACTCTGCCAGTTGCCGCCTGTATCGCAGGTTCAGCTTCTCGTCTCGGTTAAGCGGCCCGATGACTTCATCGATTTGGCCGAACGTGGGGTATTCGTCTACGACTGGACTGATATCAATCGGACGGCGCGCGAGGCACTGCGCGTGTACGAGCCGGTAGCTGTTCCTACCATGCCGATCACGGCGAGTTCGCTACCCTCTGATCTGGCGGCCTTGGCCAAGGTTCTGAGGCTTGCGGATGTGGTGTTTGCTGCGAGCGGGACCGTGGACGTTCGCGCACATTTGAGCTGCGCTGAAGCGGAGTAATGCAGCGGCTGTCTGCTCGCCTCAAGGCACGAACGCCTCGACGGTGAGGCTGGCGACGGGCGAGAAGTGCTTGACGTTGGCGGTGAGCACGGGAAGCTGGTGCTCGATGGCAGTGGCCGCGATGAGCGCATCGCCCATCTGCAGCCCGTGGCTCAAGGTGAGCGACTCCATCGGCTCGGTGGCGCGCAGCGTGATGGCCTCGGTCACCGGCAGCAGCCTGGCCGAGCGCTTCTCCAGCATCTTCTTCACGGCCAGCAGCTCGGCCTTGTTGCGCATGCCCTGCAGCACTTCAAGCCAGCTGATGGCCGACAGCGTGAGCGCGCCGAGTTCATCAAACCGGCGCGTGGCCTGCGGGTAGCCGCGCAGATGCCAGATCAGCACATCGGTATCGACTAGCATCGGGGTGTGGCTCAGGGCTCGTTGCGCGAGCCGTCGCGGTTGTAGCGCGGCTGGCGAGTCTTGCGCACGTAGGCCGCCACGTCGGCCATGTCCTCGCGGTCACGCCAGATCCCGAAGGCTGGATCGTCGGTCACGAACTCTTCGGCCGGCGCGGCCTGGGCTTCCACCTCGATGCGCACGGTCACCAGTGCGCCGCTGGCCTTGGCCAGCTTCGCGCGCCAACTCTCAGGTAAATCCGCCACCGGCACATGCTCGAACACGACTGCATTCATTCCCGATCCTTCCTCATGTGAGCCCCGGCATCAGGCCGCCGCATAGGCGCGCCGGGCGCGTGCATCTCGCAACAGACCATCGACCACATCTTCGGAATTGCTTGTATGCCTGGCGAGTGCGAACGGCGCAACCGGGTGACGACGCAGCAGGGGGGGCGAGCAAGATCGAAAGCTGGGTGGGGCGCGATACACAAAGGTACGTGCCGGGGCTTTATTGGCTGACGCTGTTGCCTGAGGCCCTAGCGAGACAGCATGGCGTTCCACTCGCGGCCGTCAGGGCAGTAGCTCGCCAGCACATTGACCTTGAAAACGGGCAGCACCTGTTCCGTCTTTACGAGCGGCCGGAGGAATGGCAGGAGACGTCCGCTGTGACCGATTTCAGCGCGTCGCTGCCTGGTGTGTTCGATGTCGAAAAGATCAAGCCGCAGTTCATGGCTGCGAAGAATTTCTTGGATCTGAACGCACTGGTGCGAGAGTGGCGATAGGCTAAGCTCCCTTCGGATCGTTGACGAAACGCCCGCCCAGCGCGGGCGTTGTTCTATGCGCCCCCTGCGATGCGCTCGACGGCCACAGCGGCGGTGACGATCTCGATGCCCTTGAAGCCCTTCAGGTCGAGCAAGTGCGCATCACCCGAGACGATCAGATCGGCCTGCGCCGCCAGCGCGGCGGCTAGCACCTGGTCATCGGCCGGATCGCGCGTGATGGTGGGCGCAATCACGGCTGGCGCGACGAGGGTCACCATCGCGGCATAGCCATCAAAGACATCGGCCACGGTGATCCCGCGCTTGGCAAGCTGCCTGGCGAACTTCTCGCGCGACAGTACCCCTTGCAGCTCGGCCAGCAGCGCCGCACTGCTGGCCAGCTCGATGCGGCCGGCCTCGGCCGCGTCGATCAGGCGCCCCGGCGTGCCGCCCCACAGCAGCCCCGACAGCGCCGTGTTCGTGTCAAGAACCAGCCGCACGCCGCTGCTCGGTGCGATAGGCGTCGATCTCGGCGCTGATCTCCTCGGGCGTCATCGGCGCCAGCGGCTCGGCCGCCAGCGTGGCGCGCGCCGCCTTCATGCGCACGATGCGCTCTTGGCGCAGTCCCTCGCGCAGCATGCGTTCAATCTTCTCCGGTGCCAGCAGCCCCGCCTTCGTGGCCTCCTGGGCCAGCGCATCGGGCAAGGTGATCTGCACGGTGGTCATGGTCAGGCTTCCTGCGCGTTCACGCGCTGCTTGAGCTTCTCGCGCTCGATGAAAGTGTCCAGCAGCTGAGTGATCTGCCGTTTGGCTTTGGGGTCGAGCTTCTCGATGGCCAGAAGCCGCCGCTCCAGGCTGTTGGTGGCCAGCCGCTTGACCTTGCCGGGCTGCGCCATGCCCAGCATCACGTCGGCGCCCACGCCCAGCAACTGCGCCATCTGCGGCAGCAGATGCGCTGGAGGCTGTGCGTTCGGCGCTTCGTAGTAGGCCACCATCCGCTGGCTGATGCCCACCTCGGCGGCGAACTCCACTTGCGTGTAGCCGGCGGCCTTGCGCAGTTGCGCCAGCCGCTCGCCAAAGTTCTCGATCACATCCGTCTTCCGCTTGGCCATGGGGCGCGTTTCTTCGAGGGTCAGAGCCCATGCCAGGACTCGTCCGGCAACCGGGTACGTCAATATACGATAACCGTATATGACCGCGCCAGCAGAGTTCTTGCGGAGGCATCCCGATGGCGCGCATCCCCGACACCGAAATCGAGCGGTGGCCTACGCCTTGGCAGCGCCATGCTTTCTGACGCTTTGCGCGGCGTCGGCATGTGTCCAAACGGCTTGCTGGCAGCCAGCGCGGTAGAACCGGGTCGTTGCCGATCCCGGTGCACCGGCCGGGTTCGTCAGCTGAAGTGGCCCCGTCAGGGCACGAGCACGATCTTCGCCGAAGCGCTGCGGCCCTGGTCCAGGTCGACGAAGGCCTGCGGGCCCGCCGCCAGCGGGCGCTGCTCCACCCATGACAGGTCGCCGAACACGCCGCGGTGCAGCGCGTCCACCGTCGCGCGCAGGTCGGCGGTGGTGTAGGTGTAGGTGCCCAGCAGCGTGATCTCGGCCAGCGTGAGCTTGCGCATGTCGATCTCGCTGGCCCAGTCCTGCAGGCCGATGTGCATGATCACGCCGCCCGGCTTCACGGCCGCGAAGGCCTGGTTGCGGGTGATCTTGCTGCCCACTGCGTCCATCACGTAGTCGAAGGCGGCTTCGTCCAGCGGGGTCTCGCGCGGGTCGATGGCTTCGCAGCGCGCGGCCTGCTGCAGCGTCTGGCGGCGCAGCGGGTTCAGTTCGGTGACGGTGAGCCGCTGCACGCCCAGGTGCCGCAGCAGCAGCGCGGCCAGCATGCCGATGGCGCCGCCGCCTATCACCAGCACGCGGCATTCGTGCAGGGGCCGCACCAGCGCGCGCATCGACAGGTTGATGGCATGCCACGCGGTAGCGGCGGGCTCGGTCAGCGCTGCGGCGGCGGCCGGCATGGCCTGCGGCATGGCCACCAGGCTGGCCGCGGGGATGCTCATGTACTCGGCATAGGCGCCCGGGCGTGTCATGCCCACCATGGTGCGGTGCGCGCACAGGTTGTTGCGGCCCTGCACGCAGTACTCGCAGGTGCCGCAGGTGATCAGCGGGTTGCCCGTCCAGCGGGTGCCGGCGTCGAAGCCCGCCGCGGCGCTCGCGGCGATGGTGCCCACGAACTCGTGCCCCAGAACCAGGCCCGGCTTGCGGCGCGGGTCGTGGCCGTGCCAGGCGTGCATGTCGGAGCCGCAGATGCCCACGGCCTCGATCTTCAGCACCACCTCGCCGGTGGCCAGCTCGGGCATGGGGCGATCCAGCAGCTGCATCTCGCCGGGTTGCGTGTAGACCATGGCTTTCATTCGGGGGCTCCTGCCGCCTCGGCGGCGACGTGTTCGATGGCGCGTCGCAGGCAGTCGACCATGCGGTCGATGTCGGCGGGCGTGCTGATGAAGGGGGGCGCGAGAACCAGCGTGTCGCCGGGGGCGCGGGTGAGCAGGCCGTGGTCAAACGCGGCGGCCTGCGCGCTGGCGCCGCGCCTGCCGGGTGCGCCGGGCGCAGGCGCGAGCTCCACGCCTGCGGCCAGGCCGATGTTGCGGATGCTCACCACGCCCGGCGCGTCGGCCAGCGAGTGCACGGCGCGCTCGAAGTGCGGCGCCAGGTCGCGCACGCGCGCCAGCAGGGCTTCGTCCTCGATCACGTCCAGCATGGCCAGGCCCGCCGCGCAGGCCAGCGGGTGGCCCGAGCAGGTGTAGCCGTGCATCAGCTCCGACAGGTGGGCCGGGCCGTGCATGAGCGTGTCGTGGATCTCGCGGCTGACGATCACGCCGCCGAGAGGCGCCGCGCCGTTGCTCACGGTCTTGGCGAACAGGATCATGTCGGGCACCACGCCCAGCGCCTGCGCCGCGAACATGGCGCCCATGCGGCCGAAGCCGGTGATGACCTCGTCGAAGATCAGCAGCAGCCCGTGCCGCGTGCAGATCTCGCGCAGCCGCTGCAGGTAGCCCACGGGCGGCACCAGCACGCCGGTGGAGCCGGCAAAGGGCTCCACGATCACGGCGGCGATGTTGCCGGCGTCGTGCAGCGCGATCAGCCGGGTTTCCAGTTCGTCGGCCAGTTCGGCGCCGGTGGGCGGCTGGCCGCGCACGAAGGCGCGCGGCGTGCCGTTCCAGCGGTTGTCCCAGGTGGCCTGCAGGTGGTCGGCGCGCATCAGCGTGCTGCCGAACGCGCGGCGGTTGTTCTGCATGCCGCCCACCGAAATGCCGCCGAAGCCCACGCCGTGGAATGCCCGCTCGCGGCCGATGAACAGCGTGCGCTGGCCCTCGCCGCGCGCACGGGCATGGGCCAGCGCGATCTTCATCGCGGTGTCGCAGGCTTCGCTGCCGCTGTTGACGAGGAACACGCGGTCCAGCCCGGGCGGCGCCAGCGCGGCGATGCGTTCGGCCAGCGCGAACGCGCCGGGGTGGCCCACCTGGAAGTTCGACGCGAAATCCAGCGTGTCGATCTGCCGCTTCATGGCCTCGGCGATCTTCGGGTGCCCGTGCCCCGCGCCCACGCACCACAGTCCCGAGGTGCCGTCGAGCACCTCCCGCCCGTCGGCCGTGCGGTAGCTCAGCCCCTGCGCCGACACCACCATGCGCGGCGTCGCCTTGAACTGCCGGTTCGGCGTGAAAGGCATCCAGAAGGCATCGAGCCCGGGTGAGGTCATGTCAGTCACTCCAGGCAGCGAGCGCAAGCGAGCATGTATTCGTCAAGCCACCGCCGCGGAACCGGCTCTGCCGGGCCGCTGGCGGGCGGCCCCCTTGGGGGGTAGCGAGCGAATGCGAGCTTGGGGGCTCCATCTCATTTTGCGGTGAACCCGCCATCCACCATCAGCGTCTGCCCGGTGATGTAGGCCGAAGCCTCGCTGGCGAGAAACACGGTGGCGCCGTACAGGTCCTGCAGCGCGCCGTTGCGGCCGGCGCAGGTCTGCGCCGCGTTTCGCGCGGCGAGTTCGGGGTTGTCGAACACGGCGGCAGTGAGTGGTGTGGGGAAGAAGCCCGGCCCGATGGCATTGCAGGTGATGCCCCGTGCCGACCATTCCTGGGCGATGGCCCGCGTGAGCTGCACCACACCGCCCTTGCCGGCGCCGTAGGGCGCGCTGTTCGGGAAGGCCCGGTAGCTCTGCAGCGAGGCGATGTTGATGACGCGGCCCCAGCCGCGCGCGGCCATGCCGGGTGCCAGCGCCTGCGTCAGGAAGAAGGGCGCCGTCAGGTGCAGCGCGATCTGCGTCTGCCAGGCCTGCGGCGTCACCTCGCCGAAAGGCTGGCGCAGGTTCACGCCGGCCGCGTTGACGAGAATGTCGATGCCGCCCAGGCGCTGCTCCGCCTGCAGTGCGGTGGCGCGCAGGCCCTCGATGTCGCACAGGTCGGCGGCCAGGGTCTCGGCCGCGATGCCGTCGCCGGCCAGCCGCTGGGCAGCTGCCGCCAGCTCGGCCGGGCGGCGGGCCACCAGCATCACCCGCGCGCCGGCCAGGCCGAGCGCGCGCGCCATGGCCTCGCCGATGCCCGAGTTGCCGCCCGTCACGAGCGCGCGCCGGCCCTGCAGGTCGAAGAGCGAGGCGATGTTCATCGGGCCCCGCTCACACCGTCACCGGGTCGCCCAGCTCGAAGCTCTGGCCCGGGTAGTACTTGGCCAGCCGGTCGTCGGCGGTGCGCGCGTGCGCCTCCATGCCTTCCAGCCGCGAGATGCGGGCCGTGACCTCGCCGATGTCGCGCGCGGCCTCGCGCGTCATGCGCTGCCAGGTCAGCGTCTTCATGAACTTGTGCACCGACAGGCCGCCCGAATAGCGCGCCGCGCCCTTGGTGGGCAGCACGTGGTTGGGGCCGCTGGCCTTGTCGCCATAGGCCACGGTGGTCTCCTCGCCCAGGAAGAGCGAGCCGTAGCAGGTCAGGTTGGCAAGCCACCAGTCGAGGTCGCGGGTGTGCACCTCCAGGTGCTCGCTGGCGTAGCGGTCGGACAGCGCGGCCATCTCCTCGCGCGTGTCGCAGAGCATCACCTCGCCGTAGTCGCGCCAGGCGCAGGCGGCGGCGTCGCGCGCGGTCGGCGGCAGCTGCGCGATGAGTTCGGGCACGCGCTTCATCACGGCCTCGGCCAGCGGCCGGTGCGTCGTGAACAGCCAGGCCGGGGACTCGTGGCCGTGCTCGGCCTGGCCCACCAGGTCGCTCGCGACGATCTCGGGGTCGGCCGTGTCGTCGGCGATCACCGCCACCTCCGACGGCCCCGCGAAGACGTCGATGCCGACCTTGCCGAACAGCGCCCGCTTGGCCTCGGCGACGAACTTGTTGCCCGGGCCGACGATCACATCGGCCGGCTTGCCGGTGAACAGGCCCTCGGCCATGGTGGCGATGGCCTGCACGCCGCCGAGCGTCATGATCACGTCGGCGCCGGCGCGGTTGAAGGCGTACAGCAGGTACGGGTGCATGGGCCCGCCGCGAAAGGGCCCGGAGCAGGCGATGATGGTTTTCACGCCCGCGGCCTTGGCGGTGGCCACGCCCATGTAGGCCGAGGCGATGTGCGCGTAGCGGCCTGCCGGGGCGTAGCAGCCCGCCACGTTCACCGGCAGTACCCGCTGCCCGGCCGTGACGCCCGGGTGCAGCCCCACCGAGAACTCGCGCATGGATTCGCGCTGCGCGTGCGCGAAGGCGCTGACCTGATCGATGGCGAAGTCGATGTCGCGCCGCACCTGCGCCGGCACCTCGGCCGAGCGGGCGTCGATCTCGGCGCGCGTGAGCACGATCTCGCCGTCCCACTTGTCCAGCTTCTTTGCATAGGCGCGCACCGCGGCTTCGCCGTGCGCGCCGATCTCGGCCAGCATGTCCGTCACCACCGCCTGGGCGGTGGCGGTTTCGGTCTCCGGCGTCTTGCTCGCCTTCATGAGGTAGGTGATGGCCATGCTGGCTCCTGCTCCGGGGTCGATCGGGCTTACTTGGTGTTGTTGGCGAAGTCGCGCAGCTTGGCGTCGGCCTGGACACGCTTCATGTAGGCGTCGGTGATGTACTCGTTGGCCGCCGGCAGCGTCTGCAGGGCGCCGGTGCCGCGCATGAAGGTGGCGATCTGGTCGAACCAGCCGTCCATGTCGGACGTGCCCTTGGCGCGGTCCATCGCTGCCAGCTGGCGGGCCAGAGCGAAGGTCGGACGGGTGTCGAATTCCTTGTTCATCGACGCTTCGCTGATGCTCACGCCGCCTTGCGCGTAGAACTTCTTCATCATCTCGATGGCCGCGGGCTTGTTGGCGTTCATCCAGCTCCAGGCGCGCAGGTACACGGCCAGGAACTTGGCCACGTTCTGCGGGTTCTGCTCGGCGTACTCGCCGCGCGCGATCAGCGCGCCCGGCACCACCGCGCCGCCTTCCTTGCCCGAACACAGCACCTTGGCGCCGGCCTTCTCCTCCAGCGTGTAGATGTTGGGCGCCCACAGGCCGGCCAGATCGGCGTTGTTGCTGGACACAGCCGAGATGATCTCGGCCTGGCCCATGTTCTTGATGATCACGTCGCTCTTGGCGATGCCCCACTTCTTCAGGCAGCTCTGCACGGCGTAGTCGCCGGTGCTGTTGGACGTGAGCAGGATGGTCTGGCCCTTGATGCTGCCGGGGTCCTTGGCGATCTTGTCGGCCACTTCCTTGCGCACCAGCAGCGCGTTGCCGGCCGATTCGTCGTTCGTCAGGCCGATGGTCTTGATGCCGAAGCGCACATGGCCCAGCACCGCGGGCACCGAGCCCGTGCCGCCGACGTCCCAGCTCTTGCTGGCCACCGCGGCGATCTGCGGCACGCCGGCAGGGAAGGTGCTGAACACCGGCTTCAGGCCCACCTCGGCCCACCAGTTCTTCTCGGTCGCGACGAAGAAGGGCAGGGCCCAGTACAGCGCGGGCTGGTAGCTGACCTTGATCTCCTCCAGTGCGGGCTGCGCCTGGGCGGCCACGGGGGCCAGCGCGGTGGTGGCCAATGCGGCCAGTGCGGCCAGAGTGAGCTTGAGCTTCATCGGTGTGTCTCCTGAGGTGTCGGTCTTGTGGGTGGGGCGGGAAAGTTCGGGTTCAGTGCAGGTCCGGGCCGCCGTCCGGGCTGCGCAGCAGCTTCCAGACCTGCGAGCGCAGGTGCACGAAGCTGGGTTCGTCCATCACGTCCTCGATGCGGGTGTGGCGGTCCCAGTGCTCGGCCTGGCGGATGGTCTTGACGTCGATGGTTTCGCGGATGGTCCCGGGCCGGCCTGTCATCACGACGATGCGGTCGGCCAGGTACACGGCTTCCTCGACCGCATGCGTGATGAACAGCACCGTGCGCGGGTGCTTTCGCGCCAGCCGCACCAGTTCTTCCTGCATGAGGGTTCGCGTCTGCGCATCCAGCGCCCCGAAGGGCTCGTCCATCAGCAGGACCTTGGGGTCGAGCACGTAGGCCCGCGCGATGGCCACGCGCTGCTGCATGCCGCCCGACAACTGATGCGGAAACGCCTGCTCGTAGCCGCCCAGGCCCATCAGGCCGATGTAGTGCTCGATGCGGCGGCGCCGCTCGGCAGCGTCCACGCCAAGCGAGATCAGGCCGAACTCGACGTTGTCCCAGACGGTCTTCCACGGGAAGAGCGCGAAGGCCTGGAAGACGACGGCGCGGTCTGGGCCGGGGGCGGTGACGACCTCGTTGTCCACGCTCACGGTGCCCGCCGTGGGGTGCTCCAGGCCGGCGGCCATGCGCATGCAGGTGGTCTTGCCGCAGCCGCTGGGGCCGACGATGGCGACGAACTCGCGGTCCTGGACCTGCAGGTTCAGGTCCTTCAGAGCGACGAAGGCCTTGCCGTTCTGGTGGAACACCCGTTCCACGCCCTTGAAGTCGATGATCGCCAAGCGGGTTCTCCTGCGGTCGGCGGGCTACAGGCCGCGACGGGTTTCGATGGACTGCTGCAGCCGTCGCAGCGCGATGTCGATCAGCACGCCCACCACGCCGATGGCCACCATGCCGCTCATCACCGTGGCGGTCGACACCGAGGCCTGGCCCTTCACCATCAGGTAGCCGACGCCGCTGGACGCGACGATGAGTTCAGCCCCCACCAGCGATTGCCAGCCGAGCCCCGCCGAGATGCGCAGCCCCGCCACGATGGACGGCACCGCCGCGGGCAGCAGCACCTGCGTCATGGCGCGGAAGTGGCTGGCGCCCAGCATGCGCGCGGCCTCGATGTACTTGCGGTCGACGTTGCGCGCCCCGCGGTAGGTGTTGATGAGCACGGGCGGGAAGGCGCCCATGAAGATGATGAGAACCGGCCCGCCGATGCCGGTGCCGAACCACAGTGCGGCGAATGGCACCCACGCGATGGGCGCCACGAAGCGCACGGCGTCGAAGGCCGGCGACACGATGCGGTCGACCCACGGAAACCAGGCCATCAGCAGCCCGAGCGGAATGCCCACCGCCACGGCCAGCGCGAAGCCGGTGGCAAAGCGCCGGAAGCTCGACAGCAGGTGCTCGAACAGCGTGAAGCCCGCGAACGGCTCCACCACCAGTTGCGCGAAACGCAGCACCACGTCCCAGGGCGCGGGCAGGAAGTTGCGCGAGGTCATGCCCGACAGCGCGGCCACCGACCACACCAGCAGGAATGCCGCCGTGCCCACTGCGGTGAGCAGCGCGGTGCGGGAGGTGCCGAGGCGAGGCCCGAGCATCTCAGGTCGCCTTCCAGGGCATCACGCGCCGCTCGATCCACCCGAGGCCCAGCGTCATCAGCCAGCCGCACAGCGCCACGCTGATCATGCCCACGAGGATCATCGCGGGGTAGATGTCCTGCGCGGCCTGGTTCAGGATCTGCCCGAGGCCGGTGATGGCGCCCACGAGTTCGGCGGCCACCAGAGTGGTCCAGGAGGCCTGCAGCGACAGGCGCAGACCCGTGAAGATGCTGGGCATCGCGCCGGGAATGAGCACCTCGCGCCAGTAGCGCCAGCCGCGCACGCGCAGCATGGCCGCCGCCTCGAACAGCGGCTTGTCGATCTGCCGCACGCCGGCGTGGCTGTTGATCACCGACGGCACGAAGGCGGCGAAGAAGATCACCATCATCTTGGCGCTGTTGCCCAGCCCCAGCCACACGATGGCCAGCGGGATCCAGGCCAGCGGCGGAATGGGCCGCAGCAGCAGGAAGACGGGGTTCACCAGCGCTTCCACGGTGCGGCTGGCGCCCATGGCCAGCCCCAGCGCCACGCCCACCGACGACGCCACCACGAATCCCATCGTCACCAGCATCACGCTGGTCAGCACGTGCTGGTGCAGGCGGCCGTTGCTGTAGCCCTCCACCGCGATCTGCTTCAGCGCCAGGCCGACCTCGGCCGGGTTCGGGAACCGCGCCGGCGAGATGACGCCCCACACCGCCGTCAGCGCGTGCCACAGCAGCAGCACGGCCAGCAGCGCAGCCAGTGCCGTGACGGCACGCAGCAGCGGCGGGCGGGCGGAGCCGGGGGGCTTCATGGGGCGGGTGGCTCAGCGGCGCGGGGCCGCTGCGGCGCTTGTAATCGATTTCAACATGGCCGGATGATCGACTCGGCCCGCGGGAGCGTCAAGCGTGCCGGGATGGGAGTTTCCCTGCAATGGATCAGGATTCCGGGGCAAGTACTGTGGTGGAAAACGCTTACATTCAAGCCATGCAGCCGAAGGAAGGCGCCCTGCCGAACATCGAGGACGTAGCCCAGGCGGCCGGCGTTTCCACGGCCACCGTGTCACGCGTCCTGAACCGCCCCGAGTCCGTCCGCGAGGCGCTGCGCCTGCGCGTGCTGGCGGCCGTGGCGCAGCTCGGCTACGTGCCGCATGCGGGCGCGCGCTCGCTGAAGCTGCAGCGCAGCGGCACCGTGGGGGCGGTGTTCCCGACGGTGGACAACGCCATCTTCGCGAAGGCCATCGAGGCGCTGCAGCAGCGCCTGGCCGACGCCGGGCTGCAGCTGCTCATCGCCACCTGCGGCTACGACCCCGTGGCCGAGGCGCGCCAGGCCATCAACCTGATGACGCGCGGCGCCGATGCGCTGGTGCTCTGCGGCGCAGGCCAGAGCCCCGAACTGCTGCAGGTGCTGCGCCAGCGCGAACTGCCCACCGTGCACGCCATGACGTATCCCGCGCCCGAAGGCCTGGTCAGCGTGGGCTTCGACAATGCACGCGCCGTGGGGCAGGCGGTGCGCTACCTGCTCGACCTGGGCCACCGCCACGTGGCCATGCTGGCCGGCGTGGCGCGCCACAACGACCGGGCCACCGCGCGCATTTCCGGCGTGCGGGCGGCGCTGGAGAAGTGCGGCCTCGCGCTCGCGCCGCAGCACCTGGTGGAGCGGCCCTACGGCCTGGCCGAGGCGCGGGAAGGGTTTCGCGTGCTGATGGCCAGCCGGCCCACGCCCACCGCCATCGTCTGCGGCAACGACGTGCTCGCCTTCGGCGCGCTGCTCGAGGCCCGCAAGCTGGGCATCGCCGTGCCCGAGGCGCTGTCCGTCGTCGGTTTCGACGACCTGGAGATGGCGCGCCACATCCACCCCACGCTCACCACCCTGCACGTGCCGACCGAGCAGCTCTGGCACACCGTGGCCGACCGCGTGATCGCGGCGCTGGAGCAGGCGCCGGTGCCGCCCGCCACCGAGGTGGAGGTGGAACTGGTGGTGCGCGAATCGACCGGGGTGGCGCCGCAGGGCGATCGGGGCTGATTGCGGCGCTTGCCTTCCGGCTCCTGCCAACCTACCCCAACCCCGGCCCCGCGCCGGTCGCTCGCAGCCCGGCGCCTCAGGGCTGCGACTGCAGCCAGTTCAGGTAGGCATCGCCGCGTCGCGTCGCCGCTATGTCCAGCGCGGCGGTGAACACCGCCTGCAGGGCCAGCCCCATCGCCGCGCCGCGCAGGATGCCGCCCGGAGCCGCCCACGCCAGCACCAGCAGGCTCACGATCAGCAGCGCCACCTCCACCCCGAGGTAGAGCTTGAAGTTGCGCATCACCACGCGCATGCGCGGCACCTCTTCGGCCTGGATGCGCTGGGGCGCCGACTGAAGCATCTGCTGCACGCGCACCGTGTCCTGCGGGCTGCGCTGGTAGACCGTGACACCCACGATCAGCTGCAGGGCCGCGACCACCGACAGGGTGATGGCCATGCCGTTGAAGAACGGCTTGCGCAGCACGAGCACGCACCACGCCGAGACGGCCAGTGCGATGACGCCGACCGCGATGAAGAGCACGCTCTCGGCGCGTTCGGCGTTGAAGTAGGCGGTGATGGTGTCCATGCGATCTCGGGTGCTGCCGGGTGGAAGGGGTTTCGGGAACTTCAGGATCTGCAGAAGCGGAAGAAGCGGCAGGCCGGTGTCAGACGAAGCCGATGTGCCTGCGCAGCGGCAGTTCCCGGATGCGCTGGCCGGTGGCGTTGAAGATGGCGTTGGCCAGCGCCGGTGCGGCTGGCGGCGTGCCCGGCTCGCCCACGCCGCGGATGCGCCCGCCGCCTTCCAGCACCTTGACCTGGATGCGGGGCGACTGGCCCATTCGCAGGGTCTCGTACTGGTGGAAGTTGCGCTGCTCCACGGCGCCCTGTGCGAAGGTGATCTCGCCGGAGATGGCTGCGCTCAGGCCGAAGATGACCCCTGATTGCAGCTGCGCCTCGATGTTGCGCGGGTCCAGCGCGGTGCCCACGTCCGCGGCCACGAAGACCTGGTCTATGCGGATGCCGCCCGGCGTCACCGAGATCTCCACCACCTCGGCCGTCGGCACGCCGAACGAGAAGTGGAAGGCCACGCCGCGCCCTCGGCCCTTTTCCAGCGGCTGGTCCCAGCCCGACATTGCAGCCACCGCCGCCAGCACCTGGCGCGAGGGCTCGTGGTCGATGAGCGACAGGCGCAGCTTCATCGGGTCGGTGCCGGCCTGCGCGGCCAGCTCGTCCATGAAGCACTCCATGAAGAAGCCGTTGTACGAGTTGCCGACCGAGCGCCAGCTGCTGATCGGCAGCAGCGCCGGCGTGCGGTAGCCGGTGGCGCGGTAGTTCGCAATGCCGTAGGGCTGGTCGTAGGTGCCTTCGGCGATCAGCTTGTCCGGGCCGGGCATGGCGATGCCCAGCCGCCCGCCCTGCGACTCCAGCACCGAGGGGCTGGCCACGCGGACGTCCAGCGCCTTCACAGTGCCCGCCGCCGTGCTGCCGCGCAGCCGTGCCACGGCGGCGGGGCGGAACTGATCCTGCGTCATGTCCTCGTCGCGGCTCCAGGTCAGCTTGACCGGCTTGCCCTTCATCGACATGGCCAGCCGCACGGCCTGCAGCACGTAGTCGGATTCCGCCCGGCGCCCGAAGCCGCCACCCATCAGCTGGGTGTGCACGAAGACCTGGCCGGGCTCCAGGCCTGCCAGCTTCGCGGCCTGGTCGCGCGCCACGGTCGGCGCCTGGGTGCCTGTCCAGATGTCGAGCCGCTTGTCCTGCAGCCACGCCACGGCGTTCATCGGCTCCATCGTGGCGTGGGCCAGGAAAGGCACGCGGTACTCGGCCTCCAGCACCTGCCCGCTGGCCAGGCCCTGGACGATGTCGCCATCGTCGCGGATGCGGCTGTCCTGGTGCTGCTCGTCGAACGAGGCCACGATGGCGTCGAAGAACGCGGCGGTGGTGGCGCCGTGCACCGGCCCTGCCCAATCGCACTGCACGGCCTGCGCGGCCTGGAAGGCGCGCCAGGTGTTGTCGGCGATCACGCCCACGCCGCCGGGCAGTTCCACCACCTGCAGCACGCCACGCATCGCCTTCGCGGCCGTGGCGTCGAAGCGCTTCAGTGGCGCGCCGATGGCCGGGTTCATGCGCACGGTGGCGAACACCATGCCTGCCTGGCGCACGTCGATGCCGAACGTGGCGGTGCCGTTGCACTTCCCCACCATGTCCACCCGTGGCATGGACTTGCCGAGGTAGCGCCATTGCTCGCGCGGCTTCAGCGGCGGCGCGTCCGGCAACTGGATGCGCGCCGCAGCGGTGGCCAGTTCGGTGTAGGGCAAGCGCCTGCCGTCCGCAGCCAGGACCACCCCGTTGTCGGTCTTGAGCGTGGACGCCGGCACGCCCAGGCGCTCGGCCGCGGCCGCCACCAGCGCGAAGCGCGCCGCAGCGCCCGCGATGCGCATCTTGTCGAAGGCATCAGGCACGCTGGACGACCCGCCGGTGCCCTGGATGCCCATGAACTTGCCCAGCACGCCCATGGTGCCGCGCATGGTTTCGGCCATCGCGCCACGGTCGAGCGCGGCGAAGGGCACGCCCTCCTGCAGCAGTGCGCGGTTGTAGTAGGCGGCACCCGGCGCGCCGTGCTCGACGCGGATGCTCTCCCACGCGACATCCAGTTCCTCGGCCACCAGCGCTGCGAGCGTCGTGTGGATGCCCTGGCCCATCTCGGCGCGCGGGGTGATGATCGTCACGCCTCGCGCGTCGATGCGCACATAGGGCGTGATGGCGCTTGCGCCCTCGGGCAAGGCATCCAGCAGGGGGTTGGGGTGCGGCTGCCGGTACTTGTAGACGCCGAACACGACACCGCCGAGCGCGGCGGCGGAGCCGACCAGGAACGTGCGCCGCGCGATGGTTGCGAGCTTGCCCATGTTCAGGCTCCCTGGATGCGCTTGGCGGCATCGTGAATGGCCGCGCGGATGCGCGGGTAGGCGCCGCAGCGGCACAGGTTGCCGGACATCGCCGCATCGATGTCGGCGTCCGACGGCGCCTTGTTCTGCTGCAGCAGCGCGGCCGCGCTCATGATCTGGCCCGACTGACAGTAGCCGCACTGGGCCACCTGGTGTTCGATCCAGGCCGCCTGCACCGCGTGCAGGGTGGCCGGTGTGCCCAGGCCTTCGATCGTGGTCACCGCGCCGCTGACGGCGCCCACCGGAGTCACGCAGGACCGCACCGGTGCGCCGTCGACATGCACCGTGCAGGCCCCGCACAGCGCCATGCCGCAACCGTACTTGGTGCCGGGCAGGTTCAGCTCGTCGCGCAGCACCCAGAGCAATGGCATCTCGGGCTCGATGTCCAGCTGATGGGTCTTTCCGTTCACGGTCAACTTCATGGCGCGGGCCTCCTGCTCGAATGAACGGTACTGTGGCGGCAAACCGCGCCAGGCGCACTCGCCGAACGCGCCAAAGCGGCGGCGGTTCGCGCCATTCGGCGGCGGTCGATCGGCGTGATTGGCGCGTTCGGCGAGTGTGCCGGCGTCGGTCGCTGGGTAGACTGGGCGCGCTCCCGGATCCTTGCCCTTGCCGGCCCTGATCCCCGCCCTGTTCCCGGCCCTGTTCCCGGCCCTGTTCCCGGCCCTGTTCCCGCCCCCCGATCTTCACCCACATCCCCATCCCGGACCCCGATCCGGCCCAGACCCAACACACCATGGGACGACCTTCACCCACCCCGCCTGAGCCTGTCAGGACGGCCGTCGCCGGTGGCTACCCGGTCTGGCATGGCTGGCGGCTGTTGCTGGAGGACCTGGCGCTGCACCCCGCCAATGTGCTGCGCCGCGCGCAGCTGCCGGGAGACCTGTTCTCGCGCGAGAACGCCAGCCTCGACACGCCGCAGTATTTCAGGCTCTGGGAGGCGCTCGAGGCCGAGGCGGGCGACCCGGGCAACCCGGGCGAGGGCGTCCCGCTGCCCCTGCGCATGGCGCGGGCGATGACCGCCGACTGGTTCGAACCCGCGTTGTTCGCCGCGCTGTGCAGCGCCGACCTGAACTCGGCACTGGCACGCATCGCCCGGTACAAGCGGCTGGTGGCGCCCATGGCCCTGGATGTGGGCGTCACCCCGCGCGGCACCACGCTCGCGCTGGCCTGGCTGGACAGCACGATCCCGCCCCCGCCCGTGCTGGTGGCGTTCGAGCTGGTGTTCTTCGTGCAGCTGGCACGGCTGGCCACGCGCAGCCGGGTGCAGCCGGCAAGCCTGGTCTGCCCCACCGACCTGCGCCCCATGCCGCAGTACGAAGCCTACTTCGGCTGCAGGCTCACCTTTGGCCCGGTGCCCACCCTCAGCTTCGGGGCCGAGGACGCGCAGCGGCCGTTCCTGACGGCCAACCATGGCATGTGGTCGTTCTTCGAGCCGGGCCTGCGAAAGCGCCTGCACGACCTCGACCGCCAGGCGACGATGAGCGAGCGCGTGCGCAGCGCGCTGCTCGAGGCCCTGCCGGCCGGAGACCTGGCCATCGACGCCATCGGCCGCAAGCTGGGGGTCAGTTCACGCACGCTGCAGAGGCGGCTCCAGGCGGAGGGCGTGAGCTTCCAGCAGACGCTGGATCAGGTCCGGACCTCGCTGGCCCGGCACTACCTGACCCAGTCGTCGCTGACCGGTGCCGAGATCTCGTTCCTGCTGGGTTTCGAGGACCCGAACTCGTTCGTGCGTGCGTTCCATGGCTGGACGGGCACGACCCCGCAGACGGCTCGTTCTGCCGGCTGAGGCGCCGGGGCCGCCCTTGCTGCGCGCCCTGTTGCAGGTGCCGCCACCTCTTGCCGGTTGCACAACGCAAGGGGTCGCCGCCGCGCCTGTCTCAGCCGTTCAAGGCGCCCTGCAGACGGCCGCGTAGGCCGACTGGAACGCGGTGTTGCCGATCAGGGTGCCACTGTTGGCGCCACGGCCCGCTGTCCTGCAGCCGCCATTGGTGTGGATGGCCACCACGCGGCCGCCCACGAGCACGGCCGAGCCGCTGTTGCCGCCCTCGGTGTCGGCGTTGTACTTGAGCGTGTTCGTGGATGAGGACACCGAGGTGACGGCTCCCGTGGAGACCTGCTGGGTCTGGTTCGCGCTGCCGCTGTCCACGCCGTAGCCGGTGATCTCCACCGGGTTGCGGCGCCTGGGCAGCACGGTCGAGAACTCGAGCCCCGGGCCCTGCGCCTGCAGCGGCGTCAGGCCGGTCTCGGTGTTGGCGAACACCGTGAACACACCCCAGTCGTTGCCGATGCCGCCGTTGGTGGATTGCTGGTTGGACGTCGGCACGTACTGGTCCGACGGGGCCGGGTGCACGATCGAGCCGTTGGCGTTCGAGGGTGGCACGTTGAACTCGACCACATCGACGGTGGAAGCCGTCGCCATGCAGTGGCCTGCCGTGATGAAGCAGCCGTCTGCCGTCAGGTTGGCCGTGCAGCCGACGTCGAGCAGGCGCCCGCGGCTGTTGGTGTTCGAGGCAACACGGTCGTCGCTCGGGCCGCACTGGCTCTCCGTGCCCATGGTCGGGCGCCCGGCGATGACTTCGGCCAGGGCGACGCGGTTGCCTGCAGAGCCTTCAGCCTCCAGCACTTCGACCCGCACCGCGGAGCCGTTGAAGTAGGCAGAGGTGTTGCGCCACTGCGCGGCGGTGGTGGCGTTCAGGTGCTGCTGCGCGCCGTCCAGCAGCGAAGTGATGCGCAGCACCGAGCCGGGCGCGAGTTCGACACCGCTGAAACGCAGCCGCAGCCATGACGCGCCGTCCCGACGCACGACATGGCTGGCACGCGCCTCGCCCTGCCACAGGTAGGGAACCCGGTCCGCCGCCAGTTCGGCGCGCTGCGCGAAGGCTGGGGCGCTGGCCGCGAACAGCGCGCAGGCGGCCATGGCGGCTGCAATCCAGCCACGGCGAGGGATGAAGCAGTGGATCGACATCGAAGACTCCGGCGTCAGCTTGGGTGCTGGATGCTCCCATGGCGATTCGCACGCTGGCAAGCGTTCAGCACCCCGATCCGGAGTTTGGACGTGGGGGGGGCGGCCCGCGCAGCGTGAATGGCAGGTGCTCAGGTGCTGGTACGGCGGGGAACAGCGCAGTCTGTGGACAATCCTCCCGATGCGAGCGATACAGCAACGGGGCGTGCAGGCGCGTGCCGACCTGGCGCGGACGCCAGTGCCAGAGTGTTGGCCTTGAGGCCGGCCGGCCCGTCCCAGCGCCTGGCCGCGGCGTTGGCCCTGTCGATGGCCGTGCACGCACTGCTGGGCAGCCTGACTTTCGGGGGCACCGGAGCCGGGCTGCCGGGCCTGGTGTGGCCGTGGCAGGAGCGTCGGGTGGAGGTGCCGGTTGTGCGACTGCGGCTCGAGCTGCCGTCGCCGCCTCTGACTCTGCCGACGCCGACGCCGACGCCGACGCCGACGCCGACGCCGACGCCGGCAGGGGCAGTCGTCGAGGCCGTGTTGCCGGTGCCTTCGTTGGAAAGCATGGCAGCCACGATCGAATCGGCTCCTGCACCTGCACCAGCACCTGCACCAGCACCAGCACCAGCACCAGCACCAGCACCCGCACCAGCACCAGCACCTGCACCTGCACCTGCACCTGCAGCCGTTCCCTTGCCTGCACCGGCGCCCGTGCGTGGTCCGCCGCCGCGCGCGATGGTCTCTGATCCAGCGGGTTCGCCCGAAGTCATCGCTGCCGCGTCGCCCACCTCCGTGCCTGCGGTCGTGGCTGCAGCATCTGGGCCGATCGCTTCGTCGTCACCGCCTGATCCTGTCGTTGGCCCGGAGCCACCAAGCGTGGATGCGGCGCGTCTGGAGCGTGAGGCTCGGCAGCGCTTGGCGCAGCAGGCTGTCGCCGAGGCGGCTCAGGCCGAGGCTCGCCAACTGGAGGCCGAACGCGCGGAAGCCTTGCGCCGCGACGCCGAGCGCGCGGAAGCCGTGCGCCGCGACGCTGAACGGGCGGATACCTTGCGCCGCGATGCCGAGCGCGCGGAGGCAGCACGCCGCGAAGTCGACCGCGCGGAGACTGCGCGCCGCGAGGCTGCGCGCCAGGAAGCTGAGGCCCGGGCAGCCGCGCGCGCTGAGGCCGCGCGCGTGGCGGCCGCCCGCGTGGCGGCCGAGAACGAACAGGCCACGCGCCTTGAGGCCAGTCGTCGCGAGGCGGCCGCACGCGCTGAGGCGCAACGCCTGGAGGCGGCCCGGCTCGAAGCAGCGGCTGGCGCTGAGGCGGCCCGGCGCGAGGCGCAGAGAGTCGAATCCCAGCGCGCGCAGGCCGAGGCGCAGCGCGTAGCCCGCCTCGACGCCGAGCGTGCGCAGGCCGAGCGCGAGGCTGCCGGTCGTGAGGCCGCAAGGCAGGCGGCGGAACGACAGGAAGCAGCCCGGCAACAAGCCCTGCAGGCCGCCCAGGAACGCGAGGCCCGACGCGAGGCCGTGCTGCGCGCCATCGGCCGCCAACTCGACGAGGAGGCGGCGCAGCGCGATGCGGCACGCAAGGCCGAGGACGAAGCGCGCCGCCCCGGCCAGAGCGATGCGCGCCCGCCGTCGTGGAGTTCGATGCGCCGAGGCCGGCTGTGGGGGCGCACCGATGCCAACACCGAACTCGTGCTGTATGCCGAGGCCTGGGCGCGACGCCTGCAGCTCAATACGCCGCCCGACCTCGCTCGCCTGTTTTCACAGCGCCCACACATCCGCCCTCTGGTCACCGTGGCGATGCGCCGCGACGGCTCGGTCGAGTCGGTCACCTTCGTCGTCGCCAGCGGCGCCCCTGAGTTCGACGCGGCTATCCGCCGCGCGGTGCTCGACCTCGCGCCGTACCCGGCGTTCTCACCCGCGCTGGCGCGCGACTACGACGTGATCGAGATCCGTCGGACCTGGTCCTTCGACACCGCTGTGCGCCTGGAGTGAGCGCGTCGCGACTCTGGCCCCGCGTTTCACAGGCTGGCGAGTCGTGAAGCGAGGTGCGGCTCGACGCCAGCGGGCGTACCCACGCTAGGCGCCATCGACCCCCGTGAGGGTGCCGTCATTCGACAGCTGCGGGCTCGTTCTCTGCGTGCCGTTCAGGTTCCGCGGTGCGGAGTATCTCGTTCAGAACCGACGTGGCGTAATTCCCGGCGGGCAAAGAGAACGTGAGCACCAATTGATTGCCTTGCGTCCACTCCCATGACATTTCCAGCGGGCGCGCCACCAGGGCGCGGCGCTCCTGATCCAGACCGGCGTGTTCCATCCCGTCGCACAGTCTGGCGTGACGTTCTGCCACTCCGTTTTCCAGGGCTTGCGTTTGCTCGGTAGTGGTCACGCGGCCACGCCCCCAGAGTGGTCCGGTGGGCCGGCCAGCTTCGTCCATCACGTCGCCGGGGAGGGTCTTGCCCCAGAGTCCCTGCTGAATTCGCAGCGCCAGCACTTCGTTGAAGACGAAGGATCGCACCGCCGACAGGTAGATGCTCTTCTTCTTCGGGTTGCGCACGCGGATTTCGCGCGCCAGCATGGCCCGGCCCTGTTCGACATTGCCGCCGTCATGGCCGAAACGCTGAGCGCCGAAGTAGTTGGGCGCGCCATGAGACTCAACGTCCCTGAGATTGGCTTCGATGGCGTCGCGGTCGCCGGTCACGTCACGCAGCACGATGCGGAATCGGTTGCCCTGCAGGTCACCGCGGCGCAGCTTCTTCAGGTGGCGGCTCTGACTCAGTATTTTGAATTCCGGGTGCTGAAGCTGGGTCAGGTCCGGCGCCTCGCCCTTCGGCAGATAGATGCTGAACCACTGGCGCGTGATCGCGTAGCGGTCCTTGAGGCCGGCGTAGCCCACGTCCCGTTCCTGAACGCTGGCGGCCTCGGCCAGCTTCTCGGCGACGAAGGCGGTGTTGGCGCCGTTCTTCTCGACGTCCAGCCAGATGTGTTCGCCCTCACCGCAGGGCTGCTGCAGCGGCAGCTCGGTCACGATGAAGTCCTCGTTGAGGAGCTTCAGGGTGGCGCTCGCGCCGCTGGGCGGAAAAGCGTTGGGCCACTGCGGCAAGGTCGTGTATCGAGGGTCGGTCATGAGTGGTCTGATGGCACCTGTGCGGTGCCACGTGAGCTGCAAGCGCAAGTCCTGAAGAATCAATGACTTGCCGCCGCACTGGACACCATTGGGGGTAAGCGGCACGCCCCATGGACTGCTGGCAGCGCACGCGATTGACGCATACGCTGCAAGCGCTCATTTTCAGGCCCTTTGGGACACCGTGGGAGCGGATCGACGGCGCTGTGGCAATGCGGCCAAGAAGCAGCTGCGATGTCGGCCAAAGACTGTCCGCTGCCGTTCGGAATTGGCCGGCGAATGTCGACGGACACTGATACCTGCCTTGTGCCAGTCCGCGCCGCGCCAGTGTCCGCAGCTATGGCATCCCTCGACTGCAGGGTGGACCGGTCTGGTTCACAGCCCTACATTGACAAGTTGCACACGACAACCCGGCACCAACTGCTATGAGCTGTTCATCTCGTCTGGCTGTCTCCCTGGCCCTCGCTACGGCGCTGGTTGCGCTGCGCGCGCACGGCGCCGTGGTCACGCCGACCGTTACCTGTGCATCCGACACCGACTCGTCCGCAGGAGGCTCGGTCAGTTGGGCCGGCAGTCCCTACGGTGGCGCGGTCCTGCTGAGTCTCCCAGCGCCCGCCATCAACCAGTTACCGCCGACGCCGGTCGCGTTTGCCTGCACCGAGGATGACCTGACGATCGTGGTCGCGCGCAAGTCGGGCGAGGGACCGCCGGAGTTTGGGGACATCGTCGTGCGTCCCCCAGCGCCCCCGAGCCCGCCGCCGAGCCCGCCGCCTCCGCCACCGAAGCAGCGATTCCAGACCGGTGCAGTCGACGGCGGCTGGGAACTGCTGTGGGATCTCTGGTTTGAGCTGCCTGTCGGCGACGGGGTGAACGACGATACCTTCACGCTGACCCACTTCCTGGGCTTGCGAATCGTTACCGAGCAACCCTTCGCTGGTGTGGACGATCTGACCGCCACGTTCGGACCCGACGGTAGCTTTCGGCTGCGGCTACCCCAGCAGGATGTCGTCGCCTTGGTCGCCGTGCGCAGCCAACCCTTTTCGGTTCCGGTGCCGTCGACGTGGGGCCTCGCCTTGACCGGGCTGGCAGCTGCCGCCCTGGGCGGTCGCTACCGTCGGCGGCGCGCATTGGGCTGAACGCGGCTGGGCCTTCAGCCGGGCGTCTTCGCGCAGGAGGCCATTGCCCAGGTGCGCATGTCTGATCGCTCTGCGGAACACACACAGCCTTGCGAAATCGCCGCCCCGCCGGGCTTACCCGCACTGCCCCACGTACCCGCAAGCCGTGCAGAAATCGCAGCCGTCCTTGTGGATGACGGTGGCGTTGCCGCACTCGGGGCAGGGCTGGCCGGCCTGGGGCGCCACGCCGGTGCCGGGCGCGGCGTCGGGCAACGCGCCAGGTGATGCCAGCACGCCCATCTCTCGCAGCGGGTAGCCGGCTTCATCCAGCACCCCCAGCATCGCGTAGCGGTGGATGATCAGACGCGCCAGGTAGGCCACGGTGGACGGCCACACCTGCTGGCGGCGTTCGCCGTTGGGCAGGCCGGGCACGAAGGCCATGAAGTGGCCCAGCGGCTCGGCGTAGTTCAGCAGCTTGCGCAGCTTCATGCCGATCCACGCGGGGTCGATCACGCGCATGTCGAGCGATAGCACGCGCGCCAGGCCGTCGAGCGCGCGCGGGTAGTTGCCGGCCAGGCCCAGCGCGCAGGGGCGGGTGACGGTGCTGCCGTCCGGGGCCACCAGGGCCACCTCCTTCAGCGTGAGCGTGAAGCGTTCGCCGGTGGCGGGGTTGTCCACGTCCACCGCCCAGGCCAGCGTGCCCGAGGTGCCGGTGCGCGGCTCCTCGCGGCTGAACATGGCGTCCAGCACGGGCGTGGGCCGCGGGTGGGCGGCGTCGGGCAGTGCGCGCAACTGCTCGCAGCGCCAGCGGATCACGGCCGCCGTGGCCGCCACCACGCCGGGGAACAGCCGGCGCGCGCCGTCGGGCGGGAAGGGCATCTCGAAGGCGCGCTCTTCGGCCACGGTGGCCAGTGCGTCGAGCTTGAGCTGCAGCCAGGCTGCGTCGTCGGCGCGCAGGTCCATCGACAGGGTCTTGGCCAGCGCGCCCAGGCCGCGCGGCTGTTCGGCGCCGTTCACCCACACCTCGAAGGGCTTGGCGGGCCCGCCCTCGTCGCCAGGGAGCTCGCCCACGAAGAGCGCGAAGTCGCCGAAGGGGTGCTGGATCATGTACGTCCAGGCGCCGTTGCCGCCGGGCATCTCGGGCCGGCCGGGCCAGCGCAGGCTGGCCAGCACGGGGGCGGGCAGCTTGTCCAGGCGCAGGCGCTGGTCGGCGTGCCCGGGCTCGGGCACCTTCAGCGCGGGGGCGGCCGTGGGCGTGGTGCTCAGCACCGAGCCCAGCACGCTGTTGGGCCGATAGGTGGCCAGGCCCTTCAGGCCGCCGCGCCAGGCCTGCACGTACAGGTCGCGGAAGTCTGCATAGGGGTAGTCGGCCGGCACGTTGACGGTCTTGCTGATCGCGGTGTCGATGAAGGGCGCCACGGCCGACACCATCGCGGCGTGGGCCTGCGCGCTCATCTCCAGCGCGGTCACGAAAGCGGGCGTCAGCGGCGCGTCGGCGCCGTGCAGGTGGCGGTAAAGGCGCCAGGCGTGGTCCTCCACCGCGTACTCGCGCGTGGTGCCGTCGGGCATGCGCTTCTTGCGCGTGTATGTCCAGCTGAAGGCAGGCTCGATGCCGTTGCTGGCGTTGTCCGCGAAGGCCAGGCTGATGGTGCCGGTGGGCGCGATCGACAGCAGGTGTGAATTGCGGATGCCCTGCGCGCGGATCCTCTCCTTCAGTGCCGCAGGCAGGCGGCTGGCGAAGCGCCCGCCGCTGAGGTAGAGGTCGCGGTTGAAGAGCGGGAAGGCGCCGCGCTCGCGCGCCAGGTCGGCCGATGCGCCATAGGCCGCATCGCGCATGCGCTCGGCGATGCGTTGCGCCATGGCGCGCGCGGGCTCGGTGTCGTAGCGCAGGTTCAGCATCACCAGCGCATCGCCCAGGCCCGTGAAACCGAGGCCCACGCGTCGCTTGGCCATGGCCTCGGCGTGCTGCTCCTGCAGCGGCCACACGGTCACGTCGAGCACGTTGTCCAGCATGCGCACGGCCACCGCACAGACCTCGGCGAAGCCGGCTTCGTCGAAGCGGGCGCCGGGCTCGAACGGGTCCTGCACGAATCGCGTGAGGTCGATGCTGCCCAGGCAGCAGCAGCCGTGCGCGGGCAGAGGCTGCTCGCCGCAGGGGTTGGTGGCGACGATGGTCTCGCAGTAGCCGAGGTTGTTGTCGGCGTTGATGCGGTCCAGGAACAGCACACCCGGTTCGGCGTGGTCGTAGGTGGCGCGCATGACCTGGTCCCACAGCTCGCGCGCGGGCGCGCGGCGGTAGACCCACAGGCCGTCGGCGCGGCGGTGGGCGCCCGCGGCCTTCAGCGGCGCGGCGGGCTCGGCCTTGTGCACGAGCTCGATCTCGGTGTCGTCCACCACCGCCTGCATGAAGGCGTCGGTGACGCCCAGCGAGAGGTTGAAGTTCTTCAGGTCGCCGTGGTCCTTGGCGTGGACGAAGGCCTCGACGTCGGGGTGGTCGCAGCGCAGCACGCCCATCTGCGCGCCGCGCCGCGCGCCGGCGGATTCCACGGTCTCGCAGCTGCGGTCGAAGACCCGCATGTAGCTCACGGGCCCGGACGCGCGGCTCGCGGTGCTGGACACCGCCGCGCCCTGCGGCCGGATGCGGGAGAAGTCGTAGCCCACGCCGCCGCCGCGGCGCATGGTCTCGGCGGCCTGCGCCAGTGCGGTGTAGATGCCGGGGTGGCCGTCCTCGGGTTCGCGGATGCTGTCGCCCACGGGCTGCACGAAGCAGTTGATCAGCGTGGCGCCCAGCCCG
>CAJAES010000041.1 GCA_903938815.1 uncultured beta proteobacterium
CAGCCCTGCGGGCTGACTACCCTGCGCTGCTCGCCTCGAGGGGGCGCCGCAAAACTCGCTACGCGGGCTGCGCCCGCTGCGCTCGGACAGCTGCGGCGAGTCAGATGACGAAGCGCGCTGCGCGCGCCCCCCTCGAGGCTGTGCTGCTCGGCGCCCCACATGGCGCCCGCCCCGCGCACCGCCTGCCGCTCAGGGAGAGGTTGTGGTGTTCGGACCGATTGCCCGCCATGCTGGTTGCGAAGGGATGTGCGGGCGGGGGTGCGACAAACATCCGCAAAGAGCCGGATGCGAACCTGCGTGGGCCATCACGAACGTCGCCCGACGCAGGCACCGGCGCACCTGCGTTCCAGGCACGGCGACTTCGGGCGTGCGTGTGGAAGGCGGATCGAACCGTGGGGGCAAGGCAATGCAGGCACCATCGCGGCCTATGAAGACACTGATCCTCCTGCTTTGGACCTTGCTGGCATGGCCCGCCTTGGCGCAGACCCGCCTCGAAACCCTGACGCGCGGCCTCGTCGAACCGTGGGCGCTGGCCTTCCTGCCGGACGGCCGCATGCTCGTCACCGAACGACAGGGCTGGTTGCGCGTGCTGGCGCCTGATGGCAAGGCGGGTGAACCACTCGCCGGCCTGCCCGCCATCGACGCGGGCGGCCAGTGCGGCCTGCTCGACGTGGCCGTGGACCCGAAGTTCGCCGACAACCGCCTGATCTACTGGACCTATGCCGAAGCCGGCGAGGGTGGCAACGGCGTGGCCGTGGCGCGCGGCCGGCTCGATGGCCAGCGCGTGGCCGACGTGCAGGTCATCTTCCGGCAACTGCCCAAGGTGAGCAGCAGCCTGCACTGCGGCTCGCGCCTCGTGTTCGCGCGGGATGGCCGTCTGTTCGTGGGCCTGGGCGACCGCTTCTCGCGCAAGGACGACGCGCAGTCGCCCGCCAACCATCTGGGCAAGATCGTCCGCATCGAGGCCGACGGCCGCGTGCCGGCCGACAACCCCTTCGTTGGCCGCGCCGGTGCGGCGCCCGAGTTGTGGAGCCTGGGTCACCGCAACGTGCAGGGCGCGGCGCTGAACCCCGCCACGGGCGAGCTGTGGGCCGTGGAGCATGGCCCGCAGGGCGGCGACGAGGTCAATCGCGTGCGTGCCGGGCTCAACTACGGCTGGCCGCTGCTGACCTACGGCCGCAACTACGGCATCGGCACGCGCATCGGCGAGGAAGGGCCGAAGCCCGGCTTCGAGCAGCCACTGAAGCACTGGGTTCCGACCTCCATCGCGCCCAGCGGCATGGCCTTCCTGACGAGTGATCGCTACCCCGGCTGGCAGGGCAGCCTCTTCGTCGGTGCGCTGCGCGGGCAGGCCCTGGTGCGCCTGACGCTCGACGGCGACAAGGTCATCGGCGAAGAGCGGCTCCTCACGCGCGAGGCCCTGCGCCTGCGCGACGTGCGCCAGGGACCCGACGGGCTGCTGTACCTCGTGGTGGGCGGCCCCGAGGGGCAGGTGATCCGCATGCTGCCGGGGCGCTGAGGCGAATCAGCGCGCCGGCCGCACGTAGATCACCCAGTACACGCCCGCCACCAGCACGCTGCCGCCGATCAGGTTGCCGGCGATCACGGGCACCAGGTTGGCCGCCATCCCGGCGGCGCCGATGGGCGCGCCCAGCAGCGCGGCCAGCGGCAGGAAGTACATGTTGGCGATGCTGTGCTCGAAGCCCGCGGCCACGAAGCCGGTGATCGGGAAGACGATGGCCAGCAGCTTGTCGGTGACGCTGCGGCCGGCCAGCGTCATCCAGACCGCCATGCACACCAGCAGGTTGCACAGCACGCCGCGCAGCAGCGCCTCGTGCCAGGGTAGCGCCAGTTTGGCGCTCGCAATGCGCAGCACCGCCTCGCCCACGGCGCCGCCGTTCATGGCCGTGTGGCCCGACCAGAACACCAGCAGCGCCAGCCCCGACGCGCCCACGAAGTTGGCTACGCAGACCACGCCCCAGTTGCGCAGCACCTGCCCTGTCGAGACGCGCCCATCGGCCCAGGCCATGGCCAGCAGGTTGTTGCCCGTGAAGAGCTCGGCGCCCGCCACCACCACCAGGATCAGCCCGAGCGAGAACACGAGCCCGCCCAGGAAACGGCTGGCGGCAAACCCGAGGCTCGCATCGCTGGCCACCAGCGCGAAGAGCAGCGAGCCGAGGCCGATGAAGGCACCCGCCAGCACGCCCAGCAGCGCCAGTGGCAGCAAGGGCAATGCGGCTTTCGCGACGCTGAACTGCTCGAGCCGCGCTGCCATCTGCTTCGGGGTGTAGGCATCCACGCTGAAGTCTTCGCTCATCCGGACACTGTAGCCGCACGCCGCACGCCGCACGCCGCAAGCCGCAAGCCGCGCGCAGACGATGCAGTTGCTCGACGCCGGGCCGACTCGGGTCTTCATCGGCGCGCCGGGATCGGTGGCCGTCATCGGCCGTCATTGGCCATTCGCGACCACCCCCCGACATCAGCGACGTCTCATCACTTCTCCACGGTGATGACGCCCTTCATGCCGCCCTGGTAGTGGCCGGCGATCAGGCAGGCGAACTCGAATCGGCCCGCGCGGTTGAAGGTCCAGATGATCTCGCCGGTCTGGCCGGGGGGCACGTGGGCCATGTACGGCTCGTCGTGTTCCATGTCGGGAAACTTCACCATCAGTTCGGCGTGGCGCGCGTTCTCCTGCAGGGTGCCGATCACGAACTCGTGCATCACCCGGCCTTCGTTGCGAACGCGAAAGCGCACGGTCTCGCCGAGCTTCACGCTCAGGCGCTCCGGCGTGAAGCGCATGGCGTCGGACATCTGCACCTCCACGGTCCGCCGCACCGCCTTGGCGTCGCCAGCGATGCCCCAGTCCTTCTGCTCCTTGACCACGGGCCCGGCGGCATGCGGCTTCGGGCCGTGGGCGCGTGCGGCCAGCGGTGTCAGGCAGGCGATGAACGCGGCCAGCGTCAATGAACGTCTCTTCATGCTCGAACCTTCAATGATGGTTGCCGTGGCCGCCGGCAGGCTTGCGCGCCTTCACTTCCACGGCGGCGGCGGGTGCGGGTGCCGGGCGCGCGGGCTCGGGCAGCGCGCCGGTGAATTCGTAGGCCACGGTTCCCGGCGGGTGCCGGAACCAGCCGGGGTCGCTGTAGTCGCCGGGCTTCTGCTCGCGCCGCACCTTGAGCACGCTGAACATGCCGCCCATGCCGATGGCGCCGAAGGGCCCGGTGCCCGCCATCATGGGCGCGGTGTTGTCGGGGAGCGGCATCTCCATCTCGGTCATGTCCTTCATGCCGCGCTCGCCCATGACCATGTAGTCGGGCACCAGCCGCGTGATCTTGCGCGCCACGTCGGTGTGGTCCACGCCGATCATCGTGGGCACGCCGTGGCCCATCGCGTTCATCGTGTGGTGGCTCTTGTGGCAGTGGAAGGCCCAGTCGCCTTCCTCGTCGGCCAGGAAGTCCAGCTGCCGCATCTGCCCCACCGCGATGTCGGCTGTGACCTCCGGCCAGCGCGAGCTCTTCGGCGTGGGGCCGCCGTCGGTGCCGCTGACCACGAACTCGTGGCCGTGCAGGTGGATGGGGTGGTTGGTCATCGTCAGGTTGCCCACGCGCAGCCGCACCTTGTCGTTCAGGCGCACGTGCAGGCTGTCGATGCCGGGGTAGATGCGGCTGTTCCAGCCCCAGAGGTTGAAGTCGAGCATCGTCATCACCTTGGGTGTGGCGCTGCCGGGCTCGATGTCGAAGGCGTTCAGCAGGAAGCAGAAGTCCCGGTCGACCTCGTCGATCAGCGGGTGCCGGGCGCCCTTGTCGAGCTTCGGGTGCGTGATCCAGAAACCCATCATGCCCATGGCCATCTGCACCATTTCGTCGGCATGCGGGTGGTACATGAAGGTGCCGGGCCGGCGCGCCACGAACTCGTAGACGAAGGTCTTGCCCGGCGGGATGCCGGGCTGCGTGAGCCCGGTGACGCCGTCCATGCCGTTGGGCAGGCGTTGGCCGTGCCAGTGCACGCTGGTGAGCTCACCCAGCTTGTTGGTCACGAAGATGCGCACGCGGTCGCCTTCCACCACCTCGATGGTCGGGCCCGGGCTCTGCCCGTTGTAGCCCCACAGGTGCGCGTTGAAGCCGGGGGCCATCTCGCGCACCACGGGCTCGGCCACGAGGTGGAATTCCTTGACGCCGTCCTTCATGCGCCAGGGCAGGGTCCAGCCGTTGAGCGTGACGACCGGGTTGTAGGGCCGGCCGGTGGCCGGCATCAGCGGCGGCATGGTGTCGGGCTTCGTCTGGATGACGGGTTCGGGCAGCGCGGACATCGCCACCTTGCTGACGGCGGCCGTGGCGACGGCTGCACCGGCGCCCATGAAGATTCTGCGGGAGAGCATGGTCTGTTCCTCGGGGGGCTTCAGTGGGGGTCGCCGCCGGCGGCTGCGGGTCCGCTCGGGCCGGCGAGGGCGCTCGGCCGGGCCTTGCCGACCAGGGCCATCTGCAGGTCGGCATCGGCGAGCCAGAAGTCGCGCTCGGCGTCGATGGCTGCATTGACGCTCGCGATCTGCGCGCGCGCGTCGGCGAGCAGTTCGAACACGCCGATGAGCATGCCGTTGTAGCGCAGCAGGTTTTCCTCGGCGATGCGGGCGCGCAGCGGCACGATCTCCTCGCGGTGGTGGCGCGCGATGTGCAAGGCGCTGCGCCGCTGGCCGTCGGCCTCGCGGATCTCGGAGCGGGCATCGATGGCGAGTTCGGCTGCGCGGTCCAGGGCCTGGCGCCAGGCCTGCTCGGCGCGTGCCGTGCGCGGGCCGCCCCAGTCGAAGATCGGCAGCTCGAAGCCGATCTCCCAGCCGCGCTGCACCGGCGCTTCATTCGAGCCGTTGTAGGCCAGGCCCAGGTCGACGTTGCCGATGAGCCGCGTGCTGCGCACCATGCCCAGGCTGATGGCGGTGTGCTCGACGGCCAGGCGCGCGGCCTGCACATCGAGCCGCTGCGCGAGGCCCTCGCGTTCGATGTCCGGACGCTCGGGCAGGCTCGCGGGCAGGTCCGGCAGGCGTTCAGGCAGCCGGAACGCCGTCTGCCCGCCCCACAGGCCCAGCAGGCGCGTGAGGCGCTCGCGCGCGGCGCGCTGCTGCTGTTCGGCACGCGCCACGTTGAGTGCTGCGTCCGCATAGAAGGCCTGCTCGCGCGCGCGCTGCAATTTCGAGAAGTTGCCGACCTGCTGCATGCGCCGCGCCAGTTCGGCGCTGGCTTCGGCGGCCTGCATCACCTGGCCCATGTACTTCACGAACTGTTCCGCCGCGACGGCCTCCACCCAGGCCTTGCGCGTCTGGCCCGCGTGGTCCAGCACGGCCTGGATCAGTGCCCGCCGGGTCTGCTCGAGCTGCCGGCCCGCCTGCTCGCCCAACCAGGGCGTCAGCAGCCAGCGTGTCAGGTTCAGGTGCAGGCTGCGCTCGATCTCGCGTTCGTCGCCCTTCATCGTGCGCCCGAAGCCGAAACCCGGGTTCGGCAGCCGCGAGGCCATGACGAACTCCGCCTCAGCGATGCCGAGTTCGGCGAAGCGTGCCTGCAGACCGCGGTGGGTCAGCAGCGCCAACTGCACCGCCGAGGCCGCGTCCAGCGGCTGGGCCAGCAGTTCGGCCACGCGGCGGTCGATGGCGTCGCGCGCGGCGTCGTCCCGTGCCCAGCGCAGCTCGGCGCCGACGTGTTGCCGCACGGCCTGCTGCACCGGGCCGAAGCCGCCGTCCGGGCTGAGGCTGGCGCAGCCGGCCAGGGTCAGGGCGGCGGCCAGGGGGAGCAGCGCTCTCATCGTCCCACCTCGCTGGCCTTGGGGTCCGGCGCCTGGGCTTCGCGCAGATAGGTGCGCCAGCCGCCGATGCGCGCGACGGTCTCGTTGGATTCGCGCCAGGCGCGCGGCGCGTCGTCGGTGAGCCGGCGATACCCTGTCAGTGCCGTGCGGTGCGGCGTGGCGGGCACGGCCACGGAAGCGTCCGTGGGGTCGGGCCGGCGTGCGGCCTGGGCGGCTGGTGCTGCCGGGGCCGGTGACGCTGCAGGCGCTTGCGGCTGTGTGGCAGCCGGGGCGACGGCCGGTGTGGCGGCCGATTTGACGGCCGGTGTCATGGCAGACGCGGCGGACGGTTGCGCGCCCGCATTCAGGGCGGCGAAGGCCGCGGCGTACAGGCCGTGGCGAAAGAGGCAGTGCATGGTCGATCCTCGACGGAACGCTTCCCGGGCGGGGCCCAGGCAGGCCGGCGCTCGTGCGCCGGGTGGCGGTCAGGCGTCGAGGCTTCGAGGCGGCCGGTCAGGGCCGTCGGTGATGTAGGGCAGGGCGGCGCTGGGCACGCGCGAGTCAGGGGCAACGGAAGGCGCTTCGGCGCTGGGCAGGGTCACCGGTGCCGGCAGGGCGGCGGCAACGCCGTGGCAGGCGGCGCAGGCGATGCAGCCGGCATGGTTTGCGGGGCCCGTGGCGCCTGTTCGAGCCGCCTCGGCTTCGCCGGTGGCGGCCGCCGTCGGGTGCGCCTCGGCCTGATGGCAGGGCGTGGCTTCGTCCGATGCCGGCATCGCAGGAACCGGGGCCGCATGGCAGCTCAGGCGCATGGAAGCAGCCAGCCCCTGCAGCGGCAGGGCCAGCGTCAGCAGCCAGACGAGCATGACGAGCCAGCGGTTCACGGCTCGACTGTAGTTCAGACGCCCAGGTAGCCCGCAAGCTCGGGCATCGAGGCCACGTCGTCGGCGTTGCCTTGCAGCACGACCTGGCCCTTCTGCAGCACGAGGGCGCGGTCGGCGCGGGCCAGCACGCGCTTCCAGTCGCGGTCGACGATCAGCGTGGCGATCCCGCTGGCGCGGATCTCGCCGATGACGCGCCAGATCTCGGCCACGATCAGCGGCGCCAAGCCTTCGGTGGCTTCGTCGAGGATGATGATCTCGGGGTGCGTCATCAGCGCGCGGCCGATGGACAGCATCTGCTGCTCGCCGCCGCTGAGCTGGCCGCCAAGGTTGCCGAAGCGTTCGGTCAGGCGGGGGAAGGTCTGCAGTACGCGCTCCAGCGGCCAGTCCTTGCGGCCGCTGGGGCCGGGGCGCGCCGCCATGATCAGGTTCTCGCGCACCGAAAGGTTCGGGAAGATGCCGCGCCCCTCGGGCACGTAGGCCACGCCGGCCTGCGCCATCTCGTGCGGCTTCGCGCGCGATCGTTCCTGGCCGAAGAGCGTGATCTGACCCTGGCGCTGCGCCACGTGGCCCAGCAGCGACCGGATCAGCGTCGACTTGCCCATGCCGTTGCGGCCGAGCAGGCCGACCGTCTGGCCGCGCCCGATCTGCAGGTCGATGCCGTGCAGGATGTGGCTGGAGCCGTACCAGGCCTGGATGCCGCGCGCGTCGAGCAGGATCTCGCCGTGGCTTGCGCCTGCGTTGCCGCTCATGCGTGGTCTCCCAGGTAGGCGGCCTGCACTTCAGGGTTCGAGCGCACCGCAGCCGGCGTATCCGACGCGATCACGGCGCCGTTGACCATCACCGTGATGCGGTCGGCGATGCGGAAGACGGCGTCCATGTCGTGCTCCACCAGCAGGATGGCGTGGCCGGCGCGCAGGGTGTCCAGCAGCGCGAGCATGCGGTCAGTCTCCTCGGCGCCCATGCCGGCCAGCGGCTCGTCGAGCAGCAGCACCTCGGGCTCGGTGGCCAGGCACATCGCGATCTCGAGCTGGCGCTTGCCGCCGTGCGACAGCAGCCCGGCCGGCCGGTCGCGCTCGGCCTGCAGGCCCACGCGCTGCAGGGCTGCATCGGCGGCGGCGGTGCTCTCGGGGCAGGCCTGTGCGTCCTGCCAGAAGCGCCAGGCGCGCTGGTGCCGTGCCTGCGCGGCGAGCCGGCAGTTCTCGGCCACCGTGAAGCCCGGGTAGATGGTGTTGCGCTGGTAGCTGCGGCCCAGGCCCGCCCGGGCGCGGCGTGGCTGCGTCCAGTCCGTCACGTCCTGGCCCAGCAGTTCCACCCGGCCGGCCGAGGGCGCGATCTCGCCCGACAGCAGGTTGATCAGCGTGGACTTGCCGGCGCCGTTGGTGCCGATGACGGCGTGCACGGCGCCGCGCACCAGGTCCAGCGAGACGGCGTCCACCGCCACCAGGCCGCCCCAGCGGCGCGTGAGGCCCATGCCGCGCAGGAGCACTTCGCTCATTTCGGCTTCCTCTGCAGCAGGCCGATCAGGCCGTTGGGCAAGAGCGCGACGCTCAGGATGATGGTCAGGCCCAGGCCCAGGTGCCAGTGCTTGGCGAAGGCGCCGAAGATGGCCTCGGACTTGAAGAACTCCTGCAGCAGCGCGTAGGCGAAGGCGCCCAGCACCGCCCCGCGCAGGTGGCCGAGGCCGCCCAGGATGATCATGATCAGAACCGAGCCGGACAGGTGCCAGCTCAGCAGTTCGGGGTTCACGAAACCGTCCTTCACCGCGAACAGGAATCCGGCGTAGCCCGCCAGCGCGCCCGAGATCACGAAGGCCGCGAGCTTGTAGGGGTAGGTGGAGAAGCCGGTGGCGCGCATGCGCTGCTCGTTGGCCTTGATGCCGGCCAGCGCGCGGCCGAAGCGCGAGCGCAGGATCAGCGCCAGCAGCGCGTACACCGCCACCAGGCTCGCCAGTGTGAAGCCGTAGAACACCGCAGGCTTGTCGAGGTCGATCAGCACCGCATCGCCCACGGCCAGCACCGGCTTGACATAGAGATAGATGCCGTCGGTGCCGCCGCCGAGCGGGGTGTCGTGGATCACGAAATAGGCCATCTGCGCGAAGGCCAGCGTGACCATGATGAAGTACACGCCCTTGGTGCGCAGCGAGAGCGCGCCCATGAAGAGCGCATAGGCCGCAGATGCGCCCACCGCCGCCGGGATGATCCACCACAGCGCGGCGGGTTCGCTCTCGGGCGCCAGCAGCACGGCGGCGTAGGCCCCGATGCCGAACAGCGCCGCGTGGCCGAAGCACACGAGCCCCGTGCTGCCCACCAGCAGTTCGAGGCTGAGCGCGAAGATGGCGAAGATCATGATCTTCGCGACGAGGTCGGTGCCGTAGTTGCCGCCCACGAGCGGGTACAGCGCCAGCAGCAGCAGGCCGAAGAGGGGCAGGGCGTAGCGTTGCATGGGCTTCATCCCGCCTTGAACAGGCCGTCGGGCTTCCAGAGCAGGATCAGCGCCATCAGCACGTACACCAGCACGCCCGCCGCCTGCGGCAGCAGCACCTTGCCGAAGGTGTCCACGGTGCCGATGAGCAGCGCCGCCACCAGCGCGCCGCGGATGGAGCCGATGCCGCCGATGACCACCACCACGAAGCAGATGATCAGCACCGAGTTGCCCATGCCGGGGTACACCGACGAGACCGGCGAGGCGATCATCCCGGCGAAAACTGCGATGGCCACGCCCGCGGCGAACACGATGCGATACAGGAACTTGATGTCCACGCCCAGCGACTGCACCATCTCGCGGTTGGTGCTGCCGGCGCGGATGGTCATGCCGAGCCGGGTGCGCGTGAACACCAGGTACATGCCCAGCGCCAGCGCCAGGCACACGCCGGAGATGAAGAGCCGGTAGACGGGGTAGGTCATGACATCGCCCAGCGCGATGCTGCCCGACAGGAATTCGGGCGCCTGCACGCCGTGCACGTCGTCGCCCACCAGCAGGCTGCGGATCTCCTCGAACACGAGGATCAGCCCGTAGGTCATGAGCACCTGCTGCAGGTGCTCGCGCTCGTACAGGTAGCTGAAGAACACCCACTCGAGCATGTACCCGAGCACGATGGACAGCACCAGCCCCACGCCCAGCGTGACGAAGAAACCGCCGCCGACCAGTGGCGCCAGGCCGTAGGCCATGTAGGCGCCGATCATGTAGAAACTGCCGTGGGCCAGGTTGATGACGCCCATGATCCCGAAGATCAGCGTCAGCCCGGAGGCCACCAGGAACAGCAGAAGCCCGTACTGAAGCGAGTTCAGGCACTGGATGAGGAAGGTGGCGGCGTCCATGGCGTGTCGGTGAATTGCTTTAACTCTAAAGCAATTTGAGAAAGTCGCCAACGGCGGCGATGACGGCTTCGGGTTGATCCCGGTGCGGCGAATGGCCGCAGGCGGGCAGTTCAACCAGCTTCGTCTGCGGTACGCCCTGTGCGATGCCGCGGATCTGCCCCAGCGTGCCGTATTCGTCGTCCACGCCCTGGAGCGCCAGAACCGGGCAGGCGATGGCCTTGATCTCGGCCTCGATGTTCCAGGCCTCGAACTCGGGCTGCAGCCAGATGTCGTTCCAGCCGCGGAAGACCGATTCGACGTCGTCGTGGTACCGCGCCAGCCTGCGGGGCAGGTCGGTCTGCTCCCAGGCGCTGCGCGCTTCGCGGATGCTGGCCACCGACAGCGGCTCCACGAAGATGTGCGGCGCCATCACGATCAGGCCGCGCAGCGCCTGCGGGAAGCGCGCCGCGAACAGCAGCGCGATGGAGCCGCCGTCGCTGTGGCCGATGAGCACCGGCGGCTCGCTCACGCCCAGCGCGACAAGCAGCGCCGGCAGCACCTCGTGCGCCTGGCGGTGCATGAAGTCGGGCGCCAGCGGGCGCTCCGGCGGGCGCGGCGTGCTGCGGCCGTAGCCGGGGCGCGAGTACACGAGGCCGCGCACGCCGCAGGCCGCGCACAGGCGGTCCGGGAAATCCTTCCACATCGCCACCGAACCCAGGCCCTCGTGCAGGAACACGAGCAGCGGCGCGGAAGCCGGCCCTTCGACCCAGCGATGCTCGATGCGGACGCGGCGACCGTCCCAGTCGATCTCGACGGACTCGCTCACGCTGCGCCCGACTCGCGGTCGCGCAGCTTGAAGCGCTGGATCTTGCCGGTGGCCGTCTTGGGCAGGTCGGCCACGAACTCGATCTGGCGCGGGTACTTGTAGGGCGCCAGCTTGTCCTTCACGAAGGCCTTCAGTTCGGCCTCGGTGGCCTCGCCGCCGGTCTTCAGGACCACGAAGGCCTTGGTCTTGGTCAGGCCCTCGGCATCCTGCACGCCGATGACGGCGGCCTCCAGCACGGCCGGGTGCTGCACCAGGGTCGCTTCCACCTCGAAGGGGCTCACGTAGATGCCGCTGACCTTGAGCATGTCGTCACTGCGGCCGCCGTAGGTGTAGCTGCCATCGGCGTTGCGGATGTACTTGTCGCCGCTCTTCGTCCAGCCGCCCTGGAAGGTGTCGCGCGTCTTGGCGCGGTTGCCCCAGTACATCATCGCGGCCGAGGGGCCGTGGATGTAGAGGTCGCCGGGTTCGCCGTCGGGCACGGCCTGGCCGTCGTCGCCGCGCAGCTGCACTTCGTAGCCGGGCACCGGCCAGCCGGTGGTGCCGTAGCGCACGCGCTCGGGCGTGTTCGACAGGAAGATGTGCAGCATCTCGGTCGAGCCGATGCCGTCGACGATGTCGATGCCGAAGTGGCGCTGGAACTTCTCGCCAAGCTCGGCGGGCAGGGCTTCGCCGGCGGACGACACCAGCCGCAGCGACACGGCGTCGCGCGCGGGAAGGTTCGGGTGGGCCAGCATGCCGGCAAAGCCCGTGGGCGCGCCGTAGAAGACCGTGGGCTTCGGGCTGCCCGTCCAGCGCTTGAACACCGCGTCCGGGGTGGGGCGCTCGCCCATCAGCAGCGTGGTGGCGCCGACGCTCATCGGGAACGTGAGGGCGTTGCCCAGGCCGTAGGCGAAGAAGAGCTTGGCGGCCGAGAAGCAGACATCGTCCTCGCGCAGCTTCAGAACCCCCTTGCCGTACAGCTCCGCGGTCCAGTAGGGGTTGGCGTGCGAGTGCACCGTGCCTTTCGGGCGGCCGGTGGAGCCGGAGGAATACAGCCAGAAGGCCGGGTCGTCGGCGCCGGTGGCGGCGGGCCGGGCCTGCGGCGCGTGCGCCTGCAGGAAGGCTTCGAAATCCACTTCGGCCGGGTGCAGCGGCGCGACCGGGCGCGAGACGATGACCTTCTCGACCTCGTGGTCGGCCTTCACCAGGGCGCTGTTCAGCGCGGGCAGCAGCGCGCCCGAGACCAGCACTGCCTGCGCGCGCGAGTGCTCCAGCATGTAGGCGTAGTCATCGGCGGTCAGCAGCGTGTTCACGGCCACCGGCACCACGCCCGCGTACATGGCGCCCAGGAAGCTCACGGGCCAGTCGTTGCCGTCGAGCATCAGCAGCAGAACGCGCTCCTCGCGCCGCAGGCCGAGGCTGCGCAGGCCGGCGGCCAGGCGGCGCGCGCGTTCTTCGAGCGCGCCGTAGCTGAGCGCACCCTGCTCGTCGATGAAGGCCGCCTTGGTGGGGCGGCCGGCGTTGACCGCCATCAGGTGCGCGGCGATGTTGAACTGCTCGGGCGGGACGCCAACTGGCGTGGGCGTGGATGTGGGCGTGGTCATGGCGATCACCTGGTGAACTCGATCTGCCCTGCAGGCAGCAGGTACAGCACCAGGGCCCGGCCCTGGGTGACGGTGGGGCGGTGCGCGCTGCCGGGCGGGCAGACCAGCCAGCCCGCGGGGCGGCCGTCGAACCGGGCATCGCCCTCGATCGGCATGATGAGGTCGATCTCGCCTTGCGGATGCACGTGGTGCGGGCCGGCGATGTCCGTCATGTCGACCACATCCACCGAGAACCCGTGCAGGTCGTCCGCTGGCTTGAAGACCCGGCCGTACCGGATGCCGCCACCCTCGCGCTGGCATAGCCAGCCTGCAGCCACGCCCGCCTCGCACCCGGCCTTCAGCGTGCGGTAGCTCTCGCTCGCCGGGCCGTGCTCGGCGTTCAGCCAGGCGTCAAGCCCGGCGTCCAGCGCGCGTCCGGCCAGCGGGGCGGTGAAAGCGGCCAGATGGGCCCGGAACTCGGCTTCTGTCATGGCGATGTCGTCCTTGCGCGCACCAGCAGGATGCAGTATGGTGCATGTCAAGGACGATAGGGAACGCAGCAACCCATGTCAAGCACTATAGTTCATGTCCCCGGGAAATCCCCAGGGGAAGAGGCGCCCGAGGCCGACGAGAAGAACCCCTTCCTGGTGGCGCTGGGCGAGCGCGTGCGCAACCTGCGCGCGCGGCGCGGCCTGACGCGCAAGGCGGTGGCGGTGGCGGCCGATGTCTCCGAGCGGCACCTCGCCAACCTGGAATACGGCATCGGCAATGCGTCCATCCTGGTGCTGCTGCAGGTGGCGGGCGCGCTGCAGTGCTCGCTGGCCGAACTGCTGGGCGACTTCACCACCGCATCGCCGGAGTGGCTGCTGATCCGCGAACTGCTCGAGCACCGCCAGGAGGGCGAGTTGCGCCGCGCGCGCGTGGCGCTGGGCGAACTGTTCGGCACCGGCGGCGGGAACGCCGCGCGCAGCCAGCGCATCGCGCTGATCGGCCTGCGCGGGGCGGGCAAGTCCACGCTCGGGCAGATGCTGGCCGACGACCTGGAGTACCCGTTCGTCGAGCTGAGCCGGGAGATCGAGAAGTTCGCCGGCTGCAGCATCAGCGAGATCCAGGCGCTGTACGGCATGAACGCCTACCGGCGCTACGAGCGGCGCGCGCTGGAGGAGGCGATCCAGATCTACCCCGAGGCCGTCATCGCCACGCCGGGCGGCCTGGTGTCGGATGCCGCCACCTTCAATCAGCTGCTGGCGCACTGCACCACCGTGTGGCTCAAGGCCGAACCCGAGCAGCACATGGCCCGGGTGGCCGCTCAGGGCGACCTGCGCCCCATGGCCGCCAGCCGCGAGGCCATGGACGACCTGCGGCGCATCCTGTCCGGGCGGGCTGCGTTCTATTCCAAGGCCGATCTCACGGTGGACACCAGTGCGCAGGCCCTGGAACCCAGCTTCCAGATCCTGCGCCAGCAGGTGCGCCAGTCCCTGCAGCTTCCAGTCTGAGAAAGGCAGTACATGAAGTGGAGTGCATGCTTGACGCCGGCCAAAACATGCACTAAAGTGCAATCACTGACCACCAAGGCGCGCACTATTCTGCGCCTTACCGCCGGAGACCCGCGATGAGCACCCCCACCCGCGTCGATTACCAGACCGAACCCTCCCGCTACCGCCACTGGAAGCTGAAGTTCGACGGCGCCATCGCCACGCTGGCCATCGACATCGACGAGACGGGCGGCCTGCGCCCCGGCTACAAGCTCAAGCTCAACAGCTACGACCTGGGCGTGGACATCGAGCTGCACGACGCGCTCAACCGCATCCGCTTCGAGCACCCCGAGGTGAAGAGCGTGGTGGTCACGAGCCTGAAGGACAAGGTCTTCTGCTCGGGCGCGAACATCTTCATGCTGGGCGTCTCCAGCCACGCCTGGAAGGTGAACTTCTGCAAGTTCACCAACGAGACCCGCAACGGCATCGAGGACTCCTCCGCCCACAGCGGCCTGAAGTTCGTGGCCGCGGTCAACGGCGCCTGCGCCGGCGGCGGCTACGAACTGGCCCTGGCCTGCGACGAGATCATCCTGGTGGACGACCGCAGCAGCGCCGTCAGCCTGCCCGAGGTGCCGCTGCTCGGCGTGCTGCCCGGCACCGGCGGCCTGACCCGCGTGACCGACAAGCGCCACGTGCGCCATGACCTGGCCGACATCTTCTGCACCAGCGTCGAAGGCGTCCGTGGCCAGAAGGCCAAGGACTGGCGCCTCGTGGACGCCGTGGCCAAGCCCGCCGTGTTCGCGCAGGCCGTGCAGGAGCGTGCGATGCAGCTCGCCGCCGGCAGCCACCGGCCGAGCGAAGGGCAGGGCGTGGCGCTGCCGGCCCTGAGCAAGACCATCGAGGCCGATGCGCTGCGGTACACGCACGTCACTGTCGAGATCGATCGCACCCGCCGCACCGCGAGCCTGACCGTGAAGGCCCCCACCGGCACGCAGCCGGCCGACGCTGTCGCCATCGCCGCCGCCGGGGCCGCCTGGTACCCGCTGCAGATGGGCCGCGAGCTCGACGACGCCATCCTCGAGATGCGCACGAACGAGCCCGAGATCGGCACCTGGCTGATCAGGACCGAGGGCGACGCCGCCGCAGTCCTGGCGATGGACGAGACGCTCGCGAAGTTCAGCGACCACTGGCTGGTGCGCGAGACCACCGGCCTGCTGCGCCGCACCTTCAGCCGCCTGGATGTCTCCTCGCGCAGCCTGTTCGCGCTGATCGAACCCGGCTCCTGCTTCGCCGGCACCTTCCTGGAGCTGGCCCTGGCCTGCGACCGCAGCTACCACCTGGCGCTGCCGGACGACGCCGCCCGCGCCCCGAAGATCACCGTCGGCGAGCGCAACTTCGGCAGTTACCCCATGGCCACCGGCCAGAGCCGCCTGGCGCGCCGCTTCTACGAGGAAGCGCCGGCGCTGGAAGCCGTGCGCGCCCAGGCCGGCCAGGCGCTCGACGCCGACGCCGCCTTCGCGATCGGGCTCGTCACCGCCAACCCGGACGACATCGACTGGGCCGACGAGGTGCGCATCGCGATCGAGGAGCGCGTGGCGATGTCGCCGGACGCGCTCACCGGCCTCGAGGCCAACCTGCGCTTCAACGGCCCCGAGAACATGGTCACCCGCATCTTCGGCCGGCTGACCGCCTGGCAGAACTGGATCTTCCAGCGCCCCAACGCCGTCGGCGAAAAGGGTGCGCTCAAGGTCTACGGTACCGGCCAGAAGGCCGGCTTCGATTGGAATCGCGTCTAAAGATCAACAGGAGCAGTACGACATGTCCAGCATCAACTACAGCGAGAAGATCCCCAACAACGTCGATCTGGGCGGCGACCGCACGCTCCAGCGCGCGCTTGAGCAGTGGCAGCCCAACTTCATCAACTGGTGGGACGACATGGGCCCCGAGGGCTCGACCGACATGGACGTGTACCTGCGTACCGCCGTCAGCGTCGACCCGCAGGGCTGGGCGCAGTTCGGCCACGTCAAGATGCGCGACTACCGCTGGGGCATCTTCCTGAACCCCGGTGAAGCCGACCGCACCATCCACTTCGGCGACCACAAGGGCGAGAAGGCCTGGCAGGACGTGCCCGGCGAGCACCGCGCCAACCTGCGCCGCATCATCGTCACGCAGGGCGACACCGAGCCGGCGTCGGTGGAGCAGCAGCGCCACCTGGGCCTGACCGCGCCCAGCATGTACGACCTGCGCAACCTCTTCCAGATCAACGTCGAGGAAGGCCGCCACCTGTGGGCGATGGTCTACCTGCTGCACAAGCACTTCGGCCGCGACGGCCGTGAAGAAGCCGAGGCGCTGCTCGAGCGCCGCAGCGGAGACGAGAACAACCCGCGCATCCTGGGCGCCTTCAACGAAGCCACGCCGGACTGGCTGAGCTTCTTCATGTTCACCTACTTCACCGACCGCGACGGCAAGTACCAGCTCTGCGCGCTGGCCGAGAGCGCGTTCGACCCGCTGGCCCGCACGACCAAGTTCATGCTGACCGAGGAAGCGCACCACATGTTCGTGGGCGAGTCCGGCATCAGCCGCGTCATCCAGCGCACCGCGCAGAAGATGAACGAGCTGAAGACCGACGACGTGGGCGTGCTACGTGCCGCCGGCGTCATCGACCTGCCGACCGTGCAGCGCTACATCAACTTCCACTTCAGCGTCACGATCGACCTCTTCGGCGCCGATGAATCGAGCAACGCCGCCATCTTCTACAGCTCCGGCTTGAAGGGCCGGTTCGAGGAAGGCAAGCGCGCCGACGACCATGTACTGAAGGGCCAGACCTACAAGGTCCTGGAGGCCCGCAACGGCCAGCTGGTGGAAAAGGAAGTGCCGATGCTCAACGCGCTGAACGAAGTGCTGCGCGACGACTACATCAAGGACTCCGTCTCCGGCGTGAACCGCTGGAACAAGGTGCTCGAGAAGGCCGGCATTCCCAACCGCCTGAGCGTGCCGCACAAGGCCTTCCACCGCAACATCGGCGCGCTGTCGGGCGTCAAGGTTTCGCCGGACGGCCGCGTGGTGTCGGATGCCGAGTGGAAGGCCAACGTCGACCACTGGCTGCCGAGCGGCGGCGACCGCGCCTTCGTGGCCAGCCTGATGGGCCGCGTGGTCGAGCCGGGCCAGTTCGCGAACTGGATCGCGCCGCCGGTCATGGGCATCAACCGCCAGCCGGTCGACTTCGAGTACGTGCGCTTCAACTGACGCAATCGTCACCGGGGTAAAACAGGGGGCCTGCGGGCCCCCTTCGCTCGGGTGAACTACCAGGAGATTCCACATGGACATGGCCGTCAACGGGCTGCTGAAGCAGCACCTGATCGACCCCGAGATCTGCATCCGCTGCAATACCTGCGAAGCCACCTGTCCGGTGGGCGCCATCACGCACGACGACACCAACTACGTCGTCGATGCGGGCAAGTGCAACTTCTGCATGGCCTGCATCTCGCCGTGCCCCACGGGCTCGATCGACAACTGGCGCACGGTGCCGGTGGTGCGCGCCTACACGCTGGACGAACAGCTCGGCTGGGAGGAACTGCCCGCCGAACTGCCGCCCGGGCAACTGGCGCTGGAAGAGGGTGTCGCGCTGGCCGAGGCCACGCCCGCAGCCGCGCCTGCGGCGGCCGCAGCGGGCATGGACCAGGCCTTCACGAGCGCCTCCTGGGGCTCGACGCTCCCGCCCTGGTCGGCCGCGCACGCCTACACAAACCTCTACGGCCCGAAGGCGCCCACCACGGCGACCGTGGCGGGCAACGTCAGCGTCACCGAGGCGGGGTACGAGAACGACACCCACCACATCGTGCTGGACTTCGGCAGCATGCCGTTCCCGGTGCTGGAAGGCCAGTCGGTCGGCATCGTGCCGCCGGGCACGGATGCCTCGGGGCGCCCGCACCACGCGCGCCAGTACAGCATCGCCAGCCCGCGCAACGGCGAACGGCCGGGCTACAACAACCTCTCCCTGACCGTGAAGCGGGTGCTGCAGGACCACAGCGGCAAGCCCGTGCGGGGCGTGGCGTCCAACTTCCTGTGCGATCTGAAAGTGGGCGACAAGGTCCAGGTGATCGGCCCCTTCGGCGCCAGCTTCCTGATGCCGAACCACCCGCGCTCCAACCTGGTGATGATCTGCACCGGCACCGGCAGCGCCCCCATGCGTGCCATGACCGAATGGCGCCGGCGCCTGCGCCAGACGGGCAAGTTCGAGGGCGGCCGCCTGATGCTGTTCTTCGGCGCCCGCACGCCGCAGGAGCTGCCCTATTTCGGCCCGCTGCAGAGTCTGCCGAAGGACTTCATCGACATCAACCTGGCGTTCTCGCGCCAGCCCGATGCGCCCAAGCGCTACGTGCAGGACCTGATCCGCGAACGCGCCGCCGAACTCGCCGCATTGCTGCAGGACCCGAACACCTGCGTCTTCGTCTGCGGCCTGAAGGCCATGGAGGAAGGCGTGCTTCTCGCGCTGCGCGACGCCGTGCAGGCGGCCGGCGCCTCGTGGGACACTGTCGGCACGGGCCTGAAGAACGAAGGCCGGCTGCACCTGGAGACCTACTGACGTGACTATTCCGACGAGCGCCCCGGTCCTCGTGATCGGCGCCGGCATCATGGGCGCCGGCATCGCGCAGGTGGCCGCGCAAAGCGGCCACCCGGTCTTCCTGTTCGACACCCGCGAGGGCGCTGCCGCCACGGCGCGTGACAAGCTCGGCGCCACGCTGCAATCCCTCGTGGCCAAGGGCCGCCTGGAGGCCGCCGCAGCCGAGGCCGCGCTGGCGCGCGTGCAGCCGGTGGGCACGCTAGCCGAGGCCGCGTCGGCCGCGCTGGTGGTCGAGGCCATCGTCGAGAACCTCGAGGCCAAGCGCGGGCTGTTCCGCGAACTCGAAGGCGTGGTCGCGCAGGATGCGGTGCTCGCCACCAACACCTCGTCGATCTCCGTCACCGCCATCGCCAACGGGCTGAAGCACCCGGGGCGGCTGGTGGGCATGCACTTCTTCAACCCCGTGCCGCTGATGAAGCTGGTCGAGGTGGTGTCGGGCCTCGCGACCGATTGCGCCGTGGCCGATGCAGTCTTCAAGCTGGCCCGTGCCTGGGGCAAAGTGCCTGTGCACGCGCGTTCCACTCCCGGATTCATCGTCAACCGCATCGCGCGGCCGTATTACGCCGAGACGCTGCAACTCCTGCTGGAGCGCGCTGCAGAGCCCGCCGTGCTGGACGCCTGCCTGCGCGCCGCCGGCTTTCGCATGGGCCCGTGCGAGCTGATGGACCTGATCGGCCACGACACCAACTTCTCGGTCACCTGCTCGGTGTACGAGGCGAACTTCCAGGACAAGCGCTACGTGCCCTCGCTGGTGCAGCGCGAGATGGTCGACGGCGGCCTTCTGGGCCGCAAGAGCGGCCAGGGCTTCTACCGCTACGCCGAAGGCGCCGGCGTGCCCGCCTTGACCGCTTTCGAGCCCGCCGCCGCACCGGCCGCGCAGGAGGTGGTGCTGCACGGTCAGGGCCCGCTGGCCGACCGCCTGGCCACGGCGCTGTCCGGCCGCAGCTTCGAGCGCGATGCCGGCAGCGGCTGGACGGGCCTGAGCGTCGACGGCGCCGTGCTGCGCCTGACCGATGGCCGCACGGCCACCGCGCAGGGCGCCGACGTGGCGGTGTTCGACCTGCCGCTGCACCCGGGCCCGGGCGGGGGCGAGCCGGGCATGGCGCTGGCCTATGCCGTGTCCGACCGCATCAGCCCGGCCTGGGCCGAAGCCGCACCGCTGTGGCTGCGCGCAGCCGGTTTCCACGCGCAGAAGGTGGCTGATGCGCCGGGCCTGGTGGTGGCGCGCACGATCGCGATGCTGATCAACGAGGCCAGCGACGCCGTGCACCAGGGCGTGTGCGACGAGGCCGGCGCCGATGCCGCGATGAAGCTCGGCGTCAACTACCCGGCCGGCCCGTTCGAGTGGCTGGCGCGCTGGGATGCAGCGGCGGTCATCGACCTGCTCGACGCGCTGGATGCCAGCTATCGCGGTGAACGCTACCGCGTCAGCCCGGGCCTGCGCCGCCGCGGCTGAGCCGGCCCCGCTTCCGCTACCGAATCCATCCGACAGGAGACGAGATTGGGCCCACTGCAGGGATTGCGCGTGGTCGAGATCGCGAGCATCGGCCCCGGGCCGATGGCCTGCATGCTGCTCGCTGACCTGGGCGCCGACGTCGTGCGCGTCGACCGCCTGGAAGCCAGCGGGCTCGGGGTGCCGATGGAGCCGCGCTTCGACGTCAACGCGCGCGGCCGCCGGTCGGTGGCGCTGGACCTGAAGCAAGCCGCAGGCATCGACGCGGTGCTGCGGCTGGTGGACGGCGCCGACATCCTGGTCGAGGGCTTCCGGCCTGGCGTCGCCGAACGTCTGGGCCTGGGCCCTGAGGTCTGCCTCTCGCGCAACCCGCGGCTCGTCTACGGCCGCATGACCGGCTTCGGCCAGACGGGCCCGATGGCCCCCATGGCCGGGCATGACCTGAACTACATCGCGCTCACCGGCGTCCTGGACGCCATCGGCCCTGCAGGCGGCAAACCGGTGCCGCCGCTGAACCTGGTGGGCGACTACGGCGGCGGTGCGCTCTACCTGGCCTTCGGCGTGCTGGCCGCGCTGTTCGAGCGCCAGCGCTCCGGGCAGGGGCAGGTGGTGGACGCCGCCATGGTGGACGGCGCGGCCTCGCTGGCCGCCATCTTCATGGGCCTGCGGGCCGGCGGGCAGTGGGGCGAGGGCCGGGGTGCGAACCTGCTCGATGGCGGCGCGCCCTTCTACGACACCTATGTCTGCGGCGACGGCCGCCACCTGGCCGTGGCGGCGCTGGAGCCCAAGTTCTTTGCCGAACTGGCCGAGCGGCTGGACCTCGACCGCGCCTTCGTGAAGCGCCAGTACGACCGCCGTTGCTGGCCCGAACTGCGCGTGGCCATCGCCAGCGTGCTGCTGACGAAGCCGCGCGATGCCTGGGCCGAGCTGTTCGCCCGGGGCGATGCCTGCGTGGCGCCGGTGCTGAGCTTCGGCGAGGCCGCCGCGCACCCGCACGCCTTGGCACGCGAAGCCTATGTCGAGATCGACGGTGTCACGCAGCCCGCGCCGGCGCCGCGCTTTTCGCGCACCGCGCCCGGCCGGCCCGGGCCGTCGCCCCAGGTGGGCGCCGACACCGACGCGGTGCTGGCCGAGGCCGGTTTCGGCGCCGACGAGATTGCTGCGCTGCGCGCGGCAGGAGCCGCACGATGACCGGAACGCACCAGACGCCTGCGGATGCGCGCCGCGCCGCTTCGCTCATGCTGCTTCGCGACGCGGGTGGTGGCGGCCCAGCCGGCCTCGAGGTGCTGATGATGCGCCGCCCCGAACGTGGCGACGACCTGCGCAGCGGCGCCTGCGTGTTCCCGGGCGGCGTGCTCGAAGCCGCCGACCGCGCCGCGCACCGCTGGTGCCTGGGCCCGGACGACGCCACCGTGTCCGCGCAGCTGGGCCTGCCGGCAGGCGAGGGCGGCGGGCTCGACTACATGATCGCGGCCGTGCGCGAGAGCTTCGAGGAAGTGGGCGTGCTGCTCGCCTGTCGTCCGGACGGCTCGCCGGTGGATCTGGCGCCGCTGGCTGCCGATCTCGCTCCCTGGCGGCTGCGGCTGCATCGCGGCGAGCACGACATCGGCGCGCTGTGCGAGGCCTTCGACCTGCGGCTCGACCTGCGCGGCCTGCACTACTTCAGCCACTGGCTCACGCCGCCGGGCGTGCCCAAGCGATTCGACACCCGGTTCTTCGTCGCCCTGGCGCCCGCGGGCCAGCAGGCCGTTGCCGACCGCGCCGAAGCCGTGGAGCTGATGTGGACGCAGCCGGCGGCCGCATTGGCCCGGGATTCCGGCTACAAGCTGCTGCCGGTGACCCGCAGCACGCTGCAGGAACTGCAGCGCCACGCGGATGCCGCCTCCGCGCACGCCGAGGCCGCCACCCGGCGCAACATCGCGCTCACGATGCCGCGCCGGGGGCAGACGAGCCGTGGCCTGCGCATCGTGCTGCCCTGGGAGCCCGGCTGGGCCGAGCTCGGGCGGCTCGACCCCGATGGCACCTGGGGCGCCTGGTGCGAGATCGTGCCCGGCACGCCGGTGCGGCTGTCCCCGAGCGTCACCCGCGTCACCGCGCCGAACGCCGGCATGATGACCGGCCCGGGCACCAACAGCTACCTCGTGGGCCACCCCGACGGTGGCCCGCTCGCGCTCATCGACCCCGGCCCGGACGACGAGACGCATCGCGCCGCCCTGATGGCCGCCGCGCCGCGGCCCATCACGCACATCCTGGTCACGCACACGCACGTTGACCACTCGCCCGGCGCGGCGGCGCTGCAGCGCGCGACGGGCGCCCGCGTGCTGGGCCGCCGCGCGCCGCCACACCCGGGGCAGGACCATGCCTTCGTGCCCGACCACGAGCCCGCCGACGGCGAGGCCCTGGTGCTGGCCGAGGGCCTCACGCTGCGCGCGCGGCTGACACCGGGGCACGCCTCCAACCACCTGTGCTGGCTGCTCGAGGAGGAGAAGACGCTCTTCACCGGCGACCATGTCATGCAGGGCTCCACCGTCGTGATCAATCCGCCCGACGGCGACATGCAGGCCTACCTGGACGCGCTGGCCGGCCTCCTGACGCTCGACCTGGACTGGCTCGCGCCGGGCCACGGCTTCCTGGTGGCCGGGCCGCACGACGTGGTGCGGGCGCTGATCGCGCACCGGCTGCGGCGCGAGGCCAAGGTGCTGGCGGCCCTGCGGGCCCACGGGCCGTGCGGCCTGGCGGCGCTGGTGCCCGCGGCCTACGACGACACGCCCGCGCGCTTGCACCCGGTGGCGCAGCGCTCGCTGCTGGCGCATCTGCTCAAGCTGCAGGCGGACGGCGCCGCCACGGAGCGCGAAGGCGTCTGGTCAGCCAGCTGAGCAGCCCGCCGGGTCAGGTGGCTGGGCAGGAGGCAGGTCAGGCGGCGGGGCCACCTGCCACCGTCCGTCGATGAGCAACTCGTGCGGCCGGAACTGCGCCTTGTAGCCCATCTTCGGGCTCTGCTGGATCCAGTAGCCCAGGTAGACGTAGGTGAGTTTGAGCTGGCGCGTCTGCTCGATCTGCCACATCACGCCGTAGGTGCCGTAGCTGGCGCCTTCCTCGGGCTCGTAGAAGGTGTAGACGGCCGAGATGCCGTCGTTCAGCACGTCGACGATGGAGACCATCTTCAGCGCGCCGGGCTCGCCGTCGGGGCCGGTCTCGCGGTATTCGACCAGGCGCGAGTTGACGCGGCTCTGAAGCAGGAACTGCGTGTACTGGTCGACGCTGTCGTGGTCCATGCCGCCGCCGGAGTGGCGGCCCGCCTGATAGCGAAGGTAGAGCTGGTAGTGCTCGGGCACGAAGCACAGCCGCAGCACGCGGGCGCGCAGGTTGCGGTGCGCCTTCCAGGCGCGGCGCTGGCTGCGCGTGGGCTCGAAGCCGCCCACCGGAACGCGCATCGGAACGCAAGCCTTGCAGCCGTCGCAGTAGGGTCTGTACGTGAACATGCCGCTGCGCCGGAAACCGGTGGCCACCAGGCCGGAATAGGCGTCGGCGTGGATCAGGTGGCTGGGCGTCGCGACCTGCGACCGCGCCTGCCTGTCCGGCAGGTAACTGCACGGGTAGGGCGCTGTCGCGTAGAACTGCAGGGACGAGAGCGGCAGCTCCTTGGGGTGCGTCACGAGAGGTTTTCCCCGGGGCCCGCATCGCCCAGCAACAGGCGGGGGTCGAGCAGTGCCCAGTGCGCAACATCATAGGACCAGTCGGAAATCTCCGGTCTCCCCTGGGCAAGGGAGACGTGGCGCGCGAATTCGGCGCGTGGCACCTCCCGGGCGCCCATCGACGCCAGATGCCCGGTGTGCTGCTGGCAGTCGATCCAGTCGACGCCGCGCGCCCGGCACGCCGCCACCAGCGCCGCCAGCGCCAGCTTGGAGGCATCGGTGCGCCGCGAGAACATCGATTCACCGAACACCATGCGGCCGATCGACACGAAATACAGGCCGCCCACCAGTTCTCCGTCGACCCAGGTCTCGATGCTGTGCGTGCGCCCGGCCCGGTGCCACGCGCAGTAGGCCGCGATGACGGAGGGCACGATCCAGGTGCCGTCCTGGCCTTCGCGCGGCGTGGCCGAGCAGGCGCCCATCACGGCTTCGAAGGCATGGTCGAAGCGGATCTCGCAGCCCGGCGTGCGCAGGAAGCGCTGCAGGGTCTTGCGCAGAGATCTCTGAAGCCGGAAGTCGGCCACCTTCAGCACCATGCGCGGGTCGGGGCTCCACCACAGCACCGGCTGCCCTGCGCTGAACCAGGGGAACAGCCCCAGGCGGTAGGCTTCGTCGAGCCGCGCGGGTGTCAGAAGGCCGCCGGCGGCGACCAGCCCGGGCACCTCTTCGGCCACGCTGCCCGGGGGGGGCAGCGGCGAGCGCTCGTCGATCCAGTAGACCAAGCCTTCAGCGCCTGGCGAGGTTGCGCCACAGGAAGGCGAACTCGAGCGCCGACATGTCCGCGCGTTGCGCGTTGTCGGCCGCGCCGCCGTGGCCGCCCTCGATGTTCTCGTAGTACATCGGGCTGTAGCCGTTCTCGCGCAGGCGCGCCGCCATCTTGCGCGCGTGCCCGGGGTGCACGCGGTCGTCGCGCGTGCTGGTGATCAGCAGCAGCGCCGGCAGCGCCACGCCCGGCTTCACGTTCTGGTACGGGCTGTAGCGCGCCAGCGCGGCCCAGTCGCCCGGGTCCTCGGGGTTGCCGTACTCGGCCATCCACGAGGCGCCGGCCAGCAGCGTGTGGTAGCGCCGCATGTCCAGCAGCGGCACCTGGCAGACCACGGCGCCGAACAGCTCGGGGCGCTGCAGCATCACGGCGCCCACCAGCAGGCCGCCGTTGCTGCCGCCCATGATGCCGAGCTGCTGCGGGTTGGTGATCTTCGCGGCGATCAGGTCTTCGGCGATGGCAGCGAAGTCGTCGTAGCTCTTCTGCTTGTCGCGCTTGACGGCCGCCTGGTGCCAGGCCGGGCCGAACTCGCCGCCGCCACGGATGTTGGCCATCACGTAGACGCCGCCACGCTCCAGCCAGGCCGAACCCCAGCCGCCCGAGTAGTAGGGCTGCATGGACACCTCGAAGCCGCCGTAGCCGTACAGCAGAGTCGGGTTGCGGCCGTCGGCCGTGGCGCCCTTCGGCCAGACCACGAAGTAAGGCACGCGCGTGCCGTCACGGCTGGTCGCGAAGCGCTGCTCGACGCGCATGCCGGCGCTGTCGAAGAAGCGTGGGCGTGACTTGAGCGTCTCCAGCGTGTCGCTGCCGGCGGTGGCCAGCATCAGGGAGTCGGGGGTCAGGAAGTCGGTGTAGCCCAGCAGCATCTGCTCGGCCAGCGGGTCGTCCCGGATCAGGTCGTCGTGCAGCGGCTGCACGCTCAGGCTGCCGGGGTGCGGCGCCTTCAACTCGCGCCTGGCCCAGCCTGCGGCGCCGGGCGTCCACTCCTCGAGGCGGCTGGCCACGTTGTCCAGCACGTTCAGCACCAGGCGCGACTTCGTGGCGCTGAAGCCCGCCAGCGAGCGCGTGGGCGTGGGCGTGAAGAGCGCCTGCCACTGCGCGCGCCCCGCGACGAAGGCAGCCGCATCGGCCACCAGCAGGCTGCCGCGTGGCCAGGTGCGCCCGCCCACCGCCCAGTCGCTGCGCAGTTCGATGAAGGCATGCGTGTGCCAGAAGCTCGCCTGCGCGTCCTCGGGCTTGGGCAGCTTCACGAGCTGCGAGCCCTGCAGCAGGAACTGCTCGGAGCGGTAGAAGTCGATGGCCCGCGTGACGGTGGTCCGCTCGTAGCCCGGTGTGCGGTCTACCGCGATCCAGGCGCCGACGTCGGCCTGCTGCGCCTCGAAGACGGTCGTGGCCTGCGCCAGCGGCTGGCCGCGCTTCCAGCGCTTGATGATGCGGGGGTAGCCGGAGTCCGTCATCGAGCCCGGGCCGAAATCGGTGCCGACGAAGACGGTGTCGGTGTCGGACTCCCAGCCGATGCTGCTCTTGGCCTCGGGCAATGCGAAGCCGCCCTCGACGAAGCGCTTGTCCACGGTGTCGAATTCGCGCACCACCACGGCGTCCGCCCCGCCGCGCGAGAGTTCCACCAGCGCTCGGCGGTACTCGGGCCCGAACACAGTGGCGCCGCCCCAGACCCAGTTCTCACCCTCGGCCTTGCCGAGCGCGTCGAGGTCGAGCACGGTCTCCCAGGCCGGCGTTGCCAGGCGGAACTGCGCCAGCGTGGTCCGGCGCCACAGGCCGCGCGGGTTCTTCTCGTCCTGCCAGAGGTTGTAGAGCCAGTCGCCGCGGCGGGTCACCTGCGGGATCTTTTCCTTCGAGTCGAGGATCTCGAGCAGCCTGTCGCGCGTGGCGGCAAAGGCGGGTTCGGCGTCGAGCACCTTGCGCGTCTCGGCATTGCGCTCGCGCACCCAGGCCAGTGCGGGTTCACCGGTCACGTCCTCCAGCCAGAGATGGGGGTCGACGGGAAGGGTCTGGGTCATGGCGGGGGGTCCGAAAGCGAGCGTCAGGGCGAAGAGAAGGCCGGGAATGAGTTTCAATGCGTGGGGCTCACTGAGCGGGGTAGAGAAGTTGCGGGTGGATCTCGGCCGTGCGTTCGCCGCTCACGACGAAGACCTGACCGTCCTGGACACTGACCTGCAATTGCATGGAACGTTCCGCGAGGCCGGCCAGTGCCTGTGCCTGCTCCGACGGGATCTGCCAGACGCGCAGGTTGTTCAGCCGCGTGAGCTTGCCGACGATGCCCTGCCACCAGACCGGCACCGACTGCGCGTAGCAGTAAAGCACCACGCGGTCGGCCCGGCCGCTGGCGCGCACCAGGCGGCGATGGTCGTCGGGCTGCCCGAAGTCGATCCAGTCGCGCAGCGTGCCGTCCAGGCTGTGCCGCCAGAGATCGGGGTCGTCCGTGTCGGACAGGCCCTTGCCGAAGACCAGCGCGCCGTCGTGGTTGTCGGGCGGAACGTTCAGAGCGAAGGCCAGCAGGCGGACCATCATGCGCTCCTCGGTTTCCGAAGGGTGCAGCGCCAGGGTCAGTGCGTGGTCCGCGTAGAGGCCGCGGTCCATGTCGGCGATCTGGAGGTTCGCCTTGTAGATGGTGGATTTGAGGGCCATGGAAGGAGCGCGCAGAGGGGTCGCCACTGTGCCACACGTGGCGCCCAGGCCTTGCCTGCGCTTCGCCGTGTCCACGCGTTCGGCCGTCCGGGCGTTGAATGGAGCAGGGCGGCCGTGCCGATCCACAGGAAAACCCCTGTACCGCCGCAGTGGCATCATTTGAGGTTTACCGGCTCGAGCCGGAACCTCGCATCCAGGAAATCACGATGAATCGACGTCTTTCGCCGCTGTGGGCCGGCATCCTGCTCTCCGCCATGGTGCTGCCCGTGGCCGCTCAGGCCCCCGCCAAGTCTCTGGGCGGCGGTTCCGGCAGCGGCCCCGTGATGACGCGCGACGAACTGCGCGCGTGCCTCAAGCAGAAGGACGAGCTGGCCCGGCGCACCTCGGCCTTCGACGCGCAGCGCAAGGTGCTGGATGCTGAGAAGGCCAGCATCGTCACCGAGACCGATGCGCTCAAGGCCACGCGCGGCACCATCGACCAGACCCGGGGCAGTGTCGAGGCCATCAACGCCCGACAGAAGGTGCTGGGCGACAAGGTGGACGACTGGAACGAGCGCTTCAAGTCCTTCACCGAAGACGGCAAGACCGGACCGCTGGCCGACCGCACGCGCCGCAACCTGATGCGCGAGAAGGACGAACTCGCGAAGGAAGCCGCCGAGCTGGAGGCCGCCCGCGGCGGCGCCAAGCTCGACCCGGAGGCGGCCAAGCGCTACAACGAGCGCGCCGCCCAGATCGAGAAGCAGGTGGCCGACTGGAACCGTCGGCAGGCCGCAGCCGCGAAGGAATCCGAGAGTCTTGTCCAGGAACGCGATCTGTGGGCCTCGGAGTGCGGCAATCGCCGTTTCCGCGAGGACGACGAGACCGCCATCAAGCAAGGCAAGTGAGCCAACCGATGCAACAAATGAATCCCCTGCTCCAGGACTGGTCTGCGCCCTTCGGCCTGCCGCCGTTCGACGCGTTGCGACCGGAGCACTTCGAGCCGGCGTTCGAGACCGCCATGGCGCGCCAGCGTGAAGAACTTCGTGCCATTGCCGGGCAGGCCGCCGCGCCCGAGTTCGACAACACGCTCGTTCCCTTCGACCGCAGCGGTCGCCTGCTGGCCCGTGTGGCCTCGGTCTTCTACAACCTCACGGCCTCGGAGACCAACGCCGAGTTGCAGGCCGTGCAGCGCAGGATGGCCGGCCCCTTGGCGGCCCACGAGAGCGCCATCTACATGGACGCGGCGCTCTTCGCGCGCGTGAACGCGCTCCACGCGCGGCGCGAGACCGCTGGCCTGACGCCCGAGCAGCGCCGCCTGCTCGAGCGCGTGCACCTCGATTTCGTGCGCTCGGGCGCCCGCCTTCAGGGCGAGGCCCGTGCGCGCTACGCGCAGGTGATGGAAGAGCTCGCGAGCCTGACGACGCTCTTCGCCCAGAACGTGCTGCACGATGAATCGAGCTGGCAGCTGCCGCTGGCCACCGACGCCGACATGGCCGGCCTGCCCGGCTTCGTGCGCGCCGGCGCGCGGCAGGCCGCAGCCGACCGCCAGCTGGCCGTGCCGGCCGTCATCACGCTGTCGCGCTCGCTGATCGTGCCCTTCCTGACCTTCTCCGAACGCGCCGACCTGCGCGAGCAGGCCTGGCGCGCCTGGACGAGCCGCGGCGAACACGCGGGAGAGCACGACAACCGCCCCGTGGCTCGGGCCATCCTGAAGCTGCGCAACGAGCAGGCGCGGCTGCACGGCTACGCCAGCTACGCCGACTACGCGCTGGCCGACACCATGGCCGGCACCCAGAGCGCGGTGCAGAAGCTGCTGGACGAAGTCTGGCCGCGCGCGCTGGCGGCAGTGCAGCGCGAACGCGCCGAGTTGCGCGAGGCGATGGACGCCGCTGGTGCCGAAGGCGCCATCGAGGCCTGGGACTGGCGTTTCTGGGCCGAGAAGGTGCGCCAGGCCAAGTACGCGATCGACGACGCCGAGGTGAAGCCGTACTTCGCCCTGCCGGCCATGGTGAACGCGGCCTTCGACTGCGCGCAGCGGCTCTTCGGCCTGAGCTTCGTGCCGCGCCCGGACCTGCCCGTGTATCACCCCGACGTGAAGGCGTACGAGGTGCGCAACCGCGACGGGCAGCCCGTGGGCGTCTTCCTGCAGGACAACTTCGCGCGGCCCAGCAAGCGCAGCGGCGCCTGGATGAGCAGCCTGCGCTGGCAGAGCCGCAACGGCGAGCACGGCGGCCTCGAGCTGCCCGTGATCCTGAACAACAACAACTTCGCCAAGGGCTCGCCGGAGCAGCCCGCGCTGCTGTCCATGGACGACGCGCGCACGCTGTTCCACGAGTTTGGCCACGGGCTGCACGGCCTGCTGTCGAACGTGACCTACGAGCGGCTGTCGGGCACGCAGGTGTTGCGTGATTTCGTGGAGCTGCCTTCGCAGATCTTCGAGCACTGGATCACCGAGCCCGAGGTGCTCAAGCGCCATGCGCGCCACTGGCAGACCGGCGAGCCGATTCCCGACGACCTGATGGCGCGCCTGCATGCGGCTCGCCGCTTCAGCCAGGGCTACGAGACGGTGCGCTACACCGCCAGCGCGCTGGTGGACATGGCCGTGCACTCCCTGACCGACGCCGAGCCGCCCGCTGACCTGTGCGCCTTCGAGGCCGAGACGCTGGCGCGCCTCGGGCACCCGGCGCCGGCAGGCATCAACCACCGGCTGGTGCACTTCCAGCACCTGTTCTCCGGGTCCGGGTATGCCGCCGGGTACTACGTGTATCTCTGGGCCGAAGTGCTGGATGCCGACGGCTACGACGCCTTCACCGAGGCCGGCAGCCCGTTCGACCCGGCCGTGGCGCAGGGCCTGCTGAAGCACATCTACGCCAGCGGCAACAGCGTGGAGCCGGGGGCGGCGTTCGCGGCGTTTCGCGGGCGTGCGCCGACGGTGGGGCCTCTGCTGCGCAAGCGGGGCCTGGTCGAGGCCTGAGGCCGGCCGTCAGGGCGCGGGCGGCGGCCCGAACAGGGCGTCGATGCCGCTCGTGAAGGCGGCGGCGTCCAGCGGCTTCGTCCAGTAGGCGGCCGCGCCCGAGGCGAGCGTCAGCGCGACATCCTCGGGCAGCGCGTTGGCCGACAGCGCGATGCACTCGATCCCGGCCGTTGCCGGGTCCGCGCGCAGGCGGGCCAGCACATCCAGCCCGTCCATGTCGGGCAGCTGCATGTCCAGCAGCACGAGCGCGGGCTGCTCGCGCAAGGCCGTGGCCAGGCCACTGGCGCCGTCGCTGGCCAGCAGCACGCGCATGTCGGAGCGGCGCTGTAGCAGTTCCGTGACGATCAGGGTGTTGACGGCGTTGTCCTCGATGTAGAGCACGCCCCGGCTCGGGTCGAGCCGCCGCTGCGTGGCCGGCATCAGTCGCAGCGGCTGCGGCCCGGACGATTCCAATTCGACGGCGAGCGGCAGGCGAACCTCGAACAGCGTGCCGACAGCCGGCTCGCTGCGGACCGCGATGGAGCCGCCCATGCGCTCGACCAGCGCCTTCACGATGGCCAGGCCGATGCCGGTGCCTTCGATGCCCTCGCGCTGGATCCCGAGGCGGTTGAACGGCTCGTAGAGCTGGCGCAGCTGCAGTTCGCTCATGCCGCGGCCGGTGTCCTGCACGGCGATGACGACCTCGGCACCGTCGCCCCGCGCCGACACGAGGACCTTGCCGCCTTCGCGGTTGTACTTGCAGGCGTTGCTCAGCAGGTTCAGCAGCACCTGGCGCAGCCGCACGCGGTCTGCCCGCGCGCGCAGGCCGCCCATTGCAGCCGAGACGGTGATGCCGCGCCCGGTGCTCAGGGATTCGACCAGCGGCAGGGTCTCCTGCAGCAGGGCCGCCAGATCCACGGACTCGAGATCGATGCGCATCTCGCCGGTGTCCAGGCTGGCCAGGTCGAGCACGTCGTCGATCAGCGAGAGCAGATGCCGGCCCGCGGCCTGGATGTGGTTCAGCCGCGGATGGCGTTGATCGGGCGAGTCATCGAGCAGCAGCAACTGGGTGAATCCCAGCACGGCGTTGAGCGGGGTGCGCAGCTCGTGGCTCATGCGCGCCAGGAACTCGCTCTTGGCCCGGTTGGCCTGCTCGGCGGCTTCGCGCACGCTGCGATCGGCCTCGGCCTGGCGCGCCGCGGTGACGTCCCAGTTGACGCCGATCCGGCGCAGCAGGCGGCCCTGAGCATCGCGGATGGAGGTCGAGCGCGAGGCCAGCCAGCGTATGCGGCCGTCCGGCCACACCACACGGAACTCGTGCTCGATGATGTCGTCGGTCTCGCTCATGCCCCGGACCGTCAGCAGGGTGCGGTGCAGGTCGTCCGGGTGGACGAAGCTGATCAGCTCCTCCATTTCGGGCGCCTTCCCCCTCGGCTCGCGGCCGCGCAGCAGCCACATCTGCTCGTCCCAGAAGGTGCTGCCGTCGCGCAGTTCTGCCTCCCAGGTGCCGATGCCGGCGCCGCGCGCCGCCAGACCGGCCCGTTCGTCGGCCCGGCGCAGTGCGAGGTCGGCCATGCGCCGGTCGGTGACGTCGATGGCGATGCCGAAGAGAACCGGCAGCTCGCCGCCCCGCTCTTGCAGCGAGTGCGTCAGCAGGTGGCGTATGCCGCCGTCGGCGCGCACGATGCGCAGCTCGGCCTGCACGCGCGGCGCGTTCCCGGAAAGCCATTGCTGGAAACTCTGGCGGATGTCCGCGCGGTCGTCGGGATGGATGAAGTTCTCGATCCATTCGTTCAGCGTCGGCACGGGCGCGTCGGCGCTCAGGCCATGCAGCGCGCGCATCTGGTCGCTCCAGTAGGCGCGCTGGTTTTCGCCCTCGCGTGCCCAGTAGCCGATGCCGGCCGTGCGCGTGGCCAGGTCGAAGCGCGCGCTCATGTCGCGGGCGCGTTGCTCGTCGGCGTCGCGGGTGGTGATGTCCAGGGCAACGCCCAGCACCGCCACCGGCTCGCCCTGTTCGTCGCGCTGGACCACGCGCCGCGTCAGTATGCGACGCCAGCTGCCGTCGGCCTGGGCATGCCTGGCCTCGATGTCTGTCGTGATGTCGCGGTGCATGCCTTCTTCGGCAGCCTTGAGCACCTGGGGGAGGTCCTGCGGGTGGATGAGTGCGCGCACCTCGGCTGCGGGCACGCCGTCGTCCGAGGGCGGGCGCTCGATCAGCGCGTAACCCTGGCGGTTGAACTGCATGCGGTCCGTGCGGAGATCGTGCCGCCACACGATGAGGCCGGCCAGCGCCTCGGCCAGCGCGAGCTGCGATTCCATCTCGTGGCGGGAACGCGCCAGCGAGACGGCCTCGGTGTCGTCCATCATGATGCCGATGACACGCTCGGGTTGGCCATCGGGGCCGTTCTTCACGGCCCACTGAGAATGCAGGTGCGTGATGCCGCCGTCTGGCCGACGGACCCGGAAGCGGTGCGCGTACATCCCGGCGCGCTGCGTCGACACGCGGAAGGCCTCCTGAAGCGGCACCCTGTCCTCGTCGACGATCTGTCGCGTGGCGATGTCGAACTCGGGCGCCGTGGCGTCCGGCCCCAGGCCCCAGAACTTGTAGACGTGACGGTCCCAGCGGCCCTGCAGGGTGCGCACGTCGCGCTGCCAGACACCCAGCCGTCCGAAGTCCTGGGCCACGTCGAGCAGTTCGCCCTGTCGCTGCAGCTCGCGTCGGGCGTCGGCGAGCGCGGTCTGGTCCTCCAGTTGCAGCCACACGCCGCCGCCGGCGGCATCGGCTGGGCGCAGTCCCAGGTGACGCGACGTGCCGGGCAGTGGCACGGGATCAGTGGGCCAGGCGGGAGCGGATTCCAGGCCGAGTGCCTGCCGAAAGTCGGTGCCGGCGTCGGCCAGGGTGCCGAGCAACTGGCGCGCGGCTGTGTTGGCGGTGATGATGAACCCCCCACCGTCGAGCAGCACCAGAGCCGCTGGGAGCGTATCCAGCAGGCTCATCGCATCCGCGCTCGGCGGCATCATGGCGAGTCGTGGTGTCTTCGGTGACATGAAGGCGCTTGCAATTATGGGCAGTATGGGGCCGAGTGCTGTTTCCGACGCGTGAAACAGAATGACCCCGGCCGCATAAATTGGAATACGCACGAATGAATGAGTTTCTTCCCAGCGAGGTTTCCAGCCCGGCCCAGGGCACACTGACTGCCGTGGAGGTTTCCCCCGGTGACCGGGTGGCGGCTGGCCAGGTGTTGCTGCGCCTGGAATCCATGAAGATGGAAATTCCACTGGCGGCGCCACGCGATGCCAGGGTGCGCAGCGTCCTCGTCGCGGTCGGCGACACGGTGCACGAAGGCGACAGCCTGCTGGTGCTCGAGGCCCTGCCCACCGGGGAGGCCGCACCAGTGCTTGCAGCGGCGGCCGTGGCGCCCCACCCCGGGCTCGCAACCCTGCAGGCGCGCCGTCAGCTGCTGGCTGACGCCGCGCGCCCGGAAGCCGTTTCGCGCCGCCACGCGCTCGGCCGGCGCACCGCCCGCGAGAACGTGGCCGACCTGCTGGACGCCGGCAGCTTCACGGAGTACGGCGCCTTCGCCGTGGCGGCGCAGCGCAGCCGCCGGCCGCTGGACGAACTGCAGCGCCAGACCCCCGCCGACGGCCTGATCGCCGGCACCGGCACCGTCGACGGGCGCCCGGTGGCCGTGCTGGCCTACGACTACACCGTGCTTGCGGGCACCCAGGGCGTGTTCAATCACCGCAAGGCCGACCGCCTGCTGGCCATCGCCGAACGCGAGAGGCTGCCCCTGGTGCTGTTTGCCGAAGGCGGCGGCGGCCGCCCGGGGGATGTCGACTGGCAGGGCGTGGCGGGGCTCGACTGCGCCACCTTCGGCCGCTTCGCGGCGCTGTCGGGCGTGGTGCCGACGATCGGCATCGCGGCCGGATACTGCTTCGCCGGCAATGCCGCGCTGCTGGGCTGCTGCGACGTGGTCGTGGCCACCGAGGGCAGCAGCCTCGGCCTGGGCGGGCCGGCCATGATCGAAGGGGGAGGCCTCGGGCGCGTGGCGCCGCAGGATGTGGGCCCCGTGGATGTGCTCGCCGCCGCGGGTGCGGTGGACTGCGTGGTCGCGGACGAGTCTGCCGCCGTGGCGCTGGCGCGCACGCTGCTGGGCCTGCTGGCCGGAGCGCGCCGGCCCGGCCCGGCCGGCGGCGACGCCCAGACGCTGCGCAGCCTGATGCCGGCGCAGCGCAACGCGGCCTACGAGGTGCGCACGGTGCTCGAGACCGTCTTCGACGCCGGCTCGCTGGTGGAACTTCGCCCCGCCTTCGGCCGCCCGGTGCTGACGGCGCTGGCCCGGCTGGACGGCCGCCCCGTCGCCGTGGCTGCGAGCCAGGTGCGGCACGGCGCCGGCGCGCTGGACGCCCCGGCCTGCGACTCGTTGGCGCGGCTGATGCAGCTGGCCGATGCGCATGGCCTGCCCCTGCTGAGCTTCGTCGACACGCCCGGCTTCATGGTGGGCCCGGCATCCGAGGCGACCGGCATGCTGCGCCACGCCGCGCGCCTGTTCGTGACGGCCGCAGCCTTGCGCGTGCCGGTGGCTTCGGTGGTGCTGCGGCGCGGCTACGGCCTGGGCGCGATGGCGCTCACGGCCGGGCACTTCCATGCGCCGGTGGCCACGGCCGCCTGGCCGAGCGGCGAATTCGGGGCCATGGGGCTGGAAGGTTCGGTCCGGCTGGGCTTCCGCCGGGAACTCGAGGCCGCGCCCGAGCACGCCCGCGAAGCCCTGTTCCAGCGCCTGCTGGCCGAAGCGGTGGCGCGCGGCGAGGCGCTCAACATGGCCAGCCACCTGGAGATCGACGACGTGATCGACCCCGCCGAGACGCGCGACTGGCTGTTGCGCGTGCTGCGCTCGGCCGACGGCCGGCCGCTGCCGCCCCGGCGCGCCTTCGTCGACCCCTGCTGAGCGACAATCCCGCCACCATGAGCGCCTTCGATACACCCACCGTCAGCGACGCCGAACGCGCCGAACTCGAGATCACGCTGGCCAGTTCGATGGAGCTGGTGCAGCTGGGCCTCGGCACCATGATCGACATCCGACAGGGCTTCGAGATCGAGATGAAGGGCGCTATCCCCGGCACGGTGCACATCCCCCTGTTCGAGGTGAAGAAGCTGCTGGGCGACAAGCTGACGGAGAACGAGCAGGAAGTGCTGGACACCGGCACCCCGAGCGACATCGACATCAAGGGCCTGATCACCACGATCAACCGCCTGCACAACGCCCGCGATCATCTGCTGCTGATCACCTGCAACAGCGGGCGGCGCAGCCTTTACGCAGCGAGCCTGCTGCGCTCGCTCGGCTACCCCAAGGCATTGTCCGTGGCGGGCGGTTTCCAAGCCTGGAAGAAGCTTCAGACTTCTGCCTGACTCTTGCGCTGGGCACTGGACTCTCCCCAGGCCTTCCCGCGCCAAGGTTCTGGGCGGTAAATCAGTCGCTCTCGCACTGCCGGCAAGCTGACGCTCGTCAGCGACAACAGTCGGCCCTTTGCGGACGGTCTACCCTGGCGGTTCGGGCTGAACCTGTCGAAGCCTGCCGCGGCGCGCAACGCCGGGCAACGCAACGGACAGCGCTCCGCGACAGAGTCAGGCCACCCGGCCGAACCAGAACACCGACAAGCCAGCCGCCACCATCGCCAGCAGTGCACCGGCTGCCGCGAACAGTGCGGAGACCTCGGTTTCCTTGCGCTCGACCACCATGCGCGAGCTGAGCGACTGGTAGACCTTCTTCAGGTCTTCCGCCGTGCCGGCGTAGAAGTACTCGCCCAGGGTGTTGGAGGCCACCGTCTTGAGCGTTTCCTCGTCGAGGCGCACGCGCATGCTCCAGCCCTCGAAGCCGATGACCTCGCCACCGGTGGTACCCACGCCGACGGTGTACACCCGCACGCCGCGTTCGGCGGCCATGCGCGAGGCTTCGATCGGATCCGGGCCCGTGGTGCGCTGGCCGTCGGTGAGCATGATGATGGCCGCGGAGTTGTAGGAGCCCGGCGCCACCGGCTTGAACTCGACCTTCGGCTTGTCGTCGCCCAGCGGCGCGCCCGGGAACTTGCGCTGCCCGGTGACGTGCTGGATCTCGATGTTGTGCTCGGGGAACAGCGTGGCCAGCGACAGCACGATGGCGCTGCCCGTGGCGGTGGCCCGCTGCAGCTGGAAGCGGTCGATCGCCGCGATGACGTCTTCGCGGCTGGTGGTGGGAGCCTGCACCACGGCGGCGGTGCCCGCGAAGGAGATCACGCCCACGCGCGTGTCGTGCGGCAGGTCCTTCACAAAAGTCTTGGCGGCTTCCTGCGAGGCCACCAGCCGGTTGGGCTTGACGTCCTCGGCACGCATGCTGCCCGAGACGTCCATGGCCAGGATGATGGTGCGCTGAGACAGCGGCAGCGTGATGGTGGCGGTGGGCCTGGCCGTGGCCAGCAGGAGCACGCCCAGCGCCACCAGCAGCAGCACCGGTGGCACGTGGCGGCGCCAGCCCGGGCCCTTGCCGAGGGCGGCCCTGGCAATGGCCAGGCTGGCCAGGCGAACGGTGGTCTTGCGGCGGCGGCGCAGCAGCCACAGGTACAACAAGACGATCAGGGGCAGGAGCAGCAGGCTCCAGAGCATCGTCGGCCATTGGAAGCTCATGCCATTGCTCCCTTCAGGTGGGTGGGGAAACGCCCGCCGAAGGCCCGCCTGCGGCGGAGGTCGGCGAAGCGCAGCAGCGAGGTCATGAGGTCGTCGTCGGTCGCGAGCTCCAGCGTGTCGACGCCGGCCCGTGCGAGGGAATCAGCGAGCTGTTCCTCGGCTTCCTCGGCCAGCGCGGCGTAGCGTTCGCGGAACCCCGGGTCCGTCGCGTCGACGAACAGCTGCTCGCCCGTCTCGGCGTCTTCCACGGTCACGAGGCCGACATCGGGCAGCGCCATCTCGGCGGGGTCGAACAGGCGCACGGCGACCACATCGTGTCGGCGCGCGAGGCGTCCCAGGGCGTCTTCCCAGCCCGGGGCGCTGATGAAGTCGGACACCACGAACACCAGCGAGCGCCGCTTCATCACTCCCTCGGCGGTGCGCAGCAGGTCGTACAGCGCGGTGCCGCTGCCGCCGCGCTGCGGCGGGCGGGGGCGGCGCATGCGTTCGAGCAGTTCCAGCACGTGCACGCGCGAGGCGCCGGGCCGCAGCACGGTGTCCACCTCGTGCCCGTAGAACAGCGCGCCCACCCGGTTGCCGTGGCGCGTGATCACGCGCGCCAGCGCCGCGACGAAGCCGGCGGAGACCGCCAGCTTGGTGACGTCGCCGGAGCCGAAATCGACGCTGCCGGACAGGTCGAGCAGGAACCAGGCGGTGAGGTCGCGGTCCTCGTGGAACTGCCGCACGTGGGGTACTTCCAGCCGGGCGGTCACGTTCCAGTCGATGTGGCGGACGTCGTCGCCGAACTGGTATTCGCGCAGGTCGGCCAGGTCGACGCCGCCGCCGCGCAGCAGCGTGCGGTAGTCGCCCTGCAGCAGGCCGTCGAGCCGGCGCAGCACCGTCCACTCCAGCCGCTGGAGCAGGGCGTCGGACCGCAGCTCGGCGGAAGCCTTCATGCGGTGGCTTCTTGCGGGTGCGCCAGAGGCTTGTCGGGCACCGGGATCTTCTTCAGTACGCGCTGCACCAGATCGTCGGAGGTGAGGCCTTCCGCCAGCGCCTCGTAGGACGGCACCAGGCGGTGGCGCAGCACGTCGGGCACGATGTCAACCATGTCCTCGGGCAGCGCGTACCTGCGCCCGCGCAGCAGCGCCAGCGCCCGGGCGCCTTCGATCAGGCCGATGGTGGCGCGCGGGCTGGCGCCATAGCTCAGGTACTTCTCGAGCTCGGGCAGGTCGTAGCGGGCGGGGCGGCGGGTGGCGCTGACAAGCCGCACGGCGTACTGCATCAGCGACGGATCGACATACACCGCGCGGCACTCCCGCTGCAGCACCAGCAGCTGCGCGGTGTCGCACACGGCATTCACCGTGACCGGGGCCCCGGTCACGCGCTCGGCGATGACGAATTCTTCCTCTTCGGTGGGGTAGTCCACCAGGACCTTCATCATGAAGCGGTCCACCTGCGCCTCGGGCAGCGGGTAGGTGCCTTCGGTCTCGATGGGGTTCTGCGTGGCCATCACGACGAAGGGCGACGGCACCTTGTGGGTCTCGCCGGCGATGGTGACCTGATGCTCCTGCATCACTTCGAGCAGCGCGCTCTGCACCTTGGCGGGCGCGCGGTTGATCTCGTCGGCCAGCAGCAGGTTGGCGAACACCGGGCCCAGCGAGGTGCCGAACTCGCCGGTCTTCTGGTTGTAGATGCGGGTGCCGGTGAGGTCGGCGGGGACGAGGTCGGGCGTGAACTGGATGCGCCGGAAACTGCCGCTGACGGCGCGCGCCAGGGTCTTGACGGTCAGCGTCTTGGCCAGGCCCGGCACGCCTTCGACGAGCAGGTGGCCGTCGGAGAGCAGGGCGATCAGCACGCGCTCGAGGAAGCGGTCCTGGCCGACGACGACGCGCTTGACCTCGTACAGCACGCGTTCCATCAGCGGGGTGGTGTCGTTCATGGGGGTGTCCTCAGAAGGGCGGCATGCCCGCGGCCTGCGCCGCGTTCTCGATGGGCACGGCGAAGCCGATGCCGATGAAGGTGCGCTGCTCGGATGGGTTGAGGATCGCTGTGACGATGCCGACCACGTGGCCGTCCATCGTGACCAGCGGTCCGCCGGAGTTGCCGGGGTTGGCCGCGGCGTCGAACTGGATCAGGTTGGTCAGGTCCCGCTGGCCCTCTGGGGAGCGGAATTCGCGCTTCAGGCCCGACACCACGCCCGCGCTGACCGAGGGCCCGATGCCGAAGGGGTGGCCCACCGCGATGACCTGGTCGCCGGGGCGGAGGTCCGAGGTGGAGCGCATGGTGGCGGCGTGCAGGTCGTCGGGGATCTTGCGGGGCCGCAGCACGGCGAGGTCGTTCTCGGGCTGGGTGCCGACGATGTCGGCCTCGCTCTCGCTGCCGTCGAAGAAGCGCACCTTGATGCGCTTGGAGCCCCAGACCACGTGCAGGTTGGTCAGGATGGTGCCGTTGTCGAGGATCACCACGCCCGTACCGACGCTGCGGTCCTGGTCGCCCGTGTCGTTCTTGTCTTCGTCCTTGTCCTTGCCTTCGTCCTTCGCGTCTGCAAGGCCCACCACGCGCACGACGGCCGGGTAGATGGCCTCGTAGGCGGCAGCGGCGGCCGAGGGCAGAGGTTCCTTCTCGAGCGATTCGCGCACGGCGGCATCGATGTGCTTCTGCGTGATGACGCGCTGGCCCGGTTGCAGGAACATCAGCAAGGCAACGGCCAGCAGGGCCATCGAGGCGCCGAAGAAGGCCCAGATCGGCCCCGGATGCCGGGCAGCCAGACGGTGCAGGCGACCGGCGGGTGGTGGCTTCGGTGGCTGCGGGCCCACGGGCGCCGGGGCGGCGGTGTCGGCCACCGCCGGGGCGGCGTTGGGCGAGGCCGGGCCCGGCACGGCCGGTGGTGCGCGGCGGGGGGATCGGCTGGTGAGCGGGGCACGTGGCATGACAGCGGACCTGACGTGGTGACCGGACAGTATCACGATGCCGCGCGGCCCGCCCGACCCGAGCCTGCGATGCCCCCGCGCCGCGCTGTGTTGCAATGCCGGGCTGCCATGTGGATCGATTCGCACTGCCATCTCGACGCGCCGGAATTCGATTCCGACCGGGACGCCGTGGTGGCCGCCGCCCGCACCGCCGGGGTGCGGATGATGGTCATCCCGGCCGTGGCTGCGGCGCACTTCGAGGGTGCGCGACAGCTGGCGCACCGCCACGGGCTGGCCTACGCACTGGGCTTGCACCCGTTGTGGCTCGACCGTGCCGACGACGCCGACCTCGACCTCCTGCGGCAGGCCCTGGCCGACGCGCGTGACGACCCGCGCCTGGTGGCCGTGGGCGAAATCGGCCTCGATCACTTCGTGCCCGGGCTCGACCGCGCGCGGCAGGAGCGCTTCTATCTCGCCCAGCTCAGGATCGCCCGCGACGCGGGGCTGCCGGTGATCCTGCACGTGCGTCGGTCCGCCGATGCGCTGCTGAAGGGCCTGCGCCGCATCGAGGTGGCGGGCGGCATCGCGCATGCCTTCAATGGCAGCGTCGTGCAGGCGAAGGCTTTCGCCGAACGCGGCTTCCGGCTCGGCTTCGGCGGCACGCTCACCTTCGAGCGCGCACTGCAGATCCGCGCCCTGGCGCGGGATCTCCCCGAAACCGTGCCGGTGCTGGAGACCGACGCCCCCGACATCCCGCCGCACTGGCTGTATCGCACGGCCGAACAGCGTGCCGCGGGCCAGACCAGCCGCAACGCGCCGGCCGAGCTGCCGCGCATCGCGGCCGAACTGGCCGGGCTGCGGGGCTGGACGCTCGAGCACACTGCCGCCGTGACCTCCGCCAACGCGCTGGCGGCGCTGCCCCGGCTGGGAGCGCTGCTGTCGTGAGTGAACTGCTGCAGGGGCTGCCCCCGGTCATCGCGCGCGGCACGAAGCTGGTGGTGCTGGGCAGCTTCCCCGGGGTGGCTTCGCTCGAGGCAGGGCAGTACTACGCGCATCCGCGCAACCATTTCTGGCCGATCCTGTCGGCGCTCTGGGGCCTGGACCTGCGGGCGCTGCCGTATGCGCGCCGCCTGCAGGAACTGCGCGAGCGCGGCCTGGGGGTGTGGGATGTCTACGCCGCCTGCCGGCGCGAAGGCAGCCTGGACAGCGCCATCCAGGCGCCCGAGTTCAATGACCTGGCCAGCCTGAAACGCCGTGCGCCCGGCCTGCGCGGGGTGGCGCACAACGGCGGCGAGTCGGCGCGCGCGATGGCGCATACGCGGCAGTTCGGCCTGCCGGTGTGGCGGCTGCCTTCCACCAGCCCGGCCAATGCCAGCTGGTCCTTCGAACGCAAGCACGCCGCCTGGCGTGCCGTCTTCCTGGAAGCAGGTCTCGATGTCCTCTGAGTTGCCTTTCACGCCCGTCACCCTGTCGGAACACGACGGCGTGCGCTACCTGCATCTGGACTCCGTGTGGGTGCAGGGCGCCATGCGGATCCGGCAGCCGCAGGTGGTGGTTCTGGAATATGTACAGCGCATGCTGGCGGCGGTGCTGTGGCGCTCCTCGGCCGCGCTGTCGCAGGGGCGCGCGGTTCAGCTGGGCCTGGGCGCGGGGGCCATCACGCGCTTCACGCTGAAGGCGCTGAAGCTGCCCACCACGGTGGTGGAGATCAACCCGATGGTCGTCGATGTGAACCGTCTGCGCTTTCACCTGCCCGTGGGCGACCCGAAGCTCGAGGTGGTGGTGGCCGACGCCGGCGCGTGGCTGAAGACGGCCGAGCCGCGCAGCACCGGGCTGCTGCACGTCGACCTCTACGACCACGAGGCCGCCGCGCCCGTGCTGGACGACGCCGAGTTCTACGCCGGCTGCCACGCCCTGCTGGAAGACGGCGGCGTGTTCAGCGTCAACCTCTTCGGGCGCGATGCCAGCTATGCCGAGAGCGCGGCCCGCATCGCCGAGGTCTTCGGCCCGGAGAACGTCTGGCGGCTGCGCGCCACCCGCGAAGGCAACAGCGTCGTCATCGCGACGCGCGGTGCGCCGCTGCCCGAACGCGCCGAGCGCCTGCAGCGGGCGGATACCATCGAAGCGCGCTTCGGCACGCTCGGGCTTCCCGCCCGCAAGTGGCTGCGGCTGATCCGCCCCTACCTGGCCGACCCCGCATGACGACACCCCGCCGCGACGCCAAGACCCGCGCCCACCCCAAGGGGCTGCTGGACTGGCGCGAACTGCTCGACTGGCTGCTGGCCGACGCGCTGATCACGCCGGAGGACTCCGAGCGCGTGATCCAGCGTTTCGGTGCGGGGGCATCCAGCCTGCACGCGCTGGTGCGGCTGGGCGGTGCGGGCCTGAAACGCGTCGGGTCGGGCGCCGCGCTGGACACCGAGGCGCTCACCGAATGGCTGGCCGGCCGCGCCGGTATTGGCTACCTGCGCATCGACCCCCTGCGCGCCGACGTGGGGCGCGTGGCCGACGTGATGTCCGTGCGGTACGCCGAAACGCGCTGCGCCCTGCCCATCAGCTACGGCGCCACCGAGGTCACGGTCGCCACCGGCGAGCCCTTCGACATCGGCTGGCTGCCCGAGATCGAGGCGCACACGCGGCGCACCGTGCGCCTGGTGCTGGCCAACCCGCTGGACGTGCGGCGCTACACCACCGAGTTCTATGCGCTCGCCAAGTCGGTGCGCAGCGCCACCAAGTCGGGCGAGGTGTCCACGGCGGCCAGCTTCGAGCAGCTGGTGGAGCTGGGCAAGACCAACAAGCAGCTCGACGCCAACGACCAGGGCGTGGTGCAGGTGGTCGACTGGCTGTGGCAATACGCTTTCGACCAGCGCGCCAGCGACATCCACCTGGAGCCCCGGCGCGAGATCGGCGTGATCCGCTTTCGCATCGACGGCGTGCTGCACACCGTCTACCAGGTGCCCCTGGGCGTGATGAACGCGATGACGGCGCGCATCAAGCTGCTGGGCCGCATGGACGTGGTGGAGCGCCGCCGCCCGCTGGACGGCCGCATCAAGACGCGGCGACCCGAGGGCACCGAGGTCGAGATGCGCCTGTCCACCATGCCCACCGCGTTCGGCGAGAAGATGGTGATGCGCATCTTCGACCCCGAGGCGGCAGTGAAGGACCTGGAGCAGCTGGGCTTCGGCGCGCACGATGCGCCGCGCTGGCAGGAGCTGATTTCGCGGCCGCACGGCATCATCCTCGTGACCGGGCCCACGGGCAGCGGCAAGACGACGACGCTGTATTCCACGCTCAAGCGGCTGGCCACCGACGAGGTCAACGTCTGCACGGTCGAGGACCCGATCGAGATGATCGAGCCCTCGTTCAACCAGACGCAGGTGCACCAGGCCATCGACATGGGGTTCGCTGAAGGCTTGCGCGCCCTGATGCGGCAGGACCCGGACATCATCATGGTGGGCGAGATCCGCGACCTCGCCACCGCCGAGATGGCCATCCAGGCGGCACTGACCGGGCATCTGGTGTTCAGCACGCTGCACACGAACGATGCCGCCGCCGCCGTCACGCGGCTGGCCGACCTGGGCGTGCCGCCCTACCTGATCGCGGCCACGGTGGTGGGCGTGCTGGCGCAGCGGCTGGTGCGCTCGCTGTGCCCTGCCTGCAAGACGCGCGACGAGACCACCTCGCGCGACACGCTCGACGAGCTGGCCCGGCCCTGGCGGCTCTCGGGCGGCGTGCGGCCCTACAAGCCCGTGGGTTGCCTGGAGTGCCGCCACACGGGCTACCGTGGTCGCGTGGGTCTTTACGAACTGATGGTGATGACGGACGCCGCGCGCGAGCAGGTCCACCCCACGCTGGACGCGCCCTCCCTGCGCCGTCAGGCCGTGAAAGACGGCATGCGGCCGCTGCGGCTGGCCGGCGCCATGAAGGTGGCCGAGGGCGTGACGACGGTGGAGGAGATCCTGCGCAACACCCCCATCCTGGACGTTCGGGCCTGATCTTCGTTAAGTGGAATCCACATCTGCCCGCGCCGTCGGCCCTGCCTAGAATGCAGCGGGTCCGGGGCTTGCCCGGAGGAGACGACATGAAGATCAAGAGCCAGCGCGATTTCTGGTCGGGTGTGATGTTCATCGCCATCGGCGTGGGCTTCGCCTGGGGTTCCACCGCCTACAGCTTCGGCACCTCGGCGCGGCCCGGCCCGGCTTACTTCCCCTTCGGCCTGGGCGTGCTGCAGGCGCTGCTGGGCGCACTGGTGCTCTTCAAGTCCCTGACGCTCGAGACCGAAGGCGGCGACCCCATCGGCGCCGTCGCCTGGAAGCCGCTGCTGGTCATCCTGGGCGCGGTCGCGATCTTCGGCGTGCTGCTGCCGCGCCTGGGCATGGTGATCACGCTGCCGATCCTGATCTTCATCTCCGCCTATGCGGGCGACGAGTTCCACATCGGCGAGGCTTTGGCCAACGCGGTGGCGCTCACGGCCTTCAGCTGGCTCATCTTCATCAAGGGCCTGGGTCTCACGATCCCGATGTGGCCGACCTTCCTCGGCGGCTGAGGAGCACCCCATGGACCTTCTGAACAACCTCGCGCTCGGCTTCTCCGTCGCATTCACGCTGCAGAACCTGCTGTATGCCTTCGGGGGCGCCCTGCTCGGCACCCTCATCGGCGTGCTGCCGGGCCTCGGCCCCGTGGCCACCATCGCGATGCTGCTGCCCAGCATCTACGCGCTCGAGCCGACGCCCGCGCTCATCATGCTGGCCGGCATCTACTACGGCTCGCAGTACGGTGGCTCCACCACGGCGATCCTGATCAACGTGCCGGGTGAGTCGGCCTCGGTGGTGACGGCGATCGACGGCTACCAGATGGCACGCCAGGGCAGGGCGGGCGCGGCGCTCGCGGCGGCCGGGCTGGGCTCGTTCTTCGCCGGCTGCGTGGGCACGGTCATCATCGCGGCGTTCGCGCCGCCGCTGACCGAACTCGCTTTCAAGTTCGGCCCGGCGGAGTACTTCTCGCTCATGGTGCTGGGCCTGATCGGCGCGGTGGTGCTGGCTTCGGGCTCGCTCATCAAGGCGATCTGCATGATCCTGCTCGGGCTGCTGCTCGGCCAGATCAACACCGACGTCATCTCCGGCGTGCCGCGCTTCAGCTTCGACGTTCCCGAACTGACGGACGGCATCGGCTTCGTCGCCATCGCGATGGGCGTGTTCGGCTTCGGCGAGATCATCGCCAACCTGGGCCAGCCCGCCGAGAACCGCGAGGTCTTCACGAAGGACGTGAAGGGTCTGTGGCCCACCAAGAAGGATTTCCAGCAGGCTTGGCCCGCAGTGTTGCGCGGCACGGCGCTGGGCTCCATCCTCGGCGTGCTGCCGGGCGGCGGCGCGCTGCTGTCCAGCTTCGCGGCCTACACGGTCGAGAAAAAGCTCGCGGGCAAGGACGGCAAGTTCGGCCAGGGCGACATCCGCGGCGTGGCCGGCCCCGAGTCGGCCAACAACGCCGGCGCCCAGACCAGCTTCATCCCGATGCTGACCCTGGGCATCCCGCCCAACGCCGTGATGGCGCTGATGGTGGGCGCCATGACGATCAAGGGCATCCAGCCCGGCCCGCAGGTGATGACGAGCAACCCCGAGCTGTTCTGGGGCCTGATCGCGTCGATGTGGGTGGGCAACGCGATGCTCATCGTGCTGAACCTGCCGCTGATCGGCATCTGGATCAAGCTGCTGACGGTGCCCTATCGCATCCTGTTCCCGGCCATCCTGACGTTCTGCTGCATCGGCCTGTACACGCTGAACAACAACAACTTCGACGTCTACATGGCAGTGGGCTTCGGCGTCGTGGGCTACATCTTCTACAAGCTCAGCTGCGAGCCGGCGCCGCTGCTGCTGGGCTTCATCCTCGGGCCGATGATGGAAGAGAACCTGCGGCGCGCGCTGCTGCTGTCGCGCGGCGACTGGAGCACGTTCATGACGCGGCCGCTGTCGGCCGGCCTGCTGATCGCGGCGGCGCTGATGATCGTGATCGTGTCGCTGCCGAGCATCAGCAACCGGCGCGAAGAGGCGTTCAAGGACGCCGACTGACCCTGGAATCGTCCGTGGAAGGGCCCCGCCGAGCGGGGCCCTTTTTGTTTTCAGGCTCTATGCTTCGCCGATGCCCCGTCTGGCTTCCATTCTCGACCTCCCCGCGCTGACCCCGCTCAAGGGCCACATCTACCGTGGCCTGTGGCTGGCGTGGCTGGTGGCCAACCTGACGATGTGGACGCACGACATCGCCGCGGCCTGGCTCATGACGCAGCTGACCGACAGCGCGGTGATGGTGGCCCTGGTGCAGACGGCGTCAACGCTGCCGGTCTTCATGCTGGGCATCGCCAGCGGCGCGATGGCCGACATCGTCGACCGCCGGCGCTGGTTTGCCGCGACGCAGGCCTGGGTGTGTGTGACCGCGCTGCTTCTGGCCCTGCTGTCGGCGCTGGACGCGCTGAACGCACCCCTGCTGCTGGTGCTGACCTTCGTCAACGGCATCGGGCTGGCGGCGCGCTGGCCGGTGTTTTCGGCCATCGTTCCCGATGTGGTGTCCAAGCAGGACCTGCCCGCAGCCCTGGCGCTCGGGGGCATCTCGATGAACCTGTCGCGCGTGGTGGGCCCGGTCATTGCCGGTGGCCTGCTTGCGCTCAGCGGGCCGGCGGTGGTGTTCACGCTCAACGCGGTGTTTGCGAGCGTGGGCTTCTGGCTCATCTGGCGCTGGAAGTCCGAGCCCCGCGCCAGCGCATTGCCGGGCGAGCGCTTCGTGGGCGCCATGCGCGTGGGGCTGCAGCACGTGCGGCAGTCGCCGCGCATGCGGGTGGTGGTGCTGCGCGTGTTCCTGTTCTTCCTGCAGTCGAGCGCGCTGCTGGCACTGATGCCGCTGGTGGCGCACCAGAGCGGCGGCGGCGCGGCCATGTTCACGGCGATGATGTCCTGCCTGGGCGCGGGCGCCATCCTCGCGGCGCTGCAGTTCCCTCGCTGGCGCGAGCGCTACGCGCGCGACCAGTTCGTCCGCTGGGGCACGATGTCGCATGCGGTGCTGTCCACGCTCATCGTCTCGGTGCCTACGCCCTGGATCGTGCTGCCGGCCATGGCCCTGGTGGGCGCCGCGTGGATCTCCACCGCCAACACGCTGGTGATGTCGGCCCAGCTGGCATTGCCCAACTGGGTGCGGGCGCGCGGCATGTCCATCTACCAGATGGCGCTGATGGGCGGCACGGCCATCGGTGCCGGCTTCTGGGGGCAGGTTGCGGGCCTCACCACGGTGGCCACCGCCGTCGTCGCGGCGGCGTTGTCTGGCGTGATCCTGCTGTTCATCACCCGCAGGTACTCGGTGGAATGGGGCGGCGACGAGGACCTGAGCCCTCAGCCCGCGCGGCCGGTGGCTGGCGTGGCCATCGACATCCAGCCCGACGAGGGGCCGGTGATGGTGGTCGTGGAATACCTGATCGACCCGGCCCGCGAGGCCGAGTTCGCCGACGTGATGCAGGCCTCGCGCCGGGCGCGGCTGCGCCAGGGCGCGCTCAGCTGGGGCCTGTTCCGCGACACCGCCGTTCCCGGCCGCTACATCGAGTACTTCGTCGACGAGAGCTGGGTCGAGCACCTGCGTCGGCAGGAGCGCTTCACGGCCGCGGACGAAGACCTGCGCAGCCAGCGGCTGGCCTTCCACCTGGGCAGTGAGCCGCCGCTGGTGAAGCGCTACGTGGCCGCCAGCATGCCCATCGGCCCCCAGATGCCCTTCTGATGGAACACGTGGATTGCATCGTCATCGGCGCCGGCGTGGTGGGCCTGGCCGTGGCGCGCGCGCTTGCGCTGAAGGGCCGCGAGGTGGTGGTGCTGGAGGCGGCGGACGCCATCGGCAGCGCAACCAGCGCCCGCAACAGCGAGGTCATCCACGCCGGGCTGTACTACGCCCCGGGCTCGCTGAAGGCGCGGCTGTGCGTTGCGGGCCGCGAGCGCCTGTACGCCTACGCCGCCGAACGCGGCATACCGCACCGGCGCTGCGGCAAGCTCATCGTGGCCACCGAGCCCGGGCAGGAAGCCGCCCTGCAGGCCATGCTCGACCGTGCCGATGCCTGCGGCGTGCACGACCTGGCTGAGTTGTCGGCGGCACAGGCGCTGGCGCTCGAGCCTGCGCTGCGCTGCTCGGCCGCGCTGCTGTCGCCATCGACCGGTATCGTGGACAGCCACGCCCTGATGCTGGCGCTGCGCGGCGAAGCCGAGGACCACGGCGCCATGCTGGCGCTGAAGAGCCCGGTGCAGCGCGTGCGGGTGTTGCCAGGCGGCGGGCTCGAGGTGAGTGTGGGCGGCGACGAGCCGATGACCGTGCAGGCGCGTACGGTGGTCAATGCCGCCGGCCTGCATGCGCAGGCCCTGGCGCTGCGGACCGAAGGCCTGGCGGCGGACCAGGTGCCGCCTTCGCACTGGGCGCGTGGCCACTACTTCGCGCTGCCCGGGCGGCCCGCCTTCCAGCGCCTGATCTACCCGCTGCCAGTGCCCGGCGGGCTGGGCATCCACGTGACGCTGGACCTGGCCGGGCAACTGCGTTTCGGCCCCGATGTGCAGTGGGTGCCGACCACCCCGCTGGGCGCGGAGGACTACGCCGTCGACCCCGCGCTGGCGGTCGCCTTCGAGCAGGCCATACGGCGTTATTGGCCCGGGTTGCCGGCCGGGCGGCTGCAGCCCGCCTACGCCGGCCTGCGGCCCAAGCCGCACGCCCCGGGCGAGCCAGCGGCCGACTTCATCGTCAGCGGGCCGGCCCAGCACGGCGTGGCCGGGCTGGTGAACCTGTTCGGCATCGAATCGCCCGGGCTCACATCGGCCATCGTGCTGGGCGAGCACGTGGCCGCCGTGCTGAAGGACAGCGCCACATGAGCCACAGCGTACCGGCCTGCAGCGGTTCTGCGCGGCACACCGGCGGTGCCAGCGGGGGGCCGCGATGAGCATGCCGCTGTCGGGCCTGCTGCTGGCCGCCGGGGGCGCCATTGCCTTTTCGGGCAAGGCCATCATCGTGAAGCTGGCCTACCGGCACGGGGTGGATGCCGTCACGCTGATCATGTTTCGCATGCTGTTCGCGCTGCCGCTCTTCGCGCTGCTGGCGTGGTGGGCCGGGCGCGGCAAACCGCGTCTGACGCGGCACGACCTGCTGGTGATCTGCGGGCTCGGCTTCACCGGCTACTACCTGTCGAGCTTCCTGGACTTTGCGGGGCTGGCCTACATCACGGCCAGCCTGGAGCGGCTGATTCTCTACATGAACCCGACGCTGGTGCTGCTGATGAGTGTGGCACTGCACCGCACGCACGTGTCGCGCCGGCAGCTGCTGTCGCTGGCCTTCAGCTACGCGGGCGTGCTGGTGGTCTTCGGCCACGAGGTGCGGCTGGAAGGCGCCGACGTGGCCCTCGGGGCGGTGCTGGTCTTCGGCAGCGCGGCCTCGTATGCCGTCTACATGGTGCTGAGCGGCGCGCACGTGAAGCGCATCGGCGCGCTGCGGCTTACGGGCTGGGCCACCAGCGTGGCGGCGGTGCTGTGCCTGCTGCAGTTCGTGCTGCTGCGGCCGATGTCGGCGGCCATGGTGGTGCCGGAGGTGCTGTGGCTGTCGGTGCTGAACGCCACGCTGTGCACCTTCGCGCCTGTCGTCATGATCATGATGGCCATCGAACGCATCGGCCCGACCATGACCGCGCAGACGGGCATGATCGGGCCTGTGACCACCATCGTGCTGGGCGTGCTGATGCTGGGCGAGCCGTTCACGCTGTGGGTGGCTGCAGGCACGGCGCTGGTGCTCACCGGCATCTGGCTGCTGGCGCGGTCGCGTTGAACGTAGTGAATGCGTCGATTGCGCGTTTCAGGCTGAACTCAATTTCGCTGACGAGAGGAAGACGATGGATCTGGGCATCAAGGGCAAATGGGCGCTGGTGTGCGCCGCCAGCAAGGGGCTGGGCCGCGGCTGCGCCGAGGCGCTGGCCGACGAGGGCGTGAACCTGGTGATCACCGCACGCGGCGCCGAGGCGCTGGAAGCCACCGCCGCCGCGCTGCGCGCACGCCCCGGTGCGGGCGAGGTGCGCACTGTGGCCGGCGACATCACCACGCCCGAGGGCCGCGCCGCGGCGCTGGCGGCGTGCCCGCAGGTGGACATCCTCATCAACAACGCGGGCGGGCCGCCGGCGGGCGATTTCCGGGAGTGGACGCGCGAGACGTGGATTGCCGCGCTCGATGCCAACATGCTGACGCCGATCGAGCTGATCAAGGCCACGGTCGATGCGATGGCCGTGCGCGGTTTCGGACGGATCGTCAACATCACTTCGGCCGCGGTGAAGGCGCCCTATGAGTCGCTGGGCCTGTCCAACGGCGCCCGTACGGGACTCACGGGTTTCGTGGCCGGTCTGGCGCGGCAGTCGAAGCTTGCGTCGCGAAACGTGACGATCAACAACCTGCTGCCAGGCCCCTTCGACACCGAGCGGCTGAGATCGAACACCGCCGCCGTGGCGCAGCGTTCGGGTGAGAGCTTCGATGCGCTGTGGGACGGGCGCCGCATGAGCAACCCGACGCGCCGTTTCGGCGACCCGGCCGAGTTCGGAGCCATGTGCGCCTTCCTGTGCAGTGTCCACACGGGCTACGTCACGGGTCAGAACGTGCTGATGGACGGCGGGGCCTATCCCGGAACGTTCTAGCTATCGAACGAACTGATCGATGTAGTCCGCGCCGAGGCCGACCTCCACATAGTGCTTGCGGCACATCTCGATCTTCGTGAACACGTCCTCGTAGCCGGTGGTCTTGCCGGCTTCGTCGACGTACACCATGGCGCCGGCGATGTTGAAGAGCGTGATCATCTCCGTCGCGCCGACCTGTTCGTCGACCACCAGCGTATGGATCTCGCCGGGCGGCTCGTAGACGAAGCTGCCCTCCGTCGCCACCCAGTCGTGCTCCAGGTAGCGCCATGCGCCCCGGATGACGTAGCCTGTGACCCAGCTCGGGTGGATGTGGCGCGACAGCACCCCCGCCTTGCGCACGCGCAGGAGGTTGCACCAGCTGCCGGTCACGGTATTGAGCATCAAGGGGCGGAACCAGACTTCGGGCGCCTGGGGAACCCAGACCCGTTCGTCATCGGGGATGGCCTGCACGGCGATCTCGGGCTGGATGCCCGGCAGTTGGACGATCATTTTCGAATCCTGCTCAGGTGATGAGGTAGCCGCCGTCGACCGGCAGCACGACGCCCGTGACGAACCGCGCCGCAGGGCTCGCCAGAAACAGCACGGGCCCGGCAACGTCTTCCGGCGTGCCCCACCGGCCCAGCGGCGTACGCGCCAGGATGGCGGCAGTGCGTGTCGCGTCGTCCTGCAGCGCCTGCGTCAGGGGCGTCGCGATCCAGCCCGGCGCAATCGCGTTGACCCGGATGCCGTCGGCCGCCCACGCGATGGCGAGCGACTTGGTCAGCTGCGCGACGCCGCCCTTGCTGGCGCTGTAGCCAGGTACCAGGCCGCCGCCGAAGAAGCTGAGCATCGAGGCGGTGTTGACGACGCACCCGCGCGAGGCGGCGAGCAGTGGCCGGGCTGCGGCGCACACGCGCATGGTTCCGTTGAGGTTGATGTTCACCGTGTCGGCGAACGCGATGGGGTCGTGCTCGGCGCCGCGCCGGATGACGCCGGCGCAATTGACCAGGACATCCAGCGTGGTGAACGACCCCACCAGCGCGGTGACGGCCTCGCCGTCGCGCACGTCGAGCGCGCGCGCATCGACGCCGCGCGCGCAAGCGGCGTCGGCCTCCGCGGCGGTTGCGCCTGTGACGACGACGCTGTCACCCTCGGCGCTGAATGCCGCCGCGATGGCGGCTCCGATGCCGCTGGTGCCGCCGCTGACGAGCACGCGCCTCATGACTGCGAGCCTGCCAGCGCGGCGCGCACGGCGTTCGCGTGCGGGATGGGTTCCACGGCACCCCAGCCCTGGGTCGACAACGCGGCCGCCGCGGCGGCATAGCGGCCGGCCTCGAGCAGGCCGTCGCCGGCGACGAGGCGAGCGACGAACGCGCCGCCGAAGGTGTCGCCGGCCCCGGTCGCATCGACCGGGTCGCAGGGGAAGGCGGCGATGTGATGGCGCTCGGCGGCGCTCGCCACGAGCGCGCCTTCGGCACCCAGCTTGAGCGCCACCACGCGGGCTCCCAGGGTCAGGCAGTGGTCGACGATCGCCTCGGGGTCGGTGAGGCCTGTGATCGCGGTGATGTCGTCGTAGCTCGGCAGCGCGATGTCGCAGCGGCGCAGAACGTCGGTCATGACGGCGCGCGCGCGGTCCAGAGACCACAGCTTGCGCCGCAGGTTGGTGTCAAAGGACACCTGCACGCCGGCGTCGTGCGCAGCTTCGATCGCGGCATAGCCTGCGTCGCAGGCGCTGCTGGAGATCGCCAGCGAGATGCCGGACAGATGCAACACCTTGGCGGCGGCGATGCGGTCCCGCGGGACCCCGGCGGGCGCGATGCGGCTGGCGGCGCTGCCGGCGCGGTAGAAGTGGAACTCGTGGCCGCTCGCGCCGTGGGTGACGAAGTAGATCGCGGTGAAGGCGCCGGCATCGGTGGCGACGGCGCTGTCGTCGACGCCTTCCGACGCCCACAGCGCGCGCAGCATCCGGCCGTTGGCATCGTCTCCCAGCGCGCTCCAGTAGCCCACCCGGGCGCCCTGGCGCGAGGCAGCGATCGCGAAGTTGCTGCTGTCGCCGCCAAAACCCTGCAGGTACAGGCGCCCTTGGCCGTCTCCGGTCTGGTTGAACTCGACCATCGGTTCGCCGTAGGCGAGGATGTCCACCGCCGGCATCAGATGCGCCCGTACTTGGCCAGACCCTTGCGCAGCGAGCGCTCGGTCATGATCAGCTTGGCCTGCTCAGCCTCGCGCCCGTCGATTTCCTCTGCCATCGCCAGTACCTCCTGCGCGCGTGCTCGCGGCACGATCACCACGCCGTCTATGTCGCCCACCACGATGTCGCCGGGGTGCACCACGACACCGCCGATGCGCACCGGCACCTGCGCAGCCACGGTCCGGAACCGGCCGAGCGTAGTGCCCGGGCTGACGCTGCGAGCATAGACGGGGAAACCGTAGTCGCGCCTGATTTCGACCAGGTCGCGAACGCCTGCGTCGAGCAGCGCGCCCGCGTGGCCGTTCGCCACGGCTCCCGCCGTCATCAGCCCGCCCCATACCGCCACGTCCGGCTGCCCGCCGTCGATCGCGATGCAGATCACGCTGCCGGCGGGGGCCTCGTCGATCAGGTCGAGCGCATGCTGCGGCGGCACGAACTCGTCGGTCGCGGTTTCCAGCACCGTCGCGGCCGGGCCGCAGATGCGCTGTTCATCGATACGCGGCTTGATCTCGTGGTCGACATAGCCGCGATGGCCACAGACCTTGTCCACGGCATCGGCCGTCGAAGCCACGGCGACCTTGCCGAAACGTTCCAGAAGTTGATTCAGTTCCATGTTCCTACCATCGGTTGAGCCAGTGTGTTGGCGTGCCGCCGCCGAGCACGCGCGCGGCCTCCTCGGCGGCCATGCGTTGCAGGTCGCGCATCGACTCCTCGCTGTACCAGCCGATGTGGTTGGTCAGGACGGCGCCCGGCTGCGAAAAGATCGGGTGCGCAGGATCTGGCGGCTCCTGCTCGAAGACGTCCAGCCCCGCGCCCAGGATGCGCCCCTCGGACAGCGCGGCGGCGAGCGCGTCCAGATCGATGAGACCGCCGCGCGCGGTGTTGACCAGCACGGCCGTGGGCCGCATCAGCGCGATGCGGCGCGCGTCGATCAGGTGCCGTGTCTGTGCGGTCAGCGGTGCGTGCAGCGAGATCAGGTCGGCCTCGCGGCAGATCGTGTCGACATCGACCGCCTCGATGCCCGCGACCGTTTCGGCAGAAGGGTCGTTGACGAGCGTTCGGGCAAAGCCGAAGCCAGCCAGCATCTGGTGCGTGCGGCGCGCGATGCGGCCATACCCGATCAGCCCCAAGGTGCGGCCGCGCAGGCGGTACATGGGGGCCAGCACGCCGGTGCTCCAGCGCCCGGCGCGTACTTCTGCGTCGTGCAGCCGCACGCGCCGCACGGCGGCCAGCGCCAACGCCACGGCCTGGGAAGCGACTTCCTCGGTGCCGTAGTCCGGCACATTGCCGACCATGACGCCCCGCTCGCGCGCCGCCGCCTGGTCGATGTTGTCGACGCCGATGCCGTAGCGCAGGATGGCCCGGCAGCGCGTCATCTCGCCGATCACGGCACGTGACACAGGCGACTCCCGCACCAGGACCACGTCGGCCTCGCGCACCGCGGCCATTGCCCGCGCCTCGCTGCCGCGGCAGGGAACGACCTCGAAGCGCGCGCCGGCCGCGACCAGGATGGAAGTCTCCTGGTCGTAGCTGGCGTAGCCGTCGTCCAGCGCGACGACCAGTCTGTCCATCAGCGCTTGGACGCCGCGGCGATCAGCCGCTCGGTCCACTCCTTGCTGACATCGCTGTCCAGCCAGGCCTTCACGGCCGGCTGTGCCAGCTTGCGGAAGCGGTCGATCTCGGCGGGCGACAACTCGGTCACGGTCATGCCCTTCTCGGCCAGCACCGTCTTCGCCGAGAGGTCCTGGTCGCGGGTCATGTCGCGGTGGATCTTCTGTGCCTTCGCGATGCCTTCGTCGACCGCCTTCTTCTCCGTCGCCGACAGGCTGCTGTAGAAGCGATCGTTCATCAGGTAGGCATGCAGGCTGTACACGTGGCCGTCCAGGGACACGTGCTTCTGGTGCTGGTACAGGCTGGCGGCCATGATGTTGGTGACGCCGTTCTCCTGGCCGTCGGCCGTGCCCTGGGCCAGCGCGGCGGGCAACTCGCCCCAGTCGATCGCCGTCGGGCTGCCGCCGAGCGATTCGACGAGCTTGACGAAGACGGGGCTGGGCTGCACGCGCATCTTCAGGCCCTTCATGTCGTCGGGCGTCCGGATGGCGCGCTTGCTGTTCGTGAAGTGGCGGATGCCGTTGTCGGCGTAGGCCGCGAGCCGGATGCCGGTCTTCTTGCGCATGTCCTCGCCCAGGGCCTTGCCGAACTCGCCGTCGAGCACGGCATAGGCGTGGGCGTGGTCGTTGAAGATGAAGGGAAGGCCGAAGATGTTGAAGGTCTTGTAGACGCCCGTGATGCCGCCGTCGTGCACGACGGCCAGCTCCACGCTACCCAGGCGCAGGCCTTCCATCACCTGCTGGGCCGGGCCCAGCTGGCCTGCCGGGTAGAGCTCGACCTTGATCGAGCCGGCCGTGGCCTTCTCGACGTGGTCCTTGAAGGCCAGCGCGGCGGCATGCTTGGGCTGGTCCGCCTTGGCCGGCTGGTAGTGGGTGTATTTCAGAACCTTCTGCGCCTGTGCCGGCAGTGCGGCCAGCAGGGCAGCGGCCGCGGCGGCGGCTAGAAAGGTCTTGCGCGTCAGCTTCATGGGTGCGATCTCCGTCAGCAGGTTGGCCATCAGTTGCGATAGCCGAGGACGCCGGGCAGCCAGGTCGACAGCGCCGGCACGTAGGTGAGTAGCAGCAGCACTGCCAGCAGCGCCAGCAGCATGGGTTTCATCTCGCGCACCATCGGGCCCATCTTCACGCCCGAGACGATGCTGGTCACGAACAGCAGGCCGCCCACGGGCGGGGTGACCATGCCGAGCGTCAGGTTCACGATCACGACGATGGCGAAGTGCAGCGGGTTCAGCCCCGCGGCGTCCGCGAGCGGGCCCAGAATGGGCACCATGATCATCACGCCGGGCAGAGGCTCGATGAAGATGCCCACGATCAGCAGCAGCACGTTGACCGCCAGTAGCAGCTGCCAGGGCTCCAGATGCATGCCGGCGATCCAGCCCGCCACCTGTTGCGGGATCTGGCCCACGGTCAGGACCCAGGCGAACACCGCCGAGGTGGCGACGATGAACAGGATGCTGGCCGTCATCAGGGCGGTGCGGAACAGGATGTCCGGCAGCATCGAGAACTTCAGGGTGCCGTAGACGAAGCGGCCGACCAGCAGGGCGTAAAGCACCGCCGCGGCTGATGCTTCCGTCGGCGTGAAGATGCCGAGATGGATGCCGCCCAGGATGATGAAGGGCAGCAGCAGCGCCGGCAGCGCGCGCCAGAACAGGCGCAGCAGCGGCGACGGGTCGAGCAGATCGGCGCGGCTGCGATAGTCGCGCCGCACGCTGACCATGTGGTTGACGATGGCCAACGCCAGCGCGATGAGCAGTCCCGGCACCACGCCGGCCAGGAACAGGCCCGTCACGGTGACGGAGTTGTCCGTCAGCGCGTAGATGATCATGATGATCGACGGCGGAATGATCGGGCCGACGATCGCAGTCGATGCCGTCAGGGCGGCCGCGTAGGCGTCCTTGTAGCCGGCCTGGCGCATCATCCGGATCAGCATCGCGCCGGGGCCGGCGGCGTCCGCCAGGGCCGAGCCGCTGATGCCCGAGAAGAAGGTCAGGGTCAGGATGTTGGCATGGCCCAACCCGCCGCGACGCCTGCCCACCAGGCGGGCAGCGAACTTCAGCAGGACATCCGTGAGCGCGCCGCCGCTCATGAGTTCGGCCGCGAGGATGAAGAACGGGATGGCCAGCAGGGGAAAACTGTCGAGGCCGCTGAACAGGTTCTGCACCACCACGAGCGCGGGCAGGCCGGGCTTGAGCCAGACGGCGACCAGCCCCGCGATCAGCATCGCGAACGCGATCGGCGTGCCGATCACCATCAGGCCGATGAACACGGCGCCAAGAATCGCGCTCATGGGCCTACAGCGCCTGCGGGTCGAAACCGTCGACCTGTTCCCACTGGCCCAGGACGGTCCAGCGGGGCGACACCAGCGCGAGATGGGCCAGCATCAGCGCCGAGCCGACCGGGATGGCGAGGTAGACCTTGCCCAGCGACCAGCCCAGGACAGGCGACTCCTGCTCCCAGGCGAAGGCGACGTAGTCGATGCCCAGCCAGATCATGGCCAGGAGCGTCGCGCCCATGATGACGACGAGAACCCAGCGAAGGGACTGCGCCGCGCGCTGCGGCAAGGCGCCGAGCAGGGTGTCGACAGCGATGTGGCCTCCGACGCGCAGCGCGGGCCCGGCGCCAAGGAATGCGGCCCAGATCATCATGTAGCGCGTGGCCTCCTCGACCCAGGGGAAGGAGTGGGAGAACGCGTAGCGCGAGATCACGTTGGCGATCACTAGGGTTGCCATCACGCCCATCAGGACGACCAGCGCCCATCGGTTCGCCGCGACGAACACACGCTCGGCAGGTGGCAGGGGGGCTGGTGTCGAAGACATGCATATAGCGTATCTGAGATATCAGATCGCAAGTACCGGGAAATCCCGATACACTCGACCCTGCGCCATGAACCAACCGCTACGCCTAGAACGTCCACAGCTGCTGACCGACCTTGCGGTGGACCGCATCCGTCAGGCCATCGTCGACGGCGAGATCGCGCTCGGCGCGCAGATGTCGGAGGCGCAGCTCGCGCTGCAGATGGGCGTGAGCAAGACGCCTGTTCGCGAAGCCCTCGTCCGTCTCAAGGGCGAGGGGCTGGTGGAGGTGCACCCGCAGCGCGGGAGCTTTGTCTTCCGCCTGGCGCCCGATCAGGTGGGCCAGCTCTGCCGCTACCGCGCCATGATCGAGGCCGCCGCGCTGCGCGAAGCGTTTGCCGAAGCACCGCGCGCCCTGGCGGGCGAGATGGCGCGGTGCGTTGCCGAGATGCGCATCGCCGAGAAGGCGCGTGACCTGAAGGCGCTGGCGCGCATCGACATGGACTTCCACTGGCAGTTCATCGCCCACTGCCCGAACCAGTACCTGCGGGCCGGCTACGACGTGATCCGGTGGCAACTGGTGGCGCTGCGCCACCGTTCCCCGATCGACAACGCCGTGGCTAGCCACAAGGTGCTGGTCGATGCGGTGGCGGGCGGCGAGATCGAGGCTGCGTGCCGCCTGCTCGACGAGCATGTGCGCGAGAACGAGCCGCGTTACCGGACCGCCTGCGGCCTGGATTGACCGGCCCCGCGAGGGGCTACCTCCGGCTCGACAACCAGATACCGCCTGCGATGCAGGCAAACGCAATGCCGTGGAACAGCCGCGGCGGGTCGCCCAGCAGCAGCGCGGAGAACAGGGCCGCGAAGAGCGGCGTGAGGTTCGAGAAGAAGCCCGCGATGGACGGGCCGACGGCCGCGACCCCCATGCCCCAGAACCGGTAGGCCAGCACTGACGGGCCGATGGCGAGGAACACCACCGCCGCCCAGAAGACCGGCCCGCTCACGGGGGGCACCTGCACGCTGGGCGTGCTGACCACCAGGGCTTCGAGCCCGGCGGCGCCACCGGCCCAGACCAGGCCGAACAGCACCTGCACGAGCAGGGCTTCGGCCCAATCCCAGGCGGGGCGCGCCGCGCCAGACAGCGAGGGCGCGGGCCGCGCCAGCTGCCAGCTGTAGAAAGCCCAGCACAGCGCCGCGAACAGCATCCACAGGTCGCCCGGCACCAGCCGCAGCGAGCCGAGCGCGGCAGGGTCGCCGCGGACCAGCACGGTCAGGACACCTGCCGCCGACAGCACAGCACCCAGCCATTGCGCGGGCTTGGGGTGCTCGCCGTACAGCGCGATGCCGACCAGCATCATCCACACCGGCGTGCTGGACGCAATCAGCGTGACGTTGATGGGCGTGGACGTCTGCAGCGCCAGGTACTGCAGCGCGTTGTAGGCGCCGACCCCCAGGCCGCCCAGCAGGGCCAGCCGCTTCCAGCGCGTGAAAATCTCCGCACGCCGGGCGGGCGTGGCCACAGCGGCCCAGCCCAGCGGCAGCAGGATCAGCAGCGCCACCAGCCAGCGCAGCGCGTTCAGGGCCAGCGGCGTGACCGAGCCGGCCAGCAGCCGCCCCGTGAGCGCGTTGCCGGCCCACAGCAGCGGCGGCACCGTGAGCATCAGCGCGATACGCCAGGTGAGTGCGGCGGGTTGCTTCATGCTGCGCCCCCCGGCATGGCGGCGCCGCAGTTCCAGCACTGCTCGAAGGGGCCGTCCACTGTCTCGCCGCAGCCGTGGCACAGCCAGTGGCGCGAGGGCAGGTGGCGCAACTCGGCCAGCAGGGCGCGGGCGCGTTCGAGCTGATCGTCGTCGAGCACCCAGACCTCAGGCAGAGCCTGGTCGGGCGGGATCTCGCCTGCAATGCCGCTGGCGTAGGCCCGCTGCACGCTGGTGGCAACGCCGCCCTGGTTCTGCAGCAGGTCGGCCCAGAGGGTGGCGAGTGCGACGTTCGGCGCCTGGATCAGTCGTTTCATGAAGGCCCCGATCGTGCCACGGCCAGCAAGCCTGCCCGGGCTGGCGTAATCTCGCGGGCTCGGAACATTCCAACACCCTCGAGGAGATCACACCATGCCCCTGGCCATCCGCATCGACGCCTACGGCGGCCCCGAACAGATGAAGCTCGTCGAGGTGCCCGTGGGCGAACCCGGGCCCGGCGAGATCCGCATCCGCCACATGGCCTGCGGCCTGAACTTCATCGACGTCTACCAGCGCACCGGCCTGTACGCCAACCCGCTGCCGCTGAACCTGGGCATGGAAGGCGCGGGCGTGGTGGAGGCCGTGGGCGAGGGCGTGACGCACCTGAAGGCCGGCGACCGCGCCGCCTACGCCAGCAACCCGCCGGGCAGCTACAGCGAAGCCCGCGTGATGCCGGCCAAGAACGTGGTGCGCCTGCCCGACGCCATCGATTTCGACACCGGCGCGGCCATGATGCTCAAGGGCCTGACCGCGCAGTACCTGCTCAAGCGTGTGCGGCCCGTGGAAGGCCTTGAGCCCGGCGACCACGTGCTGTTCCATGCCGCTGCCGGCGGCGTGGGCCTGATCGCCTGCCAGTGGGCCAAGGCCCTTGGCCTGCAGCTCATCGGCACGGCCGGCAGCGCCGCCAAGTGCGAGCTGGCGCTGGCGCATGGCGCCGCACATGCCATCGATTACTCGAAGGAAGACTTTGCAGCACGGGTGAAGGAGATCACGGGCGGCAAGGGCGTGAAGGTGGTGTACGACTCGGTGGGCAAGGACACCTTCGACAAGAGCCTGGATTGCCTGCGACCCTTCGGCCTGATGGCCTGCTTCGGCAATGCCAGCGGCCCCGTGCCGCCGGTGAACCCCGGCCTGCTGGCGGGCAAGGGATCGCTCTACCTGACGCGGCAGACGCTGTTCACGCACATCGCCACGCGTGAGACCACGCAGCAGATGGCCGACGACCTGTTTGCCGTGGTGGGCAGCGGGGAGGTGAAGATCCGCATCGACCAGCGCTACCCGCTGGCCGAGGTGGCCCAGGCACACCGCGACCTGGAAGCGCGCAAGACCACCGGCTGCACGGTGCTGGTGCCCTGAGGCACCAAGAGCCCGAAGCCTGCGAGCGTGACGGCCGAGTCACGCAGGCTCTGCGATGTGCAGGGCTTGCGGACGCCGGCCCGGCGCGCGGCCAGGGTCAGGGCCGTCTGAACGGCGGCGGCGTCGAGGTGATGCCGCCGCACGCTGGCGCTGGCGCTGCGCGGCCGTGCCATCCCGGCTAAGTCGGCTGAGTCGGGTGAAACCGGTGTATCTGGAAAGAGCCAGGCCTGCGCGCCCGCGGCCTGCCGGCGGGCGCCGGCAGGGCACTTGCCTGCAGCCACATCCTGCCGGTGCACGGCCTCGGCGAACGACAGTTGTGCCTGCAGGGCCGGCATCAGGCGGGCTGGCAGCGCCAGGGCCCGCTCGGTCTTGCGGGCCGTGTCGCGCAACACCAGTTCGCACCGGGCGACACGCACATCACCCACCCGCAGCCGCAGCCCCTGGTGCAGGCTGATGCCGGTGGCGTGCAGCAGTGCGCACAGCAGCCCGGCAGGGCCGGGCATGGCGTCGAGCAGAAGCTGAACTTCCGCGGGCGTGAGCCCCGCGGGGGCGGCCGGCGCAGGCGCCGCATCTAGCGCCGAAGCCAGCCAGGGCGGCACCGTGCCCAGCACGGACTCGTACAGGAACCTCAGGGCCAACCGCGCCTGCGGCAGCGCCCCGGGCCGAGGGTGGTCGGCCACCACCTGCGCCAGAAACCCGGCTACGTCGGCGGCGCCGAGTTCCAGCGGGTGGCGCGGCTGCGTGCTGGCCAGCAAGCGGCGTATCCACCGGCCGAAGGCCAGCTCGGCCGAGGCCGGCAGACCCTGATCACGACAGGCCCGGCCCACCTGCTGCAGCAACTGGGGCAGGGGCTGGGTGAACGGTGCGCTCGATCTGTCCATGGCTGCAATCTAGGACGCAGTTGCCGGCGAGTCTGCCCCGCTGGGTGGGGGTGCGAGTGGGGCCACCCGAAGGGGGATGGGACCGCGATGCGCGCCAGGGGTAGACGCAACTACAGGCAGTGCCCCAGGCGCGGTCAGGAACGTGGGCACGGGCTCGGGCACGGGCCGCACGGGCTCAGAACAGATCGAGCGGGCTGCGCACGCCATGGCCGCCCCGGTTGAGCACGTGCGTGTAAATCATGGTGGTCTTCACATCGCTGTGCCCCAGCAGTTCCTGCACGGTGCGGATGTCGTAGCCCGACTGAAGCAGGTGGGTGGCGAAGGAGTGCCGCAGCACATGGGGCGAACAGGGCTTGACGATGCCGGCCCGCCGCGCCGCCAGGGACACTGCCTTCTGCACCGAGGCGGGGTTGGTGTGGTGGCGGCGCGCAACGCCGCTGCGCGGATCGACCGAACGGATGGTGGACGGAAACACCCACTGCCAGCCCCAGCTGCGGTCCTGCCCCGGCCACTTGGTGGCCAGGGCGTGCGGCATCCAGACATCGCCGTGGCCGGCGGCAAGATCCCTCTGATGCAGCGCCTGCGCCTGCGCGAGTTGTGCCTGAAGGGGCAAGATCAGGTTCTCGGGCAGCATGGTGACGCGGTCCTTGTAGCCCTTGCCTTCGCGCACCAGGATCTCGCGGCGCGTGAACTCCACGTCCTTCACGCGCAGGCGCAGCGCTTCGAGCAGCCGCATGCCGGTGCCGTAGAGCAGCGCGCCGATCAGCCCCATGGTGCCGGACAGCCCGTGCAGGAGACCCCGCACCTCGGCAGGCGTCAGCACCACCGGCAGGCGGCGCGAATCCTTGGCGGCGACGATCTCGTCCAGCCAGGGCAGGGCGAGGCCCAGCACCTCCTTGTAGAGAAACAGCAGCGCCGATTTGGCCTGGTTCTGGGTGGACGGCGCGACATGCCTGTCGACCGCCAGATGCGTGAGAAACGCGGCAACCTCGTCGGGGCCCAGCTCAGACGGGTGGCGCTTGCCGTTGAAGAGGATGAAGCGCCGCGCCCAATGGGCATAGGCATCCTCGGTGCGAATGGAATAGTTGCGCACGCGGGTGGCGTGGCGGACGCGGTCGAGCAGGCGAGGGGGCTGCGGGGGGAGGGCGGGCGGGTCGTCGCCTGGGACGGGCGCCGGAGCGGCGTTCGGGCCTGTGTGGGCGAGGTCTGTCGGTAGAACAGGGGAAGCGGGTGGTTTTGCCATCCGCCAAAATTTACGCAGCCTATTGCACCGAGTCTGTCCTGCTGGAAGAGGGTTCTGGCGGGGGGACTTCTAGGGGAAACCGGATGGGGGATGCCGATCGGGAATCGTTTAGGCTGTGCGCCGAAGGATGGGCCGGTTGGTCCACATTACGTTAGGCTGCACGATCGACACCATGGACCTGCCACCGCTCTCGCCAGACGACCAGGCCGAGCTGCAGCGACTCGAGGAGTCGATGTGGCAGCAGTCCCATCGCTTCGACTTGGCATTTCAGGAAGCACGCTTCGCCTCGGACTTCTTCGAGTTCGGACGGTCTGGTCGCGTCTACGACCGAGCTCAAGCGATTCGTACTGACTCCCAACCGATCGCTGCCCGGCTGCCACTAGCCAATCTCCGGTTTCGAGTGCTCGACGTACGCACGGTGCAGCTGACATACGACTCGGCCGCTGAGTACGACGGCATCATGGAGTACGCCCGTCGCAGCTCCATCTGGTATCGGGGCTCCAGCGGCTGGGTAATGCGCTTTCATCAGGGCACACCCTTTGAGCCCTAGACCCAACCGTGCTGCCTAACCCTACGCTCAACCGGACGTGCAACAGCGTGCGTCGCCCGGGCCTCATTTCATTGTGGCCCGGCCGCCGCCCGCTGCCGCACGCCGGTTAGCTTCACGTTAGCCGTCACATTCACCATACTTTGTCCGTATGCACCTGAAACTCAGTTCCATCGCGCTTGCAGCGTTGCTCCTTGGCACCTCATCAACCGGCGCTCAAGAAGCAACAGGTAAGCCTGAGTGCAGCCCGCCGCGTCCGATACAGCCGCGCCCAAGTACGCCAGCCGCGCGACCGGAAGTGAACGTGCATTGTGGAGCAAACTCGATTACCCAGACATATCCAGCGCAGACTGCGCCGAGCGGCCCTACTCCGTCTACGTCGAAGCCCATAGAAGACGCGTCCCCAGGGTTCTCTATCTTGGTTGCCCTAATCAGTGGAGCAGCTGGCGTGCTCGGGGCATTTGCTGGCGCGATTGCCAGCTACCTTGTCGCACGCGCAAAGGCCAAGTCCGACCTGGAGCTTGAGACTAAGCGGCTCTCAGCGAATGTCATAGCCGCAGAGCGGCTGCGCTGGCTACAAGATATTCGACAGAGGCTCTCTACTCTCTTCCAACGGCTGGATTTTCAATACAACGTACTTAAGAGACCAGTGGCGCCGGGCTTGGTCCCTGCGACGCAGCAACAACTCGATGAAATGTCTACCGAGGTGATGGGGCAGTGCAACATGATTACATTGATGCTGAATCCGGCGAAGCCTGATCAAGCAGCGTTGCGAGATTCGATTCAAGGATCACTACAGTTCATGCAGTGCGTCTTTCAGCAAGCATCTAATGGCATCCGAACATTTGACGACGCCAAGTACACGACCTCCAAGCAAAGTGCCTTTGACGCCATGACACGACTAGGTGTGGAAACTTGGAAGCAGGTCAAGTCTCTTGCATAGCGCCAGTGACGGCTATCCCCTCGCTCAAGCGGAGCGCCAACGGCAGGCCACCAGGCCCGGGCCGGTGGTACGCGGTACATTTTCACTGGCCCGGGCCTGGCGTCCTGCCGTCGTCGCCCGCTTAGCTCGAACGTTAGGCCGCACAGTACACGACAGCAGCGATCACGCCACTTCAAGCCACCGTACCGCTCTCTGGGCCCACTCAATCGGCAACCACAGCCAATGCACCTGTGCGACAGCCAGCTCGGCAAGACCAAGAGGTAGACTTCGTCAAACCTCTGAAAGAACCCATGGCGCACAAGAATCTCTCAAGCGCAAAGAAGGCAAAGAACGACGAGTTCTATACCCAGTACGGAGACATCCAGAAGGAGATGGAGTCCTATCTCGAGTACGACCCAGGAACATTCAAGGGTAAGGTCGTTTACTGCAACTGCGACGATCCATACGAGAGCAACTTCTTCAGATACTTCGTACTGAACTTCAAGAAGCTCGGACTGAAGCAGCTCATAACGACGAGCTACAAGCCATCCCCAATAGCCAACAGCCAACTCAAGCTGTTCGGCGGCGACACGACCCTTCCGGCCTCAAAAGGCCGTCCAAAGGTTACAGCCAACAAGTTTGTCATCAACAAAGTCCACGATCTAGATGATAATGGCGAATTCAATCTCGCCGATGTTGCCGAACAGCTAAAGCGCAATAAGGGGAACGAGTGGAGCCCACTTGAAGGCGACGGCGACTTTCGAAGCATCGAATGCATCGAGCTTCTGAAGCAAGCTGATATCGTAGTTACAAACCCACCATTCAGTCTTTTTCGTGAATACATCAAGCAGTTGATGCAGCATGGAAAGAGATTTTCCGTCATCGGAAGCATGAATGCCATCAGCTACAAAGAAGTGTTCCCCTTGATAAAGGACAATCTTTTGTGGCTTGGGGCGACTGGGAACGGAAGCGACATGGTGTTCGCAGTTCCCAGCGGAATCGACATCGCCGACGCAGATAGACAGAAGGCTGCTCGAATGGGGTTCGTAGGAGACTACACGAGATTGGGAAATTCCTGTTGGTTTACGAATCTTGACCACGGAAGGCGTCATCAGCCACTTCCGCTTATGACCATGGCTGACAACCTCAAGTTCAGCCGTTTCAAGCAGATAAAAGACAAAAAGAAGTATGACAAGTACGACAACTATGATGCGATAGAGGTTCCATTCACTGCCGCCATTCCAAGTGATTTCAATGGAATTATGGGCGTCCCCATAAGCTTCTTGGACAAGTACAACCCCGACCAGTTCGAGATAGTTGGTCTCACGCAATCCTGGTACGGTATTGCCACTCAGATTTATCCGCAGCAGACGCAAGTCAGCGCGACCGGCACCAGAAGCACCGTGACTAAACTCAACGACGGCCCGGCAATCAAACTTGACACGCCGCCCTCTGGAGAAACCTACTACATCGTCGGCAAGAATTGCTACACGAAGCTATATGCCCGCGTCCTGATTAAGCACAAGCGGACCCCCACATGAAAGCGACCTTGCGGACAGAAATCACCGTCAAGCAAATCTGCGACGGGTTTGTCTACAACGAACTCGAAGGCAAGGGCCTATTTGGCCTCTCAGGGAGATTGACAATACAACCCGAGTATCAGCGCAACTACATCTATGCCGCCGATGGAGGGAAACGGGAAAGTGCTGTCATCGACTCTGTGCTCAAGGGGTATCCGCTCGGTCTGATCTATTTCAACAAAATCCCTGGTGACCGATTCGAGGTTCTCGATGGCCAGCAACGAGTTACAAGCATTGGCCGCTTTGTGACTGACAAGTTCACGATAAAGGATGGCGACGGCAATGAGCAGTACTTTAGTGGAATGCCGAAGGACAAGAGAGATCGAATCCTAACCACCAGCCTCCTCATCTATGAGTGCGAGGGAGAAGAAAGCGAGATCAAGGAATGGTTCAAGACCATTAACATCGCCGGGGTCCCGCTCAATGAGCAGGAGCTTCTGAATGCAGTCTATTCCGGCAAGTTCGTAACGCTCGCCAAGGAGACGTTCAGCAACAGCCAGAACTCGAACATTCAGAAGTGGGGAGCCTATGTAAAGGGAACTCCTCTTCGCCAGGACTTTCTTGCCTGCGCACTTGACTGGGTTAGTAGGGGGAACGTCAGTGACTACATGAGTCGCCATCGCACGGACGCCAACATCAACGAACTAAAGACCTACTTTACAAGTGTGATCGATTGGGTCTCGACGGTGTTCACGGACGTCGAAAAGGAAATGTGCGGCGTGGAGTGGGGGCGACTCTATGAGACGTACCACAAGCAGTCATATGACCCGTCCAAGGTATCGGCCAGTCTGCAGAGTCTTTACGCAAGTCCGTACGTGAAGAATCGCAAGGGAGTCTTCGAGTACATATTGGGGGGATCACTTGATACGAAGCTGCTTGACATTCGAGTCTTCGACGAAGCAACTAAGAAGATTGTCTACAAGGAACAATCGGATAAGGCAAAACTAAAATTGATATCTAATTGTCCGCATTGCGCAATTGGCCACGATGCGAACAAGCAGAAGATTTGGCCGATGGTC
>CAJAES010000042.1 GCA_903938815.1 uncultured beta proteobacterium
GACGCAGCAGCGTGCTTGCCAGAAGTCCAGCAGCGCGGCACGAAACAGTGACTGGCCGACGCGCTGCACGACCAGGCGCTCGGCCTCGGTCGAGCGCGGCAAGTCGGCGATCTCGATGCGAAAAGCATCGGCTACTCGGTTCGGCATCGTCCGCGCTCGGGCTGCCGCTGACTTCAGCGCGGCATAAAGAGCGCCGTACCCGTGGACCTGGGTCAACCCAGTTTCGCTTGGCTCGTCAAGCAACAATGCGTTTGACGCGCGCAGGTCGAAAGAAGAGCCCTCGACGGGCCTCACATGCACGACCTCTGGAAAGTGCGCGGACCGCAACTCCAGCCCGTCATCGCGGTCTGTGGCCGTCATCTCGAAGCCGCAGTCTGCAGCTGCCTTCTGCAGGCGCACTCGCTCGAGCGGGTTCACGCCGGCTCCCTTCCGCTATGGACCCAGCGGACAACGCCGGCCACGCACTCATCCAGACTGTCGCGGACCTCGTAGACCCAGAAGCGCTTCACCTCCCATCCCAGCTCGATGAGCCGCTGGTTGCGAAGTTGGTCCCGCAGGCAGAGCTCACCGGTCCAACTGCGGTGGTATCGCTCGCCATCGACCTCGATGTTCAGCATGCGGCCGCCTACCACCACCGCAAAGTCCAGGTCGTACTGCTCCACCGAGTACTGCGGTATCGGACGAACGCCTGCGGCGTACAGCGCGCGGTAAAGCAAACGTTCCCAGTCAGACACCCGCTCGGGTCTGGCAACCCGAGGATAGTCGGCGCCTAGCGAAGCAGGATTCGGTGAGTCGAGCTGACCGCTCGTGGCCCCGTCTAGCCCCGCAACGTAGCCTGCGAAGTCAGCGAGATAGTCGATCCCTGACGAGGCCGCCGCCGCCCTGTCCCCAACCACATGCAGCAGGCCGCGTGCTCGGGTGATCGCCACGTTGAACAGGTTTCCGTTGCTGCGCAGGAAGCCCAACCCACCTGGCGTCATGTCGCTCGACACGACCGGGGAGAAGAACATCACATCGCGCTCGTCCCCCTGGAAGCGGTGTACCGTGTCAACGAGCAACTCGGACCGTTCTCTCACGGCTGTCACCGCATCGTTGGCCTCGACTAGCTGCTGCAGCAATTGGGCTTGCGCTCTGAACGGTGTCACAACGCCGACAGTCCCGTTGTAGGCGCGCTTGACGAGCAGATCTTCAACCGCGGCCATCAGCGCACGGGCCTCCTGTGCGTTCTGCGCGCCGCCTGAAGCCGGTCTCGTGACCTTGCCCCGCACGTCCTGCCAAACCACGCCCGGTTCAGCGCTGTGCGGGCGCTTCAGATGCTGGTACCGCGTCGCTATCCGCAAGCGTCCTTCATAGAACGCGCGGTTGGAGAATTCGATGATGTCCGCATGCGACCGATGGTGGTCCCGCAGATTCACGATGCTCTGCTGCGGCACCACGCTGGCAGCCACGTCATACAGCGACGACACCGAGTACATCCATCCCACCCGCGTTTCGACCAAGCCATGCTTATGTTGAAGCTCGCTGTCTCGCGGCTTGCTCAGCGCGCTGATGTGACGAAGCTGCTGCGGGTCGCCGATGATCACGCTGCGTTTGGTACGGTAGAGCAAGGGCAGGGCCGACGCGATGTCGCACTGGCTGGCCTCGTCGATGACCACCAGATCGAAGTAGCCGGGTTCAAACGGCACCCGCCCCCGCGCGGAAAGCGAGGTGACGGCCCAGCACGCGAAGAGCTCGGTCACCTTGCCTTGCAGCGCAAGCGCACGCTGGCGTACTGATGAGTGCACACGCACTGCATCCGGTCCGATGGTCAGCTGCAGCACCGCCGCGTAGTCCGCCACGTCTCTACGCTGTGCCGGTGTCAGCCTCGTTGGCGCCAGCTGCACCCAGTCGCGCCATAACCGCTGCGAGTTCTGTGCAATTTGCTCGGCAAGAACGGTTCGTTGCTTGGCAATGTCTTCAAAGGAAGGGCTGCGCTTCAGCACGTCCAGTGCCTGCCTGTAGCGGATCACCTTGCGCGCGGCCTCCAAGCGCTGCTTCCACTCACCCGCCGCCTTCACAAAGGCTTGCAGGCCTGTTTCTGTGGCCGATTCCGGCACGGTAATGCCCAATCCATTGGCTGACGGTGCCGCGCTGGTAACGGCAGCCTCCAGGCTACGTAAGCGCCCGGGAAGCGCGAACGTCCACATCAGTCGCGTGAGCAGCCCCTGCCGTTCGCGGTCAGCGCGTGCAATCGCATGTTCCAGAGCCCCAAGGTCGCTGGTGGCACGACGCACCAAGGCTTCATCAATTGAAGCCAAATGACTGCCGAACAGCTTGCGTGCGTCATCGGCCTCCGCATCCAGCCGATCTGCCGTGTTTCTGGCGTCCAGTGTCAGCTGCTGGGTCCTGTCCAACTCAGCCAACCTCGTAGAAAGGCTGCGATGGCGTTCGAGGCCCTCTTCGTAGTTTTGCTTGTCTTCAGCGCCTGGGTTGCCGGCCAGCAATTGCGTGAGGTAGCCCGCGAGTTTGGCCTGGTACTCCTTGGACCCGAGCCTCAGCAACACCGGCCTGTTGCCCAGGCCGTTGACGCGGGCCTCCACCACATCCACGGCTTTGTTGTTCTTGCTGGCAAACAGCACTTTCATGCCCCGCCACGCCGCGTTGACGAGCAGATTGGTCACGACCTGCGACTTGCCCGTGCCTGGCGGTCCGGTGACGACCGAGTGCGATGCTGACAGCGCGGTGCGCACAGCTTCGCGCTGTTCGGTGTTCATGGGCAACACCTCGATAAGTGGCTCCTTGTCGGCCAGCGGGTCACCGGGGTCGAACGCACCAGACAGCCACTGCCCCAGGGCTGTGCCGCACAAGGCAGCCTCGCCCACGCCGCCCAAGGCCTTCAGCTCGGTCTCCAGGCCTTGCGTGAAAGGCGATCTTTCGCCTGGCAGCACGATCGCCCGGTTGTAGATGCCCTCGTCGGTGACCTCGGCCAGTGGTGTGCTGCCTTGGCAATCTGCCGGGTTCAGTTCTTCCTTCCAATCCCAGTCTGGGCGGATGCGGGCCAGGCGCTCGACGATCTCTTCTGCATTTGGCAGGTCTGCGATGGCTACGTTGAGACCGAGCTCATCCGTCAGGCGGGCGGTCTCTTCGGCCAGTTGAAGCCCGTCGCCCATTGCCACCGAGCGCAAGAACTTCGCATTCGTCAGCGGAGCGTCGTCTTCGACGCGCGGCAGCTCACCACCTTGGTCGCCAAGCTCAATGCGCCAGAGCAGCACGGGCTCGACAAAGAACCCTTCCCATCGCGGTGTGCGATGCCGGCGCAGGCGAACGGGGTACCCGAGCCAGGCCACCAGCTTGGCGCGGTCCTGCCGTACCTTGGCCAGAACCCGCCCCACGCCCGGAGCGTTGAACCAATCCGCTGCCGCGTGGGCGGTGGGCAGACTGGGCAGTTCTGCGTAGTCGGGCTCGCCGTACTTGCTGCTGGCGAAGGTGCTCACGCCCTCGTCCATGTCCTGGCCGATGCACTCCAGGTAGTAGCGGCACAGCTTGCCGAACTCGCTGGTGGCGGCGATGGGCGCTGCCGCTGCAGGCCGCGCCGCGTTAACCGGCCTCCATCGATAGTCAGAACCCTGCTGAACTTGCCCCGCCAACTCGTGCGCAAGACAGCGGTTCACCTCGCGACGATCCACCCCCAGCAGGTCAGCCAGCTCTGCGCCCTTCATGCCGGGCTTGCGCCGTAGCTCGGCCAGCACGAGGTCCTTGAGCGCAGGCATCTGGTCGGTCACAGTGAACTCCCCTCGGCTGCGCTTTGGATGACAGGCCAGCCGCTCACGAGCCCGCGCTCACCAGCTTTTGGTAGCCCTGCCGGATCACATCGGCGATCAGCGGCCGGCGCGCCGCCAGGAAGCCGTCGTACCCCAGCGTCCACCAGTCGGATGGCAACGCATGCCAGCGCATCATGGCGGCCAATGTGTCGGCGTCGAAGCGTTCCGCGTACTTCGGCCAGTACTGGCTGGGCGGCGCATCGGAGATGGCGATGTTGTCGTCCCACTCGACGAGCGCGTAGTTGGCGATCTGGTTGATGTCCCGCACGCTCTCCACACCCATGCCCTTGAGGTACTGCCGTGGGAACAGGTGGTGCCGCTCCAGCGCCTTCTTCTGGCCCTGCGCGGGCGGGTCCAGCAAGTCGACGACGTTCATGGCCGAGAACAACGCTCGTGCGCCCAAGAGAGTCTGGGCGGCATAGAAGCCGAACAGCGCCGGGCTGCGACCGGCCGAGGTGGCCAGATCCAGCGGCAAGGTCTTGGTCCAGTAGTCGTCGGTCAGCGTGGCTGTCTCCACCGTGGCCAAGCGCGCCAGGAACTGTTCAGCTGACGTCATCTCACGCAGCTCGGCCAGGTCCTGCTCCATGCGCGATTCGGGCGACGACGTGAACCGCCCGGTCAACAGCGACATGAACAACCAGCGCGCAATCGCGTTCTTCAGCTTGAAGCCTTCCACCGCGTACTCGGTGCGGCCCAGCAGGTACAACTGATAGGCAAAGACCAGCGCGTTGACCGAGCTGATGGTCTTGGCACTGCGGTAGCCGGCCGCCCGCACGATGTTCAAGAAGTCGGCCCAGTAGGTAAGGTTCAGAACCCGACCCTGTGCGTCACGCAGTTTGTCGAACTGGTTCGCCCGCTGCTCGGGGCTCGATTCGCCTGTGGAGAGGTCTTTGCCCCTCAACAGCGAGTACACGTGCTCCAGCCGAGCACGCCGGAAGGCCACGCCCACGTCAACCCGCAGCAGGTGGTCGGGATCTGGCTGGAAGAGTGCATTGAACGGGCTGGCCTGGCCTGCCGCTGCCGGCTGGCGGGCCGCGCGGCAGAACATCTCCAGTTCCGTGCGCCCTTCATCCCAGAAGACCGACATCAACGTCAGGATGAAGTCGGATTGGTTGAGCTTCTTGCCTTCGCTGTTGATGCGCACGAACACATCGGCCACCTGCTCCTCGGTGCAGGTCTGGGAGAGCTCCAGCGCAATGAACGGGAAGTTCGTCAGGCCCGACAGGCGCCCGATGGCCTCGGCGACCGCCTCTTCCTCTGCGTCGGTCACTGTCCGAGCTGCCGACAAGCGCTTCAGGTACTCGCCAATCGTCTTGTGTGTGGGGCGACTGAACACCTCTGAGATGTCGAGGATGTATTCCGGGTCGCGCTCCGTCGTCGCATCCGGCACAGCGAATGTTCCGCTCTGCGGTCGGAAGGCGATACGAATGTGCTCGCGCTGGAAGTTCTCGCGCAGGACAGCCTCTCGGCGGATGACGGCGTACAGGGAAGTCAGCCGCTGCTGGCCGTCCACGATCAGCAACGACGGCGACTTCTGCTTGTTGGTGTCGCCGATCACCTTAGTTTCCACACCTTCCGCCCCGGTCTGCCAGAACAGAAAGTAGCCGACCGGGTAGCCGCGGTACATCGAGTCGAACAGGTCACGCACCTTGGCGTTGGCCCACACGAAGGGCCGCTGGATGTCTGGCAGGCCAATGCGGCCAAGGCCGATGTCGTTGATAAGTCCACCCAGGCTGTAGTGGACTTCCTTGAACAACGTATCTGTCATCTTCATGCTCCCCTATTTTTTCCGGTCGTCATCGTCCTCGTCAGCGGGCTGCAGCTATCGCCGCAGCCTGCTGTGCCTGGCCCGGATGGACCATGGGCTCAATCGCTTTGCGACACAATCGGCACCAAGCGCCCGTCATCGAATCCATGACCACGGTCGTGGCCGTCAGCGGGTCTTGGGGAAGCTTCAGACTGAAGGCTTCGTGCCCGCCATTGGCAGTCCGCACTTGCTGAGGAGCGCTGGCCTCGAGCTTGTTGAACAGCGGGCCGAACAGGACGCCAGGGGTCACACCGTCATTCAGCATCGAGGCATGGGCCACGCCTTCCATCCGCTCGCCATCCGCGCCATCGATAACGAACTGCTTGGAGACGCCCATCCATTCGGCATGCAGGAAGTCAGTGGCGGCCAGCAGATGCAGCACCCGAAGCTTCGCTTCGTCATCGCCGTCCAGAACATAGGCGCGGGCTGCGACCCGCGCGATGTAGCCGCCTTCGTCTGCGTAGGCCCAAAGATTGACGCAAACCTCAGGGTTGCGCAGCGGTCGTGGTTTGGTGTTGGACATAAGCCTGCTCCCAGAATTGACTCGTTCCTTGGCTCATGCTGGCCGTGCCTCACCCAACCTGCTGGTCATGTGCGTTCGGCCAGTCGGTTCCAGTCGATCCGTCGATTGCGCCAGTGCTGCCCCATGCTTTGAACAAAGTCAGCGCGAACCAGCTTCGCACGTGCGTTGTTCCACCTGGCGTCATCTGAGCGAACGACGATGCCCTCCAGTGCTCCCTCGCGATATTGGCTCGGCAAGGAATCCACCATCTCCACGAGTTCCTGCTGGGTGAACCTACCTTGCTTCAGCGTAGCGACCGTCACCAGCCCATGGTCGGCGGCCCATGCATCTCGCCTGTCGGCGCTCCAGAAGCGGCCGGCCGCCTTGTCATAAACATCGAAGACGAGCCACCAATCTGGCAGCCGCTGATAGTCCAAAGAGTGACGTGCGGCACACCACTCGCCAAAAACCAGCATGCTCGGGCTCAACGCGTCGAAGATTGAATCGGCCTTGGCCGCCAGCCAGTCATCTAGTCGGGCGAATTGACCGTGATGTGGGCGATGCAAGTACTGGCCTCTGTTCTGGAACCGGAACTCTCCTGATAGATCGATCGACAAGCCCAGGTTGGCACCGTCCAACTTCTCTTCCACTCGAATCGGTTCAGCCAGAAGCGCCCTCACTTCCAGGTGCGTCAGTACCTTGTCATCGCGTGGCTCCCTAGCACCCAGCCAGGTCAGGTGTGGAGTGTGCGGAAAACGGAAGAAGTCTTGCTCGGTCACAGCGACTACTTCATGCCCTGGTGTTTGTCTCGGAGCCAGCGCTCCAACACGTGATGCGTGTCAACGCCTGCATCGATCAGTGCTTGCTCGCAGTCCAGCCAATCGGTATCGCAGGCATTCACTAGGTTGCAGCCGTGGCCTTCGGTCTTTGCCGCCAGAACGGCTGCCACCATCTTCCGGTCATCCTTGTCGCTGACGGCTTTGCGCAAGGCGGCCGGCAACTTGGCATGCCCATTCGCGTCGACTTCGATACCGATCCAGACAACCTCGTTTCGATCCCGCTTGGCCATGATGGCCAGCCACCCGTAGTCTTGGTCAGGATCCAGCTTGTTCTGGTACTCGCCGCAGATGTGCCAGTCCCAGTCCAAAACGACAAATCGGCCGGAATCGGTCTCAAACGCCTGAAGCCAGTTCAGCACCTCACTTCGCAGCGATTCCTCCTGAACTGGTGTGGCGTCTGGCCGAAAGGGCGAACCGTCGTCTGCAGCGCTGGCCACGATCAGCACGTTGGTGTCGACGACCGAACCGTCAGCCATTTGCCGCCCCTCTCATGCGTTGAGCGCGTGCTTGAGCTTGGGCGCGTGCTTCACCCACGCTGTCACCGAAGAAGTGCTCAGGCCAGTTGGACACTGCGCCGAACTCATCGACTTGCAGTGCCCTTAGCCGAGCCTGCTTCTGTGCACGCTCGACGAAGTACATGGCGCACTCGTCGCTGGTGGTTTTTTGTTGGGCGATGAGCGTCTGCATCCGTCGGAACAAGTGCTCCGAGTGTGTCTCGACGATGAACTGAACCTTCCGCTTGCGGCTGGTTTCGACGAACAGCTCCGCGAGGACCGCTTGTGCCAATGGGTGCAGGTGGATCTCCGGCTCTTCGAGAATGATGGTGCTGCCTACGGGTGCGAAGTGAGCCAGCGTCAGCACTGGCAACACTTGCGAGATGCCGATACCTACATCGCGAATGTTGGCGTCGACCCCATCCCGGGACACCACAAGCTCGTACCGCGTTGAGCGTCCAACTTGGCGTGCTTCGACATGGTCTGCCACCTTCATCCGCTTCAGCCAAGAGGCCACGCCCTGCAAAACCTTAACCTGCTCGGCATCGCGAAGAAACGCGCTGGCGAGCAAGGCATCCATGGTCTTGCTGCCGTCACTGCCAATGTCTCCAGGGCTAGTCTTGTTCCAGACATAGTCACGCTCTGGTTTTCGCCTCAGTGGTCCCAAATAGCGGAGGCCCTCCAGCTCACGACGGATTGCCAAGCTCAAGTCCTGGACCAAGGAGCCGTCGCTGCCCAGGGCCACTATGGCTGGTGGAGGCAGCGCGATGGAACGCTCGGGCGCATAGTCGCGTCCCTTTCCTCGCGGTTGAGACTCGTTGTTCACGACCAGAGAGAACGCGCCCTTCTCCCGCCGTAGCACGCGAAGGTCAAGCCCGTCCGTGCCCAACATCAGCTCTTGAGCGACCACGGCACCGTTGGAAGTCTGGCCATAGCTGCAGCTGAACTCGCCCTCCTTCACTCGCTCCGCAGGCGGCCGACGGAACGTGAAGGCCAGCTCAAATCGACGGGCCGCGCCTTCCACGCCAGCACTTAGCACGTTGTCGAAGTCGCCGAAGTTGAACAGGTCGTTGACCTCGTCGCCACCCAAGTTAAGGTGAATCGATCGGTCTGGCGATAGGGCCGTCTGCTTCAACAAGAGCAGACTTTGAATCAGCGACGACTTGCCAGAGGAGTTGGTCCCCAGCAGCATGGTGACTGGGGCCAGCCTGACGGCCCCGGTATCTCGCCAGGCCTTGAAGTTCTTGAGGTGGATTTCGGTGAGCATATTGTTCTCCTCGCTATCGATTTGATTGTCGGTCCCAGGCTTCGAGCACCAGCCGCCGGGTGCGGTAGTCGCCGAACTGCCGCATTTCGTTGTTCTTGAGAACGCGGAAGGTCTCGCTGGGATAGTCCGAGCCCATCACGTCGGCAGGGTCCAGGATGTAGCGCAGCTCGTCGCGGTCCAGGCCATAGAGGCGAGCGTAGTAGGCGTCGATTTCGGCGCGCAGGTGCGCGCGCCGCTCGGGGTTCCAGGCGAAGGGGCGGCCTTGCTCGGCGGCCGGACGCGGGTCATAGGCAGCGAGGTCCTCCCCCCAGGCCTGCAGATCGTGCGCGGTGTAGGTGAGTTCGAGGACGAGGGGAACGAGGAAGGCTAAGTCGGCGTCGGTGTATCGATCGGGGGGCAAATTTACTAGCTGCTTCTTTACGTGGTACTTGAGGTGCGTACCGCCCACTTTCTGTCTCGCAACGTAGTCATGTACCAAGCTGCATTGGTCAGCAAGAAGGCAGGCGAGCCGAACACCATGCGCAAGGCTCGGGTACATCAGCAACAACGTGTCTCCGGTGGCTAAGCGCGGCACTACCGTCGCAATCACGGTGCGCTCGTTTGTGGCGTTGGTAATGTCCCGCCAGCCCATCAACCAACGCGGGCTGCGATCGTCCATCCAGGAATCGAGTAGCGCCAACAGCGCGGCCGGGGGCGACTGCAGCGCCTGCGCCAGGGCCACCAGCTCGGCGCTGTCGAGTCGGGCGGCCCGGTGCTGTTGCGCCCACTTCGGGAACTCCGCCAAGGCCTTCTTCGTGGTCAGCCCCTCGCCGCGCAGCGCAGCATCCAGCGCAGGGAAACGAGTGCGCAGCTGGCGCTCGACCGCCTCAATATGGCGCTGCGCCTGCGGAGCGGTCCAGCCGTCGGCTGCAGGCGCCGGCCCGGCAGATGAGTGGAACACCTCGCCGGCTACCCATTGGGCAAGCGCCAGCTCGAGCCCCGCGTGTGCGGCGGCCAGCGCAACTCCTTGGCCAGTAGATATTGGTGCGCTCGACGCGGTGTGCACCCCAAGCCACGCACGGGCCACCCGCGACGGCACACTCGCGATGCGAGCCAGTACCTCGCGCTCGTCAACCCAGTAGCGCGGTTGGACAGTGCACTGCGGGTCGGCCTTGAGCGCATCGCCGAGGTCCGCTGTCTCCAGCTCGCCCGCCTTGCCGTTTGGCGCGTCGACGTAGGTCGCCCAACGGTGGTCAAACTGGTGAATCATCTTGGCCTCATACAGCGCCAATCGATGAGGCTGGCTTGTGGGTGCTGGCGCCCTGGCGAACAAGCCACTATCGGTAGCCATGTCAAACATGCGCTGGAACGAGATGCCCCATGGGTTTACCTCGGGCTTCAGCACTATGCTCTCGTCGTCGGTTATAGCCTCCTCAATGAGGACCGGAGCAGCGCGGTGGAGCTTCTTAGTCAGCTCAGCGTCGTGCTCGCTACGGAAAACCGGGCAGGTTCGGGTGTTGGGATTGATGAGGATGAACTCATCGGGTCTCAGACTGAACCTGCGCCGGCTGTCGTAGAGATAGTCGACCTGACGCGCGAATTGAACTAGCTGCGCAGGCTCATCGACTCCGTCAGAACCTGCTGTTGTCAGCAAGGCGAACTTCATCGCATGGTGAACCGCTGGAAAGACAAACTCCTCGTTTTCGAATGAGGACAGCGCAATCAATCTGCGATGCTGAGAAACGGCTTCAAAGTAGGCCTTCGTGGTGTCGTCGGTGGCAATGCCAGTTGGAACGATGAAACCGGCGCGCCCCTTCGAAGCAGTTGCCTGGAAGAATGTTTCTGCGAACAGCGCGTAGGTGTTGACGTCGCCCACGCCCGTAAGTGGGTAACGCCGGCTGTCGTGTGCAAACAGGCTGGCTGCTTCGGTCCCGCGCTTCGCTGCGATGAATCCGGCGTACAGCGCCTGCTCGGCGCGGTTTGGCGGCGTCAGCCCCTCCGCGCGTTCCACGTCGGGCGCGACGTTGTGGAGCAGCATCCCTTCGCGTAGCAGCTCGATGCGCTGGGCGCGTTCGGCCTTGTTGCCAGCTTGGGCCACCAGCGGGCTACGTGTTGCGAAGTACTCCTCCTCCTGCAGCTTGATGCGTTCCCACGGCGGGTTACCCAGCATTACGCTAAAGCCGCCATTCGCCGCCACCTGCGGGAAGGACAACCACCAGTGGAACACGGCGTGCCGCCGGCACAGGGTCTGGGCCGTGTCTTCTATTTCTGCCTTAGGCTGCTGGCCACTGAGCACCCCCCACAGATACCCCGACAGCGGCACCGTGGTAGCGGCATCGGCCAGCTTTGGGGCCAGGAACGTTGCCACGTAGGTGTCCGCTAAGCGAGCAAAGATGGTACGTTGAGCCTGTGCCTCTGCCTGCGACCATGCTTGACGCTTGGCAACCAGGTGCTCAGGGGTGTCGTCGTCCAGCGTCTCTACGCTGACCGCTTGCGCGGCAAGGCCTGCTTGCGTCAGCAAGTCGCCGCCTGCAATCTGGCGCCAACTCCTTAAGTCTGCCTTGTTCTGCTTCTTCAATGCCTTGGCGACTTCCTTGTCGTCACCGGAGAGTGCGGTGTAGGCCTCGTCCGGGATACCGTGCTCCAGTACCTTGGGATCTAGCACGCCCAGCAGCGCGTCACCTACACGTAGGTGGTGGTCCACGAAGCTCAGCGGCCGGTCGGGCGAGTAGGCCTCCAGCCACAGCGCCGTCTTCGCCAACTGGATGGCCATGGGGTTCTTGTCCACCCCGTAGATGCAACGGCTGACCACATCGCGCAGCGCGTGGCGGTAATCGGCCGGAGTGGGGGCCCCGCCTTCGCGCTCGCCGGCGGCGCGGTGCAGGGCCACTTCGTCGGCCAGCCGGCGGGCGGCCGACAGCAAAAAGTGGCCGCTTCCGCAGGCAGGGTCGCAGATCGTGAGTGACAGCAGCGCTTCCACGGGGCGCTGGGGGTTGGCTTTGACCGTCTGCGCGACGACGGGCTCCATCGCGCTCTTGATCAGCTCCTGAACTAGGCTGTCAGGCGTGTAGTAGCTGCCGGTCAGCTTGCGCGTGTTGCCCTTGGTGCTAGCGTCGGTGGTGTCGTCGCCCACGAAGGCCAGGCGCGCCGTGGCGGGCGTGGCTAGGCCCTGCAGGTCAGGCACCAGTTCCAGCAGGCTTTCGTAGACGCTGCCCAATTCCTCTGGGCCCATGTCGCGGTAGTTCACACGCGACAGACCACCATCGGCCCTGAACCACCCCAGTTGGAAGACTGCCGACAGCAGGTGCCGGTTGTCGAGCTGTGCGTTGTCCAGATTCGCGCATTGCTCGGCATCGAACAAGCCGCCCAGCGCAGGCAAGCCCAGTGCAGGCTCACCACGGCCCAGTGCGCCAAAGGTGATGGTCAAGGCCTGCCACAGGTCGGCGTGGCGGTCGTGCTGGCTGCGGCGCACCGCGCGCTCGCGCAACCAGGTCAGCGAGTAGCCTGCCAGATAGCGTGCCTTCGCGGCCTCGGTCGCCTTGGGGTCGAAGACCAGGCGCTCGCCGGTGCCGCGGTCACGCCGGTCTTCCACGGTGGCCAGAAAGATCAGACGGTAGACCAGGCGCAGCAGTTCCTCGAAGAAGGCCTGGCGGTCGTAGCCGCTGTCCGGGTTCTGCAAAGCGGCGCGCAAGCTGCCGTTCGCAGGGTGCGAAACGAAGCCAGTGCCCAGCGCCCTCAGCGCATCGGCCACCTGATAGCGCAGCTTGCCGCGCACGGTGACGCCGGCTTGCTGGCCGGCTGCGCGCCAACGCTCCCAGGGGCAGTCACTGGGTGCTGCATCGTCTTGCCCGGCCGGGCCGGCAAAGCGGCTGGCGTGAGCCAGCAGCCAAAAGGCGCTGAAGTCGGCCAGCAGTTCTTCGGTGAACAGGGTCTCGAGGTCGGCCTCGATGTAGGCAGGCCGGGTAAGGCTGGCGTTGTCGCGCAGGATGCGCAGCACCAGGCCGTTGCTGACGATGGCCCAGAGCGACGTGTCGGTGGCGTTGAGCGCCTCCTGCGTCAGCATGAAGGGGCTGCGCCGGCGGGCCTTGCCCGTGTCGGGGTTGGTTTCGCCAAAGCGTTCGGCGGCGTTGTCCAGGGTTTGGTCGAAACCTGCAAACACCAGTGGAACTCGGCCGCGCGCTCGTCCGCTGGTGGGTCCAGCGGTGGGTGCGCTGAACAGCGCGGCGTAGCCAATGGCGTACTGGTGGCCCGCGTGTTCAATGGCCGGGCAACGGGCCGCATCGTGGAAGTGCAGCACGTCGCGCAGCAGCGGTAGCAGCCATTGGCGCACTGTCACGTCATGGGCTTGTACGTCTTGCCGCTGGCGCAGGGCTTTGAAGTCATGCCACAGGCTGAGGGCGATCTTGAAGTCGCGCGCGATCTCGTCGCGCAGCTTCAGGCCCTTGGCGATGCGGTACTGGCCCTCGGCCTGCTCGGTCCCCTTGGGGTCGGTCAGCAAGGTCAGGCGCGTCAACTCCTCAGCGGGAATCAGCCCGCCTTCAATGCGGATGGCGCGATAGGCCAGTTGGTGGGTCGGTCGTTTGGCCATGGCGTCAGGCTCCCCCCGCCACGGTGGCTGCATCAGGCAGCAGCACGTAGACGCCCATCACGTCCACCGGCAGGCTGGCAGTCACTTGGTAGCTGCCACGGCCCTCTGCCGCCTCACGCACGCGGCGGTGGTCCTGCAACAAGGCCTGCGCCCGTGCTTTGGCAATGGCTTCAAGCTGCGGCTGCCAGCCAGCCAGCGCGTCCAGTGCCGACTGGAGCTGCCGGTCACGCAACGCCGCAGGCAGATTGCGGGTGGCCTCGGCTCCCAGCAGTGCGCGGCTCTGGTCCGGCGTCTGTTCAGTGAACGGATCGGAGCCGCTGGCCGCCACGGCGATGGCTTCTTCGCACATCAACAGCCGGCTTTGCGTGCCGTGCGTGACGGTCAGCTGGTGGCGAATACGCAGCAAGAGCACGGTGGTCTTCAGGGTGACGGCACCGACGAAGGCGACACCGGCCCGGGCGACGGCGGTGCTGTCATCGGCAGCTGGGCTGGCATCCAGCGCCTGTTCCAGCAGCGTGTCGGCGAGCACGGAAACCAAGGGGTGCGTGCGATGGATGAAGGTGGTGCCCTGGGCGGCGGGCTGGTGGAAGTCGATGCGCAAGGTGCCGGCCAGGCCCTCGGCGGCCAGGCGTTCCTGCACAGGCAGAGGTAGGTGTTCGGTCAACAGCTTGAAGTGCTGCTTCACCGGCTGCAGCGGCGCACCCAGTTGGCTGGCGGCACGGCTGATGAAGCGCTCTACATCAGCCTCGCTGCCCAGAACGGCGGCTGACTTGCGCCATTCGGGCAGCACGTCTTCAGGCTTCAGGCGCCGCTGGGCAAAGATACTACGGTTCTGCTTTGCCTTCTCCTTGGCGCTCTGCCAGGCGAGCTCGATGTCCTTGGCCGGCTCGCCCCACAAGTCCAGCTCGGCCTGGTAGGACGTAGCAGTGCCCTTGCGCAGCAGCACGGCATTCAGCAGCGCTTGGGTGAGCTTGCCTTCGTTGTCGGGCATGGGCACCAGCACGCCCAGTTCCTTGCGGATGCTCTCGGCCTTGCGCAGGATCACCTGCAGCACCGCGCCGTCCACAGGGTTGTCTTCACCAAACAGCATGGTGCTGCGCACTTCGCGGGCCTTCTGGCCAAATCGGTCGACGCGGCCTTCGCGCTGCTCGTGCCGGGTCGGGTTCCAGCTCAGGTCGTAGTGCACAACGGCGGTGAACAGCCCTTGAAGGTTGATGCCTTCAGAGAGGCAGTCGGTCGCGACCAAGATCCGGGCATCGCTCTCGCCCAGTTGCTCGACGGCGGCTTCGCGTTCATCGGGCGTCAGCTCCCCTGTCACGGCCTTGGTGGTGACCGCCCTGAACTTGACTTGCAGCGCCGCGGCCAGGTAGTGGGCGGTTGCGATGTAGCGGCAGAACACAACCGGCTGGAAGCCCTCCTTCAAGAGCACCGCCAAGTGGTCCAGCAACTTGGCCAACTTGGGATCATGCTGCTGGCCCGAGAGAGCTGCTGCACTCGCCATCAGGGCCTGCAGGCGTTGACTGTCCTCGGTCTGTGCGCCGGGCTCGATGTCATCGGTGGACAGCGCGTCGTCTGTCCCGTCCAGCACACGGTCGCTGGCTTGGGCTTCAAACTCCTCCAGCGACGCGATCTCGGAAGCGCCTTCGCTTTGCGCGGCCAGCAGTCGCGTACGCAGTGCATTGACGGCTGCGGCCGGAGACGACGATATGCAGCGCAACAGCGCCAGCGCGGCCCACCAGTTCATCCGCTGCTCGCGCAGCCCCTGGCCTTCAGAGCGTTCGACCAGTTCGCGGGCGTAGGACAGCACGTCGTTGAAGAGCTGGCCCCAGGGGCCGGTGAGCCGGTAGGTGATCTCGGCAGTTTTGCGGTCTGGGAACATCGACGTGTCTTGCCACTCCGCGATGTCCGGCCGGCGCCGTTGCACGAAGTGGCGAGCCAGGGCCTCACGCAGGTCGGTGCGCTGGGTCGCGGGCAGGTCCTTCAACTGGGTGAAATCGTTGCGCAGCAGGCCCAGCAGGTTGAAGAACGCCTCCTCGTCGCCGCTGTGCGGGGTAGCCGTCAGCAACACCAGGTGGCGCTCGGCCTGCGCGGCCAGGCCCTTGAGCAGTTGGTAGCGCTGCTGCCGGCCCTGGCCGGCCTGCGTGCATGTGTGGGCCTCGTCGACGATGACGAACTCGGGGCAGAAGCGCTGGAAGGCCTCGCGCCGGCGCTCGGACTTGATGTAGTCGAGACTCACCACGGTAAAGGGGTGGGCATCGAATAGTGAAGCGCCGGGTGGCAGGTCGCGCTCCAGTCGGTCCGCTGTGTTGGAGCGCACAACGACCGCCGGGATGTGGAAGCGCTGGTTCAGTTCACGTTGCCACTGCTCGCACAGGTGCGGCGGGCACAGCACGGCCAGGCGCTGGATTTCACCGCGGTCCAGCAGTTCACGCGCGATCAGGGCACCTTCGATCGTCTTTCCGATACCCACGTCATCGGCAATCAACAAGCGCACGACGGGCTGCTTCAGCGCCATCAACAAGGGCACCAGTTGGTAGGCGCGCGGTTCAACGGCGATGTTTCCGAAGCTGCGGAACGGCCCGGCACCGCTGCGCAACTTGAGCTGCAGTGCGTCCAGCAGCATCTGGCTGGCCGAGTGATTGCGGGCTTGGTCGACGGAGGGCCAGGGGAATGTGGCCGGTTGAACGGGGTGGCGCTCCAGGGGCAGGTAGATGAGCGTCTCGTCGCGCTCGCCACCGCCCAGAGGGCGCAGGCGTAGCGTGTCGGGCTCGGCCTCTGGAAGGACGATCCATTCACGGCCGCGCGCGCTGACAAGGCTGCCGGGGTTGTAGGTGGCTTGCATGGGCTATTGGGATTTGCCTTCGACGCGGTTCGCCGCCTCGAAGATGGCGTAGAGGCTCACCTGGCGCAGGTCGACATCGGCGATGAGTTCACTGAGGTATTGCTGTGAAGCCACCTTCAGTTCCCGACGGGCGCAGACGAGGTACGAGACGGCCTCGGCTTCGGTTTCGCGGACGGGATAGGGCAGCTTGGACCGGTCGGGCCACGTGCCCTTGCTGTGTGGGCCACAGTGGCCGCAGAAGATGTGTCCCAGTTCGTGGGCCAGCGTCGCAAAGCGGGTCGGTCGGTCGTGATTGGCGTTGAGCTGGATGAGCCATTCGGGCTTGCTCAGCTCCGGGATCAGCGCTGGCATGGCCTGCAGATTCCGAGCGTTGCCCGCGAGCAGCGATCCGAAGTTGCGTTCCTCGATGCGCACACTGTTCTTCTCGCGGTGCAGCTTGAGGATTCGGCCCCATTCGATCTCGTCAAGCTCGCCGAACGCCACGAAAGGATTGGCGTGCTCGCCTGGGAGTGGGCGACCTTCTGTATCACTGACTTCGTACAAGAAGGACACCGGCCCGAATGGGCGGAGCACCACGATAGGGATTGCCCCGGGGCGGACAGTTCGGCCGGCCTTCGTCCAGCGCTTCTCGGTAGCGACGGCCGCAGCACCGGGGCGCTGGAGTCGTACCAGCATGGCGTTGTAGACCGACAGGTTGCTGAGCCGCCGCGCGAAGTCGATGAACTCGGTGAACGCGGTTGGCCCTTGCGAAGCAAGTGCATCCGTGAACAGGCGGTCAACGGCGGCTGCGCACTCTGCAAAGGTGCGCAGCCGGTTCAGGCTGGAGGTAGACAGTTCCTCGAACAGGTCCGTTTGCGCCCTGTTCATCGGCCAGCCCCAAACAGATCGGCATGGGCCACAAAGATGGCGGGCCATGCCGATTGCTCCTTGGGAAAGCGAACGACCAAGAATCCCAGGTCATCGAGCCGGCGGTCGATCGCCGCATCGTCGGCGCGCTGCGTGGCGCGGTCGTGGTGAGGGCCGTCGACAAAGATCGCCAAGTTCAAATCGTCATAGAAAAAATCTGCGCAAACGTCAGCGCCGGAGATGGTGTGCTGCCCGCGGTCGGGTTTGCGGTGACCGTGTTCGCTGACGTAGGACAGCCAAGCCTGTTCCAGTGTGCTGCCCGATACCCGTGCCAGCTGTTCGTCGTGCGTTTGCGGTGAACGGCCCTGCGTGCCCTGATTGGTACGGGCTTCGGTCAGGCGGCACAAGAGGTCGAGCAGCAGGCCGCCAGCGGCCTTGTCCTTTCGATCGATCAGGCTGTGGTCTGGCTGGTTGTAGTACGAGAGCAAGCAGCGGTAGCAACCAGCCTCGCAGATGGGCTCGCCGTTGTGGTCAAGTTCCTCCAAGAGCGTGTCTCGTGTCCAGGGCTGCCCTGCTGGCGGAGCTCGGAAGTGCAGGATTTCGAGCGCCTTGGCAGCGACGGCGGCCAGGGCATCGGGTTCAGTCGCAAGGCGGGTGAGCACACCGGCTCCGCCTTCTGCGGCTTCGAACAGAAGGATGGACTGGCGGTTGTCACGGGTCGGGAGCGGCTCGGCCATGAGCTCGCTCTCCTCGAGTTGGTAGACGGCCTCGATGCCACGCTTCAGGGCATATTGCATAGTGGTGAGCGTCTCGGCCTCCAGCACACCAAGTTTGTGGTGCGGGCGGATGATGAGGATGTTGCGGCGGTCCTCGACGTACGGAACGATGCGTTGCGGGGGAGTCTTGTCCGGAGGTGCGTCAGCCTCGCCTTCGGCCTCACCGTTGCCATCGTCAACGCCGCCAACCCAGTGACCAGTGACCGGGTTCATCATGAAGCCCTGGATGGACTTCTCCTTTCGGCGGCGCCAGCCAAAGTTCATGCGCCACACCGTTGCAGCTGGGCCGTACTGCATTTCCAGCAACGCGCTGGTGTCGTCCTCTACGACGGTGGTGACCATCTGCAGATTGCCTTCGGCTGAAGCGAACTGCAGTGTGGTTTGCATCTCGTAGCCTTGGCGAACCCGCTCTTCTTCGTTGGCGGTGATGCGCTCGGCTCGCTTGGTCGAGACGTTCTCGATGCGGTACAGGTTTTTGACTTCCTGCGCGTCCGCAAGCTGAGCGTTGCATGAGACGCAGCGGTCCTTGTCCCGCTGGGAGCGGAAGTGGCCGTAGCCGCAGGCGGGGCATAGGCGCGCCACTTCCGTCGGAAGGCGCGCGCCTTCACTGACCTGGTCTTGCCCGGTGATAGTCAGCAGCGCCTTGGTCACCCGGTACTGGCTGCCCTCGTGATAGATCAGGCTGTAGGGACCGAACTCGCCCAGCGCCAGGAAGCGCGGCCGAGACAAGAAGCTCTCGCGTCCGATGGAGCCACGGCGGGCCGGCAGATAGGCCAGCAGCGGCAGCCGAGGGAAGTTGTAGCCTGGCAAGAAGCCTTGTGAGGCTAGGTAGCGGTAGGTATAGAAGTCGGAGTTGAAGGCGCTGTCGCCAGCCAGCAGCAGGTCTCGTTGCTTGCGCGCCTCGTTGTGGCGCTGCTGGGCTTCACGCCGCTCTCGCTCGCTCGCGGCTGGGTTGTTCTCGATCTTGAAGTTCAGCTCGATCGCCTGGGCCGTGGCGCGATACAGGTCACGCCAACGTTGCAGCGCAACGTCGAACTCCTTGTAGGCGCGCTGAAACACCGACTCAGCCCACTGGTCTGTGTACCAGGGCGCGTTCCGCTCCGTGAGCTCGCTGTCTAGCATCGCCAGCACGCGCAGTCCTCTGGCATGAGCGCGTCGCTTTGCCTCAGGCTTGTCGAGATCGGCAGCCATGTCTTCAGTGATGGGCAGCTCTTCCGGATGGTTCATGTCCAGCAGGTCGCGAACGCTGTTGCCCAGTCGCTTGCCGGTTTCTGCCAGCCAGATGGCGTGCATGTGGCTCTTCACGAGTTCCAGGTTGGCCAGGTCCAAGGTCGGCGCATTTACCTGACCATGCACCATGCGAACGGGGTCGCGGAAGTAGTACTGGTCGTGTGGGGACTGGCTGGCGCAGTAGGTGATGACCAGTGCCGGCTGCCCTGCGCGGCCTGCCCGGCCGCTGCGTTGCGCATAGTTGGCCGGGGTGGGCGGCACATTGCGCATGTAGACCGTGTTGAGCGACGAGATGTCGACGCCCAGTTCCATCGTCGGTGAGCAGAAGAGCACCGGCAGCCATTCAAGTTCGGTGCCGTTCTTCTTGCGCCACTCATCGCGGTCCTTCTCGGTGAAGCGGAAGCGGGCTTCGCGCTCCATGCGGTCGTCCTGTTCGACCTGGGCGGTGTGCTCGCGGGCTTCGAAGTCAAAGAGCTGATGCACGGGGTTGTTGAGCAGGCCAGCGATGTTCCGATACAGGCCGCGGAAGAACGCGTTGTCCTCAGCTTGGCGTTGACTTTGGCCATCGCCCATCTGCCACAACAGCGCGGTGCCATTGAGCTGCCAGCCTGTGATGCCGAAGTCGGTCTCTTCCTTGCGGACCAGACCGTAGGACTCGGCCGCTGACAGGAGCGCCTTGATCACATCGGACCATGTCTGGTCATTGATCGACTTGTAGTAGGGGTTGGCGCCGCCCCATGTGCTGCCCTGGCGCAGCAGGCGGCCGAGGCGTGAGCGGCTGGAGCCGATCACCAGGAAGTCTTCAATGAGTATGCGGCGCCCCCGACGGTCGGCTTCGTCCTTCGGGCGAGACGTGACGAACCAGCGTGCCGGGATGGGGCGCTCGTCTTCGGTGAAGCCCCAGGGCTCGCGCAGATTCGCATAGCTCTGCGTGCGGAGTTGCTCCAGCTCCGTGCGATCCAGGTAGCGAGTGGCAATGCACAGGCCTTGCCGCATGAAGTCGAACAGTTCGCGCAGCACCCTGCCACGCTCTTCGGGTTTGGCCGATTGCAGCACTTGGGGCGCTTCGGCCCATTCCGTGGCGTCAGCGGCCAGCTCATCGATGTCCTGGTAGCCGATTCGCACAAGCCCGAGCTGTTCGAGGTTCGGGTTGTTGAAGCGCCAGCCTCGGCGGAGATCGAAGTAGGTGCGGTACCCCAAAATGCCGCGCATGGCCTCCTGCACCTGGCGGCGTGTGTTGCCTTTCAGTTCGGGCTGCTGCATGTACTCGGCCCGAACCGCAGGGTCGTCGCGGTGGAAGCCCAGCGCCTCGAACACGGCGTTGGCGACCTCACGCTCTGTCAGTGCGTTGCCCCCGGCCTTTTGCGTGGCGGCCAGCAGGGCCGCACGCGTGAGCAGCACTTGCAGAAAGTCGTTGAAGTGGCCCGCTTGCAGGGCGGCGTCTTGCCGGTTGTCCGAGAACCCCAGCACCTTCTTGGCTTCAGCGGAGAGCTGCTGGTCTTGTTCGTAGAGATAGCGGAGCGCTGACAGGGTCAGCATCGTTGTGGCCGAGCTTCGGCCTTCGCCCGTCAGAGACGTCAGGCGCAGCGAATCCTTTCCGGCGGACGTGTGTGCGACACCGCAGGCTAAGCAGAAGCGAAACGATCCCGGGATGAACCAAGCTTGGAGGCCTGGTTCGGTGGTGATGACGCCGTCTGCTCGCACCTTCACCGACTGTGGGATTTTTTTTCGCTGTGCCGACTTGATGCGCCACTCACCATCGGCCCGCTCTTCCAGCCAAGACTCTGGGTAGCGCTCGAGGTTCTCTGGCTCCCAGAGTCCGCGGCCGTCGGGCATCAGGAACCCGAACTTGACCTGCTCATCTTCGTTCTGTCGTTCTTCGATGTTGCGCACATCGAACGCGCGCCCCTCCGGCCCTTCGGTGTCCCAGACGGGTATGTACTCCTGCCCGCAGTCTCTGCAAAAGTGGGCGTGGTAGTAGCGGCGCAGGCGCTGGTCGTCCCCGGAGACGAACTGTTGGCCATCCAATGTGATGGCGCGTTTCCCCGGCGCTTCTACGGTGGTGTAGACCTTGCCCCCGCCGGCGATGAACTGATGCAGCTTGAAGGCGAAGAGGCTCTTGCCGGCGCTGTCGGTGACGGCATATGCGCGCAGCATGAACTGCTGGAGGTAGCTTAGGCAGGTTTCGACAGGCTCACCGGAGTCTGCGTGGAGCGCCTTTGCTGCATCCGCCAATGTGCGCGGCTTCGCGCGACGAGGCTTGTCGTCTTCGTAGGTCAAGCCGAGGGTCAGTTCCACCCACACTGACATGGGGTGCGCTGCCATGGCTTCATATGCCAGGTCGTCAGGAAAGCCTGCACGAATGGCTTCGCCTAGACGGGGGCGAACGCTGTCCAGTGTTTCGCCTTCCGGCGTGGTGCGTCGCAACGTCTCAGTGATGACGTTCCGATCAGGGATCGAGGTTCCGAACAGGCGCCGCGCGACTCTGGCTACGACGGCGTTGCGCTCCATTTGCGTGCCCTCGGATGCCATCGTGGCCGAGGTGCCTATGCAGATGAGGTTGTCGGACAGTGCCTCGCGTACGCGGCGTACGAGCAGCGCAACGTCTGCTCCTTGACGACCGCGGTAGGTGTGCAGTTCGTCTAGCACCAGGAAGCGCAGCCCTTTGGCGTTGCGCATGACAGCCTTGTCGATGTCGTTCTGCCGGGTCATCAGCAGTTCGAGCATCATGAAGTTCGTCAGCAAGATGTCTGGCGGCGTGGCTGCCATCGCTTGGCGCTCTTCGTCGCTTTCTTGCCCGGTGTAGCGCCCGAAGGTCACTGGGCGCGTTGCTGGGTCAGACCCTAAGAACTTCTTGAGTTCTTCGAGTTGGGAGTTTGCGAGCGCGTTCATCGGGTAGATGACGATGGCGCGCGTGCGTGGTGTCGGATCGGCCTTCCTGGCCTTCAGGCAGGCATCGACAACAGGGATGAAGTAGCTGAGGGACTTGCCTGAGCCTGTGCCGGTTGTCAGTACGTAGCTCTCGCCGGCCAAAGCCAAGCTGATGGCCTCTGCCTGGTGCTGGTGCAGCGGAAGCGTGACGCCTGCGGAACTGGCTGACTTGGCCAGACGAAAGATCGCCGAGCACTCTTGGCTGAGCTGCCCGCCGTTGACCAACTCGTCGACGGTGCCACCAGACCGGTAGGTTGGGTTGATCTGGATGAGCGGCTCGGGCCAGTAGCGTTGACTGGCGTATTCGCGATCCACGACATTGCGAATGTCGTCTGACCGCAGGCGTGTGAAGCTCCGCGTGAATTGCTCGTACTCGGTGACGAGCTGCTCGCGAAACTGAAAGACGTCCACTAGTTACTCCCTGTTTGCTGGGTGCTCTGGGTCTTGCCGCCCGTTGGAGCACATCTCTCGGTCTTCTGAGTTCGACGTTGGTCCGCCTAAGCCTTCGCAGCGTCTGGGCCGGCACGGTACTCAAGAAGGTCACCCACACCGATCTCGAAGAATTGGCACAGGCGATCGATGGCGTCTAGATCGACCCTGGCTGCCGTTTCGTCGTACAGCAGCGTGATCGTGTTTCGGTGCAGCCCGGTTTCTCGCGATACGTCTGCGATCTTGAGCTTGCGTTCGCCCATCAGGCGGGACAGGTGGCACTTGATCATGTCGCTCCCAAAGCAAAAAAGTCATCCAAAAGGACAAAAAGTCTTGGTAGATGGCTTTCTTGGAGCCGAAGTGCCATTCAGGATGACAAAAGCCCCGGTGGAAGGGAAATTTGTCGATCTGATTGTCAACCTGCAATGGAGGAACGCCAAATGCCCGACTCAACCTTTCTGACCACCGAGGAACTCTCGGCTCGCATCAAGTACGACCCACGGACCATTCGCGAGCGGCTGAAGGACAGTGTGCTGCTCGAGGGAGGGGGTCAGTTCTCAATGTCGCCTGACAGGCCATGACCGTCGACACCATCCCGAACTGCCCAGGCAAACCGGCGGCTGATGGCGCGGCGGTTCATTGCACAGCGCCTCATCGAGATCGATGTGGAAAGGAGGCTGCGGTTGCAGTCACCAGTACTAGAACTCGGAGCAGATCGACAGTCGCAAGCGCAACCGCGCGCCCTCCAGCACCCCCGCCCACCCTGATTTGTCCTATTGACAGGACAATAGAACCAGTCCAAATTCACGCCCCATGTCGAGCGTGATGCCCCTGCCGAAGTACCACCAGGTCTACCTGGTGCTGCGCGAGCAGTTGGCCGACGGGCGCTTCGATGCGGGCCTGCCCGGCGAGCTGGTGCTGGCCGAGCAGTTCGCGGTGGCGCGCGTCACGGTGCGCAAGGCGCTGGAGCGGCTGGTGGCCGAAGGCCTGATCGAGCGCGCTCCCGGGCGCGGCACCGTGCCGGTCAAGCGCGTCGCTGCGGCGGTCGAGCCCGAGCGCGCGCAGCTCACAGGCCTGCTGGAAAACATCGTCAGCATGGGCCTGCGCACCGATGTGAAGGTGCTGGCCTGCGACGTGGTGCCCGCCCCCGAATCGGCCGCCCGGCCGCTGGGCATCGCCACCGGCGCTGCGGTGCAGAAGGCGGTGCGCGTGCGCTCCACGCGCGAAGGCCCGTTCTCGCACATCACCACCTGGGTGCCGGCCGCGCTGGCGCAGGGCTTCGGCCGCGCGCAGCTCGAGAAGCAGCCGATCCTGCTGCTGCTCGAAGGGCAGGGCGTGCGCATCGGCCGCGCCGAGCAGAGCATCTCGGCCCGGCTGGCCGATGCCGACGTGGCGCCGCACCTGGATGTGGCGGTCGGCTCGGCGCTGCTGTGCGTGCACCGCCTCATCTTCGACGCCGACGACAAGCCCGTGCAGTGGCTGCAGGGCCTGTACCGGCCCGACCGTTACCAGTACCAGATGCAACTGTCCCGCGTTGGCGGGATCGATGCCAAGGTGTGGGTCAGCAAGGCGCTGACCGCCCAGTTCCATTGACCCCCAACCCCTCCAGGAGCCCGCCATGAGCAACCGTCGCACCTTCCTCACGCAGTCGGCCGCGGCCGCTTCCGCGCTGTCCTTCCCGCTGGTCGGCGGCGCGCAGCCCAAGGCCGTCAAGGTGGGCATCCTGCACCCGGTCACGGGCGCGCTGGCGTACTCGGGCCAGCAGTGCCGCGAGGGTGCGCTGATGGCGCTGGAGGACATCAACAAGACCGGCATCAAGAGCCTGGGCGGCGCCAAGCTGGAAGCCATGCTGGGCGACGCGCAGAGCACGCCGCAGGCCGGCACCGCTGAGGTGGAGAAGATGAACGAGGCCGGCTGCTCGGCCATCGTGGGTGCGTTCGCCTCGGCCATCTGCCTGGCCACGACGCAGGCCGCCGCCAAGTACAACCTGCCGCACGTGGTGGACGTCGGCGTGGCCGACCAGATCGTCTCGCGCGGGCTGAAGAACACCTTCCGCTTCGGCCCCGGCTACGCCACCTGCGCCCAGGTGGCCGTGAACAACCTGCACGTGCTCAACACCATCGCGGGCCGCCCCGCCAAGACGGTGATGATCATTCACGAGGAAAGCCTCTTCGGCACCGGCACGGCCAACCTGCTGGCGCGCGAGCTGCCGGGCTTCGGCTTCGAGGTGAAGGAAGTCGTCAAGCACGCCAACCCGACGCGCGACTTCAACAACATTGTGCTGCGCATGAAGTCCATCAACCCGGACATCGTGATCCCGGCCAACTACTACAACGAGTACGCGCTGCTGGTGCGCACCATGCAGCAGCAGAAGGTGGTGCCCAAGGCCATCTACTCGGTGCTGGGCGGCGCCGCGTCCAGCTACAAGTTCGTCAAGGAGTTCCCGGACGCAGCCGACGGCATCATCGACTGCAACCACTGGTTCAACCCGAAGGACCCGCGCGCCCAGGCGCTGAAGAAGCGCGCCGAGGCCAAGGGCCTGTTCTTCACGTACGAGCTCTTCATGGCCTACACCGCCACCGCGCTGCTGGCCGACGCCATCGAGCGCGCGAAGAGCGCCGACCGCGCCGCCATCATCGACGCGCTGGCCAGCAGCACCTTCAAGAATCACATCATGCCGTACGGCGACACGAAGTTCGTCAACGGCCAGAACATGGGCGCGCAGCCGCTGATGACGCAGGTCGTCAAGGGCGACATCAAGGTCATCGTGCCGCGCGACTACCGCGAGGTGGAGCCGATGTTCCCGCGCAAGGCCTGACGAGATTCCGGCGCGCCGCTGATGCTCCAGTTCGACATCCTGTTCCCGTCGGTCCTGAACGGGCTGACGACGGGCGCGGTCTATGCGCTGATCGCGCTTGGCCTGACGCTGATCTACGGCGTGCTGCACATCATCAACTTCGCGCACGGCGCGTTGCTGATGGTGGCGCTGTACGCCGTGTATCTGCTCAAGACGCACCTGGGTGTCGACCCCTACATGGCGCTGCCGCTCGTGGTGCCGGGCATGTTCGTGCTGGGCTATGCGCTGCAGCGCCTGGTCATCAACCGTGCCAGCCACGGCAAGGACGAGAACATCCTGCTCGTCACGCTGGGCATCTCCATCGTGCTCGAGAACCTGGCGCTGCTGGCCTTCAAGTCGGACACCCGCTCCATCGAGACGGCCTACACGCTGTCGACGGTGCAGATCGGCCCGGCCTTCATCGCCGTGCCCAAGCTCGTGGCCTTCGGCGGCGCGCTGGTGTCGGC
>CAJAES010000043.1 GCA_903938815.1 uncultured beta proteobacterium
CGGCCATTGGGGCTACTTCGGCGAAGGCGGCCCCGCTGCCTGGGCGCAGCTCAGGCCGGAGTTCGGCCTGTGCGCGCGCGGCAACCGGCAAAGCCCCATCGACATCCGCGACGGCATCGCCGTCGACCTGGAAGCGCCGAAGTTCGACTACCGCCCCAGCGGCTTTTCCGTCATCGACAACGGCCATACCGTGCAGGTGAACGTCGCCCCCGGAAACACCGTCGAGGTGACCGGGCGCCGCTACGAACTCGTGCAGTTCCACTTCCATCGCCCCTCGGAAGAACGCATCAACGGGCGCCAGTACGAGATGTCCGTGCACCTGGTGCACCGCGACGCCGAAGGGCGGCTCGCGGTGGTGGCCGTGGTGCTGGAGCGCGGCGCGGCGCAGCCGGTCGTGCAGCAGGTCTGGAACAACCTGCCGCTGGAGAAGAACGAGACCGTGGCTGCTGCCACGGCCATCGACCTGACGGCGCTGCTGCCCAGCGACATGCGCTACTACACCTACATGGGCTCGCTCACGACGCCGCCCTGCAGCGAAGGCGTGCTGTGGATGGTGATGCAGCAGCCGGTGCCGGTGTCCACGGCGCAGATCGGCATCTTCTCGCGCCTGTACCCGATGAATGCACGCCCGGTGCAGCAGTCGGCCGGGCGGCTGATCAAGCAGTCCCAGTGAGCCAGGCCGGCGGGTTAGTGCCCGGCGGCATCGCCGGCAGCGCTGAACGCAGCGCCACCCCGTCGAAGCGCGCCGTGGGCGGCATCGCGCGCAGGCGGCCGAAGCCGGAGTCCTCTTCCTCCAGCCAGGGCGCGTGCGACGGCGCCACGGCCGCGAGGCCCGCTGCGTCCTGCCCCAGCGAACGCAGCCACTTCCCGGTGCGCGCGAGCGATACCTTCACATGCCAGCTGCCGCCTTCGGCGGCTTGTCGGTGCAGCGCTGCCAACGCGCCGAAGGCCAGCAGGTGGCCGGCCGCGTGGTCGAGTATCTGGACCGGCATCGCCATCGGCACGGCCCGCCCGGCGGCGGCCGCTTCGGCGAGATTGAAGCCGGTGGCCGTCTGCACCAGCGAGTCGAAGCCGCGCCGCCCTGCCCACGGGCCGGCGAAGCCCCACGCCGCCAGCGAAACGCAGACGATGCCCGGCGCGGCAGCGGCCAGCGCCTCGGGCGAGAAACCTCGCGCCGCCAGCGCCCCCGGCCTGTAGCCCTGCAGAAAGACATGCCCGGTTGCGGCCAGGGCCTGCAGCCGGTGCCGGTCTTCGGGGCGGTCCAGGTCCAGTTGCGCCGAGCGCTTGCCGCGGCTCAGGTCGGCGATGGCGCCGATGTTGGGGAGATGCGGTGAGTTGATCATCAGCACCTCCGCGCCCCAGTGCGCCAGCAGGCGCCCCGCCACCGGGCCGGCGAGGATGCGCGTGAGGTCCAGCACCCGCAGACCGGCCAGCGGGGCGGCCCCCATGGCTGCGGTCGGCAGCGGCCGGGGCGGCGCATCTCCCACGCGTTCCAGCGCCACCAGCGGCTCCAGGCCCAGCGCCCGCGCCTGGGGGTGGGCATCCCACTCGTCGAAACCGCGCAGTGCGCTGGCCACGCCGCCGGCTGCGGCCGCGGCGTCCTCGAAGGCGGTGGCCGTCCAGGCGCGCAGCGCCCGGGTCACGGCATCGCGGCTCGTGGCCGGGCCGGGCGCCAAGCCCAGCAGCGCCAGGACGCGGTCCCGGTGATGCGCGAAGTTGGCGTGCAGGCGCACCCATTCGGGCGCTCCGACGTCGGCGCCGCAGGGGTACAGGCCCGAGAGCGGATCCCACAGCGCGGGGACGACGCCGTCCAGCAGGAAGTGGCTGCTGCATTCCAGCACGGCCGGAACCCGCGGCACCGAGACGCCGGCAGGCGCGCCGGCGTGCCGCAATGCGCCCCATTCGCTTGCAACCAGCGCGGCGGCGGCCAGGCTGGCCTGGGCCGCGGTGGCGACGGCGAACGACGAAGGCAGCACCGGCCCGTCGCCCGTCAGTTCCACGCGGCTCAGTGCAGCGGTCGGCAGGTTCAGACCTTCCCACAGGCCGGCGAGCACCGCTTCAGGGCTTGGTGTCGACATCCGCACGCCTGCGGGCCAGCAGCAGGACAGGCCAAAGCCACAGGCTGAGCACCCAGGTGGCGATGCGGCCCACCGAGATGGGCCGGGTCTCGTGCTGCGCCACGCGCATGAAGAGCAGCACGGCGCCGACCACCACGTAGAGCAGCAGGCCGCTGTACAGGCCGGCGCGCAGTGCGTAGCTGTCGGCAATGGCGTCGCCGATGGCCGCGCCGAGCATCGCCGCGATGAAGACCGACAGCAGCAGAGCCACCGCCATGCCGGCGAGCGCGTGGCGCAGGCGCCAGAGCGGGTCGTTGTCCATGCGTCAGGGGCCCGTCGGCGCGCCCGATGCCGCACCCAGGCGCGGATCCTGAGGCAGGCTCAGGCCGCAGGCCTCGAGTGCGCGCGCGAGGTCACCGCGGCTCACCGGACGAAACAGAACCATGTCGGCGCCTGCGAGCTGCATGCGCACGCGGTCGGAGTGGCGGTCGCGTTCCCCGATGGCGATCAGCGCCGAGGGCCGCATCCGGGCGATGTTGCGCAGCCGGCCGCATAGTTCGGCAGCGGGCAGGGCGTCGTCGCCCAGGCCCAGGAAGGCCACCACGTGATGGCGCCGCAGGCTCAGGCCCTCGGCTTCCGCCACGCTGACGGCCACGTGGGGCCGGAAGCCGAAGGCCTCCAGGACGGCGCAGACCTGGGTCCGGGACGCCGGATCGGGTTCGAGCACGAGCACGTCTCTCGCGGCGGGCGGCGGCGGCAGGGGCTGGCGCAGTTGCTGCGAACGCCGGACGGCCGCGCGACGGCGCGCCTTGGCCTCGGCGAATTCGGCCTTGGCCTGCACCGGCGGGTGGCGCGGGGCGTCGGGGTCGCCGACCAGCAGGGGCGGGGGCCGGGGCGGTGCGGAATGCGCCGCGGGCGCCATGGAGCCTTCGATCAGCGCGTCGTCGCGCAGCGCGAGGCGCCAGTCCTCGGGCACCGGGTCTTCACCGTCCTCCGTCAGCACTGGAATCACCGGAAGCGGGACTTCGGGCACGGCCGTCGACTCGAAGCGCAGCGGCGCATGGCAGTGGTGGCAGGCCTCTCGGGTGCGGGCGTTGATGGTGTCGCAGGCGGCGCACCGCATCACCAGGGGCGTGCCACAGGACCGGCAGTAACGGTCTTCCGACGCGTTGCTGCGCTCGCAGGCGGGGCACTGGGCCATGGACAGTCGCTGCACTTGCGGACCTCGGCTCCCTGGACGTGTGGGTGTCGCGCACGGCCATGAGCCATCGCGCGCAGTGCCAGCGTAATGCATGCAAACGCATCCCGATGTAACGGTGGCGCATCACCTAGGGGTGTGGATGGTCAAGCATCACTTTCAATGGCCTCCGCAGGTCCTTGTTTTTGCGACCTATTTTCTTGGATCCACTCCAGAAACACCTTCTAAGTTCTTGATTTGATTGATTTTTTCCGAATTGGTGCATTGACCCACCCAACACCTTCCATTAAAGTGTCGGTCAGTGGGATTTTCTGTCTGAGGGTGGTGGTTCAGGGTGGCGGAAATCGTCTTTCAGGGTACTTCGGCGATAGCGCTGGATGGCAAGGGCCGGATCACCGTGCCCGTGCGTCAGCGTGATCTGCTGATGCAGGCCTGCGAAGGGCGCCTCACGCTGACCAAGCACCCGGACGGATACCTCTGGGTGTTGCCGCGCCAGCGCTGGGAGGCCACGCGCGAGCACCTGATGTCGATGAGCATGGATGCCGACCCCTGGCGGCGTGTCTTCCTGGGCAGTGCGGTGGATGTGGAGATCGACACCGCTGCCCGCGTGCTGGTGCCGCCTGAACTGCGCGCCGCCGCCGGCCTGGCCAAGGATGTGCTGCTGATCGGCAACGGACGCGTCCTCGAATTGTGGGACGCCGCGCGACATGCCGCGCACGAGGCGACGCTGATGGCGCAGCCGATGCCGGCGGAGATCCGGGGCTTCGTCCTGAGATGAGCGCCTATCAGCACACCACGGTGTTGCTGCGCGAGGCGGTGGAGGCCCTGGTCACCACGCCCGACGGCATCTATGTCGACGGCACCTACGGCCGCGGCGGGCACTCCCGCGCCGTGCTCGAGTGCCTGTCGCCGGGCGGCCGCCTCATCGCCTTCGACCGCGACCCGCAGGCCGTAGCCGCCGCCCGCGCCGAGATCGACGATGCCCGCTTCGAGATCGTCCACGCCAACTTCGACCAGATGCGGGCCGAGCTGGCCGCGCGCGGCATCGAGCGTGTGGACGGCGTGCTGCTCGACCTGGGCATCAGCTCGCCGCAGATCGACGATCCGACGCGAGGCTTCAGCTTCCGCTTCGATGCGCCTCTGGACATGCGCATGGACACGACCCGCGGCGAAACCGCCGCGGACTTCCTGGCCCGCGCCGACGAGCGCACCATCACACAGGTGATCCGCGATCATGGGGAAGAACGGTTTGCTTTTCAGATTGCAAAGGCGCTTGTTGCTCGCCGGGAGAGCGGGGCTCCCGTTCGAACCACAGGCGAGCTTTCCGCGCTCGTGGCTCGTTCAGTCAAGACCCGCGAGGGGGGCCAGGACCCTGCAACGCGCACGTTTCAGGCTCTTCGGATTTTCGTCAACGCCGAGCTTGAAGCGCTCGAGCAAGGGCTGAACGCGGCGCTGCACCTGCTGGCGCCCGGCGCCCGCCTGGTCGTCATCAGCTTTCACTCCGGTGAAGACCGCATCGTCAAGACCTTCATCGTGCGCGAGAGCCGCGACGTGCCCGACCGCCGCGCCCCGATGGCGCCCGTCAAGGCCATGCGCCTGGAGTCGCTGGGCCGCGTGAAGCCCTCGGACGAGGAGATCCGTGCCAACCCGCGCGCCCGCTCCGCCGTGATGCGCGTCGCCGAGCGCACCGAGGTGGCGATGTGAGCAAGCTGAACCTGCTCCTGCTGGTGGCCATCGTGGCGAGCGCGCTGCTCCTGGTGAAGACCTCCTACGAGTCGCGCCGCCTGTTCGCCGCGCTCGACCGCGCCAAGGCCGAGCAGCAGACGCTCGAATCCGAGCGCCAGCGGCTGGAGGCCGAGCGCCAGGGCCGTGCCACGCCGCTCATAATCGAGCGCGTGGCACGCGACAAGCTCGGCATGCGCACCGCCACCGCGGCCGTGACGCAGTACGTGAGCGACCCCGCGGCATCCGGGGTGGCGCGATGAAGGCCAACCACTCCGGCGGCGTGCGCAGCGTCAACTACGCGACCAGCCCGCTGCTGGCCTCGAAGACGCCGCCCGGGCGCTCGCGGTTCGTCGTGGTGCTGGTGGCGCTGGCTTTCCTGGCGCTGGCCGGCCGCGCGGTGTGGGTCCAGGTCATCAACGCCGATTTCTACCAGCTCCAGGGCGAGAAGCGCTACGCGCACACCGAGGATGTGCCCGCCGGCCGCGGCCGCGTGCTCGACCGCAACGGGCAACTGCTGGCCACCAGCGTGCCCGCGATCGACATCGCCGTGAACCCGCAGGAGCTGCAGCAAGCCACCGCTGCGCAGCGCGTGGCCCTGGCGCGCCTGTCGGGCCTGATGCCGCGCGCACTCGATGCCAAGCTCAAGAGCCCGGCGAAGTTCGTCTACCTGCAGCGCGCCCACGACGCCGCCGGCAAGGCCGAGCTGCAGGCGCTGAATCTCAAGGGCGTGACCCTCACCGACACCTGGCGCCGCCGCTACCCCGAGGGCGAGGCCGCCGCGCAGATCGTCGGCTTCACCGACGCCGAGCAGAACGGCCTGGAGGGCGTGGAGCGCGCATTCCAGACCCAGCTGCGAGGCCGCGACGGCCAGCGCGCCGTGGTGCGCGACCGCCTGGGCCGCGTGGTCGAGGACATCGGCGAGCCCGAACAGCCGGTGCCCGGCGCCGACCTGTACCTGTCCATCGACGCCAAGCTGCAGTCGATGGCCTACCAGCGCCTGCGCGACGCCGTGCAGGCGCACAACGCCAAGAGCGGCAGCGCGGTCGTGCTCGACGCCGTCACCGGAGAGGTGCTGGTGCTGGCCAATTACCCCAGCTACGACCCCGACCAGCGCCGCAACCTGAGCCCTGCGCAACTGCGTAACCGTGCGCTGACCGACATCTTCGAGCCCGGATCGACCATCAAGCCCTTCACTGCCGCACTGGCGCTGGAGAACGGCACCGCGCGCGCCGGACAGCGCTACGAAACCGACCCAGGCTACATCACCATCACCGGCTCCACCATCCGCGACACCAAGCCCCATGGCGTGCTGACGGTGGCGGAGATCATCCAGAAGTCCAGCAACGTCGGCACCGTCAAGCTGGCGATGCAGCTCAAGCCGCGCGAGATGTGGGAGCTGTTCTCCCATCTCGGCATCGGCCGCAAGCCCGACATCGAGTTTCCGGGTGCTGCCACTGGCCGCCTGCGCCCCTACAAGACCTGGCGGCCCATCGAGCAGGCCACCATGAGCTACGGCTACGGCCTGTCGGCGAGCCTGCTGCAGCTGGCGCGCTCGTACACCGTGTTCGCGCGCGACGGCGAGCTCGTGCCCGTGTCCATCGTCAGGCGCGAGCAACCGGCGGTCGGCGAGCGCGTGCTCTCGCCCGAGACCGCCGTCGCCGTGCGCAACATGCTGCAGCTGGCGGCGGGCCCGGGCGGCACCGCGCCCAAGGCGCAGACCATCGGCTACTCGGTCGGCGGCAAGACCGGCACCGCGCGCAAGCAGGAAGGCAAGACCTACTCCACCGACAAGTACCGTGCCTGGTTCGTCGGCATCGCGCCCGTGAGCAGCCCGCGCATCGTGGTGGCGGTGATGGTCGACGAGCCGCGCAAGGGCGTGTATTACGGCGGCGAGATCGCGGCGCCGGTGTTCAGCCAGGTCGTCCAGCAGAGCCTGCGTTCGATGGGCGTGGCGCCGGACATCGAATTCAAGCCCGGCATCGTGGCCGCGCCCGGCCCTGCCGAAGTGGAGAGCTTCTGATGCCGCTCACGCGCCTGAAGTCTCCCCAGGCCGCCGCACGCTGGCTGGCGTCGTGGGTGCGCGGTACGCTGCGCACCGACAGCCGGCTCGTGCAGCCCGGCGACGCCTTCATTGCCTGGCCCGGCTACGCGAACGACGGCCGCCGCTTCGTCGCCGCCGCACTCGAGGCCGGCGCCACCACATGCCTGGTGGAGGCCGACGGCATCGAGGCCTTCGGCTTCGAGGACGCCCGCATCGCGGTGCTGCCCGGCCTGAAGGCCGCCACCGGCGCCATCGCGCACGATTTCTTCGGCCAGCCCGGCAACCGGCTGGAGGTGGTCGCGACCACCGGCACCAACGGCAAGACCTCCACGGCCTGGTGGATGGCACAGGCGCTGACGTCCCTGGGCCGGCGCAGCGGCGTGATCGGCACGCTGGGCGTGGGCGAGCCCGGCGCGGTCGATTTCACCGGCCTCACGACGCCCGACCCCGTCACGCTGCACGCGGCGTTCAGGCGCTTCGCCGACGCCGGATTCGCGGCCTGCGCGCTCGAGGCCTCGTCCATCGGTCTGGACGAGCACCGGCTCGACGCCGCGCCCATCCACGTCGCGCTGTTCACCAACCTAACGCGCGACCACCTTGATTACCACAGCACCATGGAGGCCTACTGGGTGGCCAAGCGCCAGCTCTTCAGCTGGCCGGGCCTGCGTGCCGCGGTGCTGAACATCGATGACCTGCACGGCGCGCAGCTGGCCCGTGAGCTGGCCGATGGCGCGCTCGACGTCTGGACGGTCGGCATCGACGTCGAAGCCAGGCTGGCCGCGCGCGAGGTGCGCTACCTCGACGGCGGCCTGGCGTTCGAGCTGCATGAAGGTGCGCAAGCGGTGCCGGTCCGCAGCCGCCTGATCGGCGCCTACAACGTGTCCAACCTGCTCGTCGTTCTCGGCGGCCTGCGTGCACTCGGGGTGACGCTGGCCGACGCTGCTGCCGCCGTGCCGGCCCTGACGCCCGTGCCCGGGCGCCTGCAGCGCGTGGGCGCCGGCGCGCCCGAGGTGGTGGTCGACTACGCCCACACGCCCGATGCCCTGGACAAGGTGCTGCACTCGCTGCGGCCGCTGGCCGCCGCCCGTGGCGGCCGCCTGTGGTGCGTCTTCGGCTGCGGCGGCAACCGCGACGCCACCAAGCGCCCGCTGATGGGCGGCATCGCCGAACTCGGGGCCGACCGCGTGGTAGTCACCAGCGACAACCCGCGACACGAGTCGCCGGACACCATCGTCGCCCAGATCGTCGCCGGCCTGTCGCGCCCCGAGGCAGCCTCGGTGGTGACGGACCGCCGCGCCGCCATCGCGATGGCCGTGCGCGAGGCCGCGCCGCAGGACGTGGTGGTGCTGGCCGGCAAGGGCCACGAGGACTACCAGGAGATCGCCGGCGTGAAGCACCCGTTCGCCGACGCCGACGAGGCGCTGCGGGCGCTGCAGGAGCGCGCCGCATGATCACCCTGGCCGCGCTGCACAGCCTGCTGCCCGATGCGCAACTGCATGGCGACCCGAACACCCTGGTCCGCCGGGTGCACACCGACACGCGAACGCTGCAACCGGGCGACCTGTTCGTGGCGCTCAAGGGCGAGCGTTTCGATGCGCACGACTTCCTGCCCGAAGCGCGCCGCAGCGGCGCCGTCGCGGTGATGGCCGAGCGCGCGCTCGAGACCAGCGGCCTGCCCGGCCTGAAGGTGGCCGACGCGCTGGCGTCCCTGCAGGCGCTGGCCCGCAACTGGCGCGCCGGGCTGATGCTGCCGCTGATCGCCGTCACGGGCAGCAACGGCAAGACCACCGTCACGCAGATGATCGCGTCCATCCTGCGCGCCTGGGTGGGCGAGGGCGCGCTCGCGACCGCCGGCAACCTCAACAACCACATCGGCGTGCCGCTCACGCTGCTGCGCCTGAGCGGCAACACGCAGGCCGCCGTGGTGGAACTCGGCATGAACCACGTCGGCGAGATCGCCGAACTGGCCACGATGGCGGCGCCCACGGTGGCGCTGGTCAACAACGCGCAGCGCGAGCACCAGGAGTTCATGGGCACCGTCGAGGCCGTGGCGCGCGAGAACGGCGCCGTGTTCGCCTACCTGCCGCCCGCCGGCACGGCGGTGTTCCCGGCCGACGATGCCTTCACGCCGCTGTGGCGCGAACTGGCGGCGTCGCGCAAGGTGATCGCCTTCGGCCCCGGTGGCGAAGTCACCGGCGACGGCACCTGGGCGGGCGACCACTGGGACATGACCATGTCCACCCCGCGCGGCGCCGTGTCGCTGCAACTGCGCATCGCCGGCGCGCACAACCTGCGCAACGCGCTGGCCGCCACCGCCTGTGCGCTGGCCGCCGGCGCACCCCTGGCCGCCGTGAAGGCCGGCCTCGAGGCGTTCGAGCCCGTGAAGGGCCGCTCCGCCGCGAAGCGCCTGCACTGGCGCGGGCGCGACATCACGCTGGTGGACGACAGCTACAACGCCAACCCCGATTCCGTGCGCGCCGCCATCGACGTGCTGGCCGGCCTGCCCGGCCCGCGCTGGCTGGTCCTGGGCGACATGGGCGAGGTCGGCAACGAAGGCCCGGTCTTCCACGCCGAGGTCGGCGCCTACGCCCGGCAGCGCGGGCTCGACGCATTCTGGTGCGCGGGCGCGATGTGCGCCGACGCCGCGCGCAGCTACGGCGCCGGCGCCCGCCATTTCGCCGATGCGCCGTCGCTGCTGGCGGCCCTGGCAGAAGCGCCGGCCGCGGCGTCCGTGCTCGTCAAAGGTTCGCGCTTCATGCAGATGGAGCGCGTGGTCCAGGCCCTGCAACAAGAGGGCACCCCATGCTCCTGAGCCTCACCCAGTGGCTGCTGTCGATGTACCCGGAGGACCTCGGGTTCCTGCGCGTCTTCCAGTACCTCACCTTCCGCGCCGTGCTGGCCGCGCTGACGGCGCTGCTCATCGGCCTGGCCTTCGGCCCGTGGGTGATCCGCCGCCTCACCGAACTGAAGATCGGCCAGCCTATCCGCGAGTACGGCGTCGCGGCCCATCTGGCCAAGCGCGGCACACCCACCATGGGCGGCGTGCTCATCCTGATCGGCATCGGCGTGTCCACGCTGCTGTGGTTCGACTGGAGCAACCGCTTCGTCTGGATCGTGATGCTCGTGACCTTCGGCTTCGGCGCCATCGGCTGGGTCGACGACTGGCGCAAGGTCGTGCACAAGAACCCCGAGGGCATGCGCTCGGCCGAGAAGTTCTTCTGGCAGTCGCTCATCGGGCTGGTCGCGGCGCTGTACCTGGCCTTCAGCGTGTCGGAAACGTCCAACCTGCGCGTGCTGGAGCTGTTCATCCGCTGGGTCACGAGCGGGTTCAGCAACGAGTTGCCGCCCAAGGCCGACCTGATGGTGCCCTTCTTCAAGACCATCAGCTACCCGCTGGGAGTCTTCGGCTTCATCACGCTGACCTACTTCGTCATCGTCGGCGCCAGCAATGCCGTCAACCTCACCGACGGCCTGGACGGTCTGGCCATCATGCCGGTGGTGATGGTGGGCTCCGCGCTGGGCGTCTTCGCCTACGTGGTGGGCAACGCCAACTTCAGCCGCTACCTGCTGTTCCCCTACATCCCCGGCGCCGGCGAACTGCTGATCTTCTGCGCCGCGATGGCCGGCGCGGGCCTGGCCTTCCTGTGGTTCAACGCGCACCCGGCGCAGGTGTTCATGGGCGACGTCGGCGCGCTGTCGCTGGGCGGCGCGCTGGGCACCATCGCCGTCATCACGCGCCAGGAAATCGTGCTCGGCATCATGGGCGGCATCTTCGTCATCGAGGCGCTGTCCGTGATGGTGCAGGTGGGTTGGTTCAAGTACACGAAGAAGACCACCGGCACCGGGCGCCGCGCGCTGCTGATGGCGCCGCTGCACCACCACTTCGAGAAGAAGGGCTGGCCCGAGACGCAGGTGGTCGTGCGCGCCTGGATCATCACGATGCTGCTGTGCCTGGTCGGCCTGGCGAGCCTGAAGCTGCGCTGATGGACTTCCTGAAGGACACCCCCGTACTCGTGCTCGGCCTGGGCGAATCGGGCCTGGCCATGGCGCGCTGGTGCCTGCGCCACGGCGCGCAGGTGCGGGTGTGGGATTCGCGTGAGAACCCGCCGCAGGCGCAGGCCCTGGACGCCGCGGCCGTGCGCCTGAGCGGCCCGCTCGACCCGGCACTGGCGGCCGAGGTGAAGCTGGTGCTCAAGAGCCCCGGCCTCGCGCCGCACGACGAGCGCGTGGCGCCGCTGCTGACGGCCGCCCGCGAGCGCGGACTCGCAGTGATGGGCGAGCTCGACCTGTTCGCCCGCGCCCTCGCCGACCTGAAGGCAGCCCTCGGCTACGCACCGCAGCTGCTCGCCATCACGGGCACCAACGGCAAGACCACCGTGACCGCCATGACCGCGCTGCTGGTGGAGCGCGCCGGCCGCCGCGTGGCCATGGCCGGCAACATCGGCCCGACGATGCTGGACACGCTGACCGCCATGCTCGACGAGCCGCAGGACACCTGGGCCGAGGTCTGGGTGCTGGAGCTCTCGAGTTTCCAGCTCGACGGCGTCGTCGGCTTCGAGCCGTCGGCCGCCGCGGTGCTCAATGTCACGCAGGATCACCTCGACTGGCACGGCAGCATGGCCGCCTACGCTGCGGCCAAGGCGCGCATCTTCGGCACGCAGGCCGTGATGGTGATCAACCGCGACGATGCGCTCGTCGGCGCCATGGTGCCCGTGCCCGTGATCCCGAAGGGCCGCAAGACGCCGGTCGACGCGCCGCGCCAGCTCAGCCGCTTCAGCCTCGAGGCGCCGCGCCAGCCCGGCGATTTCGGCATCGTGGTGGAGAACGGCATGGCCTGGCTGGTGCGTGCGCTGCCGGCCGACGAGACCATCAAGCGCCGCAAGGGCGACGACGAGGAAGAGATCCACCTGCAGCGTCTGATGCCGGCCGACGCCCTGCGCGTGCGCGGTCGCCACAACGCGGCCAACGCGCTGGCGGCGCTGGCGCTGGCCTCGGCCATCGGCTGCCCGCTGGCGCCCATGCTGCACGGGCTGCGCGAGTACCGCGGTGAGCCGCATCGCGTGGAGCCCGTGGGCAGCGTCGGCGGCGTCGAGGCCTTCGACGACAGCAAGGGCACGAACGTCGGCGCGACCGTGGCCGCACTCGAGGGCCTGGGCGCCGACATCGCGCCGGGGCGCATCGTCGTCATCCTCGGCGGCGACGGCAAGGGGCAGGACTTTTCCCCGCTGGCCGCGCCGGCTGCCCGCTACGTGCGCGCCGTGGCGCTGATCGGCCGCGACGCCGCCGCCATCGCCGCGGCACTGCGCGGCACCGGCGTCCACATGGAGACGCTGGCCACGCTGCCCGAGGCCACGGCCTGGTGTTTCGCGCAGGCCCAGGCCGGCGACGCCGTGCTGCTGTCGCCCGCCTGCGCCAGCCTCGACATGTTCCGCAACTACGGCCACCGCGCCGAAGTCTTCGTCGAGTCGGTGCGCGCACTGGCGCTCGAGCGCGGGGAGGCGGCGTGATGGCGGCGCTTTCGATGGACGGCGTGCGTGAATGGTTTGCATCCCTGCGCGGCGGCGAGAGCACGCCCGTGCGCCTGCCGGTGCGCGACACACTGCGCAGCGCGCCGCAGGCGCAGCTGCTCGCCTTCGACCGCACTCTGGTCCTGGTGGCGCTGGCACTCATCACCTTCGGCCTGGTGATGGTGTATTCGGCATCGATCGCGCTGCCGGACAGCCGCAAGTTCTCGGCCTACGCGCCCACGCACTTCCTGATGCGGCACCTGATGGCGGTCACCATCGGCCTGGTGGTGGCGCTGGCCGTCTCGCAGATCCCGATCGCGGTGTGGGAGAAGTACGCGCCCCTGGTGTTCGTGTTCGCGCTCTTCCTGCTGGTGATCGTGCTGCTGCCCTTCGTGGGCAAGGTGGTCAACTTCTCGCGCCGCTGGATCCCGCTGGGGTTCATGATGTTCCAGCCCTCCGAGCTCGCGAAGCTGGCCGTGGCCATGTATGCCGCCAACTACATGGTGCGCCGCATGGACACGCGCGAGAACTTCTTCCGCGCCGTGTGGCCGATGGTGGCTGCGGTGGCCTTCACCGGCGCGCTGCTGCTGCGCCAGCCCGACATGGGCGCCTTCATCGTCATCGCCGTCATCGCGATGGGCATCCTGTTCCTGGGCGGCGTGAACGCGCGCATGTTCTTCCTGATCGCGACGGTGATCGTGGCCACCTTCGCGGTCATCATCGCCTTCGACGACCTGCGCCGTGAGCGCATCTTCGCCTACCTCGACCCCTGGGACCCGAAGTACGTGCAGGGCAAGGCCTACCAGCTCACGCATTCCCTCATCGCCTTCGGGCGCGGCGAGATCTTCGGCCAGGGCCTCGGCGCCAGCGTCGAGAAGCTGCACTACCTGCCCGAGGCGCACACCGACTTCCTGCTCGCCGTGATCGGCGAGGAACTCGGCCTTGTCGGCGTGCTGGCCGTGATCTTCGGATTTTTCTGGCTGACCCGGCGCATCTTCGTGATCGGCCGCCAGGCCATCGCGCTCGACCGCGTGTTCGCCGGGCTGATGGCGCAGGGCATCGGCATCTGGTTCGGCGGCCAGGGCTTCATCAACATGGGCGTGAACCTGGGCCTGCTGCCCACCAAGGGGCTGACGCTGCCGCTGATGAGCTTCGGCGGCTCGGCGATGCTGATCAACCTGATCGCGCTCGCGCTGGTCATCCGCGTCGATATGGAGACCCGGTCGCTGATGAAGGGGGGGCGAGCATGACTCGTCACCTCGTTGTGATGGCGGCGGGCACTGGAGGCCACGTGATCCCCGGGCTGGCCGTGGCGCGCGAGATGCAGAAGCGCGGCTGGACGGTGAGCTGGCTCGGCACGCGCACGGGCATGGAGAACCAGCTCGTCCCGCCCAGCGGCATCCCGCTCGACACCATCGGCTTCGCCGGCCTGCGCGGCAAGGGCGCGCTGCACACGCTCACCGGCGGCCTGCGCCTGCTCAAGGCCTTCTTTGACTGCCTGCAGATCCTGCGCCGCCGCGGCGCGAACGCGGTGCTGGGCATGGGCGGCTACGTGTGCTTTCCCGGCGGCATGATGGCTTCGCTGCTGAGCCGGCCGCTGGTGCTGGTGAATGCCGACGCCGCCCTTCTGATGAGCAACCGGGCGCTGCTGCCGGTGGCCGACCGCGTCGCGTTCGGTTTCGATGGCCCCGACGCGAAGAAGACGAAGCAGGCCGTCGTCACCGGCAACCCGGTGCGCAGCGAGATCGAGAACCTGCCCGCCCCCGAGGCCCGCTTCGCCGGCCGCAGCGGCCCGTTGCGGCTGCTGGTGGTGGGCGGCAGCCTGGGCGCGCAGGCGCTCAACCAGGCCGTGCCCGCCGCTCTGGCGCTGATCGACCCCGCGCAGCGGCCGTTCGTCACCCACCAGACCGGCAACGCGCACCACGGCGCCGTCAGCGCCGCCTACGCCGAGGCCGGCGTCGATGCCGAGATCGTGCCCTTCATCGACGACATGGCCGCGCGGCTGGCCGCCTGCGACCTGATGATCTGCCGCGCGGGCGCAGGCACCGTCAGCGAGCTCTGCGCCGCCGGCGTGCCGGGCCTGCTGGTGCCGCTGATCGTCAGCACCACCGCGCACCAGCGCGACAACGCCGAGCACATGGCGCGCGCCGACGCGGGCATCCACCTGCCGCAGTCCGAACTCTCCCCCGCCCGGCTGGCCGAGACCCTGCGCGGACTCGACCGGACCCGGCTCCTGGCCATGGCCATGAAGGCGCGCGCGATGGCGCGGCCCAACGCGGCGGCTCGTGTGGCCGACCAGATCGAAGGCCTGGTGAAGTCATGAAGCACGCTGTCAAGCACATCCACTTCGTGGGCATCGGCGGAGCCGGCATGAGCGGCATCGCCGAGATCCTGCACAACCTCGGCTATGCCGTCTCCGGCTCCGACCAGAACGACGGCGCCACCACGCGCCGGCTGGCGTCTCTGGGCATCCGCGTCGCCATCGGCCACGACGCCGCCAACATCGCCGGCGCCGAGGCGGTGGTCACGTCCACGGCGGTCAAGGGCGACAACCCCGAAGTCATCGCCGCGCGAGCCAGGCGCATTCCGCTGGTGCCGCGCGCCGTGATGCTGGCCGAACTGATGCGCCTGAAGAAGGGCATCGCGATCGCCGGCACGCACGGCAAGACCACCACCACCTCGCTCGTCACCAGCGTGCTGGCCGAGGCCGGCGTGGACCCCACCTTCGTCATCGGCGGCAAGCTGCAGAGCGCCGGCGCCAACAGCCGCCTGGGTGCGGGCGACTACATCGTCGTCGAGGCCGACGAGAGCGATGCGTCCTTCCTGAACCTGAACGCCATCCTGTCGGTCGTCACCAACATCGACGCCGACCACATGGAGACCTACGGCCACGACCTCACGCGGCTGCGCAGCGCCTTCGTCGACTTCCTGCACCGCATGCCCTTCTACGGCGCGGCCATCCTGTGCGGCGACGACCCCGGTATCCGCGCGATCCTGCCGATGGTCTCGCGCCCCGTGGTCAGCTACGGCCTGGGCGCCGACTGCCAGGTGCGCGCGGTCGACGTGGTGGCGCTGCCCGGCGGGCAGATGCGCTTCACCTGTCAGCGCCGCAACGGCACCGTCATGCCCGACCTGGCCATCACGCTGAACCTGCCGGGCGAGCACAACGTGCGCAACGCCCTGGCGGCCATCGCCGTGGCGGCCGAACTCGAACTGCCCGACGAACCCGTGGCGCGTGCGTTGCAGGCGTTCTCCGGCGTGGGCCGCCGCTTCGAGCGCTATGGCGATCTGCCTGCCTCCGGCGGCGGGCGCTTCACGCTGATCGACGACTACGGCCACCACCCGGTGGAGATGGCAGCCGTGATCGCCGCCGCGCGTGGCGCGTTCCCGGGTCGGCGCCTCGTCATCGCGTTCCAGCCACACCGCTACACCCGCACCCGCGACTGCTTCGAGGATTTCGTCAAGGTCATGGGCACCGCCGACGCGCTGCTGCTGACCGAGGTCTATGCCGCCGGCGAGGCGCCCTTGGTGGCCGCCGACGGCCGGGCGCTGGCCCGCGCCATCCGCGTGGCCGGCCACACCGAGCCGGTGTTCGTGGACGACGTGGCGGCGCTGCCCGAGGCCGTGGCCGGTTTCGCGCGCGACGGCGACGTCGTCATCGTGATGGGTGCGGGCACGATCGGCGGCGTGCCGCAGAAGATCGTCGACCTGCTGGGAGGCGCGGCATGAATCTGGGCAAGGTCGCGGTTCTGATGGGCGGCACCAGCGCCGAGCGCGAGGTGTCCCTGATGTCCGGTGCCGGCGTCCTGCAGGCGCTGCAGTCGGTGGGTGTGGATGCCCACGCGTTCGACCCCGCGCAGCGTGGCCTGCACGAACTGAAGGCCGACGGCTTCGACCGTGTCTTCATCGCGCTGCACGGCCGTCACGGCGAGGACGGCACCGTGCAGGGCGCGCTCGAACTGCTCGGCATCCCCTACACCGGCTCGGGCGTGATGGCCAGCGCGGTGGCGATGGACAAGGTCATGACCAAGCGCCTGTGGGGCGCCGACGGCCTGCCCACGCCGCGCTGGGTGCGGCTGGATGCGCAGCAGCGCACGCGCGAACGCATCATCCAGGTGCCCGACGACCTCGGCCTGCCGCTGATCGTGAAGCCGCCGCGCGAGGGTTCGTCGATCGGCATCACCAAGGTGGCCGGCTACTCGCAGATGCAGGACGCCGTGGCGCTGGCGGCGCAGTACGACAGCGACGTGCTCTGCGAGGAATTCATCGAGGGCACCGAACTCACCTGCCCGGTGCTGGGCAC
>CAJAES010000044.1 GCA_903938815.1 uncultured beta proteobacterium
CCTTAGCTCCAACGTTAGGCCACACAGTCGGCAGCGCACCACGGTCACGCCAGCACTATTTACGCCCGCGCTCTCTGCGTCTTCAGCCATCGCTGAATATCAGCCTCCTCCCAGCGCACGGTCTTCCTGCTCAACCGCAGTACAGGGCGCGGGAAGTCGGGCCTGACCTCGTAGTTCTTCCGCAGCGTGCCAGGCTCGATGCCGATCATCGCGGCTATGGTCTTGCGGTCGATCATGCCTGCTCCTTCGGTGCGCTGGCCGGTGCGCTGATGCCGTGCGCTCGCTCTATGGCGCGGGCGATCAGCCGGTCATAGACGCCAAGATCGACGTTGGAACACTCGATCCCGGCGCACGCGGCGTCGATGTCAGCATCGGTCAGCGGCTCACGCTGGGGCGGTGCGAGATACAGCGGCCCGACGACAAGCCACGAGGCGTCAGTCGTCACTACCTGGTCCGGCATAACCACGCGGGTGCGGCCTGTCTCGCTGTGCTGCCACAAATGCGCCACCGGCTCCGCTACGGCTGCGGCCAGTGCTGCGGCTGCGTAGGAGCGCATTTGGTCGGCGGTGTAGAGGCCGCGATTGCGTGAGTCTGGATCGTCTCGGCTGAACTGAATCCCGGGCACGTCAGGCTCAGGCAGCGGCGGTAGTGTGTCGCTCGCAACTGCCGAGGATTTCTCGGCGGTTCGCTCTGCCAGTGCTGCGCGGAGTGCTTTGCAAGCTCGTGACTGAAGCGCCTTGACCTGAAACGGCCACAGATCATTGGGTTGCCCGTTCGTCGGGTCGAATGCCTCCAGCGCCTGCTGTGCGGCTGCTCTCAGTGTGTCGCTCATGTCGGCACCTCGATCCTCGGTTGTGCGCGCCGCAGGCGCCAGACGGTTTGCGGCCACATGCCAAGATCACGCGCAAGTTCCGCGCTGGTGATGTGCTTGGGGGCCGCGCGGATCGCGTCCACGACATCGGTCGAGGTTGTCACGATGCCGGCTGCTGCCCTGGCCAGAACGAGGTTGGCGCGTCGCTGCTCGGTCGAGTTGCCGCGCAGACGGCCGCTGCGGGCGATATGCTGGCCGAGTTCGGCTCGGTTGGCGGCCAGGCGAAGGTGCGCCGGGTTGACGCAATCGCGATGCCCGCAGACCCGATACGGAAGATGGCCGCGCGTCGGCGGCGCGTCGTGCGCGATCTGCCAGGCTGCCATCGGGCCGGTGAGGCACGCTTTCGCGCCCGATCTTCGGTCGAACGTCCAGATTCTGGGCATGCCGTCCGGGCCGCGCGCGTGCTGCCAGTGCCAGCAGTGGGTGCGGGGGTCGATCGCGCTGCGCGCGCGCAGGTCGTCGACCGTCGCGATTCCGCGCCGCAGGGCCGTCGGCGCAAGATCAGTGCGACGGGTCATCGGTGATGTCCTTGCGTTGCACTCGCCGCACCGCGTCGGTGATGTCGGCATCGACGGCCCGCTCGAGCGCTTCGGCGTCTCCGGCATCGACGCCGCAGGCCACGATGGCGCGCGTGAGCGTCATCTGCAGGGCCCCCGCCATGAGGCACAGGGCCTCTTCGCTGATGCCGCGGTGCAGCGCGCGGTGCAGGTTGTCGGCCTGCTTGCTGGCGCTGACGAGCACGGCTGCCGCATGCGCTCGGTCATTCCCGACCCGGGCTGCGATGGCTGCCGTGACTTCGCCGATGCGCCGGCCGCTGACGGTATGGACGTTCATGGCGCGGCGCCTTCCGTGGTGTCGGATTCGTCGTCAGCGCGGTCGCCTGCGATTTCGGGTTGCACGCCCTTGCGCACCAGTTCCACGACATCCAGCGCGCCGGCAGCGCGCACGGTGTACGCGCCGGCCGCAACGTGGCGCAGGGCCTGGGCCTGCGAGGTCGCCTGCACCAGCCGCGTAGCTTCGCTGCGGTCGGTGACGAGATACACGCGGGAGGGGGTCTTGGGGGCCGCGCTCACTTGCCGCCCTCCGTGCGTTCGGCCGCTTCCATGTCGGACACGAAGTCATCGTGGTCGCTCGCTTCGTTGCCGCCCGGTTGCCCCAGGATCTCGCCGCTGTCCGCATCGACGGTCCTGTGCTGGTCCTGCGTCCCCTGCATGCTGGCCTTGCGGTCGCGGTAGGCCTGGCGGGCTGCCGCCTTGTCCGTGTCCGTCTCCAGGGTGCCCGCGACTGCGGCTGCCTCCTGCAATGCTTCGAGCGTCGGTGCGGTGTTGATGGCCGACAGGACTTGCGCCAGCGACGGGGCCGGCAGTGCCGGCGGCTGCTGCTGGCGGGCCAGTGCGGCGCGGGCCCGGTCGCCTCGCGCGGCGGGCTTGGCAGGCTCGGCTGGCTTCACTTCATCGGCTGGACCCATGTGCTTGGGCTCGCTCGGCAAGTCCTGCGCCTCTTCGCCGACGTGGACGCCGCGCAGGACGTCGGGGAACACGTCGCGCAGCGCCCAGGCGCGCGCGCGCATCTGCAGCATGCGCTTGGGGTACTGCTGCCACGGGCCTTGCTTGCCCAGCAGGCCGGCGCGCTTGGCATCTTCGGTGGTGAAGGTGCGGGCCACGGCGACCTCGCCGCGGCGCTTGACGGTGCAGGTGGCGCCGCTGTCAGCGATGTCCTCGGTGATGCCCTCGAGCAGCCCGGAGGCGCGCACGAGCGCGATGACCGCATCGCCCCAGATGGCCGGCCGGCCGTTGATGACGGCAATGTTCTGCATGGCCTGCAGGGGGGGCAAGCCCAGCTCGGCGCCCCACTGGATGGCCACGAGGATGTTGCCCGCACTGCCCTGGTAGTCCTTGGGCACGATGCTGGACTTGGACAGGATGTCGGCAAAGCGCAGGGCTTCGTCCAGGCTCTGCGGGGCCAGGGAGAAGCCGCTGCGGCCGTTGGGCGTGGCGACGAGACTGGACGAGGGGTTGGTGGTCATGAAGACTCCTTCGGGGTGGACAGGCGCAGCACGCGCGCGCCTTCGGTGGTGGTGGTGAACTGAGCAACCGTGTCGGGCTGCGGGTTCATGAACTCGGTCAGCGCGCGCCAGTCGGTCTTCTCGCTGGGCTTGTTGGCTTTCCAAGTGGCGAGCTTTCGGCCCATGTAGCTGATGGCCTCGGCCTCGCCGAAAGCGCAGCAGATGGCATCGCGAAGCTGGCGCATGCGGTGCTCCAGCGTCCCTTCGGTTTTCTCGTTGCCGATCTGCGCCTTGATGGCCTGCAGTTCCGCGACGGCCTGTGCGACATCGGCATCCACGATCTTCTCGACGCCAGGCCGGTGCGATCGCCACAGCGCGCGGGCGTCGTCTTCGGTGCGGGGGTCAGGAGGCATGTCGCCCACCACATGCCGCTCCCACCACCCTTGGGCCTGGGCCAGCAGGTCGCCCTGCAGCGCCGTGTCGGCGTGGATGGTGTACTCGGCGAACTTCTGCCCACCGAACAGCACGGCCAGGTCGCCGCAGGGCAGGCCGGTGATGGCGAGATACCACTGAACCTGCAGCCAGTAGTGCTGCGGCACTTCGTCGCTGCCAGGGTCGCCCCAGTCGCTGCTGTTGGCTGCCAGGGCGTGAGCGGTCTTGACTTCAAGGATGCGGTCAGCACCCAGCACGCGGCCGGATCCCTCATCCCAGCGGGCGCGGCTGCCTTCGGTGACGACGGCCCGGTCGATGTTGGCCAGCGCCGCGGGGTAGCGGGGGTGCTGCAGTTGCGTGTTGATGCGCTGGATGCGCACGCTGCGGCGGTCGGCGTAGTGGCGGGCCACGACATCTTCCAGCACGGTGCCCCAGTGCATGCGCTCTGCCGCGTCGGCGTCGGGCTCGATGTCGGGCAGGCGACCGGTCTTGTCCATCCAGAGATCGACCTGGGTGCGATACGGGCTGAGTCCGAGCAGGGCGGCGATGTCGCTGCCGCCGATGCCCAGACGCCGCGCGGCCAGCCATGCGGCTCGATCGGGGGCGTTCATTGATCGGACTCCAGAAAAGCTGCGATTTCGCGCATGCCGGCGACGACCTGGGCGCGGGTTTCGGGGTCGTTGGGGTCTGCGTGCAGGCGCGCGCGCATGCTGTGCAGTTCCTCCAGCGCGTAGTCCAGGCTGTCGGACAACTCGTCCTCGCCTTCGGGCTCCGACATGGCGTCGTAGCTGGCCTGCGCGGCGGACATGGCCCGTTGTGTGGCGTAGTGCTGCGTGAGGCTCATGCGAACCTCCACGGCAGGCCGGCGATGACGACGGCCACGGCGGCGACGGCCGCAGCTGTGATGCCGAGCCACGCCGCGAGGGCGAGCAGGGATTGCTGCTTCGGCGGCGCAGGGTCGTGCTCGTCGGCCACCTGGCAGGCGGACGGGAACGGGCACGGCTTGCGGCCTTGCCCGCAGGCGTCAGCGGCGCAGCGCGGCGTCGGGTTGGTTTGGTCGGGGGCGTCCATCAGGCGCCCGCCAGGGTGTGCACGGCCAGCAGGGCTACGGCGACGCCGATGCCAACCGCCAGCATGACGCCAAGCACGCGCTCGGCCAGGGGTTCCGGCCGCCCGGGACCGGTGCCGCGCTCGATGGCGTAGGCGTCTCGCGCCGGGTCCAGCGCGGTGCGCTGTGCCCGGGTCCAGGCCTCGGGCGTGTTCAGGAAGCTGGGCTTCATTGCCGCTCCATCCCCCGGCGATGCCGTTGTCGTGGGGTGGAGACACTGTAGGCAATACCGATTAGCGTGTCAAGGCATTGCCTACTGATGTCGGCTTCTGCGCTATCCACCGCTCTATGGGTGCGGCATCGAGGCCACGACCCATCCGAGTGGAAACTTGGGTGGAAAGTGGGCTCACCGCAAGGCTCTTCAAATGAACCCGATGTCCGCAGAGGTGTACGAAGGAAGTGGCGATGCGAACGGGCTAGTTGTCATCGTGCTCTGGCTCGCGGTCTATATGGGCGTGCTGTGGATTTCCGACAAACTGACGTTGAGCGCGCGCGTCACCAGGGCGTTGTGGGCCGCATGCAACTTCGGCCCGTTCATCGCATGGTTTGTGGTGGCGCCGACCCTCCAGGTTTTGCCTGTGATCGGCGTTGGCGCGTGCGTGGCGTTCAGTTACTGGATGGGCTCGGAGATCATCAACAGCGCGTGCCGCGATCGTTGATGCCGGCGAGTTCCAGGCGTCAAAAAGAGCCGTGATGCCGTGCGTACCCTGTGCCCGATGCGCCTGGTCTCGTGGCAGAATTTGAGGGGAAATGAGTTATGGAACGAAGTTCACAGCGCGATGCATGGCCTGGCAAGAGCAGGGCGTGTGGGTGGCTGCGTGCATTGACTTCTCGCTGGCCGCCCAGGGCAGCAGCCTCGATGACGTGAAGCGCAAGTTGCACGAGCAGATTCGGAGCTACGTGGAAGAGGCCATGACGATTGACTCCGCGCATGCGGAAGGGCTGCTGTCGCGCAGCGCGCCTCGGGCGGATGTGTTGCGCTACGAGTTCTGGCGCCTGCTGCGGGACCGACCCAGAATGCGCCGCACCCTGACGAAGCTGGCGCAGAAGCTGGCGCCGCGCATGCGGCTGAAGAGCGCTTACCGCGACTTGCTGCCGTTGCGAGTGGCGTGAGCCGCTGGAAACGGCCGCTGACGGCGCGCGAGGTGCGCCGGATCCTGCGCAACCTGAACTTCACTCACCGCAGCACGACCGGCGGTCATGAACAGTGGGTGCGCGAGCAGCCGGCGCCGTTCCGCAAGGTCACACTGTCCGAGCACAACGAGCCGTTCGTCGACACGATCGTGCGCTACATGGCGCAACAGGCCGGCGTGAGCGTGAGGCAGTTCTACGAAGCTCTGGACGCCTGACGGCCTGGGTTGATGCCCATGCCTTCAGGGCACGCTCAAGATGCGCGCGGTCGCTGTTGGTGAGGCGGTCTATGCTTGCTTTTCTGATGCATGCAGTTGATGTCCCAGGAAGTGGTGTAGGTCCACAGGTGCGCGGCAAGACGGGGAGGGTGGAGCCCGTAGGGCGAAACCCGTAGCGGCTTGCCGCGCGGCGACGGCGATCCCGGTAGGGGTGGTCATCGTGA
>CAJAES010000045.1 GCA_903938815.1 uncultured beta proteobacterium
AGCCCGCGCAGCGAGTTTTGCGGCGCCCCCTCGAGGCGAGCAGCGCAGGGTAGTCAGCCCGCAGGGCTGACCGCCACAGCTGGCGCCCGCACCGCGCGCCGCCTGCCGCGACGCGCAACGCCGCGGACGGCACTTCGACAGGCGCAGCCCGAACGCGCCTGTGTTGAACGTCTACAACGAGCCGACAGAAGAAACGCCGCCCGCACTGAAGCGGAAGACCCCTCCGTCAAACAGTCCAGGTTGCGCCGAGAGGTCACGGGAGCCTCAGCCCCAGGCACCTAGGCTTTGACTTCCGTCCTCGATTCCGCACGCGGCCAGTCGGCGAAGGCCAGGCCCAGCGCGAACCAAAGGTAGGCCTGCGCGGCATTGGGCATGTAGTAGGCCGTCGTCGCGGCCATGGCAAGCGCGCCCCACAGCGCGAAGCGTGCCCCGAGAAAGAAGCTGCGCATCTCATGGCCCAGCGCCGGTTCGCGCGCCAGCTGCCGGAAGCGGCGCAGGTGCCCCACCACCACGCAGACCATGGCCAAGGTGCCGATGATGCCCAGGTCCATCAGCAGTTCGAGGTAGATGTTGTGTGGGTGGTTCGCCTTGTAGCGGCCCATCGCCACGGCGCCGGACCATTGGGTCGATCCGAGACCTCCACCGAGCCAGGGGCTCTCCAACACCTCGGGTGCCAGCAGGATCCAGCCGTGCAGCCGGCCGGCCGTGAGCTCGTCCTTGCGGACATTGCTCGCATCGCTCAGGGCCCCTGCCCGGATCCCGGCGCCGAAGCGCTCCTGCAGCGCATCGGGCGCGGCCAGCAGGAACAAGCCCACCGCCAGCCCGCAGGCGACGATGGTCTTCAGGCGCCGGTGGTGCAGCAGGAATGCGCAGACACCGATCAGGTACGCGACCAGGCCGCCGCGCGAGAAGGTGAGCAGCAGCGCGAGCGTGACGAGCGCGAAGGCGGCCAGCGCGACCCGCTTCAGCCAAGCCTCGCCCTCCCCGCCCGCCACGAACAGCAGCGGCCCGCTGGCCAGGGCCAGCAGCATGCCGAACTCGTTGGCGTGCATGCCGCGCGGGGCCATGAACTCCCGGTCCTGCGTGAGTTGGGCGAACGAGCCCGGATAGGCGGCCACCGTGTACAGCACCGCCATCGCCGGCAGCACGGCCGAAGCCGCCAGGGCCACGATGAACCACTCCGGCCGCTTGCTGGCGCGCACCGCGTTGGCCAGCAGGAATGCATAGGAGAAGAAGTAGAGAAGCGGCTTCGCGTAGCGGTCGACCGCGTAGACCATCGGGTCGTAGAGGTAACGCGCGTTCTCCAGCCGCGGGTAGTTGCGTGCACCCTCCGGGATGTGCGGCCAGGCAATGAGAACCGCCACCGTCACGGGAAGCAGGAAGCCCCACCACATGCGGCCAGGCAGCCAGGTGACGCGTTCCTTGGAAAACCCGGTGCGCAGCGCGAACGACACCAGCGTGGCCAGCGTCAGGAAGTTCAGCACGTTGAGGCCGCGAACGGGCGGGAGCATGGGCGAGATGGGCAGCACCAGCGTGAGCAGCAGCACGCCCACCCGGTAGTCGCGCAGGATCAGCGGCAAGGGCGCCATCGCGGCCAGCATCAGCAGCACCAGTCGGCCGTCGAACATGCTGGTGGCCGCACCCAGGGCCGCCGCGAGCAGCAGCAACGCCGTTACCGGCAGCGCGGGCGTCATGACGACACCGGCACGGATGCCGAATGCGCAACCGAGAGCACTTCATCGAAGACCGCGCGATAGCGGTCGACCACCGCGTCGATCCGGTGATGGGCATCGAAGTGCCGGCGGCAGGCGGCGCTGGCCGTCCGCCACGCGCCCTCGTCCTCGCACAGGGCGCCCACCCTCGCCGCCATGTCGTCCAGGTCGCGGCAGGCGAGCGTGCCGGTCTCGCCCGGCGCCGACTCGGGGCACACGAAGGACAGGGTGGGGATTCCGCGCAGCCAGGCCTGCAGGAAGGTGTTGGGCAGGCCTTCGTAGTCGGACGTGTTGACCGACAGCGCCGCGCCGTCGAACCACGCCCCCACCTGGTGGTAGGGCACGTGCCCCTTCATCTCCAGGTTGGGAACCTCGCTGGCGCGCTCGGCCATCGCGGCGAAGTAGGCCTGCGCGTCGGGTGTGATGCCTGGGCCGCCCACCATCACGAAGCGGCGCCCCGGTGTCCGGCGCGCCAGTTCGATGAACAGGTCCGGCCGCTTCAGCGGCTTCACGGTCGCGGCCCACAGCACATGGCCCTGGAACGAACCCGGGCGTGCGGCGGCCTCCTCGTAGCCGTTCTGGATGAGATGCCCCTCGCGCCCGAAGTGCGCCTTCAGCATGCGCTGCTGCGCCAGGTTCTGGACGATCACGGCATGCGCCGCCCGCAGGCCGATCCGATACATGAAGGTGTGCTGCGCGGGCATGCCGGGCAGCGGCCCACGAACGAAATCCATGTCGCTCGCGCCCGCGAACACGAAACGCGCGCCCGACAGCCGCGCGTACAGGGCAGCGCCAAACACCTGCTCACCCGCTGTCTGCATGAACACGATGTCAGGCTCGATGCGGCGCAGCAGACCGAGGATGTCCGTCAGCCGCGGGTAGACGAAGCGCAGCAGCGGAATGCCGCGTTGGCCAGGGTCCGGGATCTTGTGGAGCTGGATCCCGTCGCAATCCACCACATCGGCCTGCCCGTAGTCCTTCACCAGCACCGAGATCCGGTAGCCGGCGCGCTGAAGGGCACGCATCTGGACGCTCTGCTGGACTTCGGCACCCCCGACGAAGGCGATGCCGCTGTCCCTGACGAGAACGGGGTAGATGTGGTTGGCGACGAAACACAGGTGCGGCAGGTTCATGCGGCGCTTTCAATGGGCGCTCTCGCGCCAGGACTGGCGAAACTCGGCCAGCGTGCGGCCCACGAAGCGCGGTGCGATGGAGCAGAACAGCAGGTGCAGATCCGAGTACAGGCCTTCGATGGCGGCTTCGTCTCCGAACAGGGGGCTGCCGCCGGGCATGAGTTCCGAGGAGTGCAGCACCAGTTCGATGCAGGGGCGCCGACTCTTCACGGCTTCGTCCACCAGCGTCAGCATGTGCCGCAGATTGGTGCCGTCCGGGTAGAGCCAGAACAGCGGCGGCTCCCGGCGCCAGGCCCAGCGCCGCAGCCCGGGCGTGGAGTGCGCGAAGGGCAGCTTGCGCTGCAGCGGGCCGGGCAGCACCGTCACCGGCAGTTCCAGCAGCGGCGAGTTGCCGGCCCGATCGATGTGATCGAGATCCATCCAGTACGGCAACTCCGGGAAGTTGCGGTAGTCGGCGCCACCGTGCCCGTTCGGCGCACCCATCGCCTGGACCCAGCTCACGTGCGGCGTGACCGAGCAGTCCACTCCGTAGCCGTAGCGCGACAGCAACTGCGCGTAGGTGGCGTCCAGGGCCCAGCGGCCGGCCCGGTGGCTGACCACCGCGCACTCGAAGCGCGCGTGCAGCAGGTCCGTCATGTGCCGGATCTTCGCTTCGATGATCTCGGCCGGGTACTCGATCAGGAAGGGCTGGTGGTGATGGTCGTCGTCGGTCAGCGGAATGACGGGCGGGCAATTCCAGGCGTGCAGGTGCATGCCGATCTCGCCCGTGCCGCGCCGGAGGACCTCCTTGCCGAAGGCCTGGAAGGTCGGGCAATTGGCCATCTCGTGGTTGACCAGCCAGGTCGGCCTGAAGCCGAAGTCCTCGCACAGGTGCTGGAACCGCGCCAGGAAGCGCGAGTTCAGTGTCTCGATCGCCTGCGGGCGGGACCAGAGATCGTCGCCCTCGGTGTCGATGGTGATCAGGAAGGCCGGCTTCGCCGCCGCAGGCGACGGCCGGCTCACCGGCTGGCGTGTCCGGTGGCGCCGGGCCGCAGCGGCTGCGCGGTTGTCGGGCACAGCGCCTCGATGTAGGGCATCAGCACCTTGTCGTCACCGTAGTGCATGTCCATGAAGGCCAGGCACGCCCGGCTCGCCTCGGCCCAGTCCTGCGGCTGGGTCGCGAAGCGGTTCACCTCGGAGGCCATCTCGTCCATCGACGCCGCGGCCTTGCCCAGGCGCCGGCGGGAGATCACGGAATCGGGGTCGAAGAAGGCCACCGTCGGCGTGCCGCGCCGCCAGGCCTGCAGGTAGGAGTTCGGGAAACCCTCGGAGTCCGAGGTGTTCACGAAGACCTTCGCACGCTCGTAGAAGTCGTTCACGTCGTGGTACGGCACGGGCCCGTGGAAACGCAGGTTCGGGTAGGCCGCCGCCTGCGCGCGGATCTCCTCGTACAGGGCCTCGTGGCCCGGCTGGGTGCCGCCGACCATGTGGAACTTCAGGTGCGGCAGCCGGCCCGCCAGTTCCAGCAGGAGATCGGGGCGCTTGAAGGTGCGCAGGTTGTTGACCCACAGCACATCCACATCCCGCTCCTCGAAACCGAGCTCCTTCTGGCGCGGGTCGACCAGCATCGTCGCCACAACGCTGGGCAGGCCGTAGTTGGCGCGCAGCGCACGCTGCTGCTGCTCGCTCTGGGCCAGGATCACATCGGCGTGCCGCAGGCCGTACTCGTAGATCTTGCGGTCGCGCCAGTACTTCACCAGCAGCTGGTCCGGCTCGCAGTCCCGGTCATGGGCGATGCGAAAGACCACGCGCTTGCCGTGGCGCCGGGCGAACAGCGCGACGATGCCCAGCAAGGGGCCGGCGCAGCTGGTGTAGTAGACATCCGCGTCCGCGCGCGCCAGCGCCGCCCAGAACTTCGTGAAGCGGGGATGGATGAACCGCAGCATCGGCAGGCCTTCGTGCGGGCCGTAGGCCTTGTAGACGGTGATGCCGTCCATCCGCGCGGCGTCGTCCTGCCCCAGGTCGGCCGTGACCATCGTCACGTCGTAGCCGCGGCGCGCGAGCGCGCGCGCCAGCAGCGTGTGCTGCACCTCCTCGCCGCCGACACCGAAGCGGCTGTACTCGCGCGCCAGCACCGGCAGGTTGCCGAGGCCGACAAAGCACAGCCGTGCCGACTCGGCCCCGCCGCCGTCATGGCGCCGCAGCGCGCGTGCCGTCTCGGGGTGAACCGGGCCGCGCAGCGTCCAGGGCTGCTGGGCATCGATGGAAACGTCCTGTCCTGGTGTCATGTCAGTCCTCTTGGAAATGGACCCTTGAATTCATTCATCACGACGCCGAGCAGCGTCGTGGACGGCGCCGATACGGCCTCGATCAGGGCTTGCAGGTTCGCGACGCGCGAAGCGTCCCGGCGCGCGACCATCAGCGCTGCGCCGCACCGCTCGGCAATCACGTGCGCGTCCGTCCCGTAGACGGCGGCAGGCGTATCGACGACGACGTGGTCGAAGCGGGCCGCCAGTTTCTCGAGAAGGCGCCTGAAGGCCGGCCGCTCCACCAGCTCCAGCGGGTTGGGCGGGCAGGCGCCCACGGGCAGCACATAGAGCCCCGGCACGCGCCCCACGGCCTGCACGAGCTGAGGCTCGGCCAGGCCGAGCAGCGCACTGGACAGGCCGGCCGAGTTGGACACCTCGAAGATCTCGTGCTGGCGCGGGTGGCGCAGATCGGCATCCACCACCAGGGTGCGCTGCCCGGCCTGCGCCAGCGCCACCGCCAGGTTCGCAACGAGAAAGCTCTTGCCGTCGCCGGCATCCGGGCTGATGACCGCCAGCGTTCGCGGGCCATTGGCCGGGCTGGCGGTGCGCCGCAGCACCTGGCTGCGCAACGCGCGAATGGCCTCGGCCTGGGGCGACTGCGGGCGCGACAGCACCACCAGTTCCATGCTGGCGCCGGGCTGACCGTCGAGCACGCACGGATAGTCGAACTGGCGCGACAGGGCCGCCATCACGCGGTCGGACGATGCGTGCCCGAGCCGGATGGCCGCTTCGCCGAAGCGGATGTCCTCCATCTGCGACAGCCCCAGCACCTCGGCCACCTGATCGGCCGACAGGGCCAGCACCTGACCCAGCGGCTCGCCAGATCCCTGGCGGGCCTCGTGCAGGCCGGCATCGGCAACCGCCTCCGGCAAGGCCATCGGCTGAGGGACGCGATAGCTCCTCATGTCCGGCTCCTCGGCGATGCCAGCCTTGGCATGGCGCGCGCGGACACCAGCGGTGTGCGCCTGACCTTGTAGGGGCCGGCGGACCCCGGCCCGGGCAGCACGCCGAGCAGCTTCACGCCCAGGAGTTCGGCGCAGGATTCGGCCGTGCGGATGCGCGGGTCCAGCCACTCGAGCAGCACCACGGCGCCCAGCGCGATCACCACGCCCACGGCCACGGACAGCGCAGCGCTGATCAGCACCCGCTGCGAGGACGGCTTCAGCGGCATCGTGGCCTGGGCCAGCATCCGGGCCTGCCCCTGGGTGGCCTCGCTCTCCAGGCTGGACTGGTTCAGGCGGGCCAGAACGCCCTCATAGGCACGCTGCGCGCTCTCCACGTCGCGCAAGAGCACCATGCCCTCGTCGCGCACCGATTTCAGGCGCAGCACCTTCGCGCGCTGGGCCTCGAGCGAACCGCGCAACTCCGCCTCGCGCTGGCGGTTGATCGAGTTCACCACCGTCATGCCGCCGGTCACGCGGCGCGTCTCGGCATCCATGCGCTGGCGCAGCAGAGCGATGTTCGAACGCGCTTCCTGCACCTGCGGGTGGTTCTCGCCCAGCCTGGCGTTCAGGTCCTGCAGGCGGCTCTCGGCACGCAGCAGTTCGGTGCTCATCGAGGCCAGCATCGGATTGACCATGACCTCCGGCATGCGGTCGGCGCTGCCGCCCTGCGCCTGCGCCTGCCGGCTGCCGGATTCCGCCACCAGGGCCTGGATCGCGGTGAGCTGGGACGACAGCTCGCCGAGCCGCGCGGTCTCGATGTCGAGCCGGTCGTCGGACACCACGATGCCGTTGTCGCGCTGGAAAGCCGCCAGCCTGGCCTGGGCCTTTTCCAGGTCGCCACGAACCGTCCTGGCGCGCGACTCGAACAGCGTCGAGTACTGGCGCGCCGGGTCCACACGAAGGGCCACGCTCACATCCAGGTAGGCCCGCGCGAAGGCATTCGCCAGCTGTGCGGCGAGGGCCGGCTCCTGGGCCGTGAAGCGGATCGCGACCACGTCGGAGTCGCGGGCCAGGGACACGTCCAGCGACTTCTGCAGGGCCTGCGCGGTCCAGACCCTGCGGTCGTCGCGGCCGTCGGTCGCGGACATCCACTCCTCGCGCAGCGCCGCATCGACAGCCGGGGGCAACTTGTCCACCACGTCCAGCGCCACCCGCTCGCTGCGCATGACGTCCATCTGCGTCGACAGGTAGCTGCTCGAGGCGTTGTTGTAGTAGCTCGTCGCGGCCAGGGGGTCGGGCCGGTTGGCATCGACGATCAGGGTGGCCGTGGCCGTGTACTTCCGGGGCATCGCGACAGCCACCGCCACCGCGACCGACACGGTCGCCAGCAGGATGGCCACCGCCAGCCACGCACGGGCACGCAGGATGGCGAGGAAGTGGCGCAGGGTCATGTTGGCTTGCTCGTTTCGGTGGGAATTCCGATCCGTGGCGCCGATCAAGCCAGCCGACGGGCATCGCCCTGAGCCGGGATGACGTCCCCACGCATCTCCATGCCTGCAGGATGCGACGCCGGTGCGGTCTGCAGCTTGAGCCTGCTCACCGCGCGGCGCTGCGCTGCAACCAGCCGCGCACCGTGCGCGCTCGATCGGCCCACCACGGGTGCTGCCGCAGCAGCCGGCGCCCGGCGTCGGCCAGGCGTTCGTGCGCGGGCGGCAAGCCCAGCGGCGAGACCGGGCGCACGTGGGTCGCGAAGTCGAGCTTGTAGTGCTCCATGCCGATCGAGAAGTCGAACTCCCGATGCCCCGCGCGAAAGCTGGATTCCAGCATCGGGTAGAGCAGCTGGCGCCCCAGCGAGAACTTGCGCAGTTCGGGGTCGGGGTTGAAGGTGAAGACCCACCCGCTCCAGCGCCCGCCGTGCACCGCGCCGAGCCAGATGGCCAGAAGACGCTCGCCCGCGCGCAGCGTCGAGGCCCGTAGCAGGCCCCGGCGGCGCATCTCGACGAAGAAGTGCCGGTTGGCGTCGATCGCGAAGAGGTCGGGGCGCTGCGCCTCGTTGTCACGGGCCGACTTCCACGCCATGCAGGTGGGCAGCACGTCGGGCGCGGTGTCGTCATCGGCGTAGCGCAATGGGCCCAGCAGGCCCTCGAGCCTGCGGCCGCGGCGCCGGTCCTCGGCGGCGAACCGCCTGGCCTTCAGCAGCTCGAGATAGTCATCCCACCGCACGAAGGACTCCCACAGGATGGCCGGGGCGCCGAAGCCGTCCTTCAGCGCGGCATCTTCCATGTAGGCCTCCACCGGAACCGGGCTGCGCGCGACATCGGGCAGTCGCGGCAAATCCTGCAGACGAGCCGCCTCCCGGCGGTCGGCCAGCGGCTCGTGCATGTCGATGAAGGTCTGGCGCAGCACCGGGCGCGTGCCGTCCGCCGTGAGCAGGCGGAAGACCTGACCATCGACCCGGTAGTCCTTCGGGGCGCAACGCTGGCCTGGAAAGTACACCTGCGCGATGACATCCAGGAATTCGTCGGACGCGTACAGGCTGGATCCGGCTGCGGTCATCGGCCGTCTCCGATGCGCGGTGCCGTTGTAGACGTCGGCCGATGCCGAACCAGGGCATCGCGCAGGATCCAGCCCAGGATGGCCGGTCGACGGAAGACCTCTCCGATGGCATAGGGCAAGCCGAACCGGCCGAAGGCCACATAGGCGCGCACCGGGACACCGAGGGCATCGGCCACGGCGTCCAGCCGGGGGAGCGATCGCAGCTGCTCCAGCACGCAGGGCGTGGACGAGGCGCGCAGCCGGCGCAGCGCAGGCTCGGCCACGCGCCGGTCGTGCGTGGCCACGCCCACCTCGCAGGTGCTGCCGGCAAACACCTCCACCAGGGCCAGATAGCTCTGGCGCGGGTCGATCTTCGGCGCATCGGGGTCGCCGCCCTGCCCCTTCACGATCCGAACCGGAATTCCCAGCGCGCGAAAGCGGCGTGCGTCCGACGCCGATCGAAGCCAGCGCGAAGGCAGCGTCGCCGACACATCGGTGCCCGCGGCCAGCGATTCCTCCATCATGGCGTGCGTCCGGTCGACCGTCTCCAGCCCCTGCGCATCGAAGTGCAGGCGCACGCCGTGCTGGCGGGCAAGAGCCGCCACCTCCCGGAGCAATTCCCGGTCATAGCCCATCTGGTCCACCTTCACCGAGACCGAGCTGCGCAGGCCGGCGACGGCGACAGCCGATATCGCCTCGCGGTAGCGCGCCGCCACCGAGGCCGCTGCCTCGCGCGGCTGGGGCCAGTAACCGATGGTGGACAGATGCTGCTGGCCCCCCTCGGCCTGCGCGGCAGCGATGGCGTCGGCGACCGAGAGCCCGTTGACATGGCGAGATCCCGCCGCCAGGAACCCCGACAGGCGCTGCTCGGCCGACGCCAGGGCGAGCGACAGCCCCACGCTGCGTGCCGCCGCATCGCGGCTCAGCAGGCCATGCAGCCGGGCCTGGCGCCTCTCCGCGCGCTGGCGGATGTGCTGCGCCGTCACGCCGTGGCGGACGGCGAGCCGCTCCACCAGATGCTCGAATGTCTTGTCCATGATGTTCGCGGGGCATCGACGCCTGCGCGCCCGCCCCTGCCCCTTCCGCCGATGACGACAGCCGGGGAGTCTCCGGGGGCTGCACCGAAAGGCCGTTGAGTGCTCTCAAGCGGCGGCTGATTGACGGCGCTCACCTCCCGGGGCGTCTGGCGGGCCAAGCATTCCGGCCATGCTGCGAGACAACCCGCGCCATCCGCCGACCGCATGGCCCGTGTTCGCGTTCGCGCTGCTCGCCGTTCTCACGGCGAGCGGCCTGATCAGGCCGCTGCAACCCATCGACGAAACGCGCTATGCCGCGGTGGCCTGGGAGATGTGGGCACGGGGCGACCTTCTGCTGCCCGTCCTCAACGGTGAGCCCTACCCGCACAAGCCGCCGCTGCTGTTCTGGCTGATCCACGCCGGCTGGGCGCTCTTCGGTGTCAACGAGTGGTGGCTGCGCCTGCTGTCGCCGCTGTTCGCCGCCGGCACGCTGGCCTTGATGGCGTCGATGGCGGCGCGGCTGTGGCCGCAGTGGCGCGACATCGCACCCGCGGCCGGGTGCGTGCTTGTGGCCAGCGGCCTGTACGCCTACTTCGCAACGGCGCTGATGTTCGACACCCTGCTCGGCTTCTTCTGCACGCTCGGCTGGCTCGGCCTGGTGCGGGCATGGCGGGATGAGCACGCCGCGCGCGGCCTGGTACTTCTGGGCTGTGGCATCGCGGGCGGCCTGCTGTGCAAGGGCCCGGCCGCACTGCTGCACCTGCTGCCGGTGGCGCTGGCCGCGCCGCTGTGGATGCGCGAAAAGCCGCTGCACTTGCGGCTCTGGTGGCACTGGTACGGCGGCATCGCGCTGTCCACCGCCGTAGCAACCGTGCCGGTGCTGGCCTGGGCCATCCCGGCGGCGCGAGCGGGTGGCGCGGCCTACGGCGACGCCATCTTCTGGGGCCAGACGGCCGGCCGGATGGTCGACAGCTTCGCGCACCGGGCGCCCGCATGGCTGTACATCGCCATCTTGCCACTGATGCTGGTTCCCTGGCTCGCCTGGCCTCGATGGTGGCGTCGGCTCGGCCCCGCCTGGCGAGTCGAAGTCGCAGTCAGGTTCCTGATCGCCGGCGCACTGCTGCCGCTGCTCGGCTTCTCGATGGTCAGCGGCAAGCGCGCACATTACCTGTTACCGGAATTCGTGCTGTTCGCGCTGCTGGTCGCACGCGGGCTGATTCGCAGCGACAGCACCCGCTGGTCTCTCGCGCTTCCGGCCGGGTCGCTGCTCGCGGCAGGGGCCGCGCTGTCGATCGCGGCGCCGAGGGCGGCCGATACGCTGGGTGCGCCGCAGGTGGCACAGGGCCTGCTGCCCGGCAGTCTGGTGGTCATGGTCTGCGGGATGGCGATGCTCCCGTGGCGTGCAGCCAGCGCTGGCGGTGAGGTACGGACCGTCGCCACGGCGACCGTCGTCGCCATGGCCGCACTCTCGGCGGGATCCAGCCTCGCTTTTCGCGATTCTCATGACCTGCAGGCCACGGCGAACCGGCTGGCCGAATTGGAGCGGGCCGGCCGGCCGGCAGCGTTCGTGGGCAGGTACCACGGTCAGTGGACGTTCGCTGGCCGCCTGCAGCGCCCTTTGACGGAGTTGCAGCCTCGCGAACTGGCAGCGTGGCTTGAGGCCAACCCGACGGGGCGAGCGCTCACCGTGACGCGAAACCCCGGGGAATGGCCGCGCGACACGCAGCTGGTCGACCTGCGCCGCTACCGCGGCGCCTGGCTGGCGGAATTGGCCAAAGACGAACCGCCGCTGAGTGCGCTCAAGCCGGCGGCGCCGCCCGCAATCAGCATGCAGCAACCGGAACCAGTGAGTTGGTGATTCCCATGCTGTCCAGAACGATCGAGATCGGTCCCTCGCACATCTCGGGGCGCTACGAAGGCGATCCCGACGCCGACCGCGTGGTCATCCTGGCCGCCAGCCAGGGCAGCGGCACGGACGACGGCGCCATGGCACACGAGGCCGATCTGCTGCACCGGCGCGGCCTGGCAACGCTCCGGCTGGACCTGCTGCGCGAGCCCGAACAGCGCAATCGCCGCACCCTGTACGACATCGACCTGCTGGCGGGCCGCGTCGCCGATGGCATCGCCTGGGTTCAGGCCCAGCCGCGCCGGCGGCACGCGCAGATCGGCCTCAGCGGTTGCGGCACCATCGCGGCGGCCCTGCTGCGCGCGGCCTCCCAGGCGCCAGGCGAAGTATCGGCCGTCGTCTCGCGAAGCGGACGCCCGGACTTGGCCGCGCACAGTCTGGCGGGCGTCGATGCCTCCACGCTGCTCATCGTGGGCGGGCTGGACCCACTGACTCGCGGCCTGAACCGCGGGGCGCTGGGGCGGCTCGGCGCCCGGGGAAAGCTCGCGGTCGTGCCCGGCGCCAGCCACGGGTTCGGTGAGGCCGGCCTGCTGCACCACGCCACCTTGCTGGCCACGCACTGGCTGGATCACCACCTGGCGCGATCGGACTCCGCGCGCGGCGAGCCGGCCGCTCCGGCGCCGGCGTTGAGCCCGCTCAAGCCGCAGCCCGCTGCGCCAAGCACCATGAGCCCGGTCGATGGTCATTGGCGCTGGGGTGCGATGTCATGAAGAACTGGCTTGTGGTGGCGAATGCCTCGAGGGCACGCGTGCTGGAGGAGTCCGACAACGGAAACGGCTACGTCCATGTCGCCGACATGGTGCACCCGGAAAGCCGGCAGAAGGGCCTGGCGCTCGGTCGCGACCGAGCCGGCCACGTGCAGGGCACCGGCCACGGGCTGGGCAGCACCGAGTACCTCCCGCGCACCGACCCGCGGGAGCGCGAACACGAGCAGTTCGCCCGGGAACTCGCGGCCACCTTGAATGCCGGCGTTGCGGGTGGACGGTGCGCCGGACTGCTGCTGGTGTGTTCGAACCCATTCCTAGGCCGCCTGAAGGGAGCCTTGAGCGAACACGCACGGAAGGCCGTGCTGCGCACGGTCGCGAGCGACTACACGAGCCTGACCGAGGCCGAGCTGGCGCAGCAGGTCGGCAGGGCGCCGGGCGCGCTGCGGGAGCACCGGACTTGAAGGTTTCCCAGCAACTGAGCCTGCGCGGTGCCCTGCCCCTGCCATCGCTGGGGATGAGCGGATGAGGCACACGCCGCATGGTCGGGCCGCGAGCTCGACTTTCGGTGTCGTCCTTGCGGGAGGGCGCGGGCTCAGGCTGCAGCAGCTCACGGACTGGCGCGCCAAGCCCGCCATGCCGATGGCCGGCCATCTGAAGATCATCGACTTCACGCTCAGCAACTGCCTGAACTCCGGCATCCGCCGGATCGCCGTACTGACCCAGTACAAGGCGCAGAGCCTCATCCGGCACATCACGCGCGGCTGGGGCTTCCTGGATGCGAGCCTGGACGAATTCGTCGACGTGGTGCCGGCCCAGCAGCGCGTGGACACCGGCTGGTACAGCGGCACCGCGGACGCGGTGTTCCAGAACCTGGACATGGTGCGCGACGCGAGCCCGAAGTACGTGCTGGTGCTGGCCGGGGACCATGTCTACAAGATGGACTACGGCGTGATGCTGGCCGAACACGCCGACAGCGGCGCCGACGTCACCGTGGCGAGCATCGAGGTGCCGATCGAGGAGGCGCATGCCTTCGGCGTGCTGCAGGTCGATGAACGCGCCCGCGTGGTCGCGTTCGAGGAGAAGCCGGCACGGCCCAGGCCCGTGCCGGGGAAACCGACCCGCGCGCTGGCCAGCATGGGGGTCTATGTCTTCAATGCGGAGTACCTGTACCGGGTGCTGGCCGAGGACGCGGCCAGACCGGACTCCTGCCACGACTTCGGTGCCGACGTCGTGCCCCGGGCCGTCACGGGCGGGCACGTCCAGGCGCACGATTTCCGGCAGAGCTGCATCAACTCGACCGGCCACGAGCCGTACTGGCGGGACGTGGGCACCCTGGATGCGTACTGGGAAGCCAACATCGACCTCACGCGGCGCGACCCGCAACTCGTCCTGCACGACGACGGCTGGCCCATCCGCACGCTGCAGCACCAGCTGCCGCCGGCCAAGTTCCTGTACGACGAGGAGAACCGGCGCGGCATGACCGTCGATTCCCTGGTGGCCAGCGGCTGCGTGGTCAGCGGCGCCACGGTGCGCCGCTCGGTGCTGTTCTCCAAGGTCAGCGTCGGCGACGGCAGCGACATCGAGGAGTCCCTGGTCCTGCCCGACGTGTTGGTGGGCCGCAATGTCGTGCTGCGCCGCGCGATCGTCGACAAGCATTGCGTGCTGCCCGACGGCCTGAAGGTCGGCGTGAACCCGGCCCTGGACCGGGCGCGGTTCACCGTCACGGACAAGGGGGTGACGCTCGTCACGCCCGAGATGCTGGGGCAGTGCGCGCACAGCCGGATCTGAACCCTTCCAAGCCGGAGTTGCACCATGATGAAGCTGCTGATTGCCGTGGATGGCTCGTCCCACGCGCACCGGGCCATCGAGACCGCTGGCCAGCTGGCCCAGGAGATGCCAGGCCTGAAGGCCGTGCTGATCCACGTCAGGGAGACGACCGCCTATGCCAGCGAGGTCTCGCCGTTCAATGCAGAGACGCTGGAGGCGATGCTGCGGCAGCGCCAGGACACGCTGCTGCAGGCGTCGGTCGCGCAGGCCCGCCTGGCGGGGCTGGATCATGTGACGGCGGAACCCGCGATGGGCCTGCCGGCACAGGAAATCGTGCGCGCGGCCACCGAGGTGCACGCCGACCTGATCGTGATGGGAACGCGTGGCATGAGTTCGCTGGGCGGGCTGCTGCTGGGCTCGGTCGCGCAGAGAGTCGTGCACCTGGCGGCTGTGCCCGTCCTGCTGGCCAAGTGACGGCGCCGTGACCCGCGGTGACCGCAGGATGCGCGCGATGCCGGCAGCCGCAGCGGGAACTTCCTGCCCCCCTGCCCTCGCCGTTGCGCACACTCAACCGCGCGGACACCCCGGGGAACGAGGATGAAAACCTCACGGATCGGGACTCGTCCATGGCCGCCAAGCAACTGCTCTTTCGCGAAGAAGCGCGTGCCCGCATACGACGCGGCGTGGATCTGATGGCGGACGCGGTCAAGGTGACCCTCGGCCCGCGCGGCCGCACCGTCATCATCGAACGCGAGTTCGGCACGCCGCAGATCGTGAACTCGGGCGTGCTGGTGGCCAGATCCGTCGAGCTAGAGGACCACTTCGAGAACATGGGGGCGCAGATGCTGCGCGAGGTGGCGTCGCGCACCAGCGAGAAGGCCGGCGACGGCACCACCACGGCCACCGTGCTGGCGCATGCGATGGTGGACGAAGGCATGCGCTACCTGGCCGGTGGCATGAACCCGATGGACCTGAAGCGCGGCATGGAGCAGGCGGTGGACGCCGTGGTGGAGGAACTGCGCCGCATGGCGCGGCCATGCGCGGATTCCCAGGAAATCGCCCATGTGGCGTCGATCTCCGGCAACAACGACCGCTCGATCGGGGAGCTCCTTGCGCGGGCGATCGACAAGGTCGGCCGAGAGGGCGCGATCTCGATCGAGGACGGCTCGGGCCTCACCAGCGAGCTCGAGGTGGTGGAAGGCATGCAGTTCGACCGCGGCCTCCTGTCGCCCTATTTCATCAACAACGGCGAGCGCCAGATCGCGTCGCTGGAGGATGCCGCGATTCTGCTGCTGGACAAGCGGTTGTCCTCGGTGCAAGACCTGCTGCCTCTGCTCGAACAGGTGCTCAAGTCGGGCCGGCCCTTGCTCGTGATTGCCGAGGAGATCGACAGCGAGGCGCTGGCCACGCTGGTCATCAACACCATCCGCGGCACGATACGGACCTGCGCCGTGCGCGCGCCGGGCTTCGGTGACCGCCGCAAGCAACTGCTGCAGGACATCGCCGTGCTGACCGGCGGGCAGGTGATCAGCGACGAAATGGGGCTGACGCTGGCCAAGGCGACGCTGTCGGATCTCGGGCGCGCACGCCGCGTCGAGGTGGGCAAGGACGACACCACGCTGATCGGAGGCGCGGGGGCGCCAGCACAGATCCAGGAACGCATCGCCACCCTGCGCCGGGAGCGTGCGGCGGCAACCAGCGACTACGACCGCGAGAAGCTCGACGAACGCATCGCGAAGCTCTCGGGCGGCGTGGCGCTCATCAAGGTGGGCGCAGCCACCGAGACCGAGCTGAAGGAACGCAAGATCCGGGTCGAGGACGCCCTGCACGCCACCCGTGCGGCCATCGAGGAAGGCATCGTGCCGGGCGGCGGCGTGGCCTTGCTGCGCGCACGCCAGACGCTGAAGGCGCTGAAGGGGCCGACGCTGGACCATGACTGCGGGCTGCGCATCATCGAGCGCGCCCTGGAAGAGCCCCTGCGGCGCATCGTCGCCAATGCCGGCGACGAGCCCTCGGTGGTGCTGCATCAGGTCGACCGGGAGACCTCGCCCGCGCATGGCTACAACGCGGCCACGCGGGAGTTCGGCGACCTGCTCCGCATGGGCGTGATGGACCCCGCCAAGGTGACCCGGCTGGCCCTGCAGAACGCGGCGTCCATCGCCACCCTGCTCCTGACCACCGATTGCATGATCGCCGACCTGCCCGCGCCGAAGACCGCTTCGGCTGCACCGGCGGGCGCGGCGATGCCAGAGTTCTGAATCACCCATCGGCCAGGCAACTGGCGCAGAGGAGAACGGACATGCCCGGACCCCTGGTGGTCTTCTACTCGCGAACCGGCCACACGCGCCGGATCGCCTACGAGATCGCGGCCGCGCTGGATGCGGAGATCGGCGAGATTCACGAGCCCGGCAACAGACGCGGGCCACTCGGCTACGTTCGATCGTCGATCGAGGCCTTGCTCGGCGTGGCGCCGCGCCTGTCGCCGAACCGTCTGGATCTGCGCAATCGTCCGGTGGTGGTGATCGGCACGCCGATCTGGTTCTGGAACATCGCGAGCCCGGTGCGCAGCTTCCTCCTGGGCCACCGCACTCGCATGGGGCGCGTCGCGTTCTTCTGCACCTGCGGCGGCTCGGGCGAACGCAAGGTGCTGCGGGATCTGCGCAGCGTCTGCGGGCGAGCGCCGGTGGCCACGATGGCGCTGACGGAGCGGCAATGCGCCGCCGGTGCGCACGACGAGGAGCTGGCGCACTTCCTGGCCCGCGTGCAGCAGGGCACCGTGCAGCCCGACGGGGCCTACCCGACTCACCGGCCGAAGCCGACATGAGCGGGGCCTTTCACACCGGGCCCGTCCGGGGTCGCGCCCAAGGGAGCTCGACGCCGTGAACGCACTGCTAACCGACGAATACCAGCTCACCATGCTCGAGGCCTGCCTGCACGAGGGCATGACCTCGCAGGCCGTCTTCGAACTCTATGTCCGCCGGCTGCCGCCCCAGAGGAACTACCTGGTGGCAGCCGGGCTCGAGCAGGCGCTGGAACTGCTGGAGACGCTGACACTGGACGGCGCCGAACTCGACTGGCTGGCCTGCCGACCGGGCACCTCGGCCCGGACCGTGGATTGCCTGCGCCACTGGCGCTTCGAGGGCGACGTGGACGCGATGCCGGAAGGCACCGTGTTCTTTCCGGACGAGCCCGTGTTGCGCATCACCGCGCCGCTGCACCAGGCGCAGTTCGTCGAGACGCGGCTGCTGAACATCGTGCACTACCAGACCCTGGTGGCCTCCAAGGCGTCACGCATCGTCACGGCAGCCGAGGGCCGGCCCGTGGTCGACTTCGGCCTGCGGCGCGCGCCCGGCGCGGAAGCCGGCCTGTACGCGGCACGCGCGGCCTACATCGCCGGCTTTGCCGCCACGGCCACATCCGCCGCCGGGCTGCGCTACGGCATCCCCGTCGTCGGCACCATGACGCACAGCTATGTGCAGGCGCACGCCAGCGAACTGCAGGCCTTCGAGGCGTATGCGCGCAGCCAGACCCGCCGGCCCGTGCTGCTGGTGGACACCTACGACGTGGATGCCGCGCTGGCGCAGGTGGTGCCCCTGGTGCGAAGGCTGGCCGACGACGGCATCCCGGTGGCCGGCGTCCGCATCGAGGGCGGCGATCTCGCGCGGCACGCCCGGACCGCGCGCACGCTGTTCGACCGCGCCGGCCTGGACGGCCTCGACATCTTCGCCAGCGGCGAGCTCGACGAACACCGCATCGCCAGGCTGCTGGCCGATGCCGCGCCGATCGACGCCTTCGGCGTGGGCACGGCCCTGGCCGCGTCCAGCGACGCGCCTGCGCTGGAAACCGTCTACAAGCTGCAGTCATATGCCGGCGAGCCCTGCCGCAAGCGCGCGGGCAGCCAGGTTTCCTGGCCCGGGCTGCGGCAGGTGGATCGCTTCCTGGGGCCCGATGGGCACATGGCATACGACCGCATCCGGCGCGACGGCGAGCGCACGAGTGGCGGCGCGCCCCTGCTGGCTCCGGTGATGCGCGGCGGCCGGCGCGTCGGTCCCGCGCCCACGCTGCAGGACATCCGGCGCCATCACCAGGCGCAGATGCGGCTGCTGCCGGCCCGGCTGCGGGGGCTGATGCCGGACGACGGTTCGCGATACCCGGTGCAGATCTCGGACGGGCTGCGCTCGCTGGCCAGCAGCCTGGCGGCCAGCGACTGCCGAGGCCGCAGTGAAGCCGACGCGCTCCCCTGAAACCGGATCCGGCGCGCTGGTCGGCTTCCTTCGATCGGAGCCCGGCACCGAGACGGTCGAGACCCACATGTCCTGGGTGTTCCTGCGTGCGGACCGGGTGTTCAAGCTGAAGAAACAGGTCAGTCACCCATTCCTGGATTTCTCGACACCCGCCGCGCGCGAACACGCCTGCCGCGAGGAGCTGAGGCTGAACGCCCGCCTGGCCCCGCAGGTCTACCTCGGCCTCATGGCAGCCCAGTGGGTGGACGGCGCCTGGCAATTGCGGCCGGAGTCGGCGCTGGACGCGGCCGTGCCGGTGACGGAGTGGCTGGTGTGCATGCGCCGCCTGCCCGCCGAACGGATGCTGGACCGCGCCATCGTCTCCAACGCGGTGGACATCGAGCAGGTGGATGCGCTCATCGCGGTGCTCGTGGACTTCTATCGCACCGCCACCCGGCTGCAGCCCGACCCGGCCGAGTACCTGGGCCGACTGCGGCACGAGCAGGCCGTCAACCGGGAGGTCCTGCTGCACCCGCGCATCGGGCTGCCGGATGCGGAGCGCGCGCTGGATGCCCTGGACAGCCTGATCGTGCGCCACGAGCCTCTGCTGCGCGAGCGGCTGCGCCAGGGCTGCGTCGTCGACGGCCACGGCGACCTGCGGCCCGAGCATGTGTGCCTGCTGGGTCGGCCGGTGATCATCGACTGCATCGAATTCAATGCCGCGCTGCGGCAGGTCGACCCCTTCGACGAGCTGGCCTACCTGGCGATGGAGTGCTATCGGGCCGGCGCCACCTGGGCGGGGCGCCGGATCCTGCGCAGCTGCATGAAGGCGCTGGCCAGCCCGCCGTCCACCGCGCTGCTCGCGCTTTACACGGCCTTTCGCGCAATGCTGCGCGCGCGCCTGTCGCTGGCCCACCTGCTGGATGCCGAGCCGCGCACACCGCAGCGCTGGGAACCGCAGGCGCGCAGCTACCTCGCCTGCGCCCGCCGGGCGCTGGCACGCCGCTCCGCGATCAGTGGCGCCACGCGCCGTGCGAATCCCTGATCGCGGCCGCGAGCCAGGGCACGGCCGACACAACGCGCAGCGCCTCGGCCAGGGGGGTCGGATCCATCGAGGGAGAAGATCAGCATGCCGCCGCCCCTTCAGCGCTGCGAGGCCAGCAGGTGCAGCATCTGCTTGAACTCCGGCCAGGCCACGGCGGGCCAGACCTCCGTGTGGGCCTGGGCATGGCTGCGCACCAGGACCGACAGGCGCGTCATCGACGCGAGGTCGGGCGCCGACACGATGTCCAGGTAGTCCCACGGGCCCAGCAGGGCGTAGCTGCCGATCCAGGCCACCTCGGGGCAATGCACTCGCACCTGCTCGGCCACATGGCGCTCCAGGGTCTCGTAGGAGCGAGGCTGGTGCAAGGCCTGCGGCGACAAGCGCGTGAGAAGGACGAAGGTGGACATGGGCACGACCCCTGCGGAAGCTGGATTTCCACGCTAACCGTGTGTCGCCGTGGCTGATTGCGCCTGCTCAACCGGCCTCCCGGGGCCAGGGCGGACAAAGGGCGATGAGCGGGCGCGTGGTGCGCGCGCAAGGAGAGCGCGCTGGACACGATCACCCTGATGCTGGCCGGAGACGTGATGACCGGACGCGGCATCGATCAGGTGCTGGCGCACCCCGGCGACCCCACGCTGCACGAACCCTATGTGCGCGATGCGCGCGAGTACCTGCGCCTGGCCGAGCGCGCCCATGGCGCGATCCCGCGGGGCGTGGACCCAGCTTACGTCTGGGGCGATGCCCTGGCCCACCTGCGCCGCGTGGGCGCGCCGCTGGCCATCGTGAACCTGGAAACCGCCATCACCGGGCGCGGCGAACCCTGGCCGGGCAAGGGCATCCACTACCGGATGCACCCGTCCAACGTGTCCTGCCTGACGGCGGCAGGCATCGGCGCCTGCGTGCTGGCCAACAACCATGTGATGGATTGGGGCACGCAGGGGCTCGAGGACACGCTGGCCGCGCTGCAGGCCGGCGGCCTGCGCACGGCCGGCGCGGGCGCCGGTGGCGACCTGGCCTGGGCGCCGACGAGCTTCGAGCTGGGCAATGGCAGGCGCGTGCTGCTGTTCGCCTGCGCGACGGCCAGCAGCGGCGTCCCAGGGGGCTGGGCCGCCGGCCCGCGCCGGGCGGGCGTGGCGCTGCTGCCCGACCTGTCGGACGACACCGCGCAGCAACTCGCCGACGACGCACTGCGCCAGCGCCGCGGCGGCGGCCTGGCGGTGCTGTCCATCCACTGGGGCGGCAACTGGGGCACGGGCATCCCGCCAGAGCACCGGCGATTCGCACGCCGCCTCATCGACCTCGGCGCCTACGACCTCGTGCACGGGCATTCGTCGCACCACCCGCTGGCGCTGGAGGTGTACCGGGGCCGGCTCATCCTCTACGGTTGCGGCGACCTGATCAACGACTACGAAGGCATCGTCACGCCGGGCTCGCTGCGCAGCGACCTGGGCTGCCTGTACTTCGCAACCCTGGCGGTGCCGAGCGGGCGGCTGGAGCACCTCGAAATGGTGCCCCTCCGGCGCCGGCGCTTCCGGCTGGAAAACGCCGACCGCGCCGCCCGTGATGCCGTGATCCAGTTGCTCGACGAGGGCAGCGAGCCCCAGGGAACCTGCGTCGTGCGGGGCGCCGCCGGAACGCTGGAGCTCGTGTGGAAACGCAACCCGGCGGCCGATTGCGCAAGCCTGGCCGGCACGCCACGGCGGCGACGCGCCCCGGGCGCCGCACCGCAGGCCTGAAGCGGGGGCCGGGTCAGAGCGCCGCGCCCAGCGCGTCGTCGGCCGTCTCGAGCCAGACGAATTCGAGCGTGTCCTTCACGCTCTGAGGCACATCGAAAAGATCCTTGCGGTTGCGGGCGGGCAGCAGCACGCGGCGCAGCCCGGCGCGCTGGGCGGCAAGAACCTTCTCCTTGACCCCGCCCACGGGCAGCACCAGCCCCCGAAGGCTGATCTCGCCCGTCATGGCGGCGTCCCGGTGCACGGGCCGGTCCGTGAACAGAGAGGCCAGGGCCACGAACATGGCCACGCCCGCGCTCGGGCCGTCCTTCGGCACCGCGCCGGCGGGCACGTGCACGTGCACATCGATGCCCTCGAACACTGAGGCCTCGAGCCCGAACTGCGCGGCGCGCGACTTCACCAGGGTCAGCGCAGCCTGCGCGCTTTCCTTCATGACATCGCCGAGCTGGCCCGTCAGCAGCAGGCGGCCGCTGCCCGGCACCCGGGTCGCCTCGATGAAGAGGATGTCGCCGCCAGAGGGCGTCCAGGCCAGGCCGGTGGCAACACCGGTCAGGCTGGCTGGCAGGCCCATCTCGCGCTCGACCTTGGCCGGCCCGAGGATGGCCTCGAGATCGTCCGGGCCGATGCGCAGCGGCCCCGGTGCGCCCTCGGCCACCTGCAGGGCCGAATGACGCAGCACGCGCCCGATCTCGCGCTCGAACTGCCGCACGCCGGCCTCCCGGGTGTAGCGCGCGACGATCTCGCGCAGCGCCTCGGGCGTGAGCTCGCACTGCTCGGGCCGCAGGCCGTTGGCCGCAAGCTGGCGCGGCAACAGGTAGCGGCCGGCGATCTCCAGCTTTTCCTCCTGCGTGTAGCCCGGCAACTCGATGATTTCCATCCGGTCCTGGACGGGCGCGCTCAGGTTCTCGATCACGTTGGCCGTCGCGATGAACACCACCCGGCTCAGGTCGAACGGCAGGCCGAGGTAGTTGTCGCGGAAGCTGGCGTTCTGCTCGGGGTCCAGCACCTCCAGCAGCACAGCGGCAGGGTCGCCCTGATAGCTCGCGCTCATCTTGTCGACCTCGTCGAGCATCATCACGCAGCGCCGCGACCCGGCCTTGCGAACCGCCTGCAGGATGTTGCCCGGCAAGGCGCCCACATAGGTGCGGCGGTGGCCGCGCATCTCGGCCTCGTCGTGCACGCCGCCGAGCGAGACCCGCACGAACGGCCGCCCGAGCGCCCGCGCGATGCTCTGGCCGAGCGACGTCTTGCCGACGCCGGGCGGCCCGACGAAACACAGGATGGGCGCGCGCCCCTGCGGGTTCAGCTTCTGGACCGCGATCGACTCGACGATGCGCCGCTTGATGCGCTCGAGACCGAAGTGGTCGGCCTCCAGCACGGCACGCGCCGCGGCGAGGTCGATCCCGGCATTCGGCTCGAGCGTCCAGGGAAGCGAGGTCATCCACTCCAGCCAGGTCGTCAAGGCCGCCGACTCGGGCGAAGACGGCCCCATCCGCCGCAGTCGCGCCAGCTCCTTGCCGGCTTCGGCTGCCACGTCTTCGGGCATGCCGGCGCGGGCAATGGCCTCTTCGAGCTTCGCGGTGTCGCCGCCGTCGTCGCTGCCGTGGCCCAGTTCCTTCTCGATGGTCTTCAGCTGCTCGCGCAGCAGGTAGCGGCGCTCGTGGTCCGAGATCTTCTCCTTCGTGCGCTCGCCGATCTCCTGCGAGATGCGCAACACCTCGATGCGCCGGGACACGGTGTCCAGCACCTTCTGCAGGCGCTCCTCGGCGTCCAGGGTCTCCAGCAGGCGTTGCTTGTCCGCGAGATCCGAATCGAGCAGGCTGGCACTGATGTCGGCCAGTTCCGACGGCGAGCGCATCGCCTGCAGCGCATGCGCCAGTTCGGCCGGCACGCCCGGCAGCAGCGACAGGATCTCCACGGCCCGCTCACGTAACTGCATGGCCAGCGCCTCGGCCCGCGTGGAAACGACTTCGGCCTCCGGAATCGGCTCGATGCGCGCGGCCAGGAACGGGTAGCCCTCCACCAGACCGAGGAGCCTGAACCGCTGCAGGCCCTGGCACACGGCGTGATACCCGCCGCCTTCGGACCGCGCGAGCCGACCCACCTGCGCGAGGGTTCCCACCCCGTACAGGCCGCCGGCTGCGGGGTCCTCATCGTCAGGGTCGCGCTGCAGCACGATGCCGACCGGACGATGGGTCGAGGCCACCTGCTGCATGGCGGCCACCGAGCGCTCACGCCCGACGCTGATGGGCATCAGGACCTGCGGAAACAGCACCAGATTTCGCATGGGCACCAACGGCACCACATCGGGCGGCAGGCTCAGGGGCGCCGATATCTCTTCTTCCATGCCGGCCACCGTACTGCGAGCCTACGGGCACCGATTGAGACTGCGCAACGGCACGCCCCAGGGCAGGAGTCGACCTGTCGGAGGGTCTGGCCGCACCGCGCCTTGCGCAAGATCAATTTCAGCCGCCCCCGACCCGGCACCGGATCCCTGGGATGGGTAACATGACTCCAAATGCTTGTTTTGTGGCAATCGACATGACACGGCGGTCCGACGCGTCGGATGGCGAATCAGGTTCTGCGCAGACCTTGCGCAGACTGAGTTCGCACGCTGCCGAACTGCGGGAGCGCGACGGCCGGCGCATCGCGCGCGAACTGCATGATGTCGTCGGTCAGAAACTCACCGCCGTGCGGCTCGAACTCTCGTCGCTGGGCATGGCGGCGCAGCCGGAGTGCACGCACGAACGCATCGATGCCATGGTGCGTGTGCTGGACGATGCCCTGGCCGCGCTGCGGAAGATCGCCTCCGATCTCCGCCCCGTGATGCTGGACGACCTCGGCCTCAACGCCGCCATCGAGTGGCTGGCCCGGGAGGCGGCGCGGAACATGGACATCGAGATCACGGTGCGCCTGGGCGAGAACGAGCCGGTGATCGATGAACGCGTGGCCACGGCCATCTACCGCATCGTGCAGGAAGCACTCGTCAACGTGGACCGGCACGCCCGTGCTACGGACGTGCAGATCACGCTGCAGGCCAGGGACCAGGGCATCCAGCTCACCGTCCAGGACAACGGCGTCGGCTTTCCGGAGCGCGCCATGCAGAAGCTGGACGGCCTGGGGCTGCTGGGAGCGCGCGAACGCGCCGTGATGCTCGGCGGCCGCCTGGACGTCGGCAATCCGCCCGGCCAGGGTGGCCGCATGACCGTCTGGCTGCCGCTGCAGCCGCCCGCGCCCAAGACAAACCCGAAAGAAGTGGCTACCTGATGAACCCCGTCGCCTCCGTCGCGAAAGACAAGCTGCGCATCCTCGTCGTCGACGATCACGAGGTCGTGCGCGAGGGGCTGGCGCGCATCCTGGCCGGCAGCGGCGAACCCTGGGACATCCAGCAGGCCGGCAGCGGCTTCCAGGCGCTCGAAGTGCTGCACCGCCAGGGCGCGGATCTCGTCATTGCCGACCTGTCCATGCCCGGCATGGGCGGGCTCGAACTCATCCGGCGCATCCGCAGCGAGTTCGGCCGCCTGCCGGTGCTGGTGCTCAGCATGCACGCCGAGGACCAGTACGCCATGCGCGCCTTCAAGGCCGGCGCCAACGGCTACATCACGAAGGACGAACCCACCGCGGAGCTTGTGCGGGCCATGCGCAAGGTGATGCACGGCGGGGCGTACGTGAGCCCGCGCCAGGCCGAGCGCGTGGTGCTGCAGATGCACGGGTCGGTGGGCATCTCGCGCCACGCGACGCTGTCCGACCGCGAACTCGAGGTCCTGCACAGGCTGGTCGCCGGCCAGCGCCTGACCGACATCGCGCACGAGCTGCACCTGTCGGTGAAGACCGTGAGCACGCACAAGAGCCGCATCCACGAGAAGCTGAACCTGCCGACGCTGGCCGACCTGGTGCGCTACGGCCTCGAGAATGACCTGAATCCGGAGCAGCAGTCAGGCTGACCACTGCGGGTCAAATGCTGCGCAGGCGGGCCTCGAGGTCCTTGGCGGCGGTGATGTCGACGAAGGTGATCACGGCGCCCGCGATCACGTTGTCCTGTGTGCGGTAGGGCAGCACGCGCACCGAGTACCATTGGCCTTCGCGGCTGTGGATCTCCGTCTCCTTCGGCACCAGGGTGCGCAGCATCTCGCGCACATCGGCCTCCAGGGCGGTGTACTCGAGCTGGGTGGTCAGTTCACTCAGCGGGCGGCCGACGTCGGAGTCGCGCAGGCTGATGATCTGGCGGGCACGGTCCGTGAACCGGCGCACGTTCAGGTCGCGGTCCAGGAAGAGCGTGGCGATGACGGTGCTGTTGAGCAGGTTTCGCATGTCGCTCTGCGCCAGTTCCAGGTCGTCGACCTTGGAGCGCAGTTCGGCATTCACAGCCTGCAGTTCCTCGTTCATCGACTGCAGTTCCTCCTTGGAACTGGTCAGCTCCTCGTTGGTGGACTGGAGTTCCTCGTTGGCGGACTGCAGTTCCTCATGGGTGGCCTTGGTTTCCTCCTGCTGCGCGCGCATTTCCTCGCGCAGGCCCTGGCTGTCCTCGCGGGCAAGCTGAAGCGCAGCCTCGAGTTCACGGTGCACCGAACCGCGGGGCCGGCGCCGGGTGCGCACCGACGGGCCGGAGTCGCGGAAACTGATCATCACCATGTCCTGCAGCGGGCCGGGCTCGGTCAGCGCGCGTACCGACACATCGACGAGGGAGGTCCCCGTGGCCGACTCAAGGGCGAGGCCAGGCAACTCGACGACACCGGTGCCATCGAACACCTTGGCGATCGCCGCGCCGATCGCCGAGCGCAGGCCCTCGCGGGCCATCACATGGATGTTCCAGTTGGCACGGCCGGCGGCCGGCTCCAGGTACTTTCCGGTGCGGCCGTTGATGTAGACGATGTCACCGGCGGCATTGACGAGCACGGCGGGCGGCGCCACGTGCTGCAGTAGCGCGCTGTCGGCGGCGGCCTGGATGCCCGAGGGCGGGTTCGAGTCTTCTGTCACTCTGGGCTCCTGTCGGTTGTTTCGCACCGGCAGGGCCGGGCGCAACGGGAAGTCGGGCACCACGACGGACGCGGGCGCGTCGACGCGCTGGTACAGGCGCAGCTTGGGGTCCATCGGCGTGAAGAGCCGGTCGAACCGACCCTGCGTCTCCGAGCTGCCCAGCAGCAGCACGCCGCCCGGCCGCAGCGTGTAATGGAACAGCGGCAGCAGGCGGTCCTGCAACGGCACCGTCAGGTAGATCAGCAGGTTGCGGCAGCTGAGCAGGTCCAGGCGCGTGAACGGAGGGTCGGTGACGACATCGTGCGGAGCGAACACCACCATCTCGCGCAAGGTGTGCTTGATCCGGTAGCCGTGTGGCTCGGCGGTGAAGAAATTCGCCAGGCGCTCGGCCGAGACCTCGCCCGCGATGTCGCGCCGGAAGAACCCCCGGCGCGCGCTGTCGATGGCGTCGGTGCTGAGGTCGGTGGCGAAGATCTGGAGCGTGCCGCCCTCGTAGCCCGGCATCGCGGCCTGGACTTCTCGATAGATCATCGCCAGCGAATAGGCTTCCTCGCCGGTCGAGCAGCCCACCACCCAGGCCCGCAGACGGTGCAAGGTACCGCGAGCCTCTAACAGCGCGGGAAGCACTTCGTTCTTCAGTGCCTGACACACCGGCGTGTCCCGGAAGAAGCTGGTCACGCCGATCAGCAGTTCCTTGAACAGCAGGTCGAGTTCCTGATCATTGTGCTCCAGCAGTCCGGCATAGGCCGTCATGCTGTCGAGCCGATGGATGCTCATCCTTCGCTCGACGCGGCGCAGCAGGGTGCTGGACTTGTACAAGGTGAAATCGTGCCGGCCTTTGTCTCGCAGCAGACGCAGGATCTGCTGCAGGCCGCCCGGCAAGACGTCGGGAGGCGGCTCGGCCCGGCCGGCGGCAGCGGCATCCACGTCGGCCTGCAGCCCGGGCGGGCGGCCCAGCCAGGCCAGCAGGCGTGCGGGCAGGTCGGCCGCCAGCGCGACGACATCGACATTCCCGCCCTGAAGCGCACTGCGCGGCATGCCGTCGAACTCGGCACTGGACGGCTCCTGCACCATCGACAGGCCGCCATGCGCGCGGATGGCCGCCAGCCCGAGGGTGCCGTCGCCTCCCATGCCGGAAAGCACGACGCCGACACCCCGGGGCCCGCGATCCTGTGCGATGGATTCGAACAGTGTGTCGATCGGCAGCCGACGCCCGCGGGGTTGGTCGGGTGCTGCAAGGTGCAGGCGACCGCCGCTGACCGTGAGCACGGAGTTCGGCGGGATCACGTAGACGTTGTCGGGCTCGACCCGGGTGCCCTCGGTGACTTCGGTCACGCGCAAGGGCGTGGTGCGCTGAAGCAGCGGCGCGAGCATCGCCTTCTGGGTGGGGTCGAGGTGCTGCACCACGATGTACGCCACACCCGTGCCGAGCGGCAGCTTGGAAAGAAACTGGATCAGCGCGGCCAGGCCACCCGCCGAGGCACCGATACCGACGAGCGGCAAGGCATCTCCGGCCTCGTCGGGGCTGGTTGGCACGGCGAGTTCGGTCATGTCGGAGACTGTACCCGCAGAGCGTACCGCCGGCCCACCCGCAGCAGCGGGGGTGAACGGCGGCTGAATTGCCCGCGGACGGCGGCGTTGAGCGCGCTCAAGTGCTGCGTGCGCCAGCGCACTAGCCTGCGCCGTGTGGCGGCGCGTGCTGTGCGGCGGCTCGACCACGTCAACCCCGCAGACCCGATGGAGACACCCATGAAAGCAGATCAGACCACCACCCACTCGCGCGGAACGGCCCAGGCCGGCGGCGCCCGCCGCTCGGCAGCCGCCAGGCGCAAGGGAGACGGACATGCCGATTCGATGCTGGCCGATGGCGGGGATACCGGCCAGACCAGCCAGACCGGTGATCCGCGCGATCAGGCCGTGCGTGAGGCCGCGTATGCGTTCTACGAGGCCCGCGGCTGCGTCGATGGCTTCGCGCTGGACGACTGGCTGAAGGCGGAAGCCCAGTTCAGCACCACGCACTGAATGCGCGATCCCTGCGGCGGCGCGCTCGCGCCGCGCAGGGGCTCCAGCCACGCGAGGCTGATTTGCTTCGCGGATATCGTTGCCTGCTTGTGCCAACGCCATCGGGGTACCTGAGCGGCATGGCAACCGGGAGTCGTCGCCCAACCAAAAAGGAGGCCCGCCATGCCTGGGCATGACGGGCCTGGCGAAGACCCCTGAGCAGATCCCCTGGGAACCCGGCCGGTCTGAGGATGTCTTCGTCCGTCGTGGTGTGGGGACACCACGAAGACCCCCCACACGGGGAATCCCTCATCAGCGCGTCCGGGCTGCTGGTCAGGCACCACCGTCCCATCTGCGCTGCCAGTGTCGGGCACGTACCAATCGGCGATGTTGAGCGCGCTCAACGATTCACCTGCCCGCGGCAACACGATCGGTGAAGGGCAAGGCCGCCACTCGCGGCCGACTCGACGCAGCGCACCCACCCGGCCATTGCGCAGGCGCAACGCCGGGGTCGGGGGTATGCCCAGACTGCGATCCGGCCCGTGCGGGCCACCGTGGGTGGCCGCTTGCGCAACTGTGCGCCGGGCCGACACCAGGGGAATCGCGATGCTGCTTCCGATCGGGTTGGTCGACTCGCAACTCACGCGGCTGCCTCGGCGGCTGGCGGTGGAATGGCCGGGGGGCAAGGTCGGCGCGCAGGCGCCCGAGGTGTGCGTGAAGCTGCGGCGGCCCGAACTCCTGGCGCTGGTGGCCGGAGGCCGCATCGGCGAACTGGGCGAGGCCTATGTGCGCGGCGATCTCGACATCGAGGGATCGATGCCCGACCTGATGTCGGTGGCCGGCGCGATGGCCGGCGACCCGCGCGACCCAGGCACGCCCGCCCGGTGGACGGGATGGCTGCAGAAGTGGCGCTCGCAGTGGCGCCACAGGCGACAACGCGATGCCGAACAGGTGCGCAGCCACTACGACGTCAGCGACGCCTTCTACGCCCTGTGGCTGGACCCGCTGATGGTGTACTCCTGCGCCTACTACGGCGACCGCGGCATGAGCCTGGAAGGGGCGCAACAGGCCAAGCTGGACCTCATCTGCCGCAAGCTGCAGCTGGCGCCGGGCCAGCGGCTGCTGGACGTGGGCTGCGGCTGGGGCTCGCTGCTGGTGTGGGCGGCGGCACGCTACGGCGTGCACGGCCTGGGCATCACGCTCTCGCACAACCAGCACGACCACGTGCGGCGCCTGATCGTGGACGCAGGCGTGTCGGGCCAGGTGAACGTGAAGCTGCTGGACTACCGCGACCTGCCGGTGGAGGCGCAGTTCGACCGCATCGCCTCGGTGGGCATGTTCGAGCATGTCGGCCGCGCGCGCCTGCCGGAGTACTTCGGGCGGCTGCGCCGCCTGCTGCGCCCCGGCGGCCTGCTGCTGAACCATGGCATCGCTGCAGGAGGCCTCGACAACGCGCAACTCGGCGCCGGCATGGGCGACTTCATCGAGCGGCACATCTTTCCGGGCGGCGAACTCGTGCATGTGGCGCACGCCACGCAGGCACTGGCCCGCGGAGGGCTGGAACTGCTGGACGCCGAGAACCTGCGGCCGCACTATGCCCGCACGCTCTGGGATTGGTCCGCGCGGCTCGAGGCACAGCTGGCCACCGCGCGCGCGCTCACCAGCGAAGCCACCGTGCGCGCCTACCGCCTGTACCTGGCCGGCTCGGCCATGTGCTTCGAGCGCGGCTGGCTGTCGCTGTACCAGCTGCTGGCGTCACGGCCCGAGGCAACGCCCAACCCCAGCCGGGCCTGGGCTTCACAGTCCGATTACCCGTTCACTCGGCGTCATATGCACCCCTGAGACAAGGGCAGGACAAATCCGACGCAATTCAGAGAATATACCCACCCCCGTGTTCATCCTCCGCCGATTGTGGCGGTATCTGAGGCTCGGCAAAGTCTCGACATCGGATCTGGCGGTCTCACGCAGCCCCTGCGGGAACCAGGTCCTGGAGAAGTCGATGACATCAGGCAACACCTCCAGTGCAGCCGGGCACACCGATGTCCAGGCAGCGAATGTTCACCGAAACGCCCTGACGCCGCTGGCGCAGCCGGGCAGCCTGCAGGAACTGTTGCGCCTTCTGGGCGTGCAGGTCAGCGAGCGCACGGCCGAGAGCGGCGTGCCGGTCTCGGTGTGGCTCGTGCACGAGGGCGCCGCCCTGTTGCATGAAGGTATGCGCAGCCCGGCGCTCTACGTGGTGCGATCGGGCAGCCTGAAGTGCCTGAAGACTCTGGAGGACGGCTACGAACAGGTGCTGTCCTTCGCGCAGCCGGGTGAACTGCTGGGGTTCGAGGCGCTGCACCGCGGCATCCAGCCCTGCAGCGCGGTGGCACTGGAGGAAACGACGGTCTACGCGCTGTCGGCCAATCAGTTGCCGACCCTGCTGCGCGAGAGCCCGGTCCTGGACCGCGCCCTGTGGCTGGGCATGAGCCAGCAGGTGGCTCGCGCGGCGGAGACGGCGGAAATGATGGCGGCCGTGGCGTCCGACGTGCGCCTGGCACGCTTCATCCTGTGGCTGTCGATGCGCATGAGCGAGGCCGGGCAGTCCTCGCGCCGGCTGCGGCTGCGCATGGGCCGGCGCGACATCGCCAGCCTGCTGGGCGTGGCGCACGAGACCGTGAGCCGTTCGTTCACGATGCTGGCCGACAGCGGCGCCATCCGGGTGGACAACCGGGAAGTGGAGATCCTGGACGCGGACGCGCTGCGTCTGCGGGCCCGCAGCACGCGCGGCCTCTCGGGCGACACCCTGGTGAAGTCCCGGGTGGCGGCCGGAGCCGCGCAGCGCCAGGCGCCGGTGGCCGCCAGCACGTCGTCTGCCGCGAGCAAGGCTGCGGTTCCGGGTGCATGGTGGGCCAGCGTGCACTCCCTGCAGTCGAGCTGAGTGTGCCGGGCATGAAGAGCATCGTCGTGCACATCGACGCTTCGCCGAGATCGGCGGAGCGCCTGGGCTACGCGTTGCGACTGGCACGCCGCCACGGCGCGGAGCTGACCGCGCTCTACGGCGTGATCCCGTCCATGATGGTCAGCCCCGGCTTCACCGCCGAGGGCGTGGCTGCGGTTGCATCGCTGATGGCCGATCTCGACCGCAGCCAGCGGCAGCAGGCGCGCGAGACTTTCGAGCGGGTTGCCTCCCAGGGGCCGGTGAAGTGGGCCGAGGCCCAGGGCGAGATCCTGCTGGCGTCGCTGAGGCGTCACGCCCTGTTGTCCGACCTGCTCGTGCTGGGGCAGCACGACCGGCAGGACAACCGGACGGGCGCCCTGCCCGCCGATCTGGCGCCCTCGCTCATCATCGAATCGGGCCGTCCGGCGCTGGTGGTGCCGTATGCGGGCACGTTCGTGGACGATGCGAGTTGCGTCCTGCTCGCGTGGAAGAGTTCGCGCGAGTCCGCCCGCGCGGCCACCGCCGCCCTGCCCTGGCTTCGGCTGGCCCGCCGGATCGTGGTGGCGCACCAGCCGCAGGACGAGCAGGACGACGACTACCCGGCTTTGGTGCACTGGATGCGCCTGCACGGCGTGAACGGCCCGGTGGAGCAACAGCGGCTGGTGGGCTTGGATGTCGGCAACGGGCTGCTGTCGCTGGCGGGCGACCTGTCGGCAGGACTGCTGGTAATGGGCTGCTACGGCCACAGCCGCACGCGCGAGTGGGCCTTCGGCGGCGCGACCCGGACTGTCCTCGAATCCATGACCTTGCCGGTCCTGATGGGCCATTGAAGGAGCATCGCGATGCAGTCCGATGGGAAATTGCGGGCGGATGCCGGGCTCGGACCGGACAGCGCGGCCACGGTCGGCGTCGGCAACTCTGCCGTGCTGGCCGCAGTGGCCAGCACGGCACAGGGCGCGGCGCGGTCGTCAGCGGGCGTGACGCCGTTCATCGACGGGCTGAAGGTCCCGGTCTGAACGGCGTGGCTGCGATCACCGGGAACGGCCTGCCGGGCGTGCAGGCGCGGAACGAGGCGCCGGCCACTGCGGCGTCCCGAGCCGGTTCGCGCGCTCCTGCGCTGCAGGAAATGGCAACCGGCTTCGCGGTCAGCGCCTTCGGCATCGTGGTCACCGACGCGCAGTGGCGCATCCTGAGCGCGAACCCGGCCTACGCTGCATTGAGCGGCCGCACGCCGGGCCAGCTCACTGGCACCCGCCTGCGCATCGGCCGGACGCACCCGAAGCACGAGGCCGTCTTCGGCGCACCGGCGCGCTCACCGGATGGCGTGACCCCCTGGGAAGGCGAAGTGACGCAGCGCCACCGCAACGGCAGCACCTGGCCAGCCTGGGTGCGCGTCGAACCCGTGGCGGATGCCGGCGGCGCGGTGCATCGACATGTGGTGACGTTCATGGACCTGACCCGATTCAAGCGTGAGCAGGACAACTGGCGCCACCTCGCGCTGCACGACCCGCTCACGGGCCTGGCCAACCGGACGCTGTTCGACGCCGAACTCGGGCGGGCGCTGGCCCGAGCGGCGCGTCGATCCCAGCATGTCGCTCTGCTGTTCATCGACCTCGACGGCTTCAAGGCGATCAACGATCTGCTCGGCCACGCCATGGGAGACCGCCTGCTGGCCGAGGTCGCGCAGCGCCTCAGGCGCTGCGCCCGGGCCGAGGATCTGGCGGCCCGGCTGGGCGGCGACGAGTTCACGCTGGTCCGCGAAGGCGTGCACGGCGACGCCGATGTCGCTCACGCGGTGGAGCTCGTCAAGAAGGCGATCGCGCATCCGTTTGTCCTGGACGGACAGCGCCTTCCGGTGACGGCCAGCATCGGCGCGGCGCTCTTCCCGCGCGACGGTCTGGACGCCGCCGCGCTGGCACGCGCGGCCGATGCCGACATGTACCGCGCCAAGCGGGACGGGCGCATTCAGGTCTCGAACGGCGCTCCTGTGTTGCCCGATTGCACAAGTGGTGGCGCTGCGCCATAGTTGTTTGCGGTCCGTGCAGGGACCGCGCATTTATCGCCCATGACGCACGCATGACCCTGGACCGCTACGTTGCCCGGCTGATCGGCCTGAGCATCCTGCCGATGCTGCTGCTGGCGCTGTGGCTGGGCGTCTGGCTGATCCGCGACATCGAGGGCGACGCCTCGACCGAGGCCCACGAGATCGCCGAACAGGTCGCGACGATCGTGGATCGCGAAATCGAGAGCTATGCCGTCACGCTGAAGGCGGTCATGGTGCCTGCGATCGACAAGGACGTCGACTGGCAAGACCTCGAATTGCAGGCGCGCTCCTTCCACCGGGCCTTCGGCATGCCTGTGCTCGTCGTCGACGAACAGTTGAACCCGCGGCTCGCCAGCGGCGTCTCTGCGCAGCCGGGCGCATCCCTGCCGCCACTGTCAGAGCCGCTGCGCCAGACCGTGCAGCGCGCACTTCAGACATCGGAGCCCGTGGTCGGCAACCTGAGCCTGGGCCCACAGGGCGACGCGACCTTCGGCATTGCCGTGCATCTGGGGCGCATGGAATTCACCCGGCTTGCAGCGGCAGCACCGGTGAAGGCCAGGTCGATCCTCGGCGCCCTGGAAAAGGTCTGGATGCCGGAAGACTGGTCGGTATCGGTGCTCGACGAGCAAGGCGCCATCGTTGCGCACCGCGGGCCGGGCAAGAGTGATGCGAGCGCAGCGGTGGGCGTCAATGCCAATGCCAATGCCAATGCGCAATCAGCGGTCGCCAGCGGTCTCGACACGGTCATAGAGCGTGTCGATCACCGGGTCAGGCTGACTTCAGCGCCCTGGACCGTGGTTGTCGGCGTGCCGAGTTCCGAGCCTCGCACTCTGCTGGCGTGGGCCGGGATGGGGGTGGTGCTCTCGATCCTGTTCGCGACTGCGGTCAGCGCCTACGTCGGACGAGGCGTGGGGCGGCGGCTGCGTCGGGAACTGAAGACGCTGGAGATCGCGAACCCCGACAACAACGCCGCGGAGCCGAAGATCGACGAGGTGCGCACACTGCACCACCGCCTGCTGGCCATGGAGGCCGATCGCCGCACCGTGGAGACAGCGCTTCGCACGCGCCTGGAGCACACCGCCGTCGAACTTCAGATGAGCCAGACGCGGCTGCGCGGCGTCTTCGATTCGGTCAGCGACGCCATCATCACGACCGACGACACGCAGACCATCGTCATGGCCAACCCGGCGGCTGCGAACATGTTCCGCTGTCCCTTGCCGGAGCTGCTGGGCACCTCGATCGACCGTTTCATCCCGGAGCATCACCGGGAGCATCACCGCGTGCAGATGCGCAGGTTCGGCGCCACTGCCAAGCACTCGGCCTCGATGAACCACCGGCCGGGTGTCACGGGTCTGCGCGCGGACGGCACCGAGTTCCCGGTCGAGGCGGCCATTTCCTGCATCAACGTCGATGGGCAGCGACTGTTCAACGTGATCCTGCGCGACATTTCCGACCGCGAACACGCCCAGGAAGTGCTGCGCTCCAGCAAGGCCAAGCTCGATGCGGCGCTGGCCAGCATGAGCGATGCCGTCTCGATCGCCGATACGAGCGGCAGGCTGATCGAGATCAACGACGCCTTCGTCATGTTCCACAGGTACCCGGACAAGGAGAGCGTCCCGCGCGAGGCCGAGGTGTACTCGAAGGTCGTGGATTTCTGCCTGGCCGACGGCCAGCCCACGCCGCTGGACATGTGGCCCACGGCGCGCGCGCTGCGCGGGGAGACGGGCAGCAGCGTCGAGTACACCCTACGGCGCAAGGACACTGGCGACAACTGGGTGGGCAGCTACAGCTTCGCGCCCATCCTCGGGGAGGATGGTTCCATCACCGGCGCGGTGGCCACCGCGCGCGACGTGACCGAGCTCTACCGAGTGCGCGCGGAGCTGGTCGCTTCCCAGGCCAGCCTGCGGCGCCTGCTGGCGGCGCAGGACAGCGTCCAGGAGACCGAGCGCAAGCGCATCGCACGGGAGCTGCACGATGAGCTTCAGCAGATCCTGGCCGCCATCCGGCTGGACGCATCGTCAGCCGCCGTCGAGCTCGTGAGCCACCCTCAGGGTGTGCCGGAACTGCTGTCGAAGATCGAGGAACTGGCGACCTCCGCCATCGTCTCCACCCGCCGCATCGTCAACGACCTCCGGCCCCAGATGCTGGAGGATCTGGGCCTGGTGCCAGCGCTCGAGGCCCTGGCCACGCGCTTCAATCAGCGCACGCGCATCGCCTGCGAGGTGCGGGCCCGTGGCAGGTTCCAGTCGGACGCCGAGGTCCCGGCGGCGCTGGCGACCTGCCTCTACCGAGTCACCCAGGAAGCGCTCAACAACGTGACCAAGCACGCCGAGGCCGGCTTGGTCGTGGTGCGACTGAGCGATGACGGCGAGGGCGGCATCGTGCTGACCGTCACCGACGACGGCGTCGGGCTGGACCCGAAGGACCGGAGCAAGCCGGACTCCTACGGGCTGCACGGCATGGACGAGCGCGTTCGAGCGCTCGGCGGCCGTGTGTTCGTCGACAGCTGGCCCGGCGCCGGGACCACCGTGCGGGTGGTGTTGCCGCTGAACTGAACCCGCGCGGCCGGGTGCGCCGGCTGCGGTTTCAGTCGAAGAGCCGCAGGACCGGCCAGCCGCGCTCGGCGGCGACGGCGGCCAGCGCCGGGACCGGGTTGGTGGCGACCGGGTGGCTCACATGCTCCAGCAGCGGCAGGTCGTTCGTGGAGTCGCTGTAGAAGGTGCAGCGGTCGAAGGCCGCCAGCGAGGTGCCGCGGCTGGCGAGCCAGCCCGACACGCGCCCGATCTTGCCGTCGCGAAAGCACGGCAGGCCGCGGATGGCGCCCGTCACGCGGCCCGTGGCATCACGCTCGAGCTCGGTGGCGATCAGGTGCTCCACCCCGAACAGCGAGGCGATGGGCCGCGTGACGAATTCATTGGTGGCCGTGACGATGGCGACCAGGTCGCCGGCATCACGATGCTTCTGCACCAGGGCGAGCGCGCGGGGGTGCAGCGCCGGGCGAGCCACCTCGGCGAGGAAGGATTCGGTCACGGCGGCCAGTTCGTCGGCGCCGCGCCCGCGCCAGGGCGAGGTGGCGAAATCGACGTAGGCGGCCATGTCGAGCGCGCCGGCCAGGTAGTCGGCATAGAACTGGTCGTTGCGGCGCCGGTGAACCTCGCCATCGGCCCAGCCGATGCGCACGAGGTACTCGCCGAACGCGTGGTCGGAATCGGTGGGCAGCAGCGTGCCGTCCAGGTCGAACAGGGTCAGGTTCAAGCGGCGGGTTCCTCGTCGAGCATCTGGCGGATCAGCGGCACCGTGACATTGCGCGAACGCGCGAGTGCAAAGGTGTCCAGCCGGTCCAGCAGCTGCATCAGGTGTTTCAGGTCGCGGGCAAAGCGCGTCAGGAGGTAATCCATGACCTCGTCGGCCAGGAAGATGCCGCGCCGGTCGGCTTCGCGGCGCAGCACGGCGCGGGTGGGGTCCTCGGCCAGGGGCTGCAGCGCAAAGACCGGCCCCCAGCCGAGCCGGGTGCGCAGATCCTCGCGCAGGGGCAGGTCGACGGGCGGCACCCGGCCTGCCGCGACGATCTGCACGCCCGACGTGGACGCATCGACGAACAGCCGGAACGCATCGGCCTGGGCCGCGTCGTCCAGGGACTCGCAGTCGTCGATCACGGCCAGCAGCGTGTCGCCCTGCAGCGGGGCCTGGCCGCGCGGGTCGAACACCACCGCGCGCTGGCCGCGCTGCTGCGCCTCGTGCACGAGCGCACTCAGCAGGTGGGTCTTGCCGCTGCCGCTGGGGCCCCAAAGGTAAACCGGCGCGCCGGGCATGGCCAGCGCGCGCAGGTGGGCCACGGCAGCGGCGTTGGCCGAGCCGGTGCCCGGAAGGAAGCTGTCGAAGCTGGGCGCGGCGTCGGTGGCCAGCGGCAGGGGGATCTGTCGCATCGGGGGCGTGACGGTCAGGGGTTCAATGCAGCAGCGAGCCGGGCTCGCTGCGCCAGGCTTTCAGGCGCCGCCGGATGGCGGGCACGTCGGACTCCCCGGGGTCGTGCGCCAGGTAGGCTTCCAGGTCCCGGCAGGCGAGGTCCAGGCGGCCCAGTTCGCCGAGCACCAGGCCGCGGTCGCGGCGTTCGCGCGGGTCGTCGGGCAGCAGGATCACGAGCCGCTCCATCACCGCCAGCAGACGCGGGAGGTCGCCGCTGCTGCGGTACACCTCCTTCAGGTTGCGCAGCAGGCGGGCAACGATGTCGCGCGCCGGGGCGGCCTGCAGGAACTGGCCCAGCGGCGCATCGTCGTCGCCCACCAGACCGCGCTCGCGGCGAAACGGCAGCAGGCGCTCGTCGAGTTGTGCGCGCGAAAGGGAATGCCCGGTGAACGGGTCGATCACCACCTCGCCCTGCGGCATGCGCAGCTTGACGAGGAAGTGCCCGGGGAAGGAAACGCCCACGGCCTGCAGCCCTGCCTGGGTGGCGAGTTCGATGTACAGGATGGCCAAGGTGATGGGGATGCCCCGGCGGCGCGCCAGCACCTGCTGAAGGTCGCTGTTGGCGGGGTCGTAGTAGTCGTTGACGTTGCCTGCAAAACCGAGCTCGTGGAAGAAATAGCGGTTCAGCAGCGTCAGGCGCTGAAGTGCCCCGGCGTCGGCGGGCAGGCGACGGCGCAGCGCGGCGCAGAGCGCGTCGACCTCGCCCAGCACGGCCTGGGCATCGGGCAGCGTGCGGGTGTCCTGGGAAACGCAGGCCGCGGCTTCCAGCAGCGGCAGCGTGGCGTCGTCGGCGACCAGCGCCGCGAAATACTCCAGCGCCGTCGGTGCCTCGAATTGCAGCTTTCGACTCATGTCCGTCAGTTTAGGCGCGGCGCACGAACTGCCGCAGCTTCAGGCCCGACAGGTGCAGCATCGCGAAATACAGCAGCGCGACGCCGCCGAGCACCAGCGCCATCCAGCCCGCGCGCTGCGCCCAGTGCGCCTGCAGGCCGATCCAGTCGATGCGCCGGGCCGCGAAGGCCAGCACCCCGGCCAGCACCGCGCAGGCGACTCCCACGCGAAGCATGAATCCGCCCCAGCCCGGCGAAGGCAGGTACAACCCGCGCCGGCGCAGCAGGAACAGCAGCGTACCGGCGTTGAACAGCGCCGCGACGCCGATGGACAGCGCCAGGCCGCCGTGCCCGAGCCAGGGCACGAAGACCAGGTTCATGGCCTGCGTGAGCACCAGCGCCACGATGCCCACCTTCATCGGTGTCTTGACGTTCTCCCGCGCATAGAAAGCCGGCGCCAGGATCTTCAGGCCGATCAGGCCCATCAGGCCGACGCCGTAGCCCATCAGGGCCTGCACGGTCATCTGCACGTCGCGCGCCTCGAAGGCGCCGTAGTGGAAGAGCACCGCCACCAGCGCCTGCGGAAAGATCAGCAGCGCCAGCGCGCATGGCAGTGCCAGCAGCAGCACGAGCCGCAGGCCCCAGTCCAGCAGCGCCGAGAACGCCGCGGCATCTTCCTTGGCCCGGGCCGCCGAGAGCTGCGGCAGCAGCACCACGCCCAGCGCCACGCCCAGCAGCGCCGTCGGGAACTCCATCAGGCGATCGGCATACGTGAGCCACGACACCGCACCCACGCCCACGTGGGAGGCGATCTGCGTATTGATGAGCAGCGAGATCTGCGCCACCGAGACCCCCAGCAGCGCGGGCGCCATCTGGCGCAGCACACGCTGCACGCCCGGATGGCGCCAGGCGTCGTGCACCGCGCGCGGGCCCATTCCGATGCGCGGCAGGCAACCCACGCGGCGCAGCGCCGGCCACTGCACGGCGAGCTGCAGCACGCCGCCGAGCATCACGCCGGCCGCGAGCGCGAGGATCGGGTCCAGGCCCATGCGCTCGAACCAGGGCGCTCCCTGCCAGGCCGCGACGATGAACGACAGGTTCAGCAGCACCGGCGTGGCGGCGGGCAACGCGAAGCGCTTCCAGGTGTTCAGGATGCCCGCGGACAAGGCCACGAGCGACATGAAGCCGATGTACGGGAACATGAAGCGGGTGAGCAGCACCGCCGTGTCGAAGCGTTCCAGGCCGGAAGCCATCAGCCACACCAGGATCGGGGCGCCGACGACGCCCAGCGCGCAGACGGCGATCAGCGTCCAGGTGAGCACGGTGGCCACGGCGTCCACCAGCCGCCGCGTGACTTCGTCGCCCTCGGCTGCGCGCGTGGCGGCCAGCACGGGCACGAAGGCCTGGGAGAATGCGCCCTCTGCAAAGAGGCGCCGGAACAGGTTGGGCAGGCGGAACGCGACGTTGAAGGCGTCCGTGGCGGCGCTGGCGCCGAAGGCGGCCGCCACCAGCTGCTCCCGCACCAGCCCGGTGACGCGGGAAGCGAGCGTCAGCAACGAGACGATGGAGGCGGATTTCAGCAGGTTCATCGGACAGTGCAGATTGTAGCGGGCGGGCTTTGCACACCTGGCCAGACCCTGCTACACTCGACAGTCTTTGCACTTCAAGCATCCCTAGCACAGCAGCATGGCAACATCGTCCAAAGCCAAGAAGAAGACCGTCCGCCTCGCCTCCGGCCGCAAGCGCGCTCGCCAGGACGTGAAGCTGAACTCGGCGAACTCTTCGCTTCGCTCGCATTTCCGCACCGTCATAAAGAACGTGCAGAAGGCTGTGCTCACCGGCGACAAGTCGAAGGCCGGCGATCTGTTCAAGGACGCGCAGAAGGTCATCGACTCCGTCGCTGACAAGGGCATCTTCCACAAGAACAAGGCCGCTCGCCACAAGAGCCGCCTGTCCGCGAAGATCAAGGCTCTGGGCGCCGCCGCAGCAGCAGCCTGAGTCCGACGCCGGAGCCCGCTGGCTCCACGCTGCAAAGCCCGCTGACGCGGGCTTTGTTGTTTCCGGCTCGGGCCCTGCTGGTTTGGGCCCTGCTGGTTTGGACCCTGCTGGCGTGGGCCTTCCGGCTCGGGCCTGCTCGCCCCCCCCGGCTCAGGTCATCAGGTCGGGGTCCCGGCTTGGCCGCTCGCGAAGAGCCACCCCCGCACGTCACTCCGCGGGCGCCCCGCCCTCCAGGACCTTGAGGCCGTTGTCGCGGGCGAAGTTCATCACGAAGTCCCAGGCCATCGGCTCCAGGGCCTTCAGGGCCTCGTCGACGATCACGCACTTCACGTTGCCGACCGAGCGCGGCACGCAGTAGGGCGAGTAGCCGATGAACGCGCCGATGCCACCCTGCGTGCCGCCCGGGCGGAAGCACGACATCGCCCCGGCGAGGCGTTCCGCCCAGTCGCTGGGGCGAAACGTGCGGCCGTCCTGCGTGATGCCCTGGATGGTGTACTGGCGCGTCTTGCTCATGAATTCGGAGGATTGTGCCCGCGTTCTGTTGCGTCGCAGCATGACAGGCCCGGCCTCTAGAATCATCAGCCCCGCTCCGTCAACCAGGACCGCAGATGAACGCCCCGGAAACCACCCAGTCCCGCCCGATGCCGCACGTGCTGAACACGTACGGCCGCCTGCCCATCGCGCTGGCGCACGGCCGAGGCTGCTGGGTCTGGGACACCCATGGCAAGAAGTACCTCGACGGTCTGGGCGGCATTGCCGTCAACACGCTGGGGCACGCACACCCGAAGCTCGTGCCCGCGCTGCAGGACCAGATCGGCAAGCTGATCCACTGCTCCAACTACTACGAGGTGCCGCTGCAGGAGCAGCTGGCCACGAAGCTGTGCGAGCTGTCCGGGCTGTCGGGCGCCTTCTTCTGCTCCACCGGGCTCGAGGCCAACGAAGGGGCGCTGAAGATCGCGCGCAAGTACGGCCATGACCGTGGCATCGAGCGCCCGGAGATCATCGTCTACGAGGGCGCCTTCCACGGGCGCTCCATCGCCACGCTGTCGGCCACCGCCAACCCGAAGGTGCAGGCCGGCTTCGGCCCGCTGGTGGAAGGCTTCGTGCGGGTGCCGCTGAACGACCTGGCCGCGGTCGAGCACGTCGCGCGCACCAACCCCAACGTCGTGGCCGTGTTCCTGGAGACCATCCAGGGCGAAGGCGGCATCCACCCGAGCCGCTGGGATTACCTTCGCAGCCTGCGCGCCCTGTGCGACCGCCAGGAATGGCTGCTGATGCTCGACGAGGTGCAATGCGGCATCGGCCGCACCGGCAAGTGGTTCGCGCACCAGTGGGCAGGCGTCGTGCCCGACGTGATGCCGCTGGCCAAGGGCCTGGGCTCGGGCGTGCCGATCGGCGCCATCGTCTGCGGCCCCAAGGCCGTGAACGTGCTCGGCCCGGGCAACCACGGCACCACCTTCGGCGGCAACCCGCTGGCCATGCGTGCGGGCGTCGAGACGCTGCGCATCATGGAAGAAGACGGCCTGATGGCCAACGCGGCGCACGTGGGCGGACTACTTTCCGGTGGCCTGAAGCAGGCGCTCTCCGGCGTGGCCGGCGTGGTGGAGGTGCGCGGCGCGGGCCTGATGATCGGCATCGAGCTCGACCGCCCCTGCGGCGTGATCCTGCAGCGCGCCGCCGACGCCGGGCTGATGCTCAGCGTCACGGCCGACCGCGTGATCCGACTGGTGCCGCCGCTGATCCTGTCGGCCGACGAGGCCGCGCAGATCGTCGCGATCCTCGCACCGCTGGTGCGGGAATTCCTCGCCACCCCATGAAGCCGGGCGCCACGCTGATGAAGCACTATCTCCAGTTCAAGGATCTGCGCACCGAGGAATACGCCTACCTGCTCGAGCGCACGCGCATCATCAAGACGCGCTTCAAGAACTACGAGCGCTACCAGCCGCTGGTGGACCGCACGCTGGCGATGATCTTCGAGAAGGCCAGCACCCGCACCCGCGTGAGCTTCGAGGCCGGCATGTACCAGATGGGCGGCTCGGTGGTGCACCTGACCACCGGCGACAGCCAGCTCGGCCGCGCCGAGCCCGTGGCCGACAGCGCGCGCGTGATCAGCCGCATGGTCGACATCGTGATGATCCGCACCTACGAGCAATCCAAGCTCGAGGCCTTTGCGGCGCACTCGCGCGTGCCGGTCATCAACGGGCTGACGAACGAATACCACCCCTGTCAGATCCTGGCCGACATCTTCACCTACATCGAGCGCCGCGGAAGCATCGAGGGCAAGGTGGTGGCCTGGGTGGGCGACGGTAACAACATGGCCAACACCTGGCTGCAGGCGGCCGAGACCCTGGGGTTCACGGTCCACGTGAGCACGCCCAGCGGCTACGAGATCGACCCCGCCGTGGCGGGCATCCGCAACCGCGACTGCTACAAGGTCTTCAAGCACCCGCTGGAAGCCTGTGCCGGCGCGCACCTGGTCACGACCGACGTCTGGACCAGCATGGGTTACGAGGCCGAGAACGAGCAGCGCCGCAAGGCGTTCGTCGACTGGTGCGTGGACGACGAGATGATGGCCGTGGCCCAGCCCGACGCGCTCTTCATGCACTGCCTGCCGGCGCACCGCGGCGAGGAAGTCACCGCCGAGGTCATCGACGGCCCGCAGTCGGTGGTCTGGGACGAAGCCGAGAACCGCATGCACGTGCAGAAGGCGCTGATGGAATACCTGCTGCTGGGCCGCATCGGGTAGGCAGCACGGCCGGGGTCGAGGCGCCCCGGCGGTCGGTCAGTAGGTCGCGCGCCCGCCGGTGATGTCGAACACCGCGCCCGTGGAGAAGCTGCAGTCCTCGCTGCTCAGCCAGGCCACCATGGCCGCGATCTCCTGCACTTCCAGCAGGCGGCCCATCGGGATCTTGCCGAGCATGTAGTCGATGTGCGCCTGCGTCATCTGCTCGAACATCGCCGTCTTGGCGACGGCGGGCGTGATGGCGTTGACGAGGATGCCCTTCGTGGCGGTTTCCTTGGCCACCGACTTGGTCAGCGCGATCAGTCCCGCCTTGCTGGCGCTGTAGTGCGAGGCATTCGGGTTGCCTTCCTTGCCAGCCACCGAGGCGATGTTGACGATGCGACCCCAGCCGCGCTGGATCATGTGCGGCACCACGTGCCGGCAGGTCAGGTACGGCGCGATCAGGTTGACCTCGATCACGCGGCGCCAGACGGCGGGGTCGAGTTCCCAGGTGGTGGCGTTGCCGCCGGTGATGCCGGCGTTGTTGACGAGGATGTCGATGCGCGGCTGCGCGGCCGTGGCCGCTGCCACCGCGGCGTCGTCGGTGAGCTCCACCACCGCCCCGCTGACAGGCCCCAGCGCCGACAGCGAACGGCACGCGGCGTCGAGCAGCGCGGCATCGATGTCCCAGATCACGACGCTGGCGCCGGAGTTCAGCAGACGTTCGGAAATGGCGTAGCCGATGCCCTGCGCTCCGCCGGTGACGACAGCGACACGGCCCTTCAGGTCGATCTGGTTCATTGCAAGCCCTTCAATGCGGTCGGATGGCCCGCGCAGTCGGCGATGTACTGGCGGATGATGTCTTCGAAGCAGGCCTCGGGCTGCAGGCCCAGCCGGGCGGCGCGTTCGGCCGTGGCGCCGCGCGACCAGCCCGCCACGATGCCGGCGATGCGCTCGTCGCGCTGGAAGCTCACGCGGGCGCGCACCTGCGGGCCGGCCACGGATTCCAGTGCGTCCAGCATCTGCTGCACCGTCACGTTGAGCGCCGGCAGGTTCAGCGCGAGCCGCCCGCCGAAGGCCTCGCGGCTGGCCTCGTAGACGGCGATCAGCCCTTCCACGGTTCTCTGCGGCGAGGTCACCGGGTGCGACACGCTGGCGTCCACCGGGCAGATGGCCGGCTCGCCGGCGAGCGGCTCGCGGATGATCCCGCTGAAGAACGAACTGGCGGCGCCGTTGGGCCGCCCAGGGCGCACCGTGACGGTCATCAGCCGCGCGGCGCGGCCGTCGATGAAGCCCTTGCGGGTCCAGTCGGAGATCAGGTGCTCGCACACGAGCTTGTGCATGCCGTAGCTCGTCTGGGGCGCGGGCAAGGTGGTGTCGGTGACGAGATCTGGCAGCGGCACGACAGGGTCGGGCCCGAAGACGGCCACCGAACTGGAGAAGACCAGCTTCGCGGGAGCGTGGCCGGCCAGCACGCGCGCGCGCAGCGCATCGAGCAGCGCCCGCGTGGAATCGAGGTTGGAGCGCAGGCCGAGGTCGAAATCGGCCTCGCACTCCCCGGACACCGCGGAAGCGAGGTGGAACACGCCGTCGAAAGGCTCGTGCGCCAGTGCTGCGCAGTGGCCGAGCAGCGGGCCCACGCGAGCCTCGACGCGGGCATCTGCGGCCAGGTCTGCGGGCGGCGCGATCTGGTCGGCGATGACCAGAGATTCGATCGTGCGGCCGTCGAGGCGGCCGCGCGCGAGCAGGGTGCGCGCCAGACGGGCGCCCACGAAACCGGCGCCGCCGGTGATCAGCAATCTCATGTCTTGACCGTCCTGGCCCGGGAAGGCGCCTTGAGGGGAACCGCCGGCACGGCCAGCGAAGGCAGCTTGCGGCGGGAGGACAGCACGAGCTCGATGTCCTCCTTCGCGCCGTCGATCAGCACCAGGATCGCGCGCTCGGCCTTCGCGGGCGAGCGGGCGATCACGGCGTCCAGCACGGCGCGGTGCAGCGGCAGCGATTCGCGCGGGCCGTCGGGCTTGCTGGTGGAAATCTCGAAGCTGGTGCGCAGCAGCGCCCCGATGGCCTTGCCCATCTGCACCAGCATTCGGTTGTGGCAGGCGCGCAGCAGGCCCTGGTGGAAGAGCAGGTCGAAGCGGACGTAGTCGCCGCCCTTTTCGATGGCCGATTTCATGCCGGCGAATGCCGCCTCGATCTCGGCGATGTCAGCCGCGGTGGCCCGTTCGGCCGCCAGCCGCACGGCTGCCGGCTCCACGACGCGGCGCAGTTCCTGCAGGTCGCGAAGGAACTCGCGCGAGAGGCCGATCTTGCTCTGCCAGGCGACGACATCGGGGTCGAACCAGTTCCACTGCTCGGCCGGCAGCACCCGGGTGCCCACCTTGGGGCCGGTGCTGACGATGCCCTTGGCCACGAGGGACTTGATCGCCTCGCGCACCACCGTGCGGCTGACGCCGAGCTCCTCGCCCATCGTCGGCTCCGGGGGGATGCTGCTGCCCACGGGGTAGCGACCCGAGACGATGGCCTCCCCGAGCACGTCGAGCGTGGTGCCGAGAACGTTCTTGATGCTGGACTTCATCCGCGGACGAAGGCGGTGATCAGGGGCTCGTCACCCACCTGGCGGCTCCAGTGGCCGTGCAGGGCGGCATCGAAGGCCGCCCCGTCGGGCAGGGTGTCGGCGGAGAAGAAGTGCTGCCCGGGGCCGAAGACGCGCGAGCTGCCGTCCTGCAGACCGATTTCCATCTGCCCGCGCAGGATGAAAACCCATTGCGGCGTGCCGGTGCAATGAAAGCTGCTGCGAAAGCCGACCGGGCTCTCGCGCAGCTGCAGCCCACCGCTGGGCATCAGCGGCGACAAGCGCGCCTCGGGCTTGCCCTCGGTCAGGTCGATGGGCACATCGCGGAAACGCGCGCGGCCGTCGACGTCGGTGAACAGCAGGGTCTGGGTGAAGGTGCTCATGTGGCAAGCCCGATGTTGTCGTGCAGACGGCGGCAGGCTTCGTCCACCAGGGCCTGCGGCGGCAACGCGATGTCGAGCGCGATGGCCGCTTCATCGGGGCCCGGGGGCTCCAGAGTCTGCAGCTGGCTCTGCAGCAGCGAAGGCGGCATGTAGTGCCCGCTTCGCGCGGCAAGGCGCTCGGCCAGCAGGGCCGGGCTGCCGTGCAGGAACACGAAACGCAGGTCAGGCGCGCCGGCGCGCAGCAGGTCACGGTAGGCGCGCTTGAGGGCCGAGCACGACACCACCACGCCGCTGGCGGCGGCCGTGGCGTGGCTCAGTTGCGCGGCCACGGCCTGCAGCCAGCCGTGGCGGTCGGCGTCGGTCAGGGCGATGCCGGCGGCCATGCGGGCCACGTTCTGCTCGGAGTGAAGGGCGTCACCCTCGACGAAGTTGACACCCAGACGCGCGGCGAGCGCACGGCCGACGGTGCTCTTGCCGCAACCGCTGACACCCATCACCACCACGCGCCAAGCACGGGCCACGGCATCACCCCATGCGGGCGCCGGAGGCGCGGTCGAAGACGTGCGCCTTGGCCGCGTCCATCGTCAGATGAACCGTGTCGCCGGGCTGGGCGTCGGTGCGGCCGTGCATCACGAGCACCAGCTTCTCTTCGCCGATCTGCAGCAGCAGCTCGGTTTCGGCGCCGGTGGGCTCGACCACCACCACCTGCGCCGCGATGCCGCTGTCGCCGAGCATCAGGTCCGTCGGGCGGATGCCGTAGTGAACGGCGTGCCCGTCCTGGCCCAGGCCCGCAGGCACCGGCCAGCGGCTGCCCAGGGCCTCGACCGCGCCCGCCCTGAGCGTGCCCTCGAAGACATTCATGGCCGGCGAGCCGATGAACTGCGCGACGAACAGGTTGCCCGGCCGGTCGAAGAGTTCGAGCGGCGTGCCGATCTGCTCGATGATGCCGTCGTGCATCACGACGATGCGGTCGGCCATGGTCATGGCCTCGATCTGGTCGTGCGTGACGTAGACGGTGGTCGTCTTCAGCCGCTGGTGCAGCGCCTTGATCTCGGCACGCATGGCCACGCGAAGCTTGGCGTCCAGGTTGGACAGCGGCTCGTCGAACAGGAAGACCTTCGGATCGCGCACGATGGCGCGGCCCATGGCCACGCGCTGGCGCTGGCCGCCGGAAAGCTCGCGCGGGTAGCGGTCGAGCAGCGGGTCGAGGTTCAGGATGCGCGCCGCCTTGTCGACGCGCTGCGCCGTGGCGGTGGCATCGGCCTTGCGCAGGCGCAGGCTGAAGGCCATGTTCTCGCGCACGGTCATGTGCGGGTACAAGGCGTAGCTCTGGAAGACCATCGCGATGTCGCGGTCCTTGCTCTCCAGGTCGTTGACCACCTTGCCGTCGATGAGGATCTCGCCGCCGGTGATCTCCTCCAGTCCCGCCAGCATGCGCAGCAGCGTGCTCTTGCCGCAGCCGCTCGGGCCCACGAGCACCACGAACTCGCCGTCGGCGATGTCGAAGCCCAGACCGTGCAGGACCTTGACCTTGCCGTAGGCCTTCTGGATGTTCTTGAACGAAACCGCTGCCATGTCTTTGCCTGTTAGCTCTTCACTGCGCCGGCGGTCAGGCCAGACACCATGTAACGCTTGAATGCGTAGTAGATCGCCGCCGGTGGCAGCGCATAGATGACGCCGGTGGCCATCAGCAATTCCCAGGGCGAGTCGTCGGCCCCCAGGAAGTTGCCCAGCGCCACGGCGAGGGTGAGGTCGGTCTCCTTGCTCAGCAGCAGGAAGCCGTAGAGGTATTCGTTCCAGGCCAGCAGCAGCGAATACGTCCCCACGGCCACCAGGCTCGGAACCATCAGCGGCACGTACACCAGGCGAAACAGCTGCAGCGGCGTGGCGCCGTCCATGCGGGCGGCTTCATCCAGTTCCCAGGGCAGCTTGTCGCTGGCCTGCTTGAGCACCCAGATGCAGTACGGCGAGGCGATGGTCACCATCGCCAGCACCAGCGACCACTTGTTGTTGAGCAGCCCGTAGTTGGCCATGGTCTTGTACATGGGCACGGCCAGGAAGGCGGCCGGGATGAAGTACGTGAACAGCGCCAGGTTCATCACCGTGCGCCCGCCGCGCACCTTCAGGCGGCTGATCGCGAAGGCCGCGCAGGTGGACACGAACAGCGTGAGCAGGCCCACTGCCACGGCGATCATCAGGCTGTTGCCCAGCTGCTGCCAGAAGTGCTGCAGGTACAGGTGCTTCTGCTCGAACACGACCTGGAAGTTGTCCAGCGTCGGGTTCTTGGGCCACAGGCGGCCAGAGGTGGCGGTGTCGCGCTCTGAAATCGCGAACAGCACCATGTGATAGACGGGAATCAGCGTCCACAGCAGCACCGGGATGCCGACCAGCAGCAGCTGCGCCTCGGTCAGGATGGCCTTGAGTTTCATTTGCCCAGCCTCTTCATCATCAGGAACACCAGAGGCAGCACGAAGGGCAGCGCCACCACGATGGACGCCATGGCCAGCGCAATCTGGTCCAGGCGCAGATAGCGGATGCCCAGCGTCGCGAGCACGTGGGTCAGGTCGGCCGGCCCGCCGCCCGTGAGCAGGTAGACGCTGTTGAAGTCCCCGAGCGTCCAGATCAGGCTGAGGATGGTGGACGTGAAATACAGGCCCTTCATCGAAGGCCAGGTGATGAAGCGGAACTTCTGCCAGCGCGTGGCGCCGTCGACGCTTGCAGCCTCGTACTGCTCGGTGGGAATGGCCAGCCGGCCGGCCAGCAGGATCAGCGTCCAGAAGGGCAGGCTCTTCCAGATGTGCATGAGCATCGCGAAGATCATCGCGAGCGTGGGGTCGTTCAGCCAGTTCGGGCCGTCCAGGCCGGTCATGCGGAAGTAGGTGCTGTTGATGACGCCCCACTCGGGGTTCAGCATGAACCGCACCGAGAGGATCGTCGGGATCGACGGCACGGCCCAGGGCAGGATGAACAACAGCGACAGCGCCTTGATCCACCAGCGCGTCTGCACGAAGAAGCCCGACAGGCCGAGCGCGATCACCATCTTGAGGTTGACCGCGACCAGGAGGAACACCACGGTGTTGATCGCGGTGCGAAAGAAGATGGGGTCGTCCGCCAGCTGTGCGTAGCTGGCAGGGTCCCGCGCCAGCCAGAGCCCGTAGCAGACGGGGTAGACGACGAAGACCACGAACACCAGGATGTAGGGCAGCACGAGCATGCGGCCCCAGAATTCCCACTGCGTGAGCGTCTTCGCCGGCTTCGGCGCGGCTTCGGGGTGAACGGTGGCGGCTGTCATGCGAGGGTCCGGATGCACAAGTCAGGGACTGCTGCGGCATCGGCTGCGCCGGGCCGCTGGCAGTGCCCACCGGGAGCGAGGGCGCCGCTGGCGGCGCCCCCTTCCCCGAAGAACGAAGCGCCGCTGGCGCCTCGGGGGTGGATCAGTTCGCGACGGCCTTGATGCGGGCGATCATCTCGTCCACGGCCTTGTCAACCGGCACCTTCTCGTTGAGAACGCGGTTCATCGCCTTGGCCCAGACGTTTTCGTTGTTCAGCACCGTGAACTTGTAGTTCTTGGTGAATTCGAACGAGCTGGTGCCGGCCATGAACTGGTTGTAGACAGCCGTGCGGTGCGGGTCGGCCTTCCAGAACGGACGCTGCTGCGCCGCCTTGGTGACCGGGAACCAGCGGCCCTGGGAGCCCTCGACATAAGGCGTCAGGTTGGCTTCGTCCAGCATGAAGGCCACGAACTGCTTGGCAGCCGCCTTGTTCTTGCTGTCCTTGAAGATGACACCGGTCTTGACGGCGGCACGATAGGTCATCTTGCTGCCGTCGGGCTTGTTGGGGAAGCCGGCCGTGGCGATCTTCTGCTCGTAGTTCGCCTTGGCGGTGGCGCGCTGCGCTTCGGTCAGGGAGGCGTTCGTGGAGTCGTCGAGCCACTTCGCGGCGATGGAGATCGTCGCGTTGTGGGTCAGCGCGATCGTCTTGTTGTGGAAGGCGACGTTGTTGTCCGGGTCCTTCCAGCTCGTCGACGACGGCGGGGTGCAGCCCTTGGTGTAGACCGCGGTGTAGTCCGTGACGGCATTGATGAGCGCGGCACGAACGGTCGGGTCATCGACCAGCAGCTTGCCGGAGTCGTTGACCAGCTTGACGTTGTACGCGTCCATGAAGGTCAGGAACGAGAAGAACGAGTCGCTCGCGTCCACGCCCATCGGGAAACCGGTGCCGAAGGCGCGATTGCCCGTCTTCTGGCGGTAGCCGGTCTGGACCTTCTCGCACCAGAAGCTCCAGTAGCCCGCCCAGTCCTTCGGGATGTCGCTTTCCTTGAAGCCCGCATCGGTCAGCATGTCCTTCCAGTACTGGATGTGCATGGTCTGCTGCTTGATCGGGAAGGCGTAGTACGCCCGGCTCTGGTTGGTGCTGTTGTAGAGGAAGGTCGTGCTCAGCGCCTGCGGCTCGAACTTGGCGCGCAACGGGTCGATGATGCTGGTCAGGTCTTCCAGCTTGCCTTCGTAGGCCCACTTGGCGGTGACCTGGAAGTCGTACACGTCGGCGTAGGACACGTCGGGCGGATTGCCCGCGTCCATGGCGGCGACCGACTTCGGGATCGACTCCTGCGGCGCGTACAGGCTCAGGTCGACCTTGATCTTCGGGTACTTGGTCTCGAACTTCTTGATGGCGGCGAACAGCGCGTCGTCCTCGCCCTTGTAGTAACCCTTGGCCCACCAGACGGTGAGCTTTTCCTGGGCGGCGGCGGGGCCTGAGGCCACCAGGCCCGCGGCAAACAGCGCGGCCATCAACATCTTCAGCTTCATGCGTGTGTCTCCTGTAGGAATGCGTCGGACAGCGTCTGGGCGCCGTGGGCTTATCGTATGATGATTGAACGGAAGCGAACCCGGGGATTTCCCTGAACCTAGCGGCACTCGGGCACGGGGGTCTGCGGGCGGCGGCCGGCAAAGTGCTCGCGCAGGTTCACGTAGGCCAGGTCGGCCATGGCCTGCCGCGTGGCCGTGGTCGCGCTGCCGATGTGCGGCGCCAGCACCACCTGCGGCAGAGCCCGCAGCCGCTCGGGAACGTTCGGCTCGTTCTCGAAGACGTCCAGCGCCGCGCCAGCGATGACGCCCTGCTCCAGGGCCTCGATCAGGGCCGACTCGTCGACCACGGAACCGCGCGCCACGTTGACGAGGATGCCGTTCGTGCCTAGTGCGCGCAGCACCTCGGCGTCGATGAGCTTGCGGGTGGCCGCGCCGCCGGGGGTGATGACGACGAGGAAATCGCTTTCCGCCGCCAGGGCCGCGGGCGACGGGTGGTACAGGTAGGGCAAGGCCGTCTTGGCGGTGCGCGCGGTGTAGGCGATGCGCATGCCGAAGGCCGCGGCGCGCAGCGCGATGGCCTGCCCGATGCGGCCCATGCCCACGATGCCCACGCGCGCGCCGGACATCTTGCGCGCGAGCGGCATGGCGCCGGCGGGCCAGCGGCCCTCGCGCACGAAGCGGTCCGCCGCCGGCAGCTGGCGCGCGGCGCACAGCATCAGGCCGATGGCGAGGTCGGCGACATCGTCGTTCAGGACGTCGGGCGTGTGCGTGACCATGACGCCCTGCGCCTTCGCGGCGGCGACGTCCACGCCGTCGTAGCCGACGCCCATGATGGAGATGATCTCGAGCGCGGGCAGCTGCGCGATCAACTCACCCGTGATGCGCGACTCGCCACCGCCCGCGATGGCGCGGATACGCGGCGCGATGGCGGCGAAGGCGGCGGGGTCGGCCTCGTGCAGGCGCTCGTGCACCGTGAAGTCGGCAGCGAGCTGCGGGGCCAGCAGGGGGGACGGCTTGGCGATGGCGAGAAGGTCGGGTTTCGTCATGGGAGGCGTCATGGGAGGCGATCTGGGGTTTTCGCGGCTGCGGGTTCATTCGTCATACCATAGTATTTACAGATGACCGGGTGTCCACCCGGGAAAGCCAGAACAGTCCCATGAGCGAAAAACCCAGGAAGAAACCGTCGGAACTCAGAAGCCAGCAGTGGTTCGGCCGGCAGGACCGGGACGGCTTCGCCTACCGGAGCTGGGTCAAGGGCAAGGGCGTTCCGCACGACCAGTTCGACGGCCGGCCGGTCATCGGCATCTGCAATACCTTCAGCGAGCTCACGCCCTGCAACAGCCACTTCCGCACGCTCGCCGAGCAGGTGAAGATCGGCGTCTACGAGGCCGGCGGCTTCCCGCTCGAGTTCCCGGTGATGTCGCTCGGCGAGACGCTGATGCGCCCCACGGCCATGCTGTACCGCAACCTCGCCAGCATGGATGTGGAGGAGAGCATCCGCGCCAACCCGGTCGACGGCGTGGTGCTGCTCTTCGGCTGCGACAAGACCACCCCCAGCCTGCTGATGGGTGCTTCCAGCGTCGACCTGCCCACCATCGGCGTCAGCGGCGGGACCATGCTCAGCGGCAAGTGGCGCGGCCAGGAACTGGGCTCGGGCACCGGCGTCTGGAGCATGAGCGAGCAGGTGCGCGCCGGCACCCTGAAGCTGGCCGACTTCTTCGAGGCCGAGAGCTGCATGCACCGCAGCCACGGCCACTGCATGACCATGGGCACGGCCAGCACCATGGCCAGCATGGTCGAGGCTCTGGGCATCGGCCTGCCGGGCAATGCCGCCTACCCGGCGGTGGACGGCCGGCGCAACGTGATCGCGCGCAACGCGGGCCGCCGTATCGTCGACATGGTCCACGAGGACATGAAGATCTCGCAGGTGCTCACGCGCGAGGCCTTCGAGAACGCCATCCGCACGCTGGCCGCCATCGGCGGCAGCACCAACGCCGTGATCCACCTGATCGCCATCGCGGGCCGGCTGGGCGTGCCGCTCACGGTCGACGACTTCGACCGCCTGGGCAGCGATCTGCCCTGCCTTCTGAACATGCAGCCGAGCGGCGAGCACCTGATGGAGGACTTCTGCTACGCGGGCGGGCTGCCGGTGGTCATGAAGGAAATCGCATCGCTGCTGCACCTGGACGCCGTCACGGCCAACGGCTGCACGGTCGGCGAGAACATTGCCGATGCGCAGAACTTCGATCCGCGCGTCATCAAGACCTTCGACAAGCCCTTCAAGGAAAAGGCCGGCATCGCCGTGCTGCGCGGCAACCTGTCGCCGCGCGGCGCCGTCATCAAGCCCAGTGCCGCCACGCCCGCGCTGATGCAGCACACCGGGCGCGCGGTGGTGTTCGAGGACAGCGACGATTTCCACGCGCGCATCGACGACGAGAACCTCGACGTCGACGAGACCTGCGTCCTGGTGCTCAAGAACTGCGGCCCCAAGGGCTACCCCGGCATGGCCGAGGTGGGCAACATGCCGCTGCCGCCCAAGGTGCTGCGCAAGGGCATCACCGACATGGTCCGCATCAGCGACGCCCGCATGAGCGGCACCGCCTACGGCACCGTGGTGCTGCACACCGCACCCGAAGCCGCCGCGGGCGGGCCGCTGGCGCTGGTGAAGAACGGCGACCTGATCACGCTGGACGTCGCCGGCCGCAGCCTGCACCTGCACGTGGACGACGCCGAGCTCGCCCGTCGCCGTGAGGGCTGGACGCCCCCGGTGCCGCCGCTGGACAGCGGCTACTGGAAGCTCTACATCGACCACGTGCTGCAGGCCGACGAAGGCGCGGACCTCGACTTCCTGCGCGGCAAGCGCGGCTCATTCGTTCCCAAGGACAACCACTGACATGGACAAGATCGCACTCGTCACGGGCGCTGGCTCGGGCATCGGCCAGGGCTGTGCCACGGGCCTGCTGAAGGCCGGCTGGCACGTCGTGTTCGTCGGCCGCCGGGCCGACGCCCTGCAGGCCGCCATCGCTGCCGCCGGAGAAGCAGGCTCGCGCGGCGTGGCCATGCCCTGCGACGTCGGCGACGAACACGCCGTCGCGCGGCTCTTCGCCGACGTGAAGCAGCGCTTCGGCCGGCTCGACCTGCTGTTCAACAACGCCGGCATATCGCTGCCCACCACCCTGCCGGGCGACTACGACCCCGCCACCTGGCGCCGCGCCGTGGACGTGAACCTCAACGGCGCGTTCTTCTGCCTCGCGCAGGCCTTCAAGCTGATGCAGGAGCAGCGGCCGATGGGCGGGCGCATCATCAACAACGGCTCGATCTCCGCCCACGCGCCGCGCCCGGGCTCCATCGCCTACACCGCTACCAAGCACGCGGTCACGGGCCTGACGAAGACGGCGGCGCTCGACGGCCGGCCCTTCGACATCGCCGTGGGCCAGATCGACATCGGCAACGTGGCCAGCGACATGACCGAGAAGATGGTCGCCGGCGTGCCCCAGGCCGACGGCAGCATCCGCCCCGAGCCGCGCATGGACCTGCAGGCAGTGGTGGACACCTTCATGGCCATGGCCAGCCTGCCGCTGAGCGCCAACGTGCTGTTCACGACCGTGATGGCCACCAAGATGCCCTACGTGGGCCGGGGCTGAGCACCATGGCACTCGACATCGGATTCATCGGCGCCAGCGGCCTGATGGGCCACGGCATGGCAAGGAACCTGCTGGCCCACGGCCACCGCCTGAGCCTGACCGTGCACCGCAACCGCGAGCGCGTGGCCGACCTTCTCGCGGCCGGCGCCACGGTAGCGCCCACCTACGCCGCGCTGGCCGCGAACAGCGAGATCCTGTTCCTGTGCGTCACCGGCTCGCCGCAGGTGGAATCGGCCATGCAGGGTGTGCTGATGGCACCGAAGCCCGGGCTGCTGATCGTCGACTGCTCCACCTCGGAGCCGGACGCCACCGCGAGCCTGCGCGAGCGCTGCGCCGCCGCCGGCATGGTGTTCGTGGATGCGCCGCTGTCGCGCACGCCGGTCGAGGCCGAGGCCGGCCGCCTGAACGTGATGGTGGGCGCCGAGCCCGAGGTTTATGCACGGCTCGAGCCGGTGCTGAAGACCTTCGCCGAGAACATCTTCCACGTCGGCGCGCCGGGTGCGGGC